>NZ_RFSK01000147.1 GCF_009923995.1 Janthinobacterium sp. | reverse complement strand
ACGCATCGTCTTGGCTTCTTTGACCGAACCACCGAAGATTTTAGCCTTCGCCGTCCAGTATTCCTCATTAGGCTCCTTGGGATTGGCTGGGCCGTAGTGTGCTACATCAATAGCCTTTTGCCGATTGGCTAGATTGGTTTTGATGTCCTGTGTCGGCAATGGACAGAATGTTTTTTTTGACTCAAGCATTGAGTTGCTTGTTTCCTTGTTCATTTTTTCAATCCAATCTGAATTGGTATAGTCTGGGATTGAGTCTTCTGGATCTATAATAATGCTCATTTATGTTCTTCTGATTTATATGGTATTTTTAAAATGTTTGCAACAGCAGACGCTAAAATTTCAGAGTGAAGTATAGAATAATTTTTTGCAATTTTAAATTTTTCAAATTCATCTTTATTTTTTGTGTCCTCAATAACTCTTGGTTGTAAAATTTTAAATATTTCTTGATTGGCAGAAGTAAATTTTTGAATTATTTCTTTTGGATCAGGCCATCCATTTGAGGGTCTTGACGCAAGATATGTTTTTTTTTGTGCAACTGCTCTCACTTCTTTTAAATTTGCATTTGACGCTAAAACAATATCTGCATATGAAAGACTTGTGCTCATTGGATGATTATGCGTAAGAATTGTTTCCCCGTCTTTTTTCATCATATCCACATGTTCTTGTTGCAAGACTATTTTATTTTTACTTCCTTCTTGAGATAAAATTAAATTTCCTTGTCCAGATATAGCATATAATTGCTCTTTTTCTCTTGGTTCTCTTAGTTTTTTTTCCAGATTGCTTATTAGACTTGATTGTTTTTCAGATATATCTCTTGTTCCGATTTCTCCAGATCTTTTTGCACAAGTATTTCCCTCTTTAAACCCACCAGCACCAGTACCACAATCATCAAGATTCATGCGCTTTGAATTGTAGCAAAGCGGATTCATTTGTTATTTGCTCCGCAATTTGTCCAGTTGTCCAACAATTTTCTCGGCTCTCTTTAGCCCTGCATCCCCGCCCCATCCGTTGTAGGCTTGCCATCCCTTGCCCTTTTCGTTCCATGTGGAACCTTTTTTGTCCACCTCATGCCGTGACAAGAAGCTGTAAATACGCCTCCAAGTTCTAGGAGAAAGCCGTTTGCGCCCGATAATGTCCCTAGCCCTAGCAATTCCCACCTGTGTCATGCCACGCTCGCTGGCTGGCTTTTCGGCACGAACCCGCAAGGCAGACTTGGCCGCCTCGACCATGCCTTCCGAGGGAGTCAAATCAATGTCATCA
>NZ_RFSK01000146.1 GCF_009923995.1 Janthinobacterium sp. | reverse complement strand
AGGTGTTCGCAGACCAGCAGGTCGCGGGTGCGTTGGTCGGTGGGGGCGTCGCCCGCGGGGGAGAACTTGACCAGCACATGGCGGTCGCCTGTGATGGCGCAGAACTTGGGCTGCTCGCCCCCGGCGGACGAGCCGCCCATGCTGCCTTGCATGGCCGCGTCGGCCAGGGACGGATAGTCGGCTGGCGATGCGGCGCGGCGGGCACGCTGCGGCAGGGTGTGAAAGCGCGCAAACGCGGCCTCGCCCACCACCAGGTTGCCGGGCAGGTCGTCACCACACAGGGCCAGGGCGCGCAGCACGTCGTCGTCGCTCCAGTAGCGGGGGTCGTTGCCCAGTTGCAGCTCGGGGTGGGCGCTCGCGAAGGTGCGGCCCATGAAGCCCTGGGGGCGCATGTCGTCCAGAAACCACGGCAGGCCGTCAAAGCGCTTGGAGAGGCCGTCTTCTTCGTCCACCCACACCGCGCCGCTGGCCAGGGGCACCATGCGCCCGAACGGGCTGGGCTGGCCGTGCGCGTTGATGCGCATGATGGGCACGCTGCGCCCCACGTCGCGCACGGTGCGCGGCAGCACATAGCGTTGCTTGCGGGCGGCGCCCACCTTTTGCACCTCGCCCGCCTGGATGAGCGGAGCCAGCGCGCGCGAGACGGTGGGCTGGCTCACCCCCAGCGCGGTTTGCAGCTCGGCGCTGCTGAGCGCACCACCCTGGCGGCGCAGGGCTTGCAGGATGCTGGCGGAGAGGTCTGGGGTGGCGGGCATGAATGATTATATGAATAGATTTATTTCTGCAAAAACCTATTTAAATCAAATATTAAGCCAGTTACATGAATAGATTTTGAAAGCTATTTTTCATGGAATGGGGCCCTGATACGGTCACGGGCAGCGCGAGGACATTGTTTTGGGAATGCCTTGGACTGTCTTATCGGATTTCGACAGCGTATTCTGCGAGCCTTGCAACCCCAAGAAAGAGCCCCCATGCAACTCGGCTACACCATCCTCTACGTCCCCGACGTATCCGCCACGCTCAAGTTCTACGAGGCGGCCTTTGGCCTGACCACCCGCTTTCTGCATGAGAGTGGCGACTACGGCGAGCTGGAAACAGGCAGCACCGCGCTGGCGTTTTCAGCCCACCGCCTGATGCAGCAGCTGGGCAAGAACCCGCAGGCGGCCAGCCCCACGGCGCCCTGCTTTGAGATTGCAATGTGCACGCCCGATGTGGCCGCTGCGCTGGAGCGCGCCGTGGCTGCCGGGGCCACGCCCATGCGCCCCCTGGAGGTGATGCCTTGGGGCCAAACGATTGCTTATGTGGCTGATATCAACGGCTTTTTGGTGGAGCTGTGCACGCCCATGGGCTGAGCCTCTTGGAGGCAGAGCCGCTGATCG
>NZ_RFSK01000145.1 GCF_009923995.1 Janthinobacterium sp. | reverse complement strand
GATGGCGGCGATGCGCCGCGCAAGAAAGAATAGCTGCTGGTGCAGGCAAGCTCGGCATAGCTCATGCAAAAATGCCGTGGAGATACCAAAGCGGCCGTTCAATTTCATCATAAAGCCCGCGCCGGAACAGCCAAAAACGGCGCCCCTCATTGTCCTCAACACGGTAATAATCGCGCGTCAGGCTGCCATTGCCCGGCGCATAGCCGCGCGGGTGTCGCCACCATTCCGGGCTGATGCGTTCAGGACCCTCCACCCGCGTGACGCGGTGCACGTGCCGCCGCCAGCGAAAGCTGCGCGGCTCGCCCTCTGGAAATCCGGCGGTGACCTCAATCGGCTGCGGGGTTTCAAACAGGCGAAAAGGCCGCATCGCCGGTTCGCCCGGCACAGGCTTTGGCCAGTCCGCTTTTGGCCAGTCCGCTTTTGCAACGTCAGATTGCGCGACACGCTCAAGCGCTGCGCGTTCGGGGATGTGGCTTTGCCGCGCGTGGAATTGCCGCACACGCTCTGCCCCCAACCGAACGCTGAGCCGGTCGATGAGCGCGGCCGCAGCCGCATCTGCATCGATTTTTGTCTCCAGCCCGACCTGAACATTGGCCAGCACCTCAGCAAGCGGGACTTCCAACCGGATGAGGTCATAGCCAAAGCCGGGGTCAAGCGGGTCGGACAGCGCGTCGATACGCTCCCGTATCAAGCGCATGAGCAGGGCAGCGTCGCGCGTTGGCGTGCCGGTATCCACCGCCAGCCGCGCGACATGGCCATCGCTGCGGAATAGACATATTTCGAACCGTCGCCCGCCCTGCCCGCGTTCTTGCAACTGAAGCGCCGCGCCGCCTGCCAACATTTCGATAGTCGCCAACACATCATTGGTGCGCGAAATCGGTTCGGCAAAATTCTGCGTAACATGGATGATGGGCAGGCTACGGCGCGGGGTGATGCGCGGGTCTTCCTCTTCCAACAGGCGCGCCAGCCGCACCACAACCGCCTTGCCAAAGCGCGCCGCCAGCGGTTTACGCGGGCGGACAGCCAGATCACCAATGCTTCTTAAGCCAGCCCGGCGAAGCGCCTTGTGCACCTTGTCACCGCCATCCAGCGCCTCCACAGGCACGTCGGAAATGGTGCGCGCCGCATATCTCGCCTTGGCCTGCGCGCTGTCGGGGGTGCCGCCCAAGGCAATTCGGCAACTGAGGCCATGACCGCTCAACCGCGCATACACATCCTTCGCCAGCCGCGCCGCATCACCAAACACATGCTCGCACCCCGTAATGTCGAGCAATAACCCTTGCGGCGGGTCTAACATGCAAGCAGGCGTATAACGCTCACACCCATCGGCGAGCCAGCCGAGCAAGTTGAGGTCCGCTACAGGGTCATGGTCAAAGACCGCCAGATCGGGCACGCGGGCGCGGGCATCGGCCAGCGCCA
>NZ_RFSK01000144.1 GCF_009923995.1 Janthinobacterium sp. | reverse complement strand
GAGCCCCCGCTTCTATGTGCGCACCACGGCAGATGGCCACCGCATTCAGTTCGGGGTGAGTGTGCAGGCCTGGCATGACCGCCCCCGCTTCATCGGCTGGGTCACGCTGTTCAGCCTGTTGGTGCTCACCACGCTGGCTTATGTGCGAGTACGCCGCATGCTGCGCCCGTTGGACGACATCCGCGCTGGCGCCCTGCGTTTTGGCGCGGGCGACTTTGCACAGGCTATTCCCGTGCGCCGCTCTCACCACCCGGACGAGCTGGGTGAGCTGGCCGCCACCATCAACACCATGGGCGCGGACATCCACCAGATGCTAGAGGCCAAGCGTACCCTGCTGCTGGCCATCAGCCACGAGCTGCGCAGCCCGCTCACCCGAGCCCGGCTGAATACCGAGCTGCTGCCTGAAACGGCCGACGTGCAGCCCGGTCGCGATGCACTTCTGCGCGATCTGGCCCTCATGCGCGACCTGGTCACCGACTTGCTGGAAAGCGAGCGCCTGGCCAGTCCGCATGCCGCGCTCCACCGCGAGGCGGTAGACGTGCGCGCATTGGTGGAAGACGTGGTCTGCGAGCTGCAAACCGCCCACTCCGCGGAAACTGATGCCGGCCCTGCCATCGACATGCATGTGCCCCCCGCCTTGCCCCGTCTGCAGCTGGACCCGACCCGCATCCGCCTGCTGGTGCGCAACCTGCTGGACAACGCCTTGCGCCACAGCGCGGGCGCATCCGCGGCACCACAAATCACCGTGCATTGGACGGACGGGCAGTTGTCGATCACGGTGCGCGATTTCGGCACTGGTGTGGAGGAAAACCAGCTCCCCAACCTCGGTCAGCCCTTCTTCCGGCCTGATGCCGCCCGCACCCGCGAAGGCGGCGGCGTGGGGCTGGGCCTGTACCTGTGCCGCCTGGTGGCGCAGGCGCATGGCGGCAGCTTCGCGGTGCGCAATGCCCAGCCGGGCTTGGCGATTGAAATCGCCTTGCCAGCCGCTACAGTGTGAGCTGCAGCGCTTTTTGCCCTGGCGCTTTCATGAGTTCACTATGTTTTTGATAGCTGCTCGCGCATATTCCGCGGGCGCTGGAGCCTGATTTGACTACCAAAAACCTCGTATTGCTCCCCGGCCTGATGTGCGACGCCGCTGTCTGGGCGCCGCAGGTGCAGGCCTTGTCCGCCACCCACCACTGCATGGTGATGGACTGGGGCCTGACCGACTCGCTCACCGCCATGGCGCAGCAGGTGCTGGAGGCGGCCCCCGCCACTTTTGCCCTGGCCGGCCACAGCATGGGCGGGCGCGTGGCCCTGGAGGTGATGCGCCTCGCCCCCGAGCGGGTAGAGCGCCTGGCCTTGCTGGACACCGGCGTGCACCCCTTGGCCGAAGGCGAAGCCGGCGCCAAAGAAAAAGCCGGCCGCCTGGCCCTGCTGTCGCACGCACAGCGCGCCGGCATGCGGGCCATGGGCGCCATGTGGGCGCGCCCCATGGTGCACCCCGCCGTGGTGGGCGGC
>NZ_RFSK01000143.1 GCF_009923995.1 Janthinobacterium sp. | reverse complement strand
TAGCGGGAATTCAGCCCGTATCACATCAAAATAAATATCCAAACTCTCCAAGCTATTGATTTCTTCTTCAGGCAATGTGTCGAATAAGCTATCCGCTACCCAAAGCAGGGGTTCAAAGGCTCGATATTTCCGAAGGTTTTCATATTTATTAGTCTCTTTGCTGTTCCCAATGCTTTGAAGAGTTTCTGCGAACAGTTCAACTGCCCTCAACAGAAACATCTTTGCTGACAAGAATTGAGACCAAATTCCGCGCAGTGCTTCAGGCCTTCCGGTTGAGATAGCTTCTTTAGCCACCTCAGTCATAAAGAGATGGTTTTCATCTGTATCACCAGCTTGCCCGATGATGAAGCGGCACTCATGAAGAGCAATATCACGGCAATTCGCGAGTTCTATTTCCAAAGGAGTGCAGCCAAAAAGTTCAGCCCACCCGTTGGTTTCAAAGAAGTCCAGCACTTTGCGCTGAATGAGCTCACTGAACTGCTGCAAGGTGTTCGCATCGTCAACCTGAAAATCTGACTCTGTCTTCAATAGCAAGCTTGAAGTTTTCAAGAGGGTACTTGCCCCCAAATCTGTTTCACTGCCGTCGATGTAGGCTGAAGCTGCGTGCTTGCTTGCTTTGGATGCCAGAGCATTTGCATACAAAGAGATATAAATCTCTCTGACTAGGTTTGGAAGAGTAATTTGTTTACTAAGTGCAGTGCCTGCAACTTTTGCGTGGAGCTCTGTATTCATAGGGTCTCTTTGTTGATGGAGACCTGTGTAGTGTGTTCATTTATATTTTTTTTTGAAAAAAGTAGGTTGGTGCTCCAAGGTGATCTGAGAGGCCACTATCTATCCGGCCTTTAAGTGCCAAGTTTCAAAGAGCGCCATAAGGTGGTGGGGCGCAGGCGATGTTATTAACCTTTTGACACCTGTGACTCCAACTAGAGAACCTGCCTTGGCAGAGATTCAAGAAAAAACTCCACCTAAACCGGCTACGGTTTAGGTGGAGAGTAAATCATATAAAGCCAGCACTCTAAGTGCTTTCGCTGTTAAGTTCCGGGAATCGAAATCTCATGGCATCCGGAATTCCATCGAAAATTACCGACCTATTGGTTCTTTCTTCCGGCGCCATTTCATATAAGCTGATTTCCTGATTTTAAGTGCATGCATGCCCGCTGCTCTCGCCTCCAGTAGCTCGTTGCAGAGTTCATCTTGGTAGGTGCTTTGGTTATTAAGTTCCGGGAATTTAAATCTAATTGCTTCCAGATACTTATCCAAACTTCTCGTGCTAAATATTTCTTCTTCAAGCGGCATGTCGAAGAGGCTATTCGCTACCCAAATCAGTGGGGCAAAAGCTTTAAATTTCTGATAGCTAGCTCCTGGTACACAGTCTCTGCTGCTCTTGATATCTTGGAGAACTTCTGCGAACAGGTCAACAGCCCTCTTCAGAAACGTGTTTGCTGCCAAGAATTGAATTTGAATTGAAAGGTAATCCTGAGACTCATCCCTTGAAATATG
>NZ_RFSK01000142.1 GCF_009923995.1 Janthinobacterium sp. | reverse complement strand
GTGTGCCGGTGTATCCAGTCCCACCGGACGCATTGATAAGATCGGATAGGACTTCCAATGCCCGTTTAGCGTGTCCTGTGACGTTCCTTGTTCCACCCGGAACCGACGGTGCGCCATCCTCTACGATGCAGGATGTGACCGCCTTGCCGCGCCGGTTGGTGCCGAGTTCCACGACTTTGAGGACAAAAGGAAACTCCCCAGCGCCGTCCAAATCGCGTTGTTTGGTAACGCGGGCCATGCGTGCCTGACCGTCAACGGTGATTTCTATTTCTGTATCAGTGGCGGCGCGAAGGGATGAATGCCCGCGCGCGCCTCGGGCTGTGTCTTTGCCGGAGTGGTGAATCCAAAGCAGGCAAGAGCCGGTCTGTTCGCGGATGGTGTCGCCGGTCCCGATAAGCGCCGTCATGTCCTCGGGCGCGTTCTCGTTGCCGCCAGCCATAGCCCGGCTAAGTGTGTCAATGACGATCAGCCTCGGCGGGACATTGAACTGTGCGGCGACGGCCCGGACGGTCGCAATGACGGCGGCTGCGTCAGCGTTCGGGTCCAAGAGATTGACCGACACGGGAACCACGATGAATGGCAGATCGTAATCCGCCAGGCCGGACGACTCTTTCCATGCGGTGATCCGGTTGCGGATGCCAAGGGAGCCTTCCAGCGCCAGATAGATCACCAGGCCACCGTCAATCTCTCGGCCGCGCCATGGACGGCTGGCGGCGATGTGCAAGGCCAGGTCAGTGACAAAAAAGGTTTTCCCGCTGTTGCTCTCGCCATAGACGACCGCCATGGACCGAGAGGTAAGCAAACCCTCTACAAAATCGTCCACGTCCAGCCGGGCGGAGGCATCGGCATAGGTGAAAAATGGCAGAAGCTGACCGGACTTGATGCCTTCCTCGACGGGGACGATCTCGGGCGCGTCTTCTTCGCCACGGAATAGCTCAGGATCGAGGCCCAGGGCGTCCCAATAGTCCGGGGGCAGATCGGGTGGGGCGTGTTCCTCGGGCCGCTCAGGCGCCTTCCTGGGGCGGTTGTGGCCGTCTTTGAACGCGCGCCGGACCTTGTTCTCGATCTCGTCCGGCTGCCACGCCTCGCGCCCGCTCTCCGACCCCATGGACCGGCCGGCGGCAAGGAGTTCTCCCAGCGCCACGCCTTCCTCGATCTCGCCACCAGCCACCAACGCGCCGATCTTCAAGGCTCCGGCATTCAGGGTCGTTTCCTGCTGCCCGAACGGCGCGCGGCGGATGGCGTTGCACTCGTCAGCCAAGGCGGCCAGGCCATAGCGCGACCCGCCATGCTCTCGCGGCGGCTGCGGCGGGGCCACGGGGCGCTGTTCGCGTTCTGGCGGTGTGCATGCCCGGATCAGCCAGCGCGGCATTTCTGCCGGGTCTGTCGGGTCGGCAAGGCTGTAGCCAGGCGACGGAGGGACAATGACGTAGCCGCCCTCCCCCCGCACATCGACACCCGGTGCAATACGGCTGGCGCTATTGCGGATTTCCACACCTTCCGGAACTAGGAAAATCAGATGCAATCCACCGGACCGCGTCTTGTGCGTGCGGGTGGGCGG
>NZ_RFSK01000141.1 GCF_009923995.1 Janthinobacterium sp. | reverse complement strand
GCGTTTTGCATTTCGTCTACCGACAAAATTGAGGAGGTGTCCAATGAAAATCAATCTCAAAAAAATCGCCGACGATATCCGAGGACGTCCGATCACATGCCTGGACGATCTCTCTCTCACCCGCGCTCAAATAAAACGTGTCCTCTTAATCCAGGCATCAGAGGATCAATCGCTCTGGCCCTTCAATTCCCTCATGGCTCACCGCTACGCGCTCCGAATGGCGAGGCGCTACGAAAACGCTAATGGCGAGTGTTCCGATTTTGAGTTTTTGTCCGGCTATGAAGAGTGTTTCTCTCGCTACGTCAATGACCCTAAAAATCAGTGAGGTGTCCAATGAACCTAATAATTTTCGTGAATTACTGGGACGTCTGGGGCAATGCCCGTGATGGATGGGACGTTAACGACGTGTCCCGCTATTCACTCACCGGAAAAATTCCGGAGAGCCACCAAGCCGTCCTGAGGCTCCTAAAAGAAAACGGAATCATCCATAAAACAACCCGCGTCCGCTCGTTTTCCGACATCGCATTTCACGATTTTGCCATCGAATTAACCGAACGAAATGGCCGTCCGTTCGGACGGATTGAATGGGAGGTGTCCAATGAGAGCAAATGATTTTTTCGCAAAACTCTGTCGCCAAAACACCGGATCTCACATTTGCGATTCCGGGATGGCATACGGATACCACTACGAAAAAACACTCCCAAAAATTCCGGTGAGCCTCTCTGTCTACAAAAACGAGATCTCAGCGACGATCTCCACTCCCCATTTTCTCTCCGATGCCTACAGATACCGACGATCCGAGACACAAAAATTTCTCCGTTTTGCCAAAACTCAGGATCACTGTTGGCTCGGATGCCTAGACGCGTACGCCGAAAAACTCGGACTCAAAATTGAGACGATTAACACCTATAATGAAGAAAACGATCTTGACCAGACACTCCAGATCTCATTTTTGTATCAGGATGATTTTTCTGATCCTGAATTGATTTTCATCCAGTCTCATAATGGATGCGACGTGAGAGGAGGCTACACCCGGCCCGTATGTGTTGAGCCCATCGGAGATATCGTCTGGTCGTTCGTCGCCGGATTTTGCATCTCTGAGGGTGTCGACCAAAACGGACAGCCTCTCACCGATGATCAGACACTGACTCTCAGTGAGGAGTGGTATCAGGGATATCACTCATGGCCGACGGGAAAACTCAACGACGATATCGATCATGTGATAGAGATCGACGAAAAATCGGCAAAAATTAAGCTCAAAACGGGTGAGACTGTGATCGTCCATCCTGTTTTGTTTTGAGGTGTCCAATGCTGAATAAAATCATCAAAAAATCGTCCAGAGTGTTCCGGGATATCAACGGCCGTGTGTGCATCGAAAATAAAAACGTCCGTGTTCAAAACGTCAATTTTGACCCTCAAAACTCCACTCTGATTGATTCCACCCAGGCAAAAAAACTCGATGCCTACCGATGTGATTCCCTAGGTGTCCATTCGCCTAATCATCTCGCTCCAATCGGGACGGAGATCCTCCGTTCGTCGCTCGCCATTTTCAAGCGTGCAATGCAATTCGGTGAAATGGACGATGTTCGTTTTTACGCCAACGGGACAGCTCTCATCGGCGGACAAAACTCACTTGTCTGCTCCAATGCCTACCGACTCTTCAAGGCCCCGCTCGCTCACACATCCAGCGAGACGATCTTAATCCCTCACACTCTCCTCGATGCCATGATTAAAACCTGT
>NZ_RFSK01000015.1 GCF_009923995.1 Janthinobacterium sp. | reverse complement strand
TGGTGGGTGCTGAGAGGCTCGAACTCCCGACCTACGCCTTGTAAGGGCGCCGCTCTACCAACTGAGCTAAGCACCCGCATACCCAGAAAACTATCCCGACGTTTGTCACCACGTCTGGAAGAGGCACTATTATAGGGGGCGCTCTGCCGCTTGTGCAACTATTCTTGGCGATAAAAGCGGTTTTTTTGCTGAAAAGCGCAAAAATGTTCATGCGGGGGAGGGGCGACGTGTTTTTCGACGCTGAAATGGGAAAAGCCCTTCGGTTCAGAGAACCTTTATTGGCGGAGCGGACGGGACTCGAACCCGCGACCCCCGACGTGACAGGCCGGTATTCTAACCAACTGAACTACCACTCCAAGCTCGTATGATCTGTATTGCTGATCCATGAAGCACTGGACAGTTTTCTGATTTGGTGGGTGCTGAGAGGCTCGAACTCCCGACCTACGCCTTGTAAGGGCGCCGCTCTACCAACTGAGCTAAGCACCCATTGCTTGTCTCAGAAAACCATCCCGACGTTTGTCACCACGTCTGGAAGAGGCGCTATTATAGGACGGGAAAAATCCTTCTGCAAGCGCTTTTTTCACATTATTGCCTGAACGCGGTCGGGAGCGTCTGCAAAAAGGCCAGGGCGAGGCACGGTCACGCTGCCCTGGGGTGTCTTCGGACGCCTATTCCGTGATATTCCACTGCGACAACATCCACGCCAGATTGAAGGCATTCTCGGCGATGGCGTTGTAGCGGCCCGAGGCGCCGCCGTGGCCGGCGCCCATATTCGTTTTCAGCAGCAGGGGATTGCTGTCCGTCTTGTAGGCGCGCAGCTTGGCCACATATTTCGCCGGTTCCCAGTACATGACCTGGCTGTCGTTGAGGCCCGTCGTCACCAGCATGGCAGGATAATTCTTGCGCGCAATGTTGTCGTAGGGCGAGTAGCTGAGCATGTAGTCGTAGGCCGCCTTCTGGTTCGGGTCGCCCCATTCCAGGTATTCGCCCGTCGTCAGCGGCAGGCTGGCGTCCATCATGGTATTCATCACGTCGACGAAGGGCACGGCCGCGTGCACGGCGTGAAACAGCTCGGGACGCATGTTGACGACGGCGCCCATCAGCAGGCCGCCGGCGCTGCCGCCCTGGATGATGAGGCGGTTCGGGCTCGTCCATTTTTCGCGCACCAGGTAGTCGGCGCTGTCGATGAAGTCATTGAAGGTGTTTTTCTTCTTCATCAGCATGCCGTCTTCATGCCACGCTTCGCCCATGTCCGTGCCGCCGCGGATGTGCGCCTGGGCATAGATGACGCCCCGGTCCAGCAGGCTCAGGCGGGCCAGGCCAAAGCTCGCTTCCGTCGAGATGCCGTACGAGCCATACGAGTACAGCAGCAGCGGCGCGGAGCCGTCCAGCTTGACGCCTTTCTTGTAGACGACCCACAGCGGCACCTGCACGCCGTCGCGCGCCTTCACCCACAGGCGCTGCGTCGTGTAGCGGCTGCCGTCGAAGCCGCCGACGATTTCCTGCTGTTTCAGCACCGTGCGCTTGCCATCTTGCATGTTGACGTCGATGACGGTGGGCGGCGTGACGGGCGACTGGTAGGACATGCGAAATTGCGTGGCGGAATACTCCGGTGTGCCGGCCGCCGTGGCCAGGTAGACGGCATCGTCGAACTGCACGGTTTTCCAGTTCTTGTGCGCAAAATCAAAGATGCGCGCGCGGTTCAGGGCGCGCGTCTTTTCCATCACCACCAGGTAGCCCTGGAAGAGATCGATGGACTGGATGACGGCATCCTTGTTGTGCGGCACGACGCTCTTCCAGTGCTTCGGCTGGGGCGTGGACAGGGGTGCGCTGACGATGCGGAAATTCTTCGCGTCCTTGTTGGTGACGATGTACAGCAGGCCGTCGCGGTGCTCGACGCTGTAGCGGTGGCCTTTTTCGCGCGGCAGCACGCTGCGGAAACTGCCTTCGGGCGTACTGGTCGGCAACAGCAGCACTTCGCTCGTATCCGTGCTGCCCGAGGTGAGCACGAAGAAGCGCTTGTCCTGCGTGCGGCCCACGTTGATGGCGAACTGCTCCACCGGCTCGTGGTACACCTGTTGCGGCGTGCCGCCCAGGGCCAGGCGGAACAGGCGGTCCGAGCGCTTGGTGGTGGCGTCTTCCTGGGCCAGCATCAGGGTGGCGTTGTCCGCCGCCCAGGCAAGCGACGTGACGCGCGGCATGGCATCGGCGAGCAGCTTGCCCGTCTTCAGATCCTTGACATGCAGCTCGTACTGGCGGAAACCCGTCGTGTCGGTGGTGTAGGCCAGCAGCTGCTCGTTCGGGCTGACGCTGAAGGCGCGCACGGCAAAGAACTTGTGGCCGTCGGCCAGCTGGTTCTGGTCCAGCAGGATTTCCTCGGCGGCGCCGGCATCATAGGCGCCGTTCGCGCCGACGGGGCGGCGGCAGTTGAGCGGGTACTGCTTGCCCGCTTCCGTGCGCGTGTAATAGTAAAAGTTGCCTATGCGCACAGGCACGGACAGGTCCACTTCCTGCATGCGGCCCTTGATTTCCGCAGTCAGCTTGTCGGCCAGCGGCTGGATCGGGGCCGTGACGGCCGCCGTGTAGGCGTTTTCCGCATTCAGGTAGTCGATCACGGCAGGATCGGTCTTTTTTTGCAGCCAGCGGTAGTCGTCCGTGACGACCGTGCCATGGCGGGTTTCCTGCCAGGCGGTCCTGGCGGCCACCGGCGCGACGGGCGCGGTGGCGAGGGTGGTGGCGGCGTCGGCGGCCAGCGCGGATGGCGCCAGCGTGGGCAGCAGCAGGGCCGGCAGGATGGATGAGCAGACGGCCAGGCGGCGCAAGGCATGATGTGCTGTAGACAAGGCAACTCCTTTGAATAGTTGTGTCAGGATTGTAATCTTGCTATTGAGAAAAGCAACCGCCGTGTCCCATCACGGCAGCCCATGCGTTTCACCTTGCATCCGGGCGCATTTCCGGTAATACTGTATGCATGCACAGTATCTTGCCCAATCCAGGCAAGCCGACCCGCCGCGAGGTGTTTTTGACTCCATCTGCCCCTACCCCCACTGAAGCGCGCCGCTGGATTGCGCACCTGGACATGGATGCCTTTTTTGCCTCGGTGGAGCTGCTGAAATATCCGGAATTGCGCGGCGAAGCCGTCGTCATCGGCGGCGGCCGCCTGCAGCAGCCCGTGCTGCAGATGGACGGCACGCGGCAGTTTGCGCGCATGCGCGACTACGTGGGACGCGGCGTCGTCACCACGTCCACCTACGCGGCGCGCGCCTTCGGCGTGTTTTCCGCCATGGGCATCATGAAGGCGGCGAAACTGGCGCCGGACAGCATCTTGCTGCCCGCCGATTTCGAGGCGTACCGCGAGTATTCGGCCCGCTTCAAGCAAGCCGTGGCCCATCTGTGCCCCATCATCCAGAACGTCGGCATCGACGAGATCTATGTCGACCTGACGGAACACGGCGAGCAGGCGCCGGCCATGGCGGCGCGCCTGAAGGCGGCCGTGTTCGAGGCGACGGGCCTGTCGTGCTCGATCGGCCTGGCGCCCAACAAATTGCTGGCGAAAATCTGTTCCGACCTGGAAAAGCCGGACGGCCTGACCATTTTGTCGCCCGAGGATATCGCCACGCGCGTGTGGCCCTTGCCGGCCAAAAAGATCAACGGCATCGGCCCGAAGGCGACGGCCAAGCTGGAAGCCTTGGGCATCATCACCATCGGCGAACTGGCGCAAGCCGACCCGGCCATGCTGCGCACGCAGTTCGGCGACCTGTACACGGGCTGGCTGCGCCAGGCGGCGCTGGGCATTGACGAGCGTCCCGTGCAGACGAGCCGGGAAACCAAGTCCGTCAGCCGCGAAACGACGTTCGAGCGCGACTTGCAGGTGGTGCGCGACCGCGCCACCCTGTCGGAAAAGCTGGAAAGCCTGTGCACGCGCGTGGCGGGCGACCTGGATAAACAGTCGCTGGCGGGGCGCACGGTGGGCATCAAGTTGCGCTTCGAGGATTTCAGCACCGTCACGCGCGACGTCACCCTGCCCAGCGCCACGGCGGATGCGGCCGCCATCCTGCGCGCCAGCCGCGACTGCCTGCGTCGCGTGCCGTTCGAGAAAAAAATCCGCCTGCTGGGCGTGCGCATCTCGACCTTGTCCGACCCGGCCGTCGTCACGCGGCAGCCACCGGCCCAGGCGGAGCTGTTCCCCGCCCTGTAGCTTCACCCCTTGCAAGACACACACCGCGCCAGAGCGCGCTTTTGACGGCAATTGCATGTCGAAAGTGTAGAATGGCGTTCCCCTGGCACTACTGAAACAAACGGAAGACAAAAACTATGTGGTTCAAGAATCTTCAGATTTACCGCCTGCCCGCACCGTGGGCTTACACGCCAGAACAACTGGAAGAGGCCTTGTCCTCGAACAAATTTACGCCGGCGACCAGCATGGATCTGATGCGCCAGGGCTGGGATACGCCACGCCCGAACGGCGGCCTGGTCCACGTGGTCAACAAGCAGATGCTGATCCTGCTGGGCACGGAAAAGAAATTGCTGCCAGCCACCGTCATCAACCAGGTGGCCAAGGCCCGCGCGGCCGAGATGGAAGAAGCGCAAGGCTTTGCGCCCGGCAAGAAAGCCATGAAGGAATTGAAGGAGCGCGTGGCCGACGAGCTGCTGCCGCGCGCCTTCAGTATCCGCAGCAACGTCTGGACGTGGATCGACCCCGTCAATGGCTGGCTGGTGATCGATGCGGCCAGCCCTGCGAAAGCCGATGAAGTCATCAAGCTGCTGTTGAAAGCCGTGGACAAGCTGCCGCTGGAAAGCCTGCGCGTGCAGCGCTCGCCCGTGGCGGTGATGACGGAGTGGCTGCAGGCGGACGACGCGCCGGCCGGCTTCACGGTCGACATGGACACGGAATTGCGCGCCACGGGCGAGAGCAAGGCCACCGTGCGCTACGTGCGCCACACCCTGGAAGCGGACGACGTGCGCCGCCACATCGCGGCCGGCAAGCAGTGCACGCGCCTGGCCATGACGTGGAACGATAAAATTTCCTTCGTGCTGACGGAGTCGCTGGCCATCAAGAGCGTCAAGCCGCTGGACGTGATCAAGGAAACGGAATCGAGCACGAAGAACGACGAAGAGCGTTTCGACGGCGACCTGATGCTGATGACGGGCGAGCTGAGCAAGCTGATGGCCGACGTGGTGGAAGCGCTGGGCGGCGAAGCGACTGCGTAAACGTAGTCATATCGGTACGAAAAAGGAGCTTCGGCTCCTTTTTTTTCGCCTACCGCCTGGCGAGAGGCAGAAAAAAAGCGCCTTGCACGGTGAAGTGCAAGGCGCTTTCAGGACAAGCTAATTTATGACGTCAAATTAGAACTTGTAGCTGCCGGTGAAGTAAACCGAACGCATCATTGGATCTGCGTAGCGTGGATCGAAGCCGACCTGGTGGCCCGACGAAGCGCGCAGCGACAGCGGCGGTTCACGGTCAAACAGGTTCTTGATGCCAGCGCGCAGGGTCAGCGCCGAGCTGAAGGCATAGCGGCCTTGCAGGTCGACGGTGGTGTACGACGGCACTTGCAGGCGGATCGTTTCCAGTTTCTTGGTATCGACGTTCAGTACCGACGCGGCTGCATCGGTGTAGCCGTTGCGATAGCTGACAACCATGGTGCTGGTCAGTTTGCCCGATTCCAGGCTCATGTTCAGCTTGATCAAGTTACGGAACGTGACGGCATCGGTGATGCCGAAGTAGTTCATGTTGGTCGTCCACTGATTCTTGGTGCCTGGCACGGTGTAGTCAGCCTTGAGCATGTGGGTGCCGCTCAGGTTGGCCGTGAAGTTACCGAAGTCAAAGCGGTGGCGACCCGTCATGTCCCAGTCGATACCACGGTTATGCGTCTGGCCGATGTTCATCGACAGCGACTTGAACGCAAAGTAGGTATTGCCGGTCGATGGCTCGGTGTAGGTGCCGAACAGGTCTTTGTACAGCGTCGGGTTGCCGAACGCCTGGGTTTCGCTCACTGCCGAAACCGCGTCGGTGATCTTCACGTCCCACAGGTCGGCGCCGAACGAGAATGCCGAGCTAGGTTCGATACGGAAACCAACGGTGTACTGCTTCGATTTTTCCGGTTTCAGGTTTTCGTTACCGCCTGCCAACTGGTTGTACTGCTGGGCTTTGCCGCGGCACAGATCGCTGCCTGGGAATGGGCAATCCCATGGTTTGGCCGTGAAGCCGTTGTTAACCAGGGGCTGGCCGATGTCCAGCATGCTCGGTGCCTTGAAGCCCGTGCCGTAGGAACCGCGCAGCAGTACTTGCTGCACTGGCTGCCAGCGTGCCGTCACTTTGTAGGTGCTGGCGCTCTGGTCCTTGCCGATGGTCTTGTTCACAACACCATTGTCGATCTTGGTGATGGTGTCGTAACGGCCGGCCAGGCTAACTTCCACGGTTTTGGTGATCGGTGCCAGCAACTCGGCGAAGACGCCGTAGGTTTCGCGGCTCAGATCGTAGCGTGCAGCCGTGTTGTAGTTGTAGATCGTGTCGCTGGTCGCGCCGTTCGATGGCGTTTGCTCATATTTGTATTCGCGGTAGTCGCCGCCGATACCGATATTGGCCTTGCCGCCTGGCAGGGTGAACAGTTCACGCGAACCGTGCGCATCGATACCGCGCATGGTGGTCGATGCCGTGCGGATCGAACCGTTGAATTGCGAATTGTTGATCAGGTTCTGCAGTGCTGGCGAAGCGTTGCCAGCCGGTACGAACGGGTTGAACAATGGGTTGTTTTGCATGGCCTTGAACTCGGCGTTCTTGGCATAGCCGCCCACATAGCGCTCGTCGATCGCGTTTTGCGACCAGGTCAGGGCCGATTCCACGTTCCAGTCGCCCACTTCGCCTTCCACGCCGACGACGAAATGCTTGGTGTCGGTGATGGTGTTGCTGGCGCGGGTGCCCCAGTCGACCATGCGGTAGTTGGCGGTGACGGTTTTCACATCGTCATGCTGTGCTTGCGTCAGGCCTGGGCGTACGTACTGGTTGTACAGCGCGCTATCCTTGGCGATGCTGATCGGCACCGGGTTGGCGGCGATACGTGCCGTCAGGTCGTAGCGCGACAGGGCAACTTCGGCAAACGCATTCAGGTTTTCCGTCAGTTTGTAGGTACCGCGCGAGAACAGGCTGTCGCGTTTCGATTCCGGAACGATTTCAACGGTCGAGCCGCCATCGAAGCCGCATACCGCAGCGTTGGTGGCCGTGACGTAGTTGGTCGGGCCGCAATTGCCGTTGGCCGCCAGGAAGGGGTTGAACTGCAGTTGCGGGTTGGCGGTGCTGTTCTTGAAGGCGACGGTGGCGTTGCCAGGTGCTGTCGACGGGCTGGTGCGGTCATAGATGTAGTTCTTGCCGCCGTAGCTGACAGGAATGTACGACGAACGGGCGAACGAGCGGTCCGTTGCCTTCAGTTTCGATTGCTCGTCGTGGCGGTACGATACCAGCACGTTGAAGCGGTCTTCGTCCAGGTCGCCGAAGCCGTAGGTCACGTTGGTGTTCCAGGCGTTGCCGCCCTTGTCTTCCGGACCGCCGTAGGTGGCTTCCAGGGTGCCGCCTTGGACGTTTTTCTTCAGGATGAAGTTGATGACGCCGGCAATGGCGTCCGAGCCGTACAGGGCCGAAGCGCCGTCGGTCAGGATCTCGACACGTTCAACCGCGCTCATCGGAATGGCGTTCAGGTTGACGGAGGTGCCCGAGCCTTGTGGCGCGATGCGGCGGCCGTTCAGCAGGACCAGGGTGTAGCTTTCGCCGATGTCATGGATCGACGCGCTGGTGCGGCCACCCGAGTTGGAACCGGCAGCAACGGCGCCGATGGTGAAACCTTGCATGGCTGGCAGGCTTTGTACCAGGTCAGCCACGGTATTGGCGCCCGTGCGGGCGATGGCTTCTTGCGTCAGGCGTTGCACAGGCAATGCGCCTTCCACAGCGATACGCTTGATGCTGGAACCGGTAATTTCCACTTTTTGAATTGCTTCTTCTGCCATGGATTGGCCAGAGAACAAGACGCTGCCTGCCAGTACGGTCAGGGCCAGGCGCACGCTACGCACGCCAATTTTTTCTTTGAATGCCATTGTAACAATTACTCCGTAGTAGTTTTAATAACGACAAGCGGTACACGAGCATCAGCATCGCCATCGGATAAATGACGTGCGGAGCTGTGTACGGTAGGCGGGACCACGTCTGGGGGAGGTGGAAGACTACTTAGCGCAATATTGTTATAAATGCACTTTTTACTTGTCGAGGCAAACATTATGTCGTCTCAGCAAGAAAAAATGGACGACAACCGTGTCGTATTTGGCAATAAATTGAAGATACTGAAGAATATTTATTTTAATTGTCAAATGACGATTTTTAATTTCTAAAAATCATCGTTTTTAAAAATGATTACTGGTGTTTTTTTACAACATAAAATTATTATGTTGGCAATTTCATGTTTTACCAATAATAATTTGCCGCAAAGAGTGGCCGTGCAGAATTTGTGCGACGTAAAAAAATGTAAAAAAAAGCCCGCTGAACGCGGGCTTGTCGAGGTGCTACAGAGTGGAAATCAGGCGGCGTGCTTGCCTGACTTTCTGCGGCGGGCCATGAAGCCGACCAGGCCGAGGCCGGCCAGCAGCATGGCGTATGTTTCCGGTTCAGGCACTGCGGCCACCGGTGAAGCGAAAGTACCGGTAAAGGTAGAGTAATTGCCATACTGGTTGCTGGCAGATTGGGCAGTAGCGGCGCCGTAGCCGAAGTAGGTGCTGACACCGACCGTATTGCTACCGACGGCAACATTGCTCAAGGTAATGCTGAAGTTGGCGGTCGAACCCGGGGTGTACACGGATTGCGTGTTCTGGCCCCACCAGGTGTAGGCGGCATAGCCTGCGGGCGCGACCAGGTTTTGCGAGCCGTTGCCGCCCAGGTCCAGCTGGCTGCTGCTGCCTTGCGACCAGAAGCCGGGTGCTCCGTTGAAGGGGGCGGGCGCGGTGGAGGCGACCAGGGTAGCGGACACGGGAACGAAAATCGTGAAGCCGTCGAGGCCGGTCTGGCCGCCGATGCCCTGATTATTGTTCAGGACGCTGTAATCGAAGGTCCACGTATTCGCGCCGGCAGCGGTGGTCGTGGCCGTGACCGTGTATTCATTTGTCAGGTCGGTCGTTGCGTGGGCAGCGCCGCTCAGGGCAAACGCGGCGGCAATGGCGCCCAGTTGGAACAGTGGTACAGCCGGTTTGCGCATGGTCATGATGGAATCCCAGGTGGGGTTGGTCGATGAGTCAAATATAGCATTGAAGCGCAGGAAAAAATTGCAATTATGAACAAATATATTGTTTTTTTACTTTTATAATTTCCACATGGAAATTAAGCGCCGGATTCTTGATCTTTCTATAAATATTGCCGCGCTCTTCTGTTGTAGCGCTGCGACATTGCCGCAGCGCAATTGCATTCTGACGGCCTTTACAGCGGCTGGAATACGCCGGCGGCGCGGTTCTTCTGCACATTGTCCCAGGCAAAGATCTGGCCATTCATGGCCACGTACACGCCGGCCGGCAAGGTTTGCGCCACGCCGCAGGCGAAGCCCAGGTTGAACAGGGCGTCGGAATTGTCGATTTCGTAGGGGATCATGGCGCCCGTCAGGATCACCGTCTGCTGCAGGTTGGCCGCGCCCAGCACTTGCGCCGTTTCGCGCATGGTGTCGGTGCCGTGGATGATGACGATGGCTTTTTCCTGCGCCGCGCGGCACGAGGCCAGCACGCGCTGGCGGTCGCCGTCCTGCATGTCGAGCGAGTCGAGCAGCGGCAATTGCTCCAGCGCCACGGGTGCCGTCATGCGTGCACGGGCGATGGCGGCCGGCAAATGACTGTCGGAAAAGCCCAGGGTGCCGTTCAATTCGTTGTAGTGTTTGTCGAAGGTGCCGCCGGTGGCGAGTATGCGCAAAGTCATGATGTGGTCACGATGTCAGTGGAGAATGACGGGCATGATATCGTGGATTGGCACAATTGCGTGAATGGCGGACCCGATGCGATCCGCGTCTGGAAAATTCTGCCATCTGTGAGTACACTAGTTTCTTTGTTCGCCCACCGGCCCGACATTCCCGTATGAAAGCGCTCGCTCCCGGCACCGTCATTTTTCACCGCCACCGCGGTTACGGGGTGATCACGTCCGTCAATCTGCTGACGGGCTGGATCGCGGCCCGTTTCGGCAGCGAGGCGCGCACCCTGGACCTGAACCTGTCCACGGACGACGTGCAGTTCGCCGATGGCGAGGCGATCCTGTTTCGCCGCGCGCCGCCCGACCGCATGCCGCACGCGCGCCTGATGGCCATGGTGCGCGAACTGCACCAGGCGGGCTACCAAAAGCTGTATCTGTATTCCTGGCCGAAACCGTCGGGCCTGCACTGGCGCTGGCATCTGTTCACGGGGCCGCGCGACTGGATGCAGCGGCCCTGGCGCGAAGGCTGGTATGGCTCGGGCGCCGACTACAACGTCAATCCCGTGATGGGCTGGGGCGACTCGCCCGGCGCTTCCACCGGCGAGCTGATCGACGCGCTGGCCCGTTTCGACCCGCAGGGGCTGGCGCAGGCGCTGGGGCGCGACGACGACCACACCGAGTGGTTTGGCCGCGTCTGCGATGCGCTGCTGCCCGACTATATGTACAGCCTGGACATGCAGGGCAACGAGGGCGAACCCTTGCCCGACATGCCGCCCGTGCCCGTGGTCGCCGTGCGCGCCGGCGTGGCGCCGTACGGCGGGCCCGCCATCGCCTGGCCGCCCGGCTGGGCCGGCCTGTGGCGCGGCCGGCACGTGCTGCCCGCGCCCGCCATCCGCATCACGGGCGAACCCGACCTGATCAAGGGCTTTCAGCGCTCCTGAGCGCCTTGCCGCGCATGCGCCAGCACCTCGGGATTGAGCAGGCGCGTGCATTGCCCCCGCTCGAAATCGACGATGTTTTGCAGGGCGTAGCGGAAATACAGTTCATAGCTGTCACGCTCGACGTAGCCCAGGTGTGGCGTGGCCAGCACGTTCGGCAACAGCAACAGCGGCGAGGTGGGCGGCAACGGTTCCTCCATGAACACGTCCAGCGCGGCCGCGCCCGGACGCCCCGCCTGCAGCGCCGCTTCCAGCGCCCCTTCCTGCACCAGTTCGGCGCGGCTGGTGTTGACGAACAGGGCGCCCGGCCGCATGCGCGCCAGGTCCTCGGCCGTCACCAGGCCCCGTGTCTTGTCGGACAGGCGCAGGTGCAGGCTCAGCACATCTGCCTGCTCGAAGAACGCTACGCGCGATGCCGCCGCCGTGTCGCCGGCCGCCACGGCCGCCGCGCGGCTCGCTTCGCTGCCCCACACGAGGATGTTCATGCCGAAGGCGCGGCCGTAGCCGGCGATCAATTGGCCGATCTTGCCATAGCCCCAGATCGCCAGGGTGCGCCCTTTCAACACCGTGCCCAAGGTGTTGCGGGCCGGCTCCAGCGACGACGTCTGCCACAGCCCTTCCTGTAAATGTTGCGCATACGGCACGATCTTGCGCTGCGCCGCCATGATCAGCGCCCATGTCAGCTCGGCCGGTGCCGTCGGCGAGCCGACGCCTTCCGCGATGGCGATGCCCAGTTCCGTGGCGGCCGCCACGTCGATGTGCCCGCTGACCTTGCCTGTCTGCGAAAGAAGTTTCAGATTTGGCAATTTCGACAGCAACGCCCGGTTAAAGCTGCTGCGTTCGCGGATCAGCACCAGTGCGTCGAACGGCGCCAGGCGGATGGCCAGCTGGCCCAGGCCCCGCGCCGTATTGCTGAACACTTTGACCTCATGTCCATCGAGCAATGTGAAACAGTCGAGGTTGCGCACGGCATCCTGGTAATCATCGAGTATGGCAATTTTCATGGTAGATGGCCGATTTTAATGAAGATTTGGTAGGGAAATAACAGGATACGGCAAATGCTGAATAGCCTACTACATTAGTCAAGCTATTCTCCTACATTTTTGCGAGAATAGCTGTTTTGCGGGTGTACAATCGCCGGCACTTTTGACACTTCCTGCTGAACGAAGTGCAAATAAAGCGCACACTGTTCCTGCAACCTGGGAGCATGCTCCAGATGAAATGCCGCCGGCGCGAACGCCGCGGCGGACACGACACCAGAGTCCTGCCAGCGTGATGATTGCCGCTGGCCGTGGACCGCAGCCACCTCTCAACGATGCTGCCTGTCTTGCCGGAACGACCAGAATTTCTTTTATTGGTATTGGAGGTAATATGAATCAGCCCGTCATGGGTGGCGTCGCCGCACTCAACGTCCCAGCTTATATTAAACAACAGAAACTGATCAACTGGGTGGCCGACATTGCCGCGCTGACCAAGCCGGACCGCATCTACTGGTGCGACGGCTCGCAGGAAGAGTACGAGCGCCTGTGCGCGGAGATGGTTGCCAGCGGCACCATGAAAAAGCTCAACGCGGAAAAGCGCCCGAATTCCTACCTGGCCTGCTCCGACCCGAGCGACGTGGCCCGCGTCGAAGACCGCACGTATATCTGCTCGGCAACGAAAGAAGCGGCCGGCCCGACGAACAACTGGACCGACCCGGGCGAAATGCGCCACACCCTGAACGGCCTGTTCGACGGCTGCATGCGCGGCCGCACCATGTACGTCGTGCCCTTCTCGATGGGCCCGCTGGGCTCGCCGATCGCGCACATCGGCGTGGAACTGTCCGATTCGCCGTATGTCGCCGTCAACATGAAGATCATGACCCGCATGGGCCGCGCCGTCTATGACGTGCTGGGCACCGATGGCGACTTCGTGCCGTGCGTGCACAGCGTGGGCGCGCCGCTGGCCGCCGGCCAGGCCGACGTGAAATGGCCGTGCAACAGCACCAAGTACATCGTGCATTTCCCGGAAACGCGCGAAATCTGGTCCTTCGGTTCCGGCTACGGCGGCAACGCCTTGCTGGGCAAGAAGTGCTTCGCCCTGCGCATCGCCTCGAACATGGGCTACCAGGAAGCGCAAGCGGCCGACAACAACCCGGGCTGGCTGGCCGAACACATGCTGATCCTCGGCGTGGAATCGCCGGAAGGCAAGAAGCATTACGTCGCGGCAGCGTTCCCGTCGGCCTGCGGCAAGACCAACTTCGCCATGTTGATCCCGCCGGCAAGTTTTAACGGCTGGAAAGTGACGACCATCGGCGACGATATCGCCTGGATCAAGCCGGGTGCCGACGGCCGTTTGTACGCCATCAACCCGGAAGCGGGCTACTTCGGCGTGGCGCCGGGCACCAACGAAAAAACCAATTACAACTGCATGGCCTCCATGCGCGACAACACCATCTTCACCAACGTGGCCCTGACGGACGATGGCGACGTGTGGTGGGAAGGCTTGACGAAGGAAGCGCCTAGCCACCTGATCGACTGGCAGGGCAAGGACTGGACGCCGGCGTCCGGCACCAAGGCCGCGCATCCGAACGCGCGCTTCACTGTTGCTGCTACGCAAAACCCCGTCATCGACGCGGCTTGGGACGATCCGGCCGGCGTGCCGATCTCGGCCTTCATCTTCGGCGGCCGCCGCTCGACCACCGTGCCGCTCGTCACCGAAGCGCGCAACTGGGTCGAAGGCGTCTACATGGCTGCCACAATGGGGTCCGAAACGACGGCCGCTGCCGTGGGCCAGATGGGCGTCGTGCGCCGCGATCCATTTGCCATGTTGCCGTTTATCGGCTATAACATGAGCGATTACTTCCAGCACTGGCTGGACATGGGCGTCAAGGTAGGCAAAGTCAACCCGGCGGCCCTGCCGAAGATCTACTGCGTCAACTGGTTCCGTACGGACGAGGCTGGCAAGTTCGTCTGGCCTGGCTTCGGCGACAATATGCGCGTGCTGAAGTGGATGCTGGACCGCATCGAAGGCAAGGCAGGCGGCGTGGAAAACCTGTTCGGCACGACGCCGCAGTATGGCGACCTGAACTGGGATGGCTTGCCATTCACGCAAGAACAGTTCGACACCATCACCTCGATCGACAAGGCTGCGTGGGTGGAAGAATTGAAATTGCATACGGAATTGTTTGAAAAACTCGCGTATCATCTGCCGCAAGAATTAGCAGACAACAAGGCTGCGCTGGAAAAGCGGCTGAGTGCATAAGTAAGTTAGCGTCAAGCAGCACCTGACCAGCGTAGCGCATCGCGCAGCAGCTTGTCAGGTGGGAGAGTTGTAGTGGGGGGAGAAACACGCCGGCAAAGACTGGCGTGCGATAAATGACACGCCGGCAATGACTGGGGTGCTAGCAAAAGGAGAAACGGCGCGGATTGCATGAGCAATCCGCGCCGTTTTTTTATGGCGTGCCCGATGCGTCTAGCCGGCCTTGGCCGGCACGACATAAATAGGGTAGACCGGGTCCAGCATTTTGGGACATTGCCCAGGCTTTTCTGCGGGAAAGGTAATGGCCAACGGCGCCGTCTCATGCAGGCTGTCCTCCACTTCCAGTACGCCCGCGTAGGCCTTGACCTGGCGTGGCGCAGGCGCCTGGCATTCACCGATCGCCAGTTCGCGTCCCTGTCCATGGAAACTGCTGCCATAAGCGATCTTGGTGCAGACCGTGGGCCAATATCGAAATGCCGTGAAACGTCCCGCCGCAGAGAATTGCTGCCGGTCCCGCTGCTCCAGTTTTTCCTGCATGAAGTACATCAGCAGTGCTGGATAGGCCTCGTACGCCGGTGGCAGCGCCAGGCGCAATGGCTGGCTGGCCAGCGTCACCAGCATGTCGCAACTACCGCCGCGGGCCATGCGGATCTTTTCTCGCCTGGCTGCACCGTCCACGCCTACAGTGAACGGTGTCTGGCCGTCCATATTCAGTGGCGTTTTTGCCATGCGCAGCTCGGCCGTCAGGCGCCGTCGGCCGTCGCGATAGACAATATCGTAGACCTTGCCAGGCTTGAACCCTTCACCTGCCTCGACCCGGTACAGGCCGTAGGCTGCATTGACCTCGTCACTGACCTCGCGTAAACCATGCTGTAGGGCAAATCGCTTCACCTTGTCGCTGGGGCCGTCCTGTTCCTGTTTCGACCAGTCCCAAGTCAACGATGCCAGAGTGCTGCAGAGTGGCGTGAGCGGCTGTTCTTGCTTTGCGCATTGCTGCATTCCGGTATTGGCCAGAAAGCTGCCCTTATCTTGCGAGCCCATCTGCTTTTCCACATGCAGCCGCACCAGTACCGGAGTCAGCTTGCGGCCCGTGCCGCGTTCCCGGAGTTGGAAGCGCGTTGCGGAGAGGGGGACCGGCGGAGCGACGATGGAATAGCCGTCCTCATCGCTGGCCAGCGTATCGGGATACTGCCCGGGAAGAAACAGGATGCCGCGGGCATTGGCGGGCAAGGTGACGGACGGCGGACGTTTGCCCTTGGCCGGCGCCAGGTGCAGGAATTGCCCAGGTTCGTCTAGCGGGCAAGAACAGGCCCATGCGGGCAGTGCGGCGCCAGCCAATGCCAGAGCGATGCCTTGGCGCGCCAATGTTACAAGCGATGATGCGATCGACAAACGGCCCTCGGGATGAAATGGCCGCAGGGCCGGGAAAACAGTTTCCCATAGAAAAATCCGCCGGGCAAGATTCTGGACCGGGGGATGTGGCGGGACGTGTTGTTTATTGCTTCAGCAGCGCTCCCAGGTATTTACCCGTCACGCTGGCCGGATTGATGGCCACGTCTTCCGTCATCTGCCGCAAGAATTGGCAGGCAACAAGGCTGCGCTGGAAAAGCGGCAGAGGCTGAGTGCATAAGTAAGTTAGCGTCAAGCAGTACCTGACCAGCGTAGCGCGCCGCGCAGCAGCTTGTCAGGTGGGGAGAGTTGTAGTGGGGGGAGAAACACGCTGGCAACGACTGGCGTGCTGGCAAAAAGAGAAACGGCGCGGATTGCATGAGCAATCCGCGCCGTTTTTTTTGTGGCTTTCTGGGTTCAGCGAAACATGGCCGGCACAAAGTAGCGCAGATTTGCGTCATCTTTCACTTTCGGGCATTGGCCAGGTTTTGCTGCCGGAAAGGATACCGGCAGTAACGTCGTTTCGTGCAGGCGGTCCTCTACTTCCAGCACGCCGGCAAACGCTTTCACCTGGCGTGGCGCGGGCGACTGGCAATCACCGATCGCCAGTTCGCGTCCTTCGCCATGAAAGCTGCCACCGTAGGCAATACTGGTGCACAGGGCCGGCCAATAATGAAATGGAGTAAATTGTCCTGTCGCCGCCATGTGTTGTTGATCTGCCTGCTGCAATTTTTGTTGCATGAAATATAAGAGCAGTGAGGCATGCCGCTCGTAGGACGGCGGCAGTGCCAGGCGCAATGGCTGGGTTGCTACCTTGATCCGCCTGCCGCAGCTGCCGTCGTTGCTCGCCATGGGCAGGACTTCACGCCCCGGTGGCCCCTGCGGATGGATCGCAAACGGGGCGGGCTGGTTCAGGCTCAACGGTAGCGATTCCATACGCAATGCAAGTTTCAGGCGCCGTGCGCCGTCGTGGTATTCAATATCATATTGTTTGCCGGGCTTGAAGCCCTCGCGGGCCTCGATCCGATACAAGCCGTAGGCTGCATCGACTTCTTCGCTGATGTCGCGCAAGCCTTGCTGCAGGGCGAAGCGCTTGATCTTGTCGCCAGTTCGTTGTTGCTCCGGTTCGCTCCAATCCTCGGTCGCGGCGTTCAAGCTGCGGCATATCGGCAGGGAAGCGTTTTTCTGTCCGGTGCATTGCTGCATTTCCGGGCTCGCCAGGTAATAGCCTTGCAGTTGTTGCCCCATTTGCTTTTCCACGCGCAGCCGTACCACGACCGGTGTCAGTTTTCGACCCACACCACGCTCCTGGATACGAAAATTCTTCGTGGACAGGGCGATGGGTTGCCTGACTATGCTATACCTTCCTTCATCTCTGAGCACGTAGTCGGGATAGGTTTCAGGGAGAAACAGGACACCGCGCGCATTGGCAGGCAAGCTGATGGTGGCGGAACTGGTGCTTGTTGCCTCTGATACATGCAGGAATTTTCCTCGCTCATCCTCCATGCAGGAACAGGCCAGTGCAGCGCCCGGCAGCAGCAAACACGTCAGCGCCACGCAGCGGGTCCAGGTACATGACGATGGTCGGGTTGACATGGTCTCTCTCGAAGAAATGGCTTGATTGCCGAGCAAGATAGTTTCCCATAGAAAAATCCCCCGGGCAAGACAACTGGCCGGGGGATCGTGGGGGAAATTGGAACTTACTGCTTCAGCAGCGGCCCCAGATATTTACCCGTCACGCTGGCTGGATTGATAGCCACGTCTTCCGGCGTGCCCGTGGCGATGATTTGTCCGCCGCCCGCGCCGCCCTCGGGGCCCAGGTCGACGATCCAGTCGGCCGTCTTGATGACGTCCAGGTTGTGCTCGATGATGACGAGGGTGTTGCCCTGGTCGCGCAGGCGGTGGATGACTTTCAGCAGCAAGTCGATGTCGTGGAAGTGCAGGCCCGTCGTCGGTTCATCGAGGATGTACAGGGTGCGGCCCGTGTCGCGCTTGGACAGTTCCAGCGACAGTTTCACGCGCTGCGCCTCGCCGCCAGACAGGGTGGTGGCGCTCTGGCCCAGCTTGATGTAGCCCAGGCCCACGTCGAGCAGGGTTTGCAGCTTGCGCGCGATCAAGGGGACCGGTTTGAAGAATTCATGCGCTTCCTCCACCGTCATGCCCAGCACTTCCGTGATGTTCTTGCCCTTGTATTGCACTTCCAGCGTTTCGCGGTTGTAGCGCTTGCCGTGGCACACGTCGCATGGCACGTAGACGTCGGGCAGGAAATGCATCTCGACCTTGATCACGCCATCGCCCTGGCACGCTTCGCAGCGTCCGCCCTTCACGTTGAACGAGAAGCGGCCCGCGCTGTAGCCCCGTTCCTTGGCCGTCGGCACGGTGGAGAACAGGTCGCGGATGGGCGTAAACAAGCCCGTGTAGGTGGCGGGGTTCGAGCGCGGCGTGCGGCCGATCGGCGCCTGGTCGACGGAAATGACCTTGTCGAAGTGTTCCAGGCCGCTGATCGAATCGTGCGGCGCCGGTTCCGTCTGCGAACCGTACAGATGGCGCGACAGGGCCGGATACAGGGTATCGTTGACGAGCGACGACTTGCCCGAGCCGGACACGCCCGTCACGCACGTCATCAGGCCCACCGGCAAGCTCAGCGACACTTTTTTCAGGTTGTTGCCCGTCGCGCCCGTGATCACCAGCTGCTTTTCCGGATTGCTGGCGTGGCGCTTGGCCGGCACGGCGATCTTCAGCTTGCCGTTCAGGTACTGCGCCGTCAGCGATTTCTTGTTTTTCAGGATGTCTTGCAGGGTGCCTTCGGCGATGATTTCACCGCCATGCACGCCCGCACCGATACCCATGTCGACGATGTAGTCGGCCGTGCGGATGGCGTCTTCATCGTGCTCGACCACCAGCACGCTGTTGCCGATGTCGCGCAAGTGTTTTAACGTTTCGATCAGGCGGTCATTATCGCGCTGGTGCAAGCCGATAGACGGTTCATCGAGCACATACATGACGCCCGTCAAACCGGAGCCGATTTGCGATGCCAGGCGGATGCGCTGTGCTTCGCCGCCGGACAGCGTGTCGGCGCTGCGGTCCAGCGACAGGTAGTCGAGGCCCACGTTGTTGAGGAATTTCAGGCGCGAAATGATTTCCTTGACGACGCGGTCGGCGATTTCCTTCTTGGCGCCCGTCAGCTTCAGCTTTTCAAAGAATTCCAGCGTCTCGCGCAGCGGTTTTTCCGCCACTTCATAGATGGCGCGCTGCTGCTTGCCCGTGCCCACCTTGACGAAGCGCGCCTCCACGCGCAGGCGTGCGCCATCGCAGGAGGGACAGCATTTTTCATTGATGAACTTGGCCAGTTCTTCCTTGACGGCCATCGAATCCGTTTCGCGGTAGCGGCGCTGCAGATTGTTGACCACGCCTTCGAAGGTGTGTTCCTTGATGACGGTGCGGCCCCGTTCGTTCACATAGCTGAAGGGAATGACTTGCTTGCCGGAGCCGTACAGCACGGCTTGCTGGGAATTCAGGTCCAGCTGCTCGAACGGCGTGTCGAGGTCGAATTCGTAAAAGGCGGCCAAGTTCGTGAGCATCTGGAAATAAAACTGGTTGCGGCGGTCCCAGCCCTTGACGGCGCCCGAGGCCAGCGACAGGTTCGGGAACGCGACGATGCGTTTCGGGTCAAAGAATTCTATGTGTCCCAGGCCGTCGCACTCGGGGCAGGCGCCCATGGGGTTGTTGAACGAGAACAGACGCGGTTCCAGTTCCTGCAGGGAATAGCCGCACACATTGCAGGCGAACTTGTTGGAGTACACGTGTTCCTGGGCGGTATCCATTTCATAGGCGATGGCGCGGCCGTCGGCCAGGCGCAGGGCCGTCTCGAAACTTTCCGCCAGGCGCTGCTTGATGTCCTGGTTCACTTTCACCCGGTCGATGACGACGTCGATCGTGTGTTTTTCCGTTTTCTTTAATTTCGGGAGGTCATCGACTTCATAGATCTTGGCCGCATGCGTGCCGCTCTGCACGCGAAAGCGCACGAAGCCCTGCGCCTGCATCTGCTCGAACAGGTCCACGTGTTCGCCCTTGCGGTTGGCAACGACGGGCGCGAGTATCATCAGCTTGGTGTCTTCCGGCATGGCCAGCACGGCATCGACCATTTGCGACACGGACTGGGCCGCCAGCGCGTTTTCCGGGTGGTCGGGGCAGTACGGCGTGCCCACGCGCGCATACAGCAGGCGCAGATAATCGTGGATTTCCGTCACGGTGCCCACGGTCGAGCGGGGATTGTGCGAGGTCGCCTTCTGTTCGATGGAGATGGCGGGAGATAGCCCCTCGATCAGGTCGACGTCCGGCTTTTCCATCAGCTGCAGGAACTGGCGCGCGTAGGCCGACAGCGACTCGACGTAGCGGCGCTGGCCTTCTGCGTACAGCGTATCGAAGGCCAGCGAGGATTTGCCGGAGCCGGACAAGCCGGTAATCACGATCAGCTTGTTGCGCGGCAAATCGAGACTGATATTCTTGAGGTTATGCGTGCGAGCACCGCGAATGCGGATCTGTTCCATGTGATTGCCTTGCTTTCAGTGAATGTGCGACCGGCGTATCGGGCCAGGATACGGATGAGTGGCCACAACGGGTCAACCTGTTACTATAGCCGGGTTTTGATCTGCATGCCTGGGGCGGTCACGGGCGGATTGCGCCGCCGCGCGAGCGTGCCCCGCGAAAGATTGATACAGATGCGTGCAGACGTTTAAACACTGTATATAATACCAGTATTCAAGTTTCTTGTTTTCACCTGCCGTGAAAAAAACCTGCTGCCGCACGGCAGATGGCGATCCCAGAAAGCGCATGCTTTGCGCCGCCTGGTCGCTTATAATCCTCGTTTAGCAAAAAAATCCAACGCGCGCGAGTTTTTGGCTCCCGCCGCAGTTCATCAGGAGTTATTCATGGCATCAGTCAACAAAGTCATCATCGTCGGCAATCTGGGCCGTGACCCGGAAATCCGCTACATGCCTAGCGGCGACGCGATCGCCAACATCGCCGTGGCCACTTCGTACAAGTCGAAGGACCGCAACACGGGCGAACAAAAAGAATTGACAGAGTGGCACCGTATCTCGTTCTTCGGCCGCCTGGCGGAAATCGTCGGCCAGTACCTGAAAAAAGGCTCGTCCGTCTACGTCGAAGGCCGTTTGCAAACCCGTAAATACACGGACAAGGACGGCGTCGAGAAGTACGCAACCGACATCATCGCGGAACAGATGCAAATGCTGGGCGGCCGTTCCGGCATGGGCGGCGGCGACGCCGGCGGCGATGACAGCTACGGCGGTGGCGGCGGCTACGAAGCCCCGGCCCCGCGCCAGGCACCAGCCCCACGTCCAGCCCCGGCACCGGCCCCACGCCCGGCACCGAAGCCAGCGCCGAACTTCTCGGACATGGACGACGATATCCCGTTCTAAGTCGGACAAAGCCGTTTTTTGTTGCTGGAAGCCTGTTTTCTGAGAGGAAAACAGGCTTTTTGTTTTATGGAAAGAACATTGCCTACCTTGCAAGCGCTTCCAGACGGGGCATGCCGACCCATCCAGTCTGGCCCTGGCAGTGCCCGCTCATCACGCGTACATGAGCAAGGGCTGTGCCTGTGGATCCTGGTGGATCATTTTTGATTTCAAGGATGGCGACCGTGTCCCCTTTCAGCGGCTGGCAGGCATGCATGGCGCTGCTTTCGAAGCTTGCATCCTTCAATAGCACGTTGCTGTCGGTGAGCCTTGCCATGCGTTCGGGCGCTTGTGCTCCTGCCAGGGGGCAGCTGAATGCCAGGACGATGGCAATGAAATGGGCTTGTTGCATATCTCCTCCATTGCGTCAGTCAGAAAGACCATCCATGGTTAAGATCATCGGCAGGCTTGAAAATTCCATGCCGCTGGCCTGGAGGACAGGTGCGCATGCCGCATCACGCCAGCCTTAATCGCGCAACGCCATCGTCAGGCTGTAGCTGGCCACCGCATGCCGGCGCGCCGCATTGCGCATCAGATACACCTGCACCGTGTACGCGCCGTCGGCCGGCAGCTTCGCCTGAAAGGTGTTGCCGCCGGACGCGCCGGTGAACAGGGCTTCGTCCTGGCCGGCCTGGCGGATGTTGAAGTAATTCGACGCTTGATTGGTTTTCAGCTTGACGCTGAGGGTCTGGCCGGCCTTGCCTGTCAGCGTGTATTCTGCCGTGGCATAGCCCTGGATCTTGCCTTGGATGCTGAGCGCGGGTTTGCCTGCCGTCAATGTCACGGTCTCCTTGTGGACAGGGTCGGCGCTCCAGGCGGGCGTCGCCAGCACGAGGGCGGCCAGGAGCAGGCTGGTGCGGATGGGGGTATGGATGGCTGGCATGGTGTCGCTCCCTGGGTGGCAATCGCGCGGGCTGCTTGCCCATCGCTTGCCGATACTACCGCAAAGCGGCCGCGGCGATGTGCGAAGCTGTCGTTGGGCGTGCCGCAGGCATGGTTGAGACAGCTCAACACGCGGGCGGTAGAATGACGCCCATCCTGACCACGTTGAGATTCCTGCCTGCACCATGAAAATAATCCCCTTGCTCCTGCCTTTCCTGCTGGCCTTCCCGGCCGTTGCCGGTGCCGCCAATTATTGCGACTCCCCCGCCCGGTCGATTGTCCACAACAAGAGCTATGACGAGGTCATGAAGATCGCCAAGGCGCGCGACCGCAAGATTATCGATGCAGAGTGCAGTTTTACCGATGCCATCGTGAACATCCAGGAAGAGCAGACGGGGATCGAGCGCTATCCGGGGCGTCTGCTGATCGCCGATGCCCGCGATGAAAACTTCATCGCCACGCGGCGCGTGGGCGAGTACACGATTTTCACGTATCGCCTGGACCCGCGCCGCGTGCTGCAGTTTGCCCTGAAGGACACCAGCTGGGCCGAAGGCGAGGAATTCCAGGCGGGCGCCTACAAGATCATCGGCGTGCGGGAATTCAAGACGCCGACGGGCTTCCCCGTCAAATTGCTGGTGGCGCAGGGCTTCCAGTTCTACGGCGCTCCCTGAGGCCGCCGCTAGCCTACTCTACTTCGCCACGGGCACGCCGGCGCCGCCGCGCTGCAGCGCCCACAGCAGGGCCAGGGCCAGCAGCGCCGTGCCGACCATCACGTCGCCGATCACGTCGAAATGCTGCAGCTTGCCGTCGGCGCCGAAGGTGACGAGGTGGCCGGCGATGACGGAGGCGATGCCGCCGGCCAGTTGCTGGATCGAGGCGCTGATGGCGTTGAAGGAGCCGCGCTGGCTCGCCGCCGGCACGGACGAGACGAGGGCCTGGAACGGGATCATGCGGGAAAAGATGCCGACGAACATCAGCGAGTTGATGAAGATCAGCATCGGCAGGCTGATGCTACCCAGGCGCGTGTAGACCAGTACCATGATGATGGACACCACCGTGCCGAAGGTGAAGACCCTGAACTTGCCGTAGGTGTCGGCGGCCTTGCCGATCAGCGGGCCGAAGAAGATCGTGCACACGCCCGTGATCAGGTAGACCGTGGGCAACTGGTGCATGTCGATGCCCAGGTTGTTGACGATGTAGGCGCTGCTGAAGGGCATCAGCATGAAGCCGCCCGTCGTCAGGACGGCCGTGATGGCAAACGCCAGCAGGTAGCGCCGCTCCGTGACGGTGTGGTACAGGTGCATCCACGGGCTGTGTTCCTGCGGCAATGCCAGGTGGGCGTTGACGGGTTGCAGTTTGCGCAGCATGAGCAGGCCGCCGGCCAGGCCGAAGCCGGCCATCGCCAGGAAGGGCATATGCCAGTCCCACCGGTTCGCCAGGTACAGGCCGATGGGGATGCCCAGCACCTGGCTGGCGGCAAACGCCGTCTGGATCAGGCCCATGACCCTGCCGCGCATGTGGGGTGGGAACAGGTCGGTGGAAATGGCCAGCACGATGGAGCCGATGACGCCGCCGAACAGGCCCGTGACGATGCGCGCCAGCAGCAGCATGGCATAGCTGTTGGCCAGGCCGCACCACAGGGTGCCGAGAATAAAGCCCGTGTAGAAGAACAGCAGCAGTTTCTTGCGGTCGTAGCGGTCGGCCAGGCCCGCCGTCAGCAAGCCCGCGATGCCGGCGCTGAAGGCATAGGCCGAGACCACGAGCCCGAATTGCGCCGTATCAATGCCGAGTTCGGGAATGATCATCGCGCCCAGCGGCGACATCAGCATGAAGTCGACGATGACGGCAAACTGCAGGAAGGCCAGGATCGCGACGACGAATTTCTGGTAGGGGGAAAAGGTCCCCGGTGTGGCTTGCTTGATGGAAGTCATGTCTGTTTTTCATGGTGATGTGGTGCGGGACGGCCGCGCTGCGCGCACTGCTGCAGGACTTGTTCGCGTTCTTCCGGCGTCATTTTCTGCCAGCGCTGCCATTGGCCATGGCCGTCGCCACGCCCGCGGCCGCGAAAGCCGCCGAAGAGGATACGGCTCAGTACCAGCAGGCCCAGCGCGCGCCAGTAATCGATGTGCGCGACGCCGTCCACCAGCCCCGGCATGATCCAGTTCCACAGCAGCATGACCACGCCGCCCAGGAGCGCCGCACCGGCCAGCAGCAGGCCCACCTTGGCCAGTTTTCCTGCTCGTATTTTCGTTCTCAATCGCATGATATTCCTCCCTTCTTAGTCGTGATAAAAATCTTGCAGCCGCAGACGCAGAGACAAGACCGCATAGCGCTTGCGCGCCAGTAAAGTGTTGACGGCAACACCACTTTGCGCCGCCATTTCCTTGAAGCTCAGGCCTTCCAGTTCGTGCGCGACAAATACGTCGCGCTGGCTGGCCGGCAAGGCGTCCAGGGCGCTCTGCAATGCCTGCAGCAGCAGCGTCCTGGCATAGGCCGCCTCCGGACCCGCATCGCCCGAAGGCAGCATCAGGTCGAGGCGGCAGGCATCGTCCTCGTCCCCATCGCCAAGCTCGTCCAGCGCGGCTTCCTTCTTCTTGCGGAAGCGGTCGATGATGCGGTTGCGCGCCACGCGGAACAGCCAGGCGCTGGCTTGCTCGATCGGCGCCGGCAGCCGGCACGCTTCGATGAATTCCTGGAAGACGTCTTGCAGGATGTCATCGGCATCGGTGGGATCGGGCACGCGGCGGCGAATGAAATTGCCGAGTTTCAACTGCTCGCGCTCGACGGTGTCGGCGATGCTTTGCTCTTGCGCAAGGCTGGAGGGCGAAGTGTGGGGCGGGTTCATGTCATTGAAGACGTTTCAGCAGCGGGAATATTGTGGCGCGACACATTTATATTGTGCGCCTGCCGCGGCAGCGCGCCTTTTTTCATCTTTCTTGACCTCGGTGTTTTTAAATCGCCGCGCACGTTTCAAGGCAGGGGAGCGGGGCTGTTTCACGAGCGCTGCCGTGTATGGTGGAGGCCGGGCGGGTTCCTGGCGCTGCCGCGCAGGGCCTGTGCTTATCGTCCACACTGAAAGGAACGCAGATGGGTATTTCCGGAAAAGTCGCGCTGGTCACGGGGGCCGCGCAAGGCATCGGCAAGGCCATTGCCTTGCGCCTGGCCAAGGATGGCGCCGATATCGCGCTCGTCGATCTGAACCAGGAAAAGCTGGACGCTGCCGCCACCGAGGTGCGCGCGCTGGGGCGCCGCGCCGTCACGTTTATTGCCGACGTGTCGCAATTGCAGCAAGTCACCGCAGCGGTGGCGTTTGCCGAGAAGGAACTGGGCGGTTTCGACATCATCGTCAACAACGCGGGCATCGCGCAGGTGCAGCCGCTGCTCGACGTGACGCCGGACGAAGTCGAGCGCATCATGCGCATCAATGTGCAGGGGACGCTGTGGGGCATCCAGGCGGCCGCCAAGACGTTCAAGCGGCGCCAGCACAAGGGCAAGATCATCAATGCCTGCTCCATTGCCGGGCATGACGGCTTCGCCCTGCTGGGCGTATATTCGGCCACCAAGTTTGCCGTGCGCGCGCTGACGCAGGCGGCGGCCAAGGAATTGGCGGCCGACGGCATCACCGTCAACGCGTATTGCCCCGGCGTCGTCGGTACGGACATGTGGGTGGAGATCGACAAGCGCATGGCCGACGTGACGGGCGCCGCGCCGGGCGCGACGTACAAGCAATACGTGGACGGCATCGCGCTGGGACGCGCCGAGACGCCCGAGGACGTGGCGGGACTCGTTTCCTTCCTGGCGGGGCCGGACGCGGACTATATGACGGGCCAGGCACCGCTGATCGATGGTGGGCTCGTCTACCGCTGATGGCTTGAGCGCGCACAAAAAAACAGGCCGCGCATGCCTGGAATACGCGGCCTGTTTGTGCGGCATCAAGGGTTAGTTGAAGCTCACTTCCTTGCGGTTATCGCGCGAGACGCGGTCGATCATCTTGTTGTAGGGATCGACGCCCACTTCGAACGGCTTGTCCTTCACCGTGATGGTGATCACCGGATCGCTGCCGGACAGGACGCGCTTGTCCGTGAACAAGACTTTTTCATCCTTTTCCTTGGCGCCCGGGGCGCGCGCGAAGATGGCGATCTCCACCGGCTCGTCATAGGCGCGCGGGCTTTCCTTGCCCTTGCCGTCCGACTCCAGCTTGGCCAGGTGCAGCTTCATGGTGACATCCCACTGGCCATCCTTGCGCTGCACGGCGCTCGCCTCCGTCACGCGGTTGTCGTAGAAGACGATCTTCTCGAACAGGTCCGTGATCAGGGCCTGCTTGTCCTGCGGCGCTTCGGCGCGGATGTAGGCCAGCAGTTCCAGGGTGGTGGTGAACGGCGCCTGCTGGAAGCCCTTGTCCTGCAGGTAGCGTTTCAGGGCACGGTTCAGGGCTTCCTCGCCGATTTCATCGCGCAGGCGGTAGAACACCAGGCTGCCTTTGTTGTAGTGGATGTATTGCTGCCCTTCCACGCGCGCCAGCGGCTGTTCCTCGATGGCTTCGCCGCCGCGTCCGCTCAAGTAACGGTCCAGCTCGTAGCGCAGGAAGCGGCGCATCTTTTCGCGGCCGTATTCCTTTTCCATCACCATCAGCGCCGAGTACTGCGACAGCGACTCCATCAGCATGGTGGCGCCCTGCACGTTGGCGCCGATCACCTGGTGGCCCCACCACTGGTGCGCCATCTCATGCGCCGTGACGTAAAACACGTAGTCGATGTCATCGTTGTTGCGCAGGTCGGCGATGAAGCCGATGCCTTCCGAGTACGGAATCGTGTTGGCAAACGACTGCGCGAAGCTCTGGTAGCCCGGAAATTCCAGGATGCGCACCTGCTTGTGCTGGTAGGGCGTGAACTCGGTGGTGTAGTAATCGAGTGACTTTTGCACGGAGGTAATCATGCGCTGCGTGTTGTAGCCATGCTTCCTGTCGAAGTAAATCTCGATCGGCACGCCGTGCCAGTCGCCCTTCTTGACGTCCCAGCGGGCCGACAGGTAGGCAAAGAACGGCATCATCGGCTGGTCCATCTTGTAGCGGTAATAGCGGCGGCCATCCTTTTCCCAGCTGGCCTGCAGGTAGCCGGGCGCCAGGGCGATCTGCTCGCCGCTGGTGGAGACGGTGGTATCGAAATGGATCCAGTCCGCTTCATTGCCAAAGACGGTGTTGCCGTAGGCGGACTTGTCTTCCAGCTTGGCCATGCGCTGCGGTTCGCCCAGGCCGCGCTTGCGCCGTTCATTGCGATCCGTCAATTCCATGTGCTGCGCATAACCGAAGTGGGGGAAGTAGCTCTGGTTGTTGAAGAAGGTGCCGTTCAGGTTGACCTGGTCCGGGGTGCCGTCGTTGGTGAAGCCCTGGTGCGTGACGGCCACCGTGAAGTCCAGCGGCAGGGTGGCGCCCGGCGCCAGGGGCTGGGCCAGCTTGAGGATGCTGAAGCCGAGTTCCTTGTCATCGAGCGCGCCCGTGTGCTCAGGCAAGTTCAGCCACTGCGTGTCCAGGTCGGGGTTGCGCTGGATGCGCAGGGTGTCGAGCGGCTGCTGCGTCTTGTTCTGCAGCAGGTAGTGGCCCTTGATCAAGACTTTGCGTTGCTCAGGATAAATATCCACGCTGGCCTGGACGTCGGTGATCTTCAGCTGCGGCAAGTCCTTGTATTGCTTGTACAATTTCTCGTAGCGGGCCTGCTTGTCCATGCCGATGTTCGACGTCTCGTACTTGTTCAGCACGTTCGTGTTGTAGAAAATCCAGCCGCCCGTGCCTGCCCAGCACAGCACGACCACGGCCAGGGCGGCGCCGGCACCGCCTTGCAGGCGCTGGCGGGCCAGGCGCACGCGCGCGCGCCAGTCGGCGGACAGGCCGCGCACCCAGAACGCATGGGCCAGTATGACGAGGGCTACGGTAAACAGGCTCCAGTACAGGGCAAACCAGGCCCAGCCCGTCAGGAAGTGGCCATAGCCATTCATGTCCGAATACTTGATGGCCGGCGTGCCGCCGAAGGCGTACAGATTGTGTTCCAGGTGCAGCATGCCCAGCACGGCTTGCGCCACCATCAGCAGGATCACCAGCAGATAGCCGATGAACTTGTTATTCGACAACACCTGCAGCGTGAGGGCGCACAAGCCCATCAGCACGAAGAACAGGGAAGCGAGCAAGGTGCCTTGCAGGTACAGGCCCAGTTCCACGGGCGCGCCGCCCTTGTAGAGCTGGAAGCCGATGGCCGTGACGACGCCCACCAGCAGGTAGCCGGCGATGACGCCGACCAGGGCCGTGCACTTGGCCAGCAGCGGTACCCAGCCGGGCACGGGCATGGCATCGCTGACGTCGGCGATCTTGACTTGCCGTTCCTTGAAGATCAGTTCGCCCGCGTAAAACGTGACGATGATGATCAGGAGGAAGCTGAAGCTGTTGCTGATATTTTGAAGCATCAGGTGCGTCATCGGATACACGGCCGTGCCATACATGTTCTTGGCCACGCTGGCGCCGGCGATCAGGTTGATGACGCCGAACAGCAGCATGACGAGGAAGGGCAGGCTGCGGAAGACGCCGGCCGCGTCGAAGCGCAGGATCTGCCACCACTGGCGCCAGGCCGTGGCGGGGGTAAAGGTGGGGATGCTGCGCGGCAAGTGCAGCGGCGCGGCGACGGCGGGCGCTGCTGCCTGCGCCTTGTGCTTGCCGAACAGGCGCTTGCCCGTGCCCGTGCGCTGCGGCTTGAAGAGGAGCACGGTGGCGGCAAACAGCACGACGGTGATGCCCAGCCACAGGGCGCGGTTGGCCAGCAGGTAGCCGGACAGGGGCGGCAGGCTGGCATTCGACTCGGCTGCCGTGAAGTAGCGCGTCATGCGGCCGAAGGCGCGCACGCCGAAGGGGTCGAGCAGCACGGCATACCACTCATTGTTGATGTCGCGCGTAAACACGCCGGCCATGGCCCACAGCACGAAAAAGCCCAGCACGCCCACGTACACGAGCATCATCGAGCGCGTGGTGGCCGCCAGCAGCATCAGCAGGGCGCCGATGAACAGCAGGTTGGGGATGACGATGACGGCAAAGCTCCAGGCATAGGCATGCAGCGAGAAGGCACCCACGCGCTGGGCATCGACCCATGGCATGACGGGGCCGAGCATGGTGGCCAGGGCGATGGCGACAAAGATCACCAGGCAGGCGGCAAAGCCGGCGGCGAAGCGGCCGAACAGGTAGTCCCACTTGCGCATGGGCGTGGCGAACAGCATGTCGGCCATGCCCACTTCGCTGTCGCGCAGCACGGCGCCGGCGATGAAGACGGTGACGAGAAACATCGCCAGCAGGCTGAAGATGCCCAGCATCTGCGCCACCACGGTGGGCGCGTTGCGGTTGATGTTGCCGATGGCGCCGCCGATCTGCACGGAGTCGCTGGTGGTCGCGCCAAAGGCCATCAGGGCCATGATGACGGCAAACACCCACAGCAGCGGCTGTTTCAGCTGGTAGGCGAGGTCAAACTTGAAAAATTCCTTCCACATGGCGGCCCCTTACGCTGCGACGGCGGCTGGTGCGGCGGCGGGCGCGGGCGCACCGTTGCGGGCGGCGTTGCGCACATGCAAGAAATACACGTCTTCCAGGTCCGGTGCGATCTGCACGAAGCCGCTGTCGGGCTGGCTGTCGGCGTACACATTGATCTGCGGCTTGCCGCCCACCAGGCGCGTCGACAGCACCTGGTGCGACTGCTGGTACTGCGCCAGCTCCTCGGCGGTGACGCTGCGGCGCCAGACCTTGCCGAGCAGGGTGTCGATGGCGGCCTGCGGCTTGCCCTGCACCAGCACTTCGCCCTTGACGATCATGGCCATGCGCGGGCACAGGTCCGTCACGTCGTCGACGATGTGGGTCGACAGGATCACCACCACCTGCTCGCCGATCTTGGCCAGCAGGTTCAGGAAGCGGTTGCGCTCGTCCGGGTCCAGGCCGGCCGTCGGTTCATCGACGATCACCAGGCGCGGCGCGCCCAGCAGCGCCTGGGCGATGCCGAAGCGCTGGCGCATGCCGCCCGAATACGTGCCCAGGTTGCGTTTGCGCGCTTCCCACAGATTGGTTTGCTGCAGCAGGGCTTCCACGGCTTCCTTGCGCGGGCCCTTCTCCGTCAAGCCCTTGAGCACCGCAAAGTGGTTGAGCAGGGTTTCCGCGCTCACCTTCGGGTAGACGCCGAAATCCTGCGGCAGGTAGCCCAGCTGGCGGCGCAGGCCTTCCTTGTCCTGCAGCACGTCCACGCCATGGAAATGGATGCTGCCGCTATCGGGGTCTTGCAAAGTTGCAATAGTACGCATCAGCGACGACTTGCCCGCGCCATTCGGCCCCAGCAAGCCGAACATTCCGTTGGGAATGTCCAGGCTGACATTGTTGATGGCCTTGACGCCATTGGCATACGTTTTGTTCAGCTGTTTGATCGATAGCATGTGCAGCACTCTCCAGAGCTTGAGTATGAAAGCCGGCAGATGCGTGTCTGCCGGTCTGTGCAAGGGGATCACCCTTATTTCCTGTCAGCCGCGATGGCGGATGTTACTTAAAAACAATAATATATAGCCAATAGGCATAAAAGAATTATTTTTGCGACAAGGGGCGAAAATACAGGGATGAAAGGTCGCCAGGGTGGCATGAATGACGCAGTGCTACACTCGCCAGCTTCAGCAATGCCTGCGGGCAGGGGGGGCGGGAGCATGCCGGCAGTACCGAACATGAGTTTGCGCGCCATCGCGCCCGGCGAGGAAGGGGCGCTGGCGCGGCTGTTCCAGCTGTATTGCTACGACAATAGCGGCTGGAGCGGCGAAGACGTGCTGGCCGACGGCCGCTACGATGCATGCGATGCCGGGCTGGCCGAGTATGTGCACGCTCCTGGCCACGGGGCGGTGTGGATCGAGGTCGATGGTGCGCTGGCCGGCTTTTACCTCACGGAAGCGGGCATGGCGGGCGCCATGCCGGTGCAGGAATTCAGCGACTTTTTCATCTTGAAGAAATACCGGCGCCGGGGGCTGGCGCTGGAAGTCGTGCGGCGCGTGCTGCTGGGCAGCGACACGACGTGGCTGGTGGCCATGTTCCGCACCGATGCCGCCGCCAACGCCTTTTGGCAGCAGGCGTTTGCGCGCCTGCCGTTTGCCGAGGTTGCTCCTTGGGAAGATCCCGGCTTGCCGCAGTTTCAGCTGTATCTGCTGAAGCCGTCCGCTGAAGCCGGCGGCGCGCGGGCTAAGCAGGTCGCAATGAATTATTGTGATTTCTGACTTCCATGACCGGCGCCCTGCAAGGTGGCCGACGAGGCTTGCCCGCTGCTGGCAGTGCCCGCGCTGCGTCGCAACGGGCGCCTTGCGGCGCATCCGGCGCTGTTCGTCATAACTTCACAATCATATCCCACGACCTGCTTAGAAGCGCATCTTGACGTAGGCTGACGGTCCCGTCAGGCGTACGTTCAGGTCCGCATCGCGCTCGCTGTCGCGGTGCAGCTTGATTTTCGAGATGCCATAGTCGGCCACGAAGCCGACGTTCTTGAAGGGAAACCATTCCACGCCGATATTGCCGCCGTAGATGTGGCCGTTGATGCGGCCGCCATTTTTCCTGATGCCGGACGCTTCCGCATATATGCGCAGGTCCGGCGTGAAGGCGTGGCGCCAGCCCACTTCCAGCAGCGGCGCGAATGCGTGCTCGCCGATGGAGTCGCGCGCCGTCGCCGTTTCGCCATTGACGACGCCCGTGGCCGTGCCGTTCAGGTTGGCATTGTAGTAGGCGGCGCCCAGGCCGATGCCGAAGGTGTCGTTGCCGCTGCCCAGCCACCAGCGGTAGGACATCTTGGCCAGGTCCAGTTTCAGGTCGGCGTCAGCGGTGGCCGTGCCCGTGACGGGCTGGCCGTTGATGATGGTCTGGCCGGTCAGCGTCGGCGTGTAGGATTTGTCGTAGCGGTAGTAGTCGAATGCCAGGCCATGGTGGTCGCCGATCAGCAATTCGGCCTTGATGCGGGGAATGGTCGTGCGGCTGGGATTCGATTCGGGCGCGTCGATGCGGCCAAACTGCGTGTCGGCGCCGACATTGATGCGCGGATCGGCGGCGAAGGCGCCCACGGAAATGCTGACGCGGTCCAGGGTGGGCGACGGCTCCGCCCGCGCCGTGGCGGCGGCCGTGGCGACACCCAGCACGCCCAGCATCATGGCGCTGCGCAAGGCGAGATGGCGCAAACGGGGGGGCGACAGGCGGGCGGGGACGGGCGTGGCAAACATGGGGCAACTCCTCAAAATAAAGTGAACACTGCCGCGGCATCGGGGCGGCATGGTTTATGCGTTAATGCAATGAGGAAATGGTAGCAATGCTGTCTTGGGGATGACGTAGCCGCACGGCGCAAGTCGTCGTCGGATTTGTCCTACTGTATGGGCTTCGTGGAGAGAGGAAGATTATGTTGCAAACCATCATGGAACTGCACACCCCGCGCCTGCTGCTGCGGCAATGGCGTGACAGCGACCTGGCGCCGTTCGCCGCCCTGCATGCCGATCCGCGCGTCATGGCGTGCTTTCCCGCCACCCTGTCGCGCGAAGCGAGCGACGCCCTGGCGCAGCGCTGCCGCGATCTGATCGCCGCGCGGGGCTGGGGCTTGTGGGCCGTGACCCTGCGCGACAACGGTGCCTTCATCGGCATGACGGGGCTGCATGTGCCCGACGCGCAGCTGCCGTGTTCGCCGTGCGTGGAAATCGGCTGGCGCCTGGCCTTCGACTACTGGGGCCAAGGCTACGCGCAGGAAGCGGCGCAGGCGGCCCTGCGGGACGGCTTTACCCGCCTGCGGCTGCCCGAGATCGTCTCGTTCACGGCCTTGCCCAACGTGCGCTCGAGCACCCTGATGGCGCGCCTGGGCATGCGCCGCGAGCACGCCACGTTCGAGCATCCGGCCCTGCCGCCCGGCCACCGTTTGCGCACGCATTGCCTGTATCGCCTGACGCGCGCAGAATGGTGCGCACGGGAGGGAATCACACCATGAAAATTGCCGCCATTTCCGATATCCACGGCAACCTCGACGCGCTCGATGCCGTGCTGGCCGACATCGCCCTGCGGGGCGTGGACATGATCGTCAACCTGGGCGATATCGTCTCGGGCCATTTGCAGCCGCGCGCCACGGCGGCGCGCCTGATGGCGCTGGACTTGCCCACCATCCGCGGCAACCATGAGCGGCAGTTGTTCGGCGACCCCGCCCGCATGGGCGAGTCGGATGCCTTTGCGCGCGCGCAACTGTTGCCCGAGCAACTCGCATGGATAGCCGCGCTGCCCGCCACCTTGCGCTTGCGCAAGGACGTGCTGCTCGTGCATGGCACGCCGCAAAGCGACCTCGTCTATTTTCTCGACAGCGTCACGCCGCAAGGCAGCCGCGCCGCCACGCCGGCCGAGGTGGCCGAACGGGCCGGGTCGACCGATGCGGCGCTGATCCTGTGCGGCCACACGCACATGCCGCGCAGCATGCGGCTGGACGACGGGCGCCTGGTCGTCAACCCGGGCAGCGTGGGCTTGCAAGCGTATGACGACGACCATGGCCATCCGCACGTGATGGAAAACGGCACGCCCCATGCGCGCTACGCCATCGCCGAGCAGGGGGCGGACGGTGCCTGGACGGCGCACTTCCACGCCGTCGCGTACGACTGGGAGCAGGCGGCCCGGCTGGCGCTGGCCAACGGCCGGCCCGACTGGGTGACGCCGCTGCGCACGGGCCGCGTCGCTTGATTAGCGGAACTCCTCGGCCACCAGGTTGTACTTCTGCATCTTGTGGTACAGGGTCTGTTTCGGCAGGCCCAGCACGGTGCTCACGTCGCTGACGTTGCCGGAATAGGCGCGCAGTTCCTGTTCGATCAATGCACGTTCGAAGCCGTTCACCTGTTCCGCCAGCGACAGCGGGCTGGACTGGCTGCCCGCCAGCAGGCTCGACGTGCCGCCGGCGATGCCCAGCACGAAGCGGTCGGCGATATTGCGCAGCTCGCGCACGTTGCCGGGCCAGGAATGGGCCATCAGGTTGCGCATCTGGGCGCTGGAGACGACGGGGGCGGCGCGGTTGTAGCGGGCGGCGGCGGCCAGCACGAAGTGCTCGAACAGGATGGGGATGTCTTCGCGCCGTTCGCGCAGGGGCGGCAGGTGCAGCACGATCAGGTTCAGGCGGTAGTACAGGTCGCTGCGGAACTTCTGCTGCTGCGACAAGTCTTCCAGGTCCAGCTTGGCCGCGGCGATGACGCGCACGTCGACGGGCGTGGGCACGTTGGAACCGAGGCGTTCGATATAGCGCTCCTGCAGCACGCGCAGCAGTTTGACTTGCAGCGACAGGGGCAGCGATTCGATCTCGTCGAGGAAGAAGGTGCCGTGGTCCGCATGTTCGATCTTGCCCACTTGCCGCTTGGCTGCGCCCGTGAACGCGCCCGGCTCGTGGCCGAAGACTTCGCTTTCGAAGATGCTTTCGGGAATCGCGCCGCAGTTGACGGCGACGAAGTTGTGCTTGCGGCGGTGGCTGAAGTCATGCAGGCAGCGGGCCACCATTTCCTTGCCCGTGCCCGTGTCGCCATAGATCAGCACGTCGGCCGGTTCGTCGGCAACGTCGAGGATCAGGCGCCGTATGTCGCGCATCGCCACGGAATTTCCTAGTAAGCGCGACTCGATGCCGCCGCCGTCCTCGAGCTGGCGGCGCAGGCTGTGCACTTCCAGCATGAGGCGCCGCGTTTCCAGCGCGCGCAGGATGACGTCGACCAGCTGGTCGGACGAGTACGGCTTTTCGATGAAATCGTAGGCGCCCGTGCGCATGGCGTGCACGGCCATGGTGATGTCGCCGTGGCCCGTGACGAGGATCACGGGCAGGTGCGGGTCCAGGGTTTTCACGGCTTGCAGCAGTTCCAGGCCGCTCATGCCGGGCAGGCGCACGTCGCTGACGACGATGCCGGGGAAATCCGGCGTCAGCAGCTTGTAGGCCAGCTCGGCCGAGTGGAAGGCCAGCACGTCCAGGCCCGCCAGCTGCAATGCCTGTTCGCTGCCCTCGCGTACGGTGGGGTCGTCTTCGACCAGCAAGACCTTCAAGCCCTCAAACATGTTTTTCCTCCTGCGTTGCAATCTGTAGTTCGATGGTGAAGATGGCGCCGCCGCCGGGGGCGTTGTCGGCGCGCAGCACGCCGCCGAACTGGCGCGTGATCTGTTCGGAAATGGCCAGTCCCAGGCCCAGGCCCAGGCCTTGCGGCTTGGTCGTGAAGAACGGCTCGAACAGGTGTTCGTAGACTTCCGTCGACAGTCCCGGCCCCGTGTCGGCCACGTGGATCAGCACGTGTTCCGGCGTGCATTCGACGGACACGCGCAAGCTGCGCACATCGCTGCCATTCATGGCGTCGAGCGCATTGGCGTACAGGTTGACCAGCACCTGTTCCAGACGGTTGCTTTCGCACATGGCGAAGATGTCTTCGGGCGGCAGATGCAGGCTGAAACGCACATTTTCAACCTGCAGGCGCCGTTCGACCAGGAACAGGGCGTTGCTGATCGCCGTGGGAATCGAGACAGAGGTCAGGCTGGTCGTCGATTTGCGCGCAAAGATCTTCAATTGTCCGGTAATGGTCCCCATCCTGGCCGCAATTTGCGAGATCTTCGCCAGGTTGCGCCGCGCGTCGTCGAGCCGGCCCCGTTCCAGCAGGATGACGGCATTGTCGGACATGGTGCGCAGCGCCGTCAGTGGCTGGTTCAGCTCATGCGTGATGCTGGCCGACATTTGCCCCAGCACAGCCATCTTGCCAGCCTGAAATAGTTCATTTTGCGTGATGTGCAGCTTTTGCTCGGCCTTGCTGCGCACCTCGATTTCCTGGCTCAGGCTTTGCGTCATGGCATTGAGTTCCGACGTGCGTTCCTCGACCATGGTTTCCAGGTTGTCATACGCATGTTGCAAGTCTTCGCGGGCGCGCAGTTTTTGCGCCACGGCTGCGCGCCGCTGGCGCAGATAGAAGAACAGCAGCATGAAAAAGCCCAGCAGCACGCACGAGAAGGCGGCCGCCGCGCGCGCGCTGGCCTTCGCCTGCGCCAGGTCGGACAGATAGATGAAGGTCCAGTCGCGCGGCGACTTGAGCTTGATTTGCGTCATGACGCTGGAGCTGGTCTTGGGCGGCGCATCGGCCCGTTCCTGCTCGCGCACGCTGATCACGCGGGCGCCATTGCCCAGCTGGCGGTCGGAGACGAAGGGAATCGGTTCGAGCTGCTTCGAGTAGTACTGGCGCGTGCGGTTGAGTTCTTCGACGATGGCCGGCGAGAGGGGCGCCAGGGTGCGGTATTTCCAGTCCGGCATGGAGCTGAGGAAGATCACGCCGTGTTCATCGGCCAGCATGACCTTGTCCGCGCCTTGCACCCAGCGCTTTTCCAGGTTTTCCAGGTTCACCTTCACCGTTGCCAGGCCCAGCATGCGGCCATTCTGATAGATGCCGTGGGCAAAAAAGTAACCGGGCTCCAGCCGCGTCGTGCCGACGCCATAAAAGCGTCCCGGCGTGCCGCGCAGGGCATCCTGGGCGTAGGGACGGAACGAGATATTGTCGCCAATAAAACTGTCCGGCTGCTGCCAGTTGCTGGCGGCCCGCGTGTTGCCGTCCAGGTTGCTGATGAAGATGGTCGACGACTTTGCCTGGGCATTCATCTGTTCCAGGTAATGGTTGACCGTGTCGACCAGCACCGGGTCTTCCGGGTGCTGCAGCAGGCGGATGACGTCGCGGTTCAGTTCCAGCGTCTTGGGCAGGAAATCGTATTTTTCCAGCGCGTTTTCCAGGCTGCTGACGTACACCTCCAGGCGCTGCGCACCGCTGGCCTGCAGCTTGCCGATGGCGATGCGTTCCGTCCAGAAATACACGAGCCACACGGTGGCCAGGCAGGCGGCCAGCACCACGCCCCAGGCCAGCGCTTCGCGGCCCGACCGTTGCGACAGGCGCTGGCGCCAGGAAAGAGGTGATTTGCTGCTGGTATTCATAATCAGGTGCGAACTTGCAAGAGCCCACAGTATCGCATCAAGGTGCGTTGCCATATAAAAAAAGCCGCCGGACATGCATCCGGCGGCTCATGCTTTTATTTCACGGACGCCTCGACGTCCGACAAAATCGTAGCGAGCGGCAGTGAGGCTCGGCGCCCCCTTGTGGTCGAGAGGCGCAACCGTACTTTAGTACGGGGGCGCCGAGCCGGTGAGCATCGCCGGCCGCAAAGCGCGCCGCGCAGTAGGTTTTGGCCGACGTCCTTAGAAAGTATGACGCATGCCCAGGTTGAAGCCGCTGTTGCCCGTGCCATTGTCCGTCGCATTGCCGACGACGAAGGTGGCGCCGTTCTTGTTGCTGATGTGGCCATAACCCGTGTACAGGTCGCTGCGCTTGGACAGGGAATAGAACGCGCCGATGGCCCATTGCTGGGCGTCACGGTTCAGGCTGCTCTTGTCGTTGTGGCGGATGTAGGAGGCGACCAGCTTGGTGGCGCCGAACGGGGCGCTGAAGCCCACGAGCACGTCATTGCTCTTGCTGTTGTCCAGGGCGCGGTTGTCGGCGTAGCCGAAGTTGCCTTGCAGCACGCCAAAGTCGTAGCGGGCGGCCAGCAGGGTGTTGCGCGTCTGCTGCGTCGCCAGGGCATTTTCCTTGCGGTGGTGCGTCAGGGTCACGTTCAGGGGGCCGTCGATGTAGTGCACGGCGCCGCCCACGCTGCGGTTTTTCGCATTGTCATCGGCCACTTCGCCGAAGCCATATGCGAAGTCGGCCGACAGGTGGCTGTACGTCGGCGTGGTGTATTGCACCATGTTGTCGACGCGGATATTCGTCACCATCAGGTTCGAGGCCGTACCGGCCAGGCCGATGACGAAGGGGTCGGCCACGTCGCGCAGGGCCAGGTAGTAGGGCGAGTACTGGCGGCCCAGGGTGACGGCGCCGGCGCTGCCGGACAGGCCCACGTAGGCCTGGCGGCCGAACAGCAGGCCGCCCTGGCCCGACGTGCCGGTATCGATATTGAAACCGCTTTCCAGCACGAAATTGGCGGACAGGCCGCCGCCCAGGTCTTCCTTGCCCTTGAAGCCGATGCGCGAGCCGGAGGCGACGCCCGAGGCGACGCGGTTGAGGCGGTCGCCCGCCGCATCCTTGTCGAGCACCAGGCCGGCATCGGCCACGCCATAGATGGTCACGCTGGATTGCGCCAGGGCGCCGCCGGAGGCTGCGCCGAGGGCCAGCAGGGTAAACAGGACTTTTTTCATGAGAATCTCTCTAGTAAGGGGGATAACTACTGATCGCACTACCTGACTGCTTGTTACTCAACATGGAAAACAAATAAATGGCCCGCTCGTGGCGGGCCATGGCGCCTTAGGCCTTGCTAGCGTGGTCCGCTTCGCCCCAGTGGCTTTCTGTGTTCTGGTTGGCTGCGTTGGCCGCAGCTGCTTCTTCTTCCGTGGCCAGGCCGCCTTCCCACTTGGCGACGACGGCCGTGGCGACGGCATTGCCGACCGCGTTGGTGGCCGAGCGGCCCATGTCGAGGAACTGGTCGACGCCCATCAGCAGCAGCAGGCCCGCTTCCGGGATGTTGAACTGGTTCAGGGTAGCGGCGATCACCACCAGCGAGGCGCGCGGCACGCCGGCCATGCCCTTCGAGGTCAGCATCAGCAGCAGCAGCATGGTGATCTGCGTGCCGATCGACAGGTCGATGCCGTAGGCTTGCGCGATGAACAGCACGGCGAAGGTGCAGTACATCATCGAGCCATCGAGGTTGAAGGAGTAGCCCATCGGCAGCACGAAGCTGGAAATCTTGCGGTCCACGCCGAACTGGTCCAGTGCCACCAGCAGTTTCGGATACGCCGCTTCCGAGCTGGCCGTCGAGAAGGCCAGCAGGAACGGTTCGCGGATCAGGGAAACGAGCGTGAAGACGCGCTTGCCGATGACGACGAAGCCGGCGGCGATCAGGAGTGCCCACAGGCACACCAGGCCCAGGTAGAAGCCGCCCATGAACTTGGCGAACGTGACGAGCACGCCCAGGCCGTGGGTGGTGATGACGGATGCCATGGCGGCAAACACGGCCAGCGGCGCCATGTTCATGATGGTGCCGGTGATGCGCAGCATGACCTGCGCCAGCTGGTCGACGACGGCCGTCAGGGTCTTGCCCGATTCGCCCAGGCCGGCCAGTGCGCCGCCGAAGAAGATGGAGAAGACCAGTACTTGCAGGATTTCATTGTTGGCCATCGCCTCGATCGGCGATTTCGGCACCAGGTGCGTGAAGAAGTCTTTCAGCGTGAACGCGGCCGTCTTCAGGTTGGTCGAGGCGTGTACGTCCGGCAATGGCAAGCCCAGGTTGGTACCCAGCTGCATCAGGTTCGACAGCACCATGCCCAGCGCCAGCGACACCAGCGAGGCGACGACGAACCAGCACATGGCTTTCAGGCCGATGCGGCCCGCCGTCTTGCCGTCGCCCATGTGGGCGATGCCGACCGTCAGGGTGGAGAACACCAGCAGCGCGATGATCATCTTGATCAGGCGCAAGAAGACGTCGGTGACGATGGAAATATTGCCAGCGATCTGAGCGCTGACTTTGGCATCAGGGAAGGCGGTGTTGCATCCATACCCCACGATGATGCCGAGAATCATGGCAATCAGGATGTACAGGGTTAATGGCCGTTTCTTTTTCATTTTGACTCCTCCAAATGAAGCGCCGCTGTGAGCGGATTATTGATAGCGAGCAACTCAAGCTTGGAGTCAATATTTCTCAAAAACAAGCCCTTGCATGCTAGCGATTATTTGCAGCAAAACCTGTACATAGCAAAGGATATGCCTGAAATGGATTTTCAGCAGAACCTTTCCTAACCTATTGATTTAAGGCACTTATTTAATTTCAAAAATGTTGTTAGATTGCATCGCTGCGCGAAATATTGGACGGGGGCGGCCATCGCTGTATGACTTTTCATACGCTAGTCGCGGCGGCGCGGCCGGGGACGAAAAAGGCAAGATTATCAGGACAATAAAAAAGCCCCTCCGAAGAGGGGCCGCTGGCGTGCGCGAGGCGTGTTCTTTTGACTTCAGAACTTGATATTGGCCGTCAGGCTGAAGGAACGGGGCTGGCCGGGCGTGTAGCGGTAGCCGGATTTGTTGATGGCCGCCACGTAAGCCTTGTCGGCCAGGTTGTAGGCGTTCAGCTGCAGGTCGAGGTTCTTGTTGACCGGATACGTCGCCATGGCATCGAAGACCCAGTAGGCATCGATGCGGGCCGGCGTGCCGACGGCGCCGTCGGTGCCGCGCAGCATTTCGCCCACGTAGCGGGCACCGCCGCCGAGCTTCAGGCCGAAGGGCAGGGTGTACGACGTCCAGCCCGTGAAGGCCTGCTTCGGCGTGTAGCTGAGGTTATTGATGCCGCTGGCCGTGACGACCTTGCCCGACTCGACACTGGTATTCATGCGCGTATAGCCGGCGCTGACGAGCCAGTTGGGCATGATTTCGCCCACCATGCCGATTTCCACGCCCTGCACGCGCTTCTTGCCGTTCTGGTAATAGATCAGGTCGACGGGGTCCTGTTCCACTTCGTTTTTCACTTCCGTCTGGTACAGGGCGGCCGAGAACGACAGTTTCTGCTTCAGGAAGTCCCACTTGGTGCCGATTTCCTTGGTGGTGGTTTCCTGCGGGTCGTAGATCGGGTTTTGCGCGCTGCTGGCGCCCGTGCTCAGGGTGAAGTTGGTGCCGGGCGGCGCTTTCGACGTGGCCCACAGCGCATACACGCTGCTGTCCGGCGTCGGCTTGTACAGGGCCGAGATCTTGCCGTTGGTCAAAGTGTCGCTGAGGGTGATGTGCGCGGGAATCGGCGTGCCCACGGGCAATGGCTGCACGGCGGGCGGCGTCACGGCCGCCTGCAGGGTGACGGCGTCATAGCTGGTGTTGAAATGGTCGAAGCGCACGCCGCCGTTGAAGATCCACTTGTCGCCGAACTTGATGGTATCGAAGACATACGCGCTTTGCGTGTTGACTTCGCCTTCGCTGTAGGCGCCGTTGCGCACGGGATTGAAGCCGGTGACGGGGTCGCGCGGGTTCGGATGGTACAGGTTGGCTGCGGGCAGGGTACCCATGCTGGCGGCCACATAGCTGTAGTTGGTCTGCTTTTCGCTGGTGAACTCGGCGCCGGCCACGATGGAATGCTTCAGCGCGCCCGTGTCGAACTGCGCGCTGAGGATGCTCTGGTTGGTGAGGATGGTGTTTTCCTGGTCCTTCACCGTGCGCGTGGAGCGCGCCAGGGTCCAGGTCGACGGATCGGTGGCCACGGGCGTCTTCAGGTTGGCCGTGGTGCCCATGAAGGCCGTCAGCAGGTAGTCCTGCTTGGTCTTGCCATAGCGCGTCGTGTTCTGGAATTGCACGGTGGGCGAGAAGTCATGGTCGATGCGCAAGGTGCCCATGTCGGCCTTGACCTTGTCGTAGTCCGAAGTGGAGCCGTAGAAATTCTTTGGATCGACCCGGGCGGCGTCGTTCAGGAAGGTACGGATGACCTTGTTCGTTGCCGTGATGGTGTCCGGCGTCGTGTAGCCGGGCAGGCCGATGGTGGGCACGCCGCCGTCGGGCACGTTGTTCTGGTCCACGTGCAGGTAGCTGGCCGTGATGCGCGTCGGCTTGCCGATGCCGAAGGTGACGGTGGGCGCGACGGCCCAGCGCTTGTTCTTGATTTCGTCGCGCGCCGGGTTGCCGCTGTCCTGCGTCATCAGGTTCAGGCGGAAGGCCGTGCCCGTGTCCGTGTCGAGGACGCGGTTCCAGTCGGCCGTGGCGCGCTTCTGCTTGCCGCTGCCGGCCGTCAGCAGGGAGTTGAACTTGTTTTCCATGGTCGCCGTCTTGCTGACCAGGTTGATCGAGCCCGTCGGCGAACCGCGGCCGCTGTCCGTGCCCGCCGGGCCTTTCAGCACGTCGATCTGCTCGATGTTGAAGATGTCGCGCGAGATGGAACCGACGTCGCGCACGCCATCGACATAGATGCTGCCCGACGCATCGAAGCCGCGCATGTAGACGGCGTCGCCCGTGTTCGTGTTGCCGTTTTCACCGAGGAAGAAGGTGCCCACGCCCGGCGTGTTGCGCAGCGCGTCCGTCAGGGTCAGCGCGCCTTGCTGTTCGATCAATTCCTTCTTGATCACGACGATGGTTTGCGGCGTGTTGACCAGTTCTTCCGTGTATTTCGGCGACGACGCCTTCTCGGCCTTGAAGTCATTTTCCTTGGAGCCCACGACCTTGATTTCGTTCAGGGTTTGCTGCGATGCGGGGGCGCTCTGGCCGGCAGGGTCGGCCGCCTGGGCGGCGACGGGCAGCAGCATCACGGCCAGGGCGGCGCCGACGTGCTGGTTGAAACGGGATGGGGCGTGTTTGCGGCTCTTGATTGCCATCTTGCTCTCTCGATAGGGTCAGGGGAGGGCTCCTGGCTGGCGCTGCCGGATCGGTGCAATCGCACGCAGGCAAGTGGCTGGCGGTGGGGCGGGTTGAGCGACATTGTAATAATCGGACACTATTTCGTAAATGAGAATCGTTATCAGTCTCGTTTACGCAACGCTTTCTCCGTGCTGGGAAAAAAACACTGTCATGCCGCATGAATGCTTGCTTTGCCCGCCCGCCGCTGCTACGCGCGCAGGCGCCGCGCGGCGGGAGTATGATGAGCAACCTTTACAATTTCCTTCCAGCATGCTCCACACTCCTGACGCCTTTACTCCCCTCATCGATGCGCCTGAACCGGCGCCGGCCGCCGCCGACACCCTCACGTTTGTCTTCCACCGGGGACGCCTGCTGCTGCGCACGCCCGAACTGGCCCTGCCCACCGCAGCCGAGGTGGCCGCGCTCGACATCGACCTGGGCCGCGCCCAGCCCGTGGGCTTGTGGCAGGGCCGTTATTGCCAGACCGTCTGGCGCGATGAAGAGTCCTTGCCGGCCGACAGCGGCCTGGCCTGGCACGGCCTGCGCTCGCTGTTCAACGCCGTCGACGACGGCTTCCTGGGCCTGGCCAGCCGTGCCGTGCAGCTGGCCGAATGGGCGCGCACGCACCGTTATTGCGGCGTCTGCGCCACGCCCATGCAGCGCGCGCGCGGCGAGCGCTGCTTCACCTGCGCCGCCTGCGGCATGCTCGCGTATCCGCGCATCTCGCCGGCCATGATGGTGCTCATCCGCAAGGGCGAGCAGGTGCTGCTGGCCATGCACAAGCATTCCCCGTCGCAGCGCTTCAGTCCGCTGGCCGGTTTCCTGGAAGCGGGCGAGTCGATCGAGGAAGCCGTGCACCGTGAAGTGATGGAAGAGGTGGGCTTGCGTGTGCACAATCTGCAGTACTTCATGAGCCAGTCGTGGCCGTTTCCCCATTCGCTGATGATCGCGTTTACGGCCGATTACCTCGATGGTGAAATCCGCCTGGACGAGAACGAAATCGCCGAGGCGCGCTGGTTCGGTCCCGGCGATGCGTGGCCGGAGGCGACGTCGAGCGTCTCGATTTCCGCCCTGCTGGTGCGCGCGCACCGGCCGCCGGCCGTATAGACAAAGCAAGGTCTGCCGGGGCAGGCGGTCACATTTTCTATATACTGGCGGCAATTGCAAATTTTAGGGTGGTTTAGCATGTCTCAAGAAGAATTCTCCGAAAACGACTGGCGCCGGCTGATCAGCAGCCTGGGCGAAGATCCGCAGCGTCCTGGCCTGCTGGAAACGCCGGCGCGCGTGGCGAAAGCCTGGAAACACTGGACCTCCGGCTATGGCCAGGACCCGGTCGACCTGCTGAAAGCCTTCGAAGATGGGGCGGAACAGTACAACGAGCTGATCGTCGTGCGCGGCATTCCCGTCTACAGCCATTGCGAACACCACCTGGCGCCGTTCTTCGGCAAGGCCACCATCGGCTACGTGCCCAATGGCAAAATCGTCGGCCTGTCGAAACTGACGCGCCTCGTCGATTGCTTCTCCAAGCGCCTGCAAGTGCAGGAACGCATGACGATGCAGATCGCCAATGCGCTGATGGAAGTGCTGGAACCGAAGTCGGTGGGCGTGGTCGTACGCTGCCGCCACCTGTGCATGGAAAGCCGCGGCATCCGCACGCCGGGCGAGGAAACCATTACCTCGGCCATGCTGGGCGAGATGCAGCCGAACCTGGCGCTGCGCACGGAATTCCTGGCCCTGGCGCGCGAAAGCTGATTTTCGGCGACGATGCAGGACGAAGGCGGCATATGCCGCCTTTTTTTATGCGTTTTATATTTTCTTGGATTCCCGTTCGGCCAGGTAGCGGGCCGGCGGCTTGCCCACGGCCTTGCGGAACATGGTGACAAAGCCACTCGTGTTTTCATACCCGAGTTCCAGCGCCACGGCTTTCACGCTGTGGCCTTGCGCCAGCCGTTGCAAGGCCAGGATGACGTGCAGCTGCCGGCGCCAGCGGCCCACGCTCATGCCCATTTCCTGCAGCGACTGCCGGGTCATGCTGCGCTCGCTCATGCCGATGCGGCTAGCCCATTCGGCCAGCGTGCTTTTGTCGGCCGGCTGCGCCAGCAGCAGCGCGGCCAGGCGGCGCAGGCGCGCGTCGCGCGGTATCGGCAAGTGCAAGTCTTCCACGGGCGCGGCCGCCAGCTCGTCGAGCAGGGTGGCCACCAGGCGTTCCTGCGCGCCATGCAGCACCGTCAGGGTGGGGAAAGCGGCCGCCTTGGCGATCAGCTCGCGCAGCAGGGGCGAGACGGCCACGGTGCAGCAGACGGCGGGCAGGGCCGGCGCCATGGCCGGCTCGACGAACAGACAATAGCATTCCGCCTCGCCCACGCCCTGCGCCGCGTGCATCAGGCCGCCCGGTATCCACACGGCGCACTGGGGCGGCACGATCCATACCCCGCTTTCTACCTCGCAATGAATCACGCCCCGCGTGGCATACAGCAGCTGCCCCTTGCGGTGCCGGTGCGGCGCCTGCTCGCCGTCCTCGCGCACGCTGGCCAGGCCCACGGCCAGCAAGGGACGCAGCACGCCATCGACGTCGAAATCGAAGATGGAGGCAGCGGCATCCAGGCCCAGCCGGGCGGTGAGCATGTTGGGCAGCAGAGGATGAGGCATGGGAGAACTTTGGCTGGATTGAATAATATTGTGGCTATTTTATGCAATGACGTGCGGCGCCGCCACCGGTATCGTGTGGCTATCCGCAGCCCCGCTTCAACGGCAACCGCCGCCGCCCGTGTTCTGATGAAGGTGAGGAGGAACGGCAACCCCCTTTGAAGGAGTCACCCATGCAACTCGATATCACCCATTTTCCCCTCGTCTGGATGCGCCGCGAAGCCGCATCCGGCGTCCCGCCCGACGTGCTGTTCGCCCAGTTCGATGCGCTGCTGGCGCGCCGGCAGGCCTTTGTCATCCTCAGCGAGGAAGGTTTTGACGAGGACGGGCACGAGCACCCGCAGGAAGAACGCAAGCGCGCATCGCTCTGGATGAAGCGGAACAAGGCCGCCATCCGCGCCTACATCCAGGGCATGGTACTGGTCGAACCGAGCGCCGCCAAGCGCCTGGCCGGCAAGGCCTTTGCCGTCATGTTCGGCAAGTTCTGGGGCTACCCCCTGCACTTCGGCACCAGCCGCGACGACGCGCTCGACATCGCCCAGCATTTGCTCAAGGCCTGGCTGCCGCCCCACAATGATCCGACAAGGCCTCACGACGCCTGACCCAACCGTCGCGAGCGGAAGGGAGAGGTAGCCGAGAAGCGCAACCGTACTCTAGTACGGTGAGCATCGCAGGCTGCCTATACCGACGCGCAGCAGGTTGGGTCAGGTGGGACTAGTAGCGGTAGTCGTTGATGAAATGCTTGGTGAAGTTGTACTTGCTGCCGCCGTCGAGCAGGTCGACCAGGCGTTTCGGTGCCGAGGCCGACATGAAGGCGTCGGCCGCGCCGCCCGTGCTGCGAAATTTCATGCCGGGGCTGAGGATCTGGTTGGCGCCGATCTTCAGGTGCTGGAAGCTCTTCGTCTTTTCATTGTTGAGGATGAAGTGCAATTCCTGCTTGAAGGTAAGGAAGGGAATCTTCAGCCACCAGCCTTCGTCCGTGCCATAGCTGGCGACGCTGGCAAAGTGCGTGTTCTTGTCCGTCAGGGTGGGTTTGCCCAGGCGGTCATTGATGCGTTTCATGGCTTCATTCTTGGTCATGCTGTTCTTTCGCGATTCATCGTGTATCCGGTGTGCATTTTGACACACGCGCGCCGCCCCCGCCGGCCTTGCGGCACGGGAGCCGCGTGCCGTGCTGCCGCAATGCAGCATCAATTCTCATCAATTGTCGCAACGCATTAACAACACCGGGCAAAATTCATTGCTTCCCGGCATTGTAAATATCGGTAGTTCGAGCGTATGCTGGAGACGTCTGAACGGTGCCGCCAGAGCGCCGTCGCCGCCGCATTGCTGGCCGCAGAGCCGGATGCGGACTTGCCCCCTTCGCCGCACATACAGTTGGAGACAGCCACATGAAGAAATTGACGTTCCAGCAAAAGTTATGGATTCCCCTGATTTGCAGCCTGTTATGCATCACCGTCATCTTCGTCTATAACGCCCTGGAAATCCGCAAGATCCGCATCGAGGAGCGCAGCGCCGACCTGAGCAACGCTGCCGACCTGGGCCTGGGCGCCGTGAAGATGTTCGGCGACCTGGCCGCCAGCGGTGCCCTGACGAAGGAAGAGGCGCAAAAGCAGGCCACGGCCGTCATCAAGAGCATGCGCTTCGGCGAGACCGGCTATCTGTCCATCATCAACCTCGACGCCGTCGTCGTGATGAATCCTGCCGCGCCGCAAACGAATGGCAAGAACATGTCGGATTTCAAGGATGCCAACGGCACCTATCTGTACCGTGACATCGTTGCCGTCGGCAAGAGCGACGCGGGCAAGGGCTTCGTCCACTACTATTTCCCCCGTCCCGGCCAGAAGAACGCCGAACCGAAGATGAGCCGCGTGGTGGCCTACAAGCCGTGGGCCTGGACCATCGTCGTGGGCGTGTACATGGACGATATCGACGCCGCCTTCCGCCAGTCCCTGCTGACCTCGCTGGGCGTGCTGCTGCTCGTGTGCGCGCTGCTGGCCGCCGTCGTCGTGGCCATCAACCGCAGCCTGCGCCATGCGCTGGGCGGCGACCCCGAATATGCGGCCGAAGTGGCGGGAAAGATCGCGAATAACGACCTGAGCAGCAGTGTGCGCACGCATGCGAACGACCGCCACAGCGTGCTGTACGCCATGAAGACCATGCAGACCAACCTCGTTGACGCGATCAGCGAAATCCGCCACAGCGCCGAAACCATCGCCACGGCGTCGAGCGAGATTGCCAGCGGCAATATGGACCTGTCGGCGCGCACGGAAATGCAGGCCAGTTCGCTGGAAGAGACGGCCGCCTCGATGGAAGAGCTGACGTCGACCGTCACGCAGAACGCGGGCAACGCCGTGCAGGCGAATGAACTGGCGCAGTCCGCTTCCAAAGTGGCGCGCCAGGGCGGCGACGTGGTGGCGCAGGTGATCGGCACCATGGATACCATCAACGCTTCGTCGCGCAAGATCGTCGACATCATCGGCGTCATCGACGGCATCGCCTTCCAGACGAATATCCTGGCCCTGAATGCCGCCGTGGAAGCGGCGCGCGCGGGGGAACAGGGGCGCGGCTTCGCCGTCGTGGCATCCGAGGTGCGCAACCTGGCGCAGCGCTCGGCGGGCGCGGCGAAGGAAATCAAGGAACTCATCGGCGCCTCCGTCGACAGCATCGCGGCCGGCAGTACCCTCGTCGCCCAGGCGGGCACGACCATGGACCAGGTGGTGGCCAGCGTGTCGCGCGTGACCGACATCATGGCCGACATCACGGCCGCCTCGCACGAGCAAAGCACGGGCATCGGCCACGTCAACCAGGCGATCACGGAGATGGACAGCGTGACGCAGCAGAATGCGGCGCTGGTGGAAGAGGCGGCGGCAGCGGCGTCGAGCATGCAGGACCAGGCGGCCGTGCTGGCCCAGCTGGTGGCGCGCTTCAAGCTGTCGGCGCAGGAGCATCAGGGCACGGCGCCGCGCCTGGCAGCCGTCCCGGCGGGCGTGCCACGCGCCGTGGGTCGCAAGCCGGCGCGCAGCCTGGCGGCGCGCTAGGCGTTTATTGGGCTGGCGCCGCCTGCGGCGCCGGCTCGAAGCTCAGTTTTTCATCGACGACGACGAATTTCCCGACCGGCTGGCCCAGGTCGGCTTTCGGGTCGTTTTCCATTTCCGTCAGTTCATTGCAGGTATTCGTTTCCGCCTGCCACAGCTGCTTGCCCATGCGGATGTTCCACACGCCGTCGCCGGCCGCGAACAGCTCCACCTTGATGTCGGCCGGCGCATCCGTCGACAGGGTGTGCAGGCGTTGGCATTGCGGCAAATTCGTCGCCATCAGCTGCACTTCCACCGTATCTTGCCAAAAGTACCGTTGCTGGCGGCGCACGGTCAGGGAGTGGTCCTGGCCGTCAAACATATAGATGGCGAAGTCCTGGACACAGCCTGACAGCAGGACGGACAGCGTGACGATCAGGAGTTTGCGCATGGTCGGCTTTCTTTGAAGGTTCTCTGGAATGGCGTGCTTTCATCGCGTTGGCGAGAGTGGGCGCTTGCTTGCGTGGCCGCTGGCGCCGCCGCCGTCTTGTTTTCCGCTGACGTGGCATTATATCCATGCACACCAGTTGCGGCGCGACAATAGTTCCACAATACTTATCCCGCGTCCGCCTGTCCACCCCACCGAGCGGAAAGACCACGATGATCGACCTGTATTACTGGACCACGCCCAACGGGCACAAAGTGACGATGTGCCTGGAAGAAGCGGGCATGCCTTACAACATCATTCCCGTGCATATCGGCAAGGGCGAGCAGTTCCAGCCCGAGTTTCTCGCCATCGCCCCCAACAACCGCATCCCCGCCATCGTCGACCAGGCGCCGGAAGATGGCGGCGCGCCCCTGTCCCTGTTCGAGTCGGGGGCGATCCTGCAATACCTGGCCGAGAAAAGCGGGCAATTCCTGCCCGCCGACGTGCGCGGACGCGCCGAAGTCATGCAATGGCTGTTCTGGCAAATGGGCGGCCTGGGCCCCATGGCAGGGCAGAACCACCATTTCGTGCAATACGCGCCCGAACCGATCGAGTACGCCATCACGCGCTACGTCAATGAAACGAACCGGCTATACGGCGTGCTGAACAAGCGCCTGGCGGACCGTGAGTTTGTGGCCGGCGACACCTATTCCATCGCCGACATGGCGATCTACCCGTGGATCGTGCCGCACGCGCGCCAGCGCCAGAAGCTGGAAGACTTCCCGCACCTGGCGCGCTGGTTCGCCGCCATCGCCGCCCGTCCGGCCACCGTGCGGGCGTATGCGCGCGCGGCCGAGGTCAACGTGCAGCCCACCGTCAGCGAGGACGCGAAGAGCGTGCTGTTCGGGCAGACGGCGAAGACGCTGGGCTGAGCGGCCGTCAGTTACCCCGATACGTGGAAAAACCGAAAGGACTGAGCAGCAGCGGTATGTGGTAGTGCTGGTCCGTCTTTTCCACGTGAAATTGCACGGGGATTTCCGGGAAGAAGGTTTCCTGTTTCAGGCGCGCATAGTGCTCGCCTGTCTTGAACACGATGCGGTAGTCGCCCGCCTGCATGGGCGTCTCGGCCGGATACATGGCCGCGATGCGCCCCTGCGCATTCGTCACGGCGCTGCCCAGCTGTTGCCAGCCGTCCCCTTTCTTTTGTTCCAGCGTCACCGTCACGCCGGCCGTCGGCTGGCCGCTCTGCAGGTCGAGGATGTGCACGCTCAATGGATTGGCGGCCAGGGCCAGGCCGGACAGGCTGGCGAAGGCCAGGGCGGCAGCGGTTTTGTTCAGATAGCTCATTGTCGTTGCTTTCAGGTTTGGGGGAGATCGAGCTCGGGCACGGCGGCTAAGGCGGCCAGGGCGCAGGCGCGGTCCGGCTGCGCGCCACCGCCGCCGGCCACGCCGATGGCGCCGACGATGTCGCCCTTGGCGCGCAAGGGCAGGCCGCCGCCCAGCAGCAACAGTTCCGGCACGGTCGTCAGATTGGCCATGTCCGGGTTGCCGCGCGCGGCCACGGCCAGCGCCTGCGTATCGTTTTTCGTCGACAGGGCCGTGTAGGCCTTGCGTCCGCTCGCTGCCGTGTTGTGCGGGCCCACGCCATCGGCGCGCTGCACGGTGACGATATTGCCGCCACGATCGAGCACGGTGACGGCGACGTGCCGGCCCTGCGCCTGGCACGCGGCCACGGCCGCATCGGCCAGCTTGTTGGCCGCCGCCAGCGACAGGTCATTGACCTGGCGCAATTGGGCGTGGGCGGGGCCGGTCAGCAGGCACAGTAGGGTACTGGCGAAGAACAAGGTTTTCATGTGGTGTCCATGCAAGAGAATGGCGCCAGTATGGCCAGGCTTGCCCCACGGGAAGATGATCGCCGCATGACATTTTTATCATCCGCAGCACCGGGCACGCGGCGTAGAATGGGCCAACTTCCCACAAGAAAGCCCCCAGCCATGCGCATCCTGGTCATAGAAGACGAACCGAAGACGGGCGACTACCTGCTGCGCGGCCTGGCCGAGTCCGGCTTTACGGTGAGCCTGGCGCGCAATGGCCGGGACGGCCTGCACATGGCCAGCCACGAGGCGCCCGACCTCATCGTGCTCGACGTCATGCTGCCCATCATGGATGGCTGGCAAGTGCTGCGCGCCCTGCGCCTGCAGGAGGGCGGCGCGGACGTGCCCGTCATCTTTCTCACGGCGCGCGACGAGGTGCAGGACCGGGTCAAGGGACTGGAACTGGGGGCCGACGATTACCTGGTGAAGCCGTTCGCCTTTGCGGAACTGGTGGCGCGCATCCGCACGCTGTTGCGGCGCGGCCCGCCCCGCGAGGAGGACGTGATCCGCATCGGCGACATGGAAATCGACGTGATGAAGCGCAAGGTCAGCCGGCAAGGCCAGCGCATCACCCTCACGGCCAAGGAGTTCGGCTTGCTGCATCTGCTGGCGCGGCGCCAGGGCGAAGTGCTGTCGCGCTCCATCATCGCCTCGCAAGTGTGGGACATCAATTTCGAGAGCGATACCAACGTCATCGACGCGGCCATCCGCCGCCTGCGCAGCAAGCTCGACGATCCGTTCGAGCCCAAGCTGATCCATACCTTGCGGGGCATGGGCTATGTCTGCGAATTGCGCGCCCCCAGTGCGCCCGACAGCGGCGCCGGCGCATGAAATTCTCGCAACTGCGCCGCTCGCTGACCCTGCGCGTCACGCTCGTCTTCGTGCTGATCGTGGCCCTCGTGTCGGCCGGCCTCGGCATGCATCTGTACCGCTCGTTCGTGGCGGAAATCGAGCGCCGCGACGATATTTTATTGCTGGGAAAACTGCGCCAGATCCAGCAGCTGCTCGGCAATGCGGGCACCCTGGACATCATCCGCGAGCGGCCCCAGTATTTCCGCGACACCATGAGCGGACAGGAGAATTCATTAGTGCGCATCGTGCGCGCCGATGGCACGCGTTTGATCGATGTCAATCCGAACGGCGAGAAGGTGGCGCATCCTGTGCCCGTGGCCGTCGATGCGCCCGTCACGGCCGGCGACATCGTCAGCTGGACCAGCCGCGACGGCTATCCGGCCAGGGTGGTGGCGGCCAGCGCGCGCATCGGCGACCCGGCGCAGATGGCCGACATTTCCGTCGCCCGCGTGTATGGCGACCGCACGGCCATGTTTGCCGCCTACCGCTGGCAGATTGTCGTCTCCGTGGCCGTCAGCGCGCTGGTGGCGGCGTTGCTGGCCAGCGTGATGCTGCTGCGCGGCTTGCGGCCCCTGCGCAATATCGCCGCCCACGCGGCCCTCGTGCGGCCCGGCAAGCTGGGCCAGCAGCTGGAAGCGCGCGATGCGCCGACGGAACTCTTGCCGCTGATCCACGCGTTGAACGCCATGCTGGCGCGGTTGCAGGAAGGCTATGCGCGGCTGTCGCAGTTTTCCGCCGACCTCGCGCATGAATTCCGCACGCCCGTCACGAATCTGCTGGGACAAAGCCAGGTCATGCTGGCCCGCCCCCGCAGCGCGCACGAGTATGAACAGCTCGTGTCGTCAAACGTGGAGGAGCTGGAGCGGCTGTCGCGCATGATCGACAGCATGCTGTTCCTGGCGCGGGCGCAGCAGGAAGAAATGGTCCTGATCAAGCAAAGCATGCCCGTGCAGGAGGAATTTCTGCGGCTGGCGGACTTTTTCGAAGGCCTGGCCGAAGAACGCGAGCTGGCGCTGGCCTGCCACGGCAGCGGCATGGTGACGGCCGAGCCGCAGCTGCTGCGCCGCGCACTGGGCAATTTGCTGTCGAACGCCATCCGCCACGCGGCGCCGGGCAGCACGATTTTACTGCGCTCGCATGCGGCGAACGGGGGCGTGGAATTGAGCGTAAGCAACCTCGGTCCCGCCATCCCCGCCCGCCACTTGCCGCACCTGTTCGAGCGCTTCTACCGCGCCGACCCGGCCCGCAGCGATTCGGCCGCCTCCACGGGACTGGGCCTGGCCATCGTCACGGCCATCATGCAGCTGCACGGCGGTAGCGCGACGGTCGCATCCGACGCGGCCGCCACGACGTTTACGCTCACCTTCCCGGCCCAGGGTAGGGTGGATTAGTGGGGGGTGCCGAGGCAGTGAGCATCGGAGACGGCAAATCACGACGCGCAGCAGGTTGGGTCAGGTGTTCTAGCCCATCTCCACCAAAAACTCATGCATGCCCGTATGCGGCAATTGCGCGCAGGCGGGCGCAAAATGGGGCAGCTGGCCCCACAGCAGCGGGTTGCCGACGATGTACACAAAATGCTGCGCCCGCGTCAGGGCCACGTTGAGCAGGTTCGGCGTGGCCGCCGCCCATTGCGCGGCGCCGGCCGTGCTGTCGTCGGCACCGAGGACCAGCATTACCACGCCTTGCTCCTTGCCCTGGAAGGTGTGCACGGTGCCCACCATCTGGCTGCTCCACTGGCGCAGTTCGCGCGCCGTCGGCGCCTTGCCGTAGCCGAGGCGGCGGTCCCAGTCCAGTTCCATGATGCGCGAACGCAATGCGTCGCGCACGGCCTTGAACGGGGTAATCACATACAGCTCGGGCAGTTTGCCGTCGCGGCGATACAGTTTCAGCAGCACTTCCAGCACGAAATCGAGCTGCACGGGCACCACCTGCTTGTAGCTGACGGCGCCGACGGCGTCGATCCAGCGGCTGGGACCCCGCGTCAGGCCCCGCGCGCCGGCCGGCGGCGTGCGCTCGCTCAGCCCGTAGACCATCTTGTCTTCGTAGGCGATGGCGTTGGCCAATGAAAACATCGGTTCCACGCAGCGGCGGTGCACGCGCAGGGGGCTGCCGATCCACAAGGGTTTTTCGCCGTTGGCGCCGACGACGGCGCCATAGCGGTTGGCCTTGTCGGCCAGTGTCTGCACGGAAACGGACGTGGGCGCGTAGCTGCCGTCCTGCGTGTGCGGCGACAGGGCGGACAAGGTCTGCACGAGGCGGCCCGGCACCGTGAACACAGGTTCGATCTGCAGCGGGTCGCCGACGACGACGGCGCGCCGGGCGCGCCACAGGCTGCCCAGCGCCGCCTGCGGCACGGCCTGGCCTGCTTCATCGATGAACAGCCAGCCCAGCGATTCGGGGCCCATGCCCTGGAACTGGCGCGCGAACGAGGCAAACGTGGTCGATACGACGGGCACCACCATGAACAGGCTGTGCCATACCATGGCGACGTGCGACTGGTCATAGGCGCGCTTGTTTTTCAGTAATTTCGACACGGCCAGCAAGTTGCCGCCAAAGCCGGGTCCGCCCTTCTTCGCCACTTCCGCCAACCACGCTTCATGCAGGGCCAGGGCCTTGGCGAACAGGCGCGAGCGCAGGCGCGCCAGGGCCGGTTCATGCCACAGACCGCCGATTTGCAGGGCGTCGCCGTCCAGCGCTTCCAGCGAGTCGGGGGCGAGGATGGTGGGGAAGCGCAGGCGGGCGCGGCGCAGCAGTTCCGTGCTGTCATCCCATTCGCGCTGGCGCGACTGCGCCGTGCGCAGGGCGATGTGCAGGCTGTTGCGGGCCCGCTCGCAGCGCGGCTCCAGCTCGCCCTTGAGCAGCAGCTTGATGGCCGAGACGTCGCGCGCGGCCTGGCGCTGGGCTTCGGCGTTGGCGACGACGGCGTCCCTGTAGGCGCGTGCCGGTGCCGTACGGAACAGGCGGGCAAAGAAGCCCGGCTGCGTCAGCGCCACCAGGCGTTCCTCTTCCAGCAATTCTTTCTTGCTGGCCAGCAAGGTGTCCTGCTGCGCCAGCGCGCCGGCCAGGGCGCCGTTGGCCGCATCCATCTCCTGTTCCGCCGCGATCAGCGCCTGCTGGCTGCTGTGGATGAATTCGTCCTGCGTGCAGGTGCCCACGGCTTGCCACAGGGCCGCATACTGGCCCTGTTCGGCCAGGGCTTTTTCCACCACGTGCTCCGTCTCGCGGAACTCGCGCGCCGCCTGGGCGAAGCTGACGCCCTGGTAGCCGGCCAGCCACTGGCGGATGTTCTGCGCGTTCGGCGTCTTGCGCGGCGTCGTCTTGTCCCAGTCGTCGTCGTAGAAATTGCTGATGAAGCGGCGGCGGTTGGCGCTGTTGCCCAGCGCACAAGACATCAAGCCCCACGGCGCGTCCTGTTCGCCCAGGGCGCGGTTGGCGCCATTGCCGTCGGCGACGACCCGGCGCGCCACGCTTTCAAAGTAGCGCGTGCGCGCCCATTCCTTGCCCAGCTGCTTGGGCTTCGGCAGGTCACCGGAAATGTTTTCCACCGCCGCATTGTTCGACGAGGCGACGACCATTTCAAAGCCCGTCAGTTCCGGGCGCAGGCGCGCGATGGTGATGGGGTCGCGCACGCCTTCGAAGGCGACGGCCACCTTGCCGATGAAGGCGTCGGCGGCGCGGTCCAGGCAGGACAGCACGGCGGCGCGGCGCACGATGTTGTCGGCGAACAATTCACGTAACAAGGTCGTCTTGCCCGTGCCGGGCGGACCGTTGACGGAAAAGATGCCCCGGTCATGCAGGCCCGTGCGCGCGCCGTGGATGGCGAACTGCTGCATCAGGCTCATGGCGTAGCTGGCGTCTTCCAGCCAGTGGCCCCGGTTCATGTTCGCCGGATTGAGCATGGCGGCCAGCGCCTGGCGTCCGGCCGGGCTGTACAGGTCGATGCGCTCGTCCTGCGCCAGCGGCGTCAGGTAGGCGGCCACCGTGGCGGGCAGCTTGCCGCCGCGCAAGGCGCGGATGATCTGCTCCAGGTCGTCCAGGTAAAAACTGTTGAGGATATCGATGGACGGCTCCACCGCATCGCCAAAGTCCAGGCTGCGGTTCTGGCTGGATTCGGCGCCATCGGCGTCCGCCACGGCGGCGCGTTTCTTGCGCGTGCGCAATTCCAGCACGGCCAGCGGCTGGCCGGCGGACGGGCGGAAACCGGCCCAGTCCATCAGCAGGTCGGCCAGTGCGGCGATTTCCATGCCGGACAGGGGAGAAGAGATATTGCCGGCTTCGTCCGTCACTGGCTGGGAGGCGCGGCTGGCCGCGAAGTTGCGCAGGCTGTCTTGCAGGGCCAGCTGGCTGTCGCTGAAGGCGTCCACGCTCAGGCCGGACCAGTCCGGCGTGCGGGCGCGGCCCAGCGCCCACGGCAAGGTCGACACGGACACGGGATCGAACTGCGGCTCGCCCAGCGCATTGAGGTTCAGGCGGGCAAAGCACGAGCGTCCCAGCAGCTCTGTTTTTTCCGTGTCGGCCAGGCTGTCCGGGCCGCTGGCCGGCGGGCAAGCCTTGCTGATTTCCGCCTTGTCGAAGACGCCGAGGAACAAGGAAAAGCCGTCGATTTCGCGGTCGGATGGCACTGGCCACTGGGTGGCGAATTGCGGCGGCAATTGCGCCAGCTGTTCGCGCGGCAGGAGGCGCACGGTGGACGGGTCTTCGACGTCCGTGATTTGATTCAGGTCAAACGGGATAAAGAATTCGATCTTGTGCCAATACTCCAGGATAGCCAGGAGGCGCTGCTGTTCTGCCTGATTCATGATGACCAATTATTTTGTAAAGCGAGCGAGGATTGTAAAGGGTATGCGCAGCGCATGTTTTGCACTTTTGTCTATTGCGCGCGCTTTGCCGCAAAAAAAGTGCGGCGAATGGACGAAAAAAAGCCAGGCAGCAACTTCCTGCCTGGCTGGCGTGTGCAGCGGATGTTGCTATTGGTTAAAACTCTTCCCATTCGCTGTCGGCGCCCGCATTGCTGCGGCGTGCCGGGGCGGCCGCGACGGCCTGGCGCGCGGCAGGCGTGGGCCTGGCGGCGGGGCGGGCGATGGCCGCCGCTTTCGGCGTGGCGCGCACCGTGCTCAGCTTGCTGACGGTGGCGACATGGTTGCCGGTTTTAAAGAAACCCACCACGTGGGCCAGTTCGCCCGCCTGTTCCTGCATGCTTTGCGAGGCGGCCGCCGCTTCTTCCACCAGGGCCGCGTTTTGCTGCGTCACTTCATCCATCTGGGCGATGGCCATGTTGATCTGTTCGATGCCGATGGTCTGCTCGTGCGTGGCGGAGGTGATCTCGCCCATGATGTCGGTCACGCGCACGATGCTGTCGACGATGTCGCCCATGGTCTGGCCCGCTTCATTGACGAGGCGCGAACCCGTGTCCACGTTGGCCACGGAGGCGGCGATCAGTTCCTTGATTTCCTTGGCGGCCGAGGCGGAACGGTGCGCCAGGTTGCGCACTTCTGTGGCGACGACGGCAAAGCCGCGCCCCTGCTCGCCCGCGCGGGCCGCTTCCACGGCCGCGTTCAAGGCGAGGATATTCGTCTGGAAGGCGATGCCGTCGATGACGCCGATGATGTCGACGATCTTTTTCGACGATTCATTGATGGTGCCCATGGTGTCGACCACTTGCGAGACGATGCTGCCGCCGCGCACGGCCACTTCGGACGCGCTTTTCGCCAGCTGGTTCGCCTGGCGCGCATTGTCCGCATTCTGTTTCACGGTCGAGGTCAGCTCTTCCATGGCCGACGCTGTTTCTTCCAGCGAGCTGGCCTGCTCTTCCGTGCGGGACGACAGGTCGAGGTTGCCGGCGGCAATTTCACTCGATGCCGTGGAGATCGCATCCGTGCCATGGCGCACTTGCGCCACCACGCCCAGCAAACTGGTGTTCATGGCTTTCAGCGCGCCCAGCAGGCGCCCCGTTTCATCGCTGGAGTCGACCACGATGTGCGAGGACAGGTCGCCCGAGGCCACCGTCTCGGCCACGCCCACGGCGGCATTGATGGGACGGGTGATCGAGCGCGTGATGATCCACGCCACGAAGGCGCCCAGCAGCACGGCCAGGCTGCCCAGGAGGATCATGGAGGCGCGCGCGCTGCTGCTCAGCGCTTCGGCGTCGCCGGCCGCCTGCGCCGCCAGTTCGCCTTCCAGCGCGACCAGGCTGTCGAGCGCGCCCAGGACGCGCTTCAGGCTCGGTGCGGCCTGCTGGGTCAGGAAGGCGATCGCCTCTTCCGTCTGGCCCGCATTGCGCAGCTCGATGACCTTGTTGTTCAGCGGCGCGCCCGCTTTCAGGGCGGCGTCCAGTTCGGCCATCAGCGCCGTTTCCTTGTCCGTCGTGATTTTCTTTTGCAGGATTTCCTTGGCGGCGCCGTATTTCTTGCGCGCATCGCCGATCTTCGCCAGTTCCGCCTGCACCAGCGCTTCCGTCGGCGCCACCACCACGCTGGTGATCGCCAGGGTAATGGTGCGCACGTTGTCGCTCATGGTATTGGCCGCCGCCATCTTGACGTTCTTGTCGGTGACAATGTCGTGCGTGCGGTTGCTCAATTGCCCCATGGAATACAGGCCGACCAGCAGCACGGCCACCAGCAAGCCGAGGACCACCGCGAACCCGATCCCGAGCCGGGTGCCGATTTTGAATTGTGTGAGTGACATGATTGCTTTCGTGTTGCGGAAGTGAGAGGAAGCGTTGCACCGGCCAGGCGCTGCCTTGCCACTACGGGTTTCTACGTAACGGCGGCCAGCCTGTAATTGTTCCTCAAAATTCCGCACTGCAATACAAATACTTGTATCAAGTTGCTGAAAAGTACAAGAACCGGCGGCAAATGAAATAAGTTGTCGTATGGAAACAACGAGCGCGGCGCCGGCAGGAAACATCAGCCTTCGGGAAACACGTGGGCGGCCAGGAAGTCGATGAAGGCGCGCAGTTTCGGCGTCAGGTGGCGGCTGCTGGGCCACAGGATGCGGAAGGCGCCGTCGTGCTGGCGGTGCGCTTCCAGCAGGGGCCGCAGGCGGCCAGCGGCGAGCGCCGCGCGCACGGCAAAGTCCGGCAAAGCGGCGATGCCCAGGCCATTTTCGGCAAAGTGCAGCAGGGTATCCACATTGTTGCAGTTCAATACAGCCGGCAAGCCCGCCGCCTGCAGGGCGGGCCAGTCGGGCAAGGGCCAGGCCTCGACCTTGCCGCTGCTGGGAAACTTGTACAGCAGACAGGTATGGCCCCGCAGGTCGGCCGGCTGCGCGGGCGTGCCGTGCTGCGCCAAGTAGGCGGGCGCGGCCACCAGTTGCAGCTGGAACTGGCCCAGCTGTCGGCTCATCAGGCGGCTGTCGGCGCTTTCGCCCACGCGCACGACGGCGTCGTAGCCTTCCTCGATGACGTCGACCCGGCGGTCGCTGAAATCGAGGTCCAGCTCGACCTGCGGATAGGCGCGTGCAAACGCCGCCAGCACGGGATTGAGCAGGCTGCCCACCTGGGGCAGGCTGACGCGCAGCCGGCCCTGGGGCGCGCTCTTGCTATTGGATAACTCCAGTTCGGCCGCCTCGATCTCGCCCAGGATGCGCCGGCAGCGTTCGAGAAACACGCTTCCCTCGCTCGTCAGCGCGATGCTGCGCGTGCTGCGCTGAAACAGCCGCACCCCCAGGCGCGCTTCCAGCCGCGCGATGCTTTTCCCCACGGCCGAGGCGGAAATCCCCAGCATCCGGCCCGCCGCCACAAAACTGCGCAGTTCCGCCGCCTGCACGAAGGCCGTCAATCCCGCCAGGTTATCCATGTCGCTTCCGTTTCGTCACCATTGATTGCGGATGCCAACGTCCGCACAGACGGAAACTATAGCCTGTTTTTCTTTGATCGCGCCTGCCTTACCTTGGCAGCTTGATCATTTGAAAGGCTCACCATGATGTCCGATTGCTCTCCCGCGGCCCTGTCCGCCCGCATCGATCCCTTGCTCGACGGTGTTTTGCGCCAGCAGCGCCTGGTGGGCGCCGTGGTGCTCGTGTGCCACCGTGGCCAGGAAGTGTACCGCCGCGCCGCCGGCCACCTGGACCGCGAGGCGGGCATGCCCATGCGCGACGATGCGCTGTTCCGCTTGGCATCCGTGAGCAAGCCCATCGTCTCGACGGCCGCGCTGGCGCTGGTGGGACAGCATCGTTTGGGTCTGGATGACCACGTGGCGCGCTGGCTGCCGTATTTTGCGCCGCGCCAGCCGGATGGCAGCGTGGCGCCGATTACCGTGCGTCACCTGCTCACGCACACGGCAGGGCTCGACTACGGCTTCTTCCAGCCGCCCGGTGGCGCCTATGCGCTGGCGGGTGTGTCGGACGGCATGGATGCGTCCCGTATTTCCCTGCAAGACAACCTGCGCCGCCTGGCCACGGTGCCGCTGGCCTACGCGCCCGGCACGCGCTGGGCATATTCCATCGCCACCGACGTGCTGGGCGCCGTGATCGAAGCGGTGACGGATTTACCGCTGGCGCAAGCCGTGCAACAGCTGGTGACGGCGCCGCTGGCCATGCGCGACACGGGTTTTAAGGCCACGGACCCGGCGCGCCTGGCCGTCGCCTATGCGGACCGCGCGGCGGGAGAATTGCGGCCGCGCCGTTTGCGCGACGTGGGGGACGACCATCTGCCGTTTCTCGACGGCATGGCAGGGTTTACCTTGTCGCCGGCGCGCGCGCTCGATGCGCACGCCTACCCGTCTGGCGGCGCCGGCATGGTCGGTTCGGCACCGGACTTCATGCGCCTGCTGGAATCCCTGCGGCTGGGCGGCGCGCCCTTGCTGCCGCCGGCGCTGGCGCGCCAGATGGGCGAGAGCCAGACGGGTGCGTGCGACTTGCCGTTCTGGCCGGGACGGGGCTTTGGCCTCGGTTTTACCGTGCTGACGGACGCGCAGGCCGCCGCCACGCCGGAGTCCGTGGGCAGCTGGCGCATGGGCGGCACGTATGGCCATGCGTGGTTTGTTGATCCTGCGCAAGAGCTGTCCGTGGTGGCGTTTACGAACACGGCATTGGAGGGCATGGCGGGGCCGTTCGTGATGGAGCTGTGCCAGGCCGTGTATGGCAGCAAGGAAGCTGGCGCCAGGGAAACGCCATGATCCGCCCGCACCCCATCGTCTTCCTCGCGCTGGGCCTGTTCGGCGTGTATTGCATCGAGTTTGGCGTGGTGGGCATCTTGCCGATGATCATGCAGCGCTACGCCGTGACGGCCGCGCAGGCGGGCTCGCTGGTGAGCCTGTTCGCCCTGGTGATCGCCGTGGGTGGTCCCTTTCTCGTGCTGCTGGCCACGCGCTGGCGCCGCAAGCGCGTGCTGGTCGTCTCCCTGCTGGTGTTTTCCCTGGCCAGCGTGGCGTCGGCCTATGCGCCCCGCTTCGAGGTGCTGCTGGCGCTGCGCATCGTGCCGGCCCTGTTCCACCCCGTGTATTTCTCGCTGGCCATGGTGGCCGCCACCGCCCTGTACCCGCCGCAGGACGCGGCGCGGGCCGGCGCGCATGCGTTCACGGGCACCAGCATGGGCATGGTGCTGGGCATCCCGCTCACCACCTGGATCGCCGCGCAGCTGGGCTACGAGGCGTCGTTTCTTGCCTGCGCCCTCGTCAATGCCCTGGCCGCGCTGGGCTTGTATTGCTTCTTGCCGGACACGCCGCGCGTAGCGCCCATGGCCTATGGCCGCCAGCTGGCCGTGCTGCGCAAACCCGCCCTGTGGCTCAATATCGCCGCCGCCGTGTTTGTCTTTGCCGCCATGTTTGCCGTGTACGCGTATGCGGCCGCCTACCTGCAGCAGGCAGCGGGTCTGTCGGCGCGCCAGACGGGGCTGGCGCTGGTGGTGTTTGGCGCGGGCGGCGTGGCGGGCAATCTGTTTGCCGGGAGGCAGCTGGGCACGCACGTGCTGCGCACGGTGCTGCTGCAGCCTGTGCTGCTGGGGCTGGCGTACTGGCTGCTGTACCGGCATGCGGGCGGCGATCTCGGCTGGGTCGCGCTGGGCGTCTTGCTGCTGTTCTGGGGCGCCGCGCACACGAGCGGCTTGATCGTCACGCAAGTGTGGCTCAGCAGCGAAGCGCGCGAGGCGCCCGCGTTCGCCATCGGCGTGTACATCGCCGCCATCAACCTGGGCGTGACGGTGGGCGCATTGGCTGGCGGCATGGCCATTGAACACTATGGCATGCAAGGGGCGCTGGCCTGTGGCGCGCTGCTGGGGGCGCTGGCGCTGGTCTTGATCCTGCTCAAGGCCTGGTGCTACCGCCCGTCGTCAGTCGCCGATATGGTTGGGGATGCGGAACAGTAAATCCGTGTCGCCGATGTCCACGCCCGCCTGCGACAGCAGGGTGCTGGCCTGGCCCCGGTGGTGCGTCTGGTGGTTGAAGAAATGCATCAGCAGGCTGAAGAACTCGCGCCGGTTCGGTCCCTTGCTGTTGCGGTAGTCGAGCAGGTGGTCCAGGTCGGCTTCCTGGATGGAGGCGGCCCAGGCGACGATGACTCCGTCCAGCCATTGCCGGTGCGCATGCATGGCGGCGAACTCCTCGGCCGCGTACAGCGGGTGCGTGAGCGAGGCGGGAGGCGTGATGGCGCGGATGGGGTCGAGCAGGGGAAAGCCGGCCGGGTGTTTCGCGTAGCGCTGCAGCCACAGGGTGTCGCCCACCATCACGTGGTTCAGCGTTCCCAGCAGGGAGCCGAAGAAGGCGCCTCGCTCGCGCCGCAGCTCTTCCGGCGGCAGGCCGGCCGCCGCCGCGTAGACCTTGGTATTCATCCACTGGTTGTAATCGGCCATCAGGCAAAGGTGGGCGCAACGGCTCATGCTGGACTCCTCCGGTGGATGAAGCTGTATGTTAAACGGATTTCAGGAAGGCGCGTATGCCGGCGAGCAACATTTCAATGGCCATCGCCGTCAGGATCAGGCCCATCAGGCGCTCGAAGGCCGTCATGACCCGTGGACCGAGCGCCCGCTGCAGGCGTTCGGCGCACAGGAAGACGGCCAGCCAGACGGCGGCCACGGCTGTCAAGCCCGCCACGTGGGCGATGACGTCGTTCATTTCATGCGAGGAAAACAGCAGCACGGTCGCCAGGGCCGAGGGGCCGGCCAGCGCGGGGATGGCCAGCGGCACGATGAACGGTTCGCCGCCCATCTCGTGGTCGCTATTGCCGGCGCTGGGTTGCGGAAACACCATGCGCATGGCGATCAGGAACAGGATCACGCCGCCGCCGATGCGCAGGGCGATTTCCGACAGCTGCAAGGCGTTCAGGAAATGGCGGCCGAAGAACATGAACAACAGCAAGATACCGAAGGCGATCATGCATTCGCGTACCACGACTTTCCAGCGCCGCTCGATGGGCACCCGTTTCAGGGCATTGACGAACAGGGAAACGTTGCCGAACGGGTCGGTGACGAGCAGGAGCAGGATAAAAGTCTGGAAGAAATTCTGTGTCATGGTGGCGTGGGAATAAGGTCAACACCGCTGCCAGGATGGGCACGGTGCCATAAGGCTTGCGATGATAACAAGCCCGGCGGCGATCGCCCATGATTATTGATGCATAGCAGCATTTTATTTACGCGGCGATGGGCCTGACTTGATAAAACGCCGTCGGCGTGCTGCCGAAATGTTTCCTGAACATGGCCGTGAAGGCGCTCTGGCTCGTGTAGCCATTGTCCATGGCCACGTCGATGACCTTGCCGCCATGCGCCAGCTGTTCCAGCGCCCGCAGCAGGCGCGCCTGCTGGCGCCACTGGCCAAAGCGCATGCCCGTCTGTTTCTGGAACAGGCGGTGCAGGCTGCGCTCGGTGATGGCCAGCTCCTGCGCCCAGTGGGCCACCGTCAGCTGCTCGCCCGGCTGTTCCATCAGCCGCGCGCAGATGCCGCGCAGGCGCGCGTCGGCCGGCAAGGGCAGGTACAGGGGCAGCACGGGCAGGCTGTCGAGCTCGTGCAACAGCAATTGCAGCAGATGCCAGTCGCGGCTGCCTTCCGTGAAATCGGGCGCGATGTCGACGGCCGCCACGATCAGCTGGCGCAGCAGGGGGCTGATGTCGAGCACGCAACTATGGCCCGGCAGCAAGGGCGAGCTGGCGCAGTCGATGAAGACGGTGCGCATTTTCACGGCGCCGCTCATGCGCACCTGGTGCGCCACGCCGGCCTGCAGCCACACGCCGCGCGTGGGCGGCACCACCCAGCGTCCGCCCTGCGTCTCGATGGTCATCACGCCCTCGATGGCATACAGCAACTGCGCATGCGTGTGGCGGTGCACGGAAATCACGTGGCCGTGCGCATAGTCGACGGCCAGCGCCATGGCGCGCGCCGTGACGGGCAGCAATTCCTGAAAGGCGGGGGCGGTACAATCCATGAAAGAATGTCAGTTTTGCGATAGGTATGGACATCTTAGCGCGAGAATGCGCACCGTGCCTGCGGCATGATGGTTCCCCACACCTATTTATGGAGTTCCGCATGCCCGTGCGCGCCTATCTGTATCCCTTTCTCGCCATGCTGCTGTGGGCCGGCAACGTCGTCGTCTCGAAGCTGGCCGCCTCCAGCATCGCCCCCACGGCCATCACCTTTTACCGCCTGGTGCTGGTCCTGCTGGTGATGACGCCGTTCATCGTCCGCCCCCTGTGGCGCAACCGTGCCGCCATCCGCCGCCAGTGGTGGCAGCTGGCCCTGTGCGGCGTGATGTCGATGGCGCTGTTCCAGAGCCTGTCCTACCGCGCCGCGGAAAGCACCACGGCCACCAACATGGCCATCGTCACGGCGCTGGCGCCCCTGATGACGGCCCTGCTCAGCGTGCTGCTGCTGGGCGAGCGCCTGACGCTGGGCATGGCGGCCGGCGGCGTGCTGTCGTTTGGCGGCCTGCTGTACCTGGTGGGGCGCGGCGACGTGCTGGCCTTGCTGCAGCAGGGCGTGCATGCGGGCGACGCCCTGATGCTGCTGGCCTGCCTGGTGTTTGCCCTGTACGGCGTGCTGCTGCGCCGCTGGCGCTTATCCATACCCGCGTGGCAAGCCATCTATTGCCAGGCCCTGGCGGCGTTGCTGTGCATGCTGCCCCTGTTCCTGCTGCTGCCGCCCGGCAGCGCCAGGCTCGACGCCACCACCTTGCCCCTGATCGGCTATGCGGGCATCGGCTCATCCATCGTGCTGTCCTACCTGTGGATCGAAGGCGTCAAGCTGCTGGGGCCGAACCGCTGCAGCATCTACGTCAACCTGCTGCCCTTGCTGACGGCCCTGCTGGCCATCGTCTGGCTGCACGAAAGCATGCATATATATCACCTGGTCGGCGGCGGTATCTCGCTGCTGGGCGTGCTGCTGGCGCAGACGGTGCAGCGGCCCCTGTTTGGCCGGCGCGCCGGCGTCTCCGGGCTGGCCTGAACGGCGTTGCGGGCCACGGCGTGCCCGAACAGCATGGCCGTGGCGCGTCTCTGCGGCGCGGCCCCGCTGTGGAAACGCGCCGCAGATGCCTGCCCTGGCGTGCCCGGCAAGGCATGCGGCACGCCCGTTCTGCGCAAAAAACATCACCGGCTTGTGACAATGTGTGAAAATTGACGCTGGATGTTGCTACCGGTAATCTTTCCCTGTATCTTGCAGTCAGGAAATCAAAAATACAGGAAACCTCAACCCTGTTGATCTGTATTTCACTCCTGACGATATGCGCGGGCCGCCTTCCCCCTGCCGCCGCACACGCCGTATCGACCTGTCCTGAACAATTCAAATGAACCGCCTGTCTGGCGTTTGCCGTCATCTTGTCCGGCCAGCGCGGGCATGGTTGCGCCCTTACCGAGGAAGATTGCATGCTGTCGAACATAACAATAAAAATGCGCCTGATTGCCACCATGAGTGTGCTGGGCTTGCTGATCGCCGTGCTGGGTGCCATGAGCATGATCAGCCTGAAATCGGCGAATAACAGCCTCAACGAGGTGTACAGCAACCAGCTGGCCTCGACGCAGGCGATCGGCGAATCGCAAATTGCCCTGGGCCGCGCGCGCTTCACGATGGACCGCGTGATGGTGCATCCGGACGCCGCCGATGCCAAGGAAACGCTGTCCCGTGCCGAGCAATTCCTGGAAGCGTCCAACAAGGCCTGGAAGGTGTACCTGGGCTTGCCGCAAAGCGCGGAAGAAAAACTCTTGTCCGACGACATGGACAAAAAGCGCAGCGCCTATATCAACGACGGCGTGCTGATCATGAGCAAGGCTTTGCGTGACGGCAACGTTGCGCAAGCGGACACGCTGATGATGACGGGCCTGTCGCCCCTGTACCGCACCCTGGACCAGGCGGCGGAAACCCTGACGCAGTACCAAGTGCGCTCGGCGGCCGACATGTATGCGGCCAGTCAGTCCCGCTACCATACGCAAGTGGCCCTGGCCATTGCCGGCATGGTGGTGGGCGGCTTGCTGATCATTATTTCCAGCCTCCTCTTGCTGCGCGCCATCTTTGGCCCGCTGGACCAGGCCTTGCGCCACTTCGGCGCCATTTCCGACGGCAACCTGGCCAACGACATCGTCATCACGCGCCACGACGAGATGGGCGCCTTGCTGAAGGGCTTGCAGCAGATGCAGGAACGCCTGTCGAACACGGTGCGCGGCGTGCGCGACGGCAGCGGCGCCATCGCCACGGCCAGCAATGAAATCGCCTCGGGCAACCTGGACCTGTCCAGCCGCACGGAACAGCAGGCGTCGAGCCTGGAAGAAACGGCGTCTTCGCTGGAAGAACTCACTTCCACCGTCAAGCAGAACTCGGACAATGCGCGCCAGGCCAACCAGCTGGCCGTGTCCGCCTCGGACGTGGCCGTGAAAGGTGGCGCGCTGGTGGCGCAAGTGGTCGATACCATGGGTTCCATCAGCGAATCGTCGAAAAAGATTGCCGACATCATCGGCGTCATCGACGGCATCGCCTTCCAGACGAATATCCTGGCCTTGAACGCGGCCGTGGAAGCGGCCCGCGCGGGCGAGCAGGGGCGCGGCTTTGCCGTCGTCGCGACGGAAGTGCGCAACCTGGCGCACCGCTCGGCCAGCGCCGCCAAGGACATCAAGATGCTGATCGAAGCGTCGGTGCAGAACGTGGGCGCCGGTAGCGAGCTGGTCAGCCAGACGGGCACGACGATGGACGAGATCGTTTCCAGCATCCGCCGCGTGACGGACATCATGGCGGAAATCAGCGCCGCCGGCCGCGAGCAGGAACTGGGCATCGGCCAGATCAATCAAGCCGTGGCGGAAATGGATACCGTGACGCAGCAGAATGCGGCTTTGGTGGAAGAGGCGGCGGCCGCTTCGGAAGCCATGCAGGAGCAGGCGGCGGCGCTGGCGGAAATGGTCAGCATCTTCAAGCTCGACGCCAATCATGGCGGCTCCGCGGCGGCCAAGCCTGCCTTGCGCAAGCCCGTCGTGGCCGCCGCCGCCACGGCCTTGAAGCGTCCGTCGCTGCGCCTGGCGCCGGCTCCCGCCGCCGCCAAGCCGCGTCCGGCCAAGCCGGCCGCCGACAGCAGCGGCGAGTGGGAAGAGTTTTAAGCCAGCTCTGGCGTTACTTCGGTTCCAGGGCCACCTTGCTGCCCTGTTCCTGCAATCGCGCCGCCTCGGCCAGGGCCTGGGCGCGCGCTTCCTCCGCGGCCTGTTCCGCTTTCTCCAGGGCATCGTGACGTGCCTGCAAGGCGGCGCGGGCGCGCACGAAGACGATCTTGATGGCGGCCATCACGGGCACGGACAGGAAGATGCCCACCACGCCACTCAGCTGGTCGCCGGCCAGCAAGCCGACAATCACCATCAGCGGACTCACTTCCACGCCTTCGCTCATCAGGTACGGGTTGACCACGTAATCCTGGAACAAGCGGTAGGCGGCGATAAAGCCGATCAGCCAGAACACGTGCTCGAAGCCGCTGAAGCCGGCCACGACGACGGCGATGACGGCGGCGGCCAACGGACCGGCAAACGGGATGAATTCCAGCAAGGCGGCCGCGCCGGCCAGCAGCAGGCCGTACGGCACGCCCATCAGGGAAAAGGCGATGCTGTAGGAGACGAAGGTGGCGATGGACAGCAGCAGCAGGGCGCGCACATAGCGCGACAGCAGGATGTCGAGGTCGTCGATGATGGCGCCCCAGAGTTTCTTGTTCGGACGGTTCAGCAGGGACAGCAATCCATCGCGCATGTCCGGCCCTTCCTTGATCAGCAAAAAGCTCAGCACGGGCACCAGCACCAGGTAGATCAGGTTGCTGGCCGCGTGCATCACGCCCAGGCTGATTTCCTTGGCCAGCGGCATGGCCTGGCCCGTGCCAGTGCTCAGCTGCTCCTGCATGAAGGACAAAATGCGCGCACGCAAGGGTTCCATGAATTCGGGCAGCGGGATGCGCTCGGCAAAATTATTGCCTTTTAGTAAGGTTGGCAACTGATCACTGAGCTTGATCGCCTCCTCCTCGATGCGGGCGCCGAAGATGGACCCCAGTATGGCCACCAGCAAGATGACGACCAGAAAGACGATGCCGATGGCGGCCGTGCGCGGCAGGCGCTTGGGGCCGTGGCGTTCCAGCAGCTCGATCAGCGGATACACGAGGTAGCTGAAGAAAATCGAAAAGACCACGACGATGAGGGTCGACGAGACTTTATATGTGATGAACAGCAAGAGGACGATGAGGAAGGCCGTCCACACCATTTTGGCGACGCGCAGGTTAAAACCGAACATAAGAGTTCCTTAGGACAGAATGCTATTCAAGCGTGGTGTTGCTTGATGGAGGAGGTGGGCAAGGCAGGGACCGGGCAGCGCCGCACGATCGGAAATCATACCGCAAAATGCCAAAATGCCATGTTCTTATGCGGGATGGCAATGCTTTTCCCTGTCCACCGTGCCAGTCCGCCTCGTTTCCCGCCAGCGGGCCACGCCGGTAGCTGCCTGGGCTGGCGCGCTGCGATCCTGGCATGCGAGGCAGCCGTCACGGGTGCTCAGGCGGCATTGAGCACGTAGCGGTTCTTGCCATTCTTCTTGGCCAGGTACAGCGATTCATCGGCGCGCCGGTAGCTGTGCGACAGGTCCACTTCCTTGAGCAGTTCCGCCACGCCGATGCTGACGGAAACCTTGCGCTCCGGCTCGAACGCCGCCTCGACGCTGTCGACGAGGCGTGCGGCAAAGTCGCAGGCGGCCTGCTTTTCACCCTGGTAGATGACGGCGAACTCTTCGCCCCCCAGGCGCCCGCAAAGTTGCTCGCCGGACAAGCCCGCGATTACGCCGGCGATCTTTTTCAGGACTTCGTCGCCCACGTCATGGCCGTAGACGTCGTTGATCTGCTTGAAGTCGTCGATGTCGATCATGAGGAAATACGCCGGCGCCATGCCCGTGCGCTGCAGGGCGCGCGCGCCCTGGGTAAACATGCGGCGATTGTTGAGCCCGGTCAAGCCATCCTTGTAGGCCATCGTCGCCAGGTCGCGCTGGGCGCGGTAGTTGTTGATGCGCAAGACGAGAAAATAGATGTTCAGCGCCAGGCCGATGATCACGCTGATGGTGACGGCCAGCATGGGCCAATGCTGGTCGGCCTGGCCCGCATGCACGGGAAACTGCCCCAGCCCCAGGATGGCCCACACGCCCAGCGACACGCCCAGGTAATACGCGATGCCGCTGAAGATGGGCGCCGTCGTCAGGGTAATCATCACGCCCAGGGGCAAGACCCAGAAAGCGGGGTCTTCCGTGCCCAGCATCAGCACGCGAAAGCTGAAACCGATGAACAGCACGCTGATCGTGCCGCTGGCGATGATGGCTTGCAGCGACCTGGCATACACGGTCAGCACCAGCCCCACCAGCATGCCCGTCACGCCCAGCGCCGCATGGGCGTAATCGAGCGTGGCGCGCGGCAGGGTCAGGCTGAACGTGACCAGCCAGCACGCCAGGCCAAACGTCAGGATGGCTATCGAAATGAAATGCAATTCCTTGAAAAAGCGCTGCTGCTGCTCCGGTTCTCCTGAAAAGAACAGGTAATAGAAGGCGGGAGACAGGCTGCGCGAAGTGAACATTGCATTCGTCCAGGCAGACAACAGGCCTTGCGGCGGGGATGCCTCCCGGCAAGATCCGGCGGCATGGTGCGCGCACAAAATTAGTTGCGCTCAGGAACTAGTGTACTGGTTTCTTGGCCGGAATGCTGATACGGATGCGGAAATGGGCGGCCACTGTCCTGGCGCCGCCACAGTCGGGGTCGTCCCAGGGAGCGGCACGCGCCGCTTACAGGTCGCGCGCCAGCACCTGGCCGACGAGGTCCTTGCCAAAGCTGTGATGCGCCTCTTCCTCGACCAGCTGGAAGCCCGCCTTGTCGTAGATGCGGCGCGCATCGGTGAGGATGCTGTTGGTCCACAGCACCATGCGCGCATAACCCGCCTGGCGGCTGAAGCGCAGGCACTCGTCGACCAGGCGGCTGCCGATGCCCAGGCCGCGCGCGCAGGGATCGACATACAGCAGGCGCAGCTTGGCCGTCGTGTCGTCCTGGCGCACGACGAAGACGGAACCGATCACCTTGCCATCTTTCTCGGCAATCCAGCAACGCTCCCGGGCCGGATCGAATTCGCGCACGAACTTGGCGAGGATGTCGGCCACGAGGGCCTCGTACTCGTTGTTCCAGCCATATTCCTGCCCATACAGCACGGCTTGCCGGTGGATGATCCAGCCCATGTCGCCCGGCTGCGGATTGCGCAGGAGATAGCTGGGCGATGGCTCCCCCAGCAAGCCCTCGATCTGGTTCATGGCAGCGACCAGGTCCTGCTGCGCCGTTGGCGGCAGGCGTTCCAGCATGGCGGCCACCTCGCGCCGCGACGCGTCGACCAGGGGCGCGAGGGTGCGCTGGCCCGCGTCGGTCAGCTGCAGGCGGGTGGCGCGCGCATCCGTGGGCGAGCGCGACTTGGCGATCAGCCCCTGCTTGTCGAAACCGCTGATCACCCGGCTCAGGTAGCCCGCGTTCAAGCCCAGCTCGCGGCACAGGTCCGCGCTGGTGAGATCGTTCCGATGCGCCAGCTCATACAGGATGCGCACTTCCGTCAACGAAAACGGGCTGTCGAGCAGGTGTTCATGCAGCACGCCAATCTGGCGCGTATAAAAACGGTTGAAGCGGCGCACGCTGTCCGTGCGTTCACCGAGTGGATCCGTATGCATGGGGGGCCTCCATTTGCTTGCTTATGGCAGATTATTGCTTGCTTTTAGCAAGCATGTCAATGCGTTAGGGGATGGCATCGACGCAGCGGCACGACGCTCCCCACAGCCAGGGCCGGCCTACTGCGCGCGTTCCAGGGATGCCACGGTGTCGAAGATGGGCGCCAGCGCGCTTTCCATGGCGCCGGCAGTCGCGTCGCCGCTCTGGTTGGTGATGATGAAGACCCCAAGCTGATATTGAGGAACGGCATAGGCGTAGCTTTGCGCGCGTGGCACGCCGCCATGGTGGACATAATGCGTGCCCAGCTGCCGATTGTTGCCGATGTTCCAGAAGTAGCCAATGCTGAAGTCGTCCTGGAAGCGGACCAGCGGCTTGTGCGATTCGACGACGGCGGGATGGGTGCCCAATTGCAGGCGCAGGTACTTCGCCATATCCTGCATGGTCGACTTCAGGTTGCCGGCGGCCCCCCAGGGCAGCTGTGGCATCGGCGTCGTCGCGACGGGATTGTCGCTGTGGTAGCCGGGCGCCAGCCGGCCGGTATCCTGGGGCGTGAGTCTCAGCCTGGTATCGTGCATGCCGGCTGCGCGCGTGACGAATTGCGTGAGCAGGACTTCGTAGGGCATGCCGTAGATTGTTTCGAGCGCGTGCGCAACGAGTTCGGTCCCGGCGCTTGAATAGGCGTAGTCCTTGCCCAGCGGACCCTTGATGCTGACCGTGTGCAAGTCCTGCCAGAATTGCGCCTGTCCGTAGTCGGCGTAGGCGGCATTGAGCTTGGCCGGCGTGGCGTGCGCAGTGAAATCCTGCAAGACGGTGTTCACCTGCAATGGCAGCATGCCCGGCATGGTGCTGGTGTGCGTGATCAGATGGCGCAAACGGATTGGCTGCCCCTGCGACTGCAGGTTCGGGTAGGCGGCCGGCAGGTACTGTTGTATGGGATCGTCGAGCGCCGCCTTTCCCTCGAGCACGGCGTTCGCCAGCAGCAGGCCGGCAAACGTCTTGCTGACCGAACCGATTTCATACAGCGTCGTATCGTCCGGCGGATTGGCTTTGCCCGTTTCCAGCTCGCCCTGATGCAGAATGAATTCCTGGCCGCGATAAACGCCGGCAATCGATGTCGCGTGCAGCAGTTTCGACTGCAGCAGGGTGGTCGCGGCCTGGCCCATCGCCGCAGGAATGTCAGGCGCGGGTGCCGTGGCTGCGGGCTTGCAGGCTGCCAGCATGAGTGTCATGCCAGTCATGATTGCGGCGAGTTTTGTCATCATGCGCACCATCCAGGGGGGAGGGGCATTCTCGCATAATGGATACAGCGGCGGCAGAAAAAAGTCAGCCGCAGGGTTTTTCCCCATGGGGACGGTGCTGGAAACAAAAAACGCCACCCGGAGGTGGCGTTTTCTTTGCATGCGTGATGGCATGACGCGGTGGCTTACACGTCGATATTGCCCGCGCGCAGAGCGTTGTTTTCGATGAAGTTGCGGCGTGGTTCCACGTCGTCGCCCATCAATGTCGTGAAGATTTGATCTGCCGCAATGGCGTCTTCAATCTGCACTTTCAACAGGCGGCGCACGGTCGGGTCCATCGTCGTTTCCCACAGTTGATCCGGGTTCATTTCGCCCAGACCTTTGTAGCGCTGTTTCGACACGGTGCGCTCGGCTTCGTCGCGCAGCCATTGCATGGCCTGGTGGAAGTCGACGACGGCGATTTCCTTGACGCGCTCGCCTTCGCCGCGGCGCACGAACGCGCCTTCGCCGATCAAGCCTTCGAAGGTGGCGGCGCCGTTGCTCAGCACGGCGTAGTCCGGGCCTTGTACGAAGTCCGCATCGATGGCCGTGACCTTGACGTTACCGTGGTGCATGCGCTCGATGCGCAGCATGTGCTTTTCCGACAGGTCGTCGGAGCGCACGTGCACTTGCACGGCGGTATCGTTGATGGCTGCCTGCAGGGCCTGCGCGGATGCTTCCGCCAGTTCCAGGGTCGACAGGTCCAGCTGCACGCCCGTCATGATGGCCGTCAGGGCGGCGCGGTCGATGACGCGGGTCAGACGCGTCATGATGGTGTTCGACAAGTTGAACTTGCGCACCAGCTCGGCCAGGGTGTCGCCGGAAATGCCTTCCGCGCCTTCGCGCGGCACCAGCACGGCCGTGTTCAGGGCCACCGTCATCATGTAGCTCGCTTCTTCGGCGTCATCTTTCAGATAGCGCTCGTCGCGGCCCGCCTTGACCTTGTACAGCGGCGGTTGCGCGATATAGATGTGGCCGCGTTCGACCAGCTGCGGCATCTGGCGGTAGAACAGGGTCAGCAGCAGGGTACGGATGTGGGCGCCGTCGACGTCCGCATCGGTCATGATGATGATGCGGTGGTAGCGCAGTTTTTCGACGTTGAATTCGTCCGGTCCGATCGACGTGCCCAGGGTGGCGATCAGGGTGGTGATCTGCTCGGACGACAGCATTTTCTCGAAACGGGCTTTTTCCACGTTCAAGACCTTACCGCGCAGCGGCAGGATGGCCTGGAACTTGCGGTCGCGCCCTTGTTTGGCGGAACCACCTGCGGAGTCACCCTCGACGATGTACAGTTCGCACAGGGCGGGGTCTTTTTCCTGGCAGTCGGCCAGCTTGGCCGACAGGCCCAGGCCATCCATGATGCCTTTGCGGCGCGTCAAGTCGCGGGCCTTGCGGGCCGCTTCGCGGGCGCGCGCCGCTTCGACGATCTTGCCGCAAATGATCTTGGCGTCGTTCGGTTTTTCCTGCAGGTAGTCGGCCAGGGTCTTGGCGACGATTTCTTCCACCGGGCCGCGCACTTCGGACGAGACCAGCTTGTCTTTCGTCTGCGAGGAGAACTTCGGTTCCGGCACTTTCACGGACAGGACGCAGGTCAGGCCTTCGCGCATGTCGTCGCCGTTGATTTCCACTTTCGCCTTCTTGGCGAATTCCTGCTCGTCAATGTACTTGTTGATCACGCGCGTCATGGCCGCGCGCAAGCCCGTCAGGTGGGTGCCGCCGTCGCGTTGCGGGATGTTGTTCGTAAAGCACAGCACCTGTTCATTGTAGGCATCGTTCCACTGCATCGACACGTCGACCGTGATGTTCGTGCCCTGGTCCGACAGGCGCTCGCCCGTGGCCTGGAAAATGGTCGGGTGCAGGACCGACTTGGCCTTGTTGATGTACTCGACGAAGCCGCGCGTGCCGCCTTCGAAGGCGAACACTTCTTCCTTGCCCGTGCGCTGGTCGGACAGCTTGATGTTGACGCCATTGTTCAGGAAGGACAGTTCGCGGATGCGCTTGGCCAGGATTTCGTAGTGGAATTCCACGTGCGTGAAGATTTCTTCGTCGGCCCAGAAGTGCACTTCCGTGCCGCGCTTGTCCGTGTCGCCGATGACCTTGATGGGGGACACGGCCACGCCGTCGCGCATTTCGATTTCGCGGTTCTGCGGCACGCCGCGCACGAATTCCATGAAATGGACCTTGCCATCGCGGCGGATGGTCAGTTTCAGCAATTTCGACAGACCATTGACGCAGGACACACCCACGCCGTGCAAACCGCCCGATACTTTGTAGGAGTTCTGGTCGAACTTGCCGCCCGCGTGCAGTTCGGTCATGACGATTTCCGCCGCCGAACGCTTCGGATCGTGCTTGTCGTCCATTTTCAGGCCGGTCGGCACGCCGCGGCCATTGTCGGTGATCGAGATGGAATTGTCGCTGTGGATGGTGACGTGGATTTCCGTGCAGTGGCCGGCCAGCGATTCATCGATGGAGTTGTCCAGCACTTCGAATACCAGGTGGTGCAGGCCGGTGCCGTCCGAGGTGTCGCCAATGTACATGCCCGGGCGTTTGCGCACGGCTTCCAGGCCTTCCAGGATCTGGATGGAGGCGGCGCCGTATTCTTCCGTTTTGGCCTGGATCGGGGTGTCTTGTGGATTCTCGGACATGGACTGCTTTCTCAAATAACGATTGCTGATTTTGGGGCCAGACCCGTCGGGTCTGGCCCCAGTTTTATGCTGCGGCTAAGGCTTAAATCCGCATCGGCATGACAACGTACTTGAAGTCCGCGTTGTCAGGAATGGAGATCAGTGCGGACGAGTTCGAGTCGCCCAGGGCGATGTTGACGTATTCACACTTCAGGTTGTTCAGCACGTCCAGCAGGTAGGTCACGTTGAAGCCGATGTCGACGGAGTCGCCGCCGTAGTCGATTTCCAGCTCTTCGACGGCTTCTTCCTGGTCCGCATTGGTCGAGCTGATCTTCATGCTGCCCGGGGTGATGATGCAGCGCACGCCCTTGAACTTGTCGCTGGTCATGATGGCGGCACGTTGCAGGGAACGCAGCAGCTCATCGCGGCCGATCGTGAAGTCGTTCTTGTAGCCTTTTGGAATCACGCGCGTGTAGTCGGGGAACTTGCCTTCCACCAGTTTCGAGATCAGCTCGATGTCGGCAAAGGTCAGTTTCACCTGGTTGGCGGCGATGTCCAGCTGCACCGGCTCGTCGTTCTCTTCCAGCAGGCGCTGCAGTTCGATGATGGTCTTGCGCGGAATGATGACTTCCTGGCGCGCAAAGGTTTGCTCGGTGGCCACCTGGCAAAACGCCAGGCGGTGGCCGTCGGTGGCCACGGCGATGACATTATTGCCATCCAGAACCAGCAGCAAGCCGTTCAGGTAGTAGCGGATGTCTTGCTGTGCCATCGAGAAATGCACCATGTTGAACAGGTGCTTCAGGGTTTTCTGCGGCAGGGTGACGGAGGCGTTGTAGCTTTCCGCTTGTTGCACGGTTGGAAACTCTTCCGCCGCCAGGGTTTGCAGGGCGAAGCGCGACTTGCCCGTTTGCACGGTCAGGCGCTTGTTCAGCAGGGTCATCGTGACATCGCCCGATTCGGGCAGGGCGCGCAGAATGTCCAGCAGCTTGCGCGCGGCCACGGTAGTGCCCGTGACGTCCGCGCCGGAGCCGATTTCCGCGTGCGTGGTGATCTGCACTTCGGTGTCGGTGGACAGGAAGGAGACATTTTCACCGTCTTTGCGGATGAGGATATTGGCCAGAATCGGCATAGTGTGCCGACGCTCGACAATACCGCTCACGATCTGCAGTGGCCGGAGAAGGGTATCTCGGGTGGTTTTGACCAATTGCATATTTATCCTCAATGTATAGGTATGAAGTTTAACGTAGTAATTTAACAATCATTGCAAGGGGAGCCCCGGCAGACCGGCTGCGGCGCTCTCCCAGATAATAAGGGTAAAGCACGTTTTGAGCCAGTCTTGCCCGAGCGGCGCTCAGCCCTTCAATGTTTGTTCCAGCACATGCAATTCATGGTTGCATTCCGGGTTCTTGGTGCGGTCCAGGGCGATCTTGCGCACGGCATGCAGCACCGTGGTGTGGTCGCGGCCGCCGAACAGCTCGCCGATTTCCGGCAGGCTCTTCTGTGTCAATTCCTTGGCCAGGTACATGGCGATCTGGCGCGGCCGGGCGATATTCGCGGGGCGGCGCTTCGAATACATGTCGGCCACCTTGATATTGAAGAAGTCGGCCACCGTTTTCTGGATGTTTTCCACGGAAATCTGGCGGTTCTGCACCGACAGCAAGTCCTTCAGGGCTTCCTTGACGATATCAATCGTTATATCTTTGCCATGGAAACGCGAGTACGCGAGGATCTTACGCAGCGCGCCTTCGAGTTCGCGCACGTTCGAGCGCAGGTGCTTGGCGACAAAGAAGGCCACGTCGTCGGAGAAGGTCACGCCTTCCTGCTTGGCTTTTTTCAGCAGAATGGCCACGCGCATTTCCAGCTCCGGCGGTTCGATGGCCACCGTCAGGCCCGAGTCGAAGCGCGAGATCAAACGGTCGTCCATGCCCGTGATTTCCTTCGGATACGTATCCGAAGTGATGATGATCTGTTTCTTTGCGGCAATAAGTGCCTCGAACGCGTAGAAGAACTCTTCCTGCGTGCGGCTCTTGCCGCCAAAGAACTGGATATCATCGATCAGCAGCATGTCGAGCGAGTGATAGTAGTGCTTGAAGTCGTCGAAACCCTTGCGCTGGTAAGCGGTCACTACGTCGCGAACGTACTGTTCTGCGTGGATGTAGCGGATTTTCGCGCCCGGGTTGTCGGCCATCACCTGGTTGCCGATGGCGTGGATCAAGTGGGTTTTACCGAGGCCGACGCCGCCGTAGAAGAACAGCGGGTTATACGACACGCCCGGGTTGTTCGCCACCTGGATGGCGGCGGCGCGCGCCAGCTGGTTGGCCTTGCCCGTCACGAAGCTGTCGAAGGTCAGGTCGGTGTTGATGCGGCTCTGCTCGCGGCGCGGCGCGGCGCCGATGCTCAGTTCCGGCACGCTGGGCTGCGGCTCCGCGGCGCGCGCGCTGGGCGCGCCGCCATTCGGATCGCTGGCCGGGGTGCTGGCGGCAACGGGCTTTTTCGGCAGGGCCAGGCGCGGGTCGAGTACGAACTGCACTTCCGTCGGCGCTTCGAAGTACTGAATGGCCAGGGCCGTGATGCGGCTGGCGAACTGGGTCTTGACCCAATCGAGCTTGAAGCGATTGGGCGCAGCAATGCGCAGCTTGCCCTCTTCGTAGTCGAGAGGGATAAGCGGTTTGATCCACGCACTGAATTGTTGCGGTGTCAGCTCCAGTTCCAACTGCGCGGAACAGGCCTGCCAGAAATTATCCATGTATGTCTATGTGAAAAGGTGTGGGAGGGCGTATCGATTCTGCCCTGCGGTCACCGTGTTGCAAGGCCGGCGTCGCGCGAGGGCTCGCCACACGTAACGCGCTATTCTACTCCCGACTGCGAAAGTTATCCACAGGCGCAGCGCTTATTTTTGTGTGGCGGGGTGGGGCGCCATGTGCATAAGAGGCGACTTATCCCCCGGTTATCCCGTTGCAGGCAGCGCTGGTGCGGCCTCTGGCGCAGGTGGCGGGCGGCGCGCAAATTTCCAGGCGATCACGGCAATCCTTGACAAGAGGGGGGCATATGCTGAATAATTCAGGGTTCCCCGCCCGTATTCCGTGTTTATTCATTTGGAACGACAATATGGACTAAGCGTGGATTAAGCGGGCGATGAGATTGGCCAGCTTGTGCCTTGGCATAAGTGCGCGATTGTCATTGGCACCAAAAACTGACGGGACGTCAGACCCGATTTTGCATTTTTTTTGTTTTTAGCGAGACCAACATGAAACGTACTTACCAACCTTCCGTCGTTCGCCGCAAGCGTACGCACGGCTTCCGCGCTCGTATGGCTACCCGTGGTGGCCGTGATGTGCTCAACGCACGTCGCGCAAAGGGCCGCAAACGTCTGGCCGTCTAGGCTTGTCGTTGACAGCTGATCGCGTGGCTAGCTGTACTCCAGTCGGCAATCAACGCGAAGGTTCACACGACTTCGCGCGCTTTCGGCGTATCGTTAAAACGGATGAATTTTCATCCGTTTTTCGTTTGCGCCCTTCGCAAAAAACAGCGCATTTTGTGCTGTACACCCGACACAATCAATTGCCGCATGCGCGGCTGGGCGTCGTTGTGGCCAAGCGTTTCGCGCCGCGCGCGGCGACCCGCAACACGATCAAGCGCGTCACGCGCGAGCTGTTTCGCAACAGCGCGCTGCCGCCGGTCGATTGCGTGGTGCGCCTGTCGCGCGCCGTCAACAGCAAGGATGGCCCGGCCACCACGACCCGGCTCAAAGCCGAGCTGCGGGAAGAATTGAGCCGCCTGTTCGCGGGACAAATCGCCGCCCAGGCCCGTTCTGTTGCTGCGCCACCACCCTCCGCGCCATGAAAACCCTGCTGCTGTTCCTGTTGCGTGCTTATCAGTTGCTGATCAGCCCCATGCTGGGACAGAATTGCCGTTTCTATCCGAGCTGTTCGCATTACGCGATGGAAGCGCTGCGCGTGCACGGCGCCGCCAAGGGCAGCCTGCTGGCTGCCAGGCGCGTGTGCCGCTGCCACCCCTGGAATGAAGGGGGCGTCGACCCGGTGCCGCCGGCCGATTGCAAACAATCTTCAACGACCGCTTGCGGTTGCAACCACTCCTGACAAATACCCTAATGGATATCAATAAACGTACCATCCTGTGGATCGTGTTTTCCGTCTCGCTGGTAATTCTCTGGAACGAATGGATGATCTCGAACGGCAAGCCGTCGATGTTCTCCGCGAACACGGAACAAACCGCCAAGGCGCCTGTCACCCCGGCCAAGACGGCCTTGCCTGCCGCCGGCGCGACCGCCGTGCCTGGCGAAGTGGCCGATCCCGCCGCGTTCAAGCGCGAAGTGATTACCATCACGACCGACGTCATCAAGGTCGACATCGACACCCTGGGCGGCCAGGTCAAGCGTCTGGAATTGCTGAAATTCAAGGGCGCGGGCAATCCGGGCTGGTTTGGCGGCTGCTTCGGCCTGTTCAAATGGTGCCAGCCTGACGAAGGCAAGCAAAACGAAGTGCTGTTCGACGAAGGCGCGAACCACACCTATCTGGCGCAATCGGGCCTGGTGGGCGGTCCTTTCCCTACCCACGCGAGCGGTTTCACCGTGCAGCCTGGCGTGCGCACCCTGGGTGACGGCAAGCAAGTGCAACTGGTGATGGAAGCGGTCGAAGGCGGCGTCAAGCTGACCAAGACGTTTACCTTCAAGCGCGGCGACTACGTCATCGACGTGCGCCACGACGTGGCCAACGTGGGCGCGGCCCCCGTCACGCCGCAGCTGTACCTGCAACTGACGCATGACGGCAACAAGCCCGTCGGCGATTCCTTCTTCAACAGCAGCTTCACGGGCCCGACCCTGTACACGCCGCAAGACAAGTACCAGAAGCTGACGTTCGAGAAAATCGAAAAAGCGGCCGTGGAAGACGAGAAGAAGGGCAACGACAATGCCATGAAGGCGCTGCATCCGCAGACGGCGAATGGCGGCTGGTTTGCTATTTCGCAACACTTCTTCGTGTCCGCCTTCGTACCGCCTGAAAACGCCAAGCGCGACATCTTCACGAAGAAGGTCGGCACCAACCTGTACGCCATCGGCAACGTGCTGCCTTTGCCGACCCTGGCGCCAGGCGCCTCGGCCAGCATGGACAGCAAGCTGTACTCGGGTCCGCAAATCGCCCACCTGCTCGAAGCCGTCTCGCCTGGCCTGGAACTGGTCAAGGATTATGGCTGGCTGACCATCATCGCCAAGCCGATCTTCTGGGTCATGGAACACATCCATAGCGTCCTGGGCAACTGGGGCTGGACCATCATCGCCTTCACGATCCTGATCAAACTGGCGTTCTTCCCCCTGTCGGCCGCCGGCTACCGCAGCATGGCCAAGATGAAACTGGTTACGCCGAAGATGCAAGCCATCCGCGAGCGCTACAAGGGCGACCCGCAAAAGATGAACCAGGCCACGATGGAGCTGTACAAGACGGAAAAGATCAATCCGCTGGGCGGCTGCCTGCCGATCCTGATCCAGATGCCCGTGTTTATCGCCCTGTACTGGGTGCTGAACGCGTCCGTGGAAATCCGCGGCGCGCCATGGATCGGCTGGATCACCGACCTGGCCCAGCATGACCCATGGTGCATCCTGCCCGTGCTGTACGCGATCTCGATGTACATCACGACCAAGCTGAACCCGGCCCCGGCCGATCCGATGCAAGCGAAGATGATGCTGTTCATGCCACTGGCATTCTCGGTGATGTTCTTCTTCTTCCCGTCGGGCCTGGTACTTTACTGGGTCGTCAACAACGTCCTGTCGATCGGCCAGCAATGGGTGATCACCAAGAAATACGCGCCAGCGGCCAAGTAAGTCCGGCCAGCGACCAGAAAGCCCGCCTCGCGCGGGCTTTTTTTTGACATCGTACCCAGTGGCGCCGCTGTCAAAAAAAGTGGGTTTTGCCGGCTTCCCACTGAGCCGCCCCCTTCATGTGCGCCCGGTTTGTCGCTGACAATAGCGCGGCTCCCGCAGCCTTTCCCGAATAATCTACAATATCCCCATGAAACTTGACTCTTCCCCTATCGCCGCCATCGCCACCGCTCCCGGACGCGGCGGCATCGGCGTGGTCCGCGCCTCCGGCAAAAACCTCGCTCCCCTGATGACGGCCCTGTTCGGCGCGCAGGCGCTGAAACCGCGCCACGCCACCTATCTGCCGTTTACGGAAGCGGACGGCGCCATCATCGACCAGGGCATCGCCATCCACTTCAAGGGTCCCCATTCCTACACGGGCGAAGACGTGCTGGAATTGCAGGGCCATGGCGGCCCCGTCGTGCTGCAGCTGCTGCTGGCGCGCGTGCTCGAAGCGGGCAAGGACAGCGGCCTGCGCCTGGCCGAGCCGGGCGAATTCACGCGCCGCGCCTTCCTCAATGACAAGCTTGACCTGGCGCAAGCCGAAGCCGTGGCCGACCTGATCGATGCGTCCACGGAAGCGGCGGCCAAGTCCGCCTCGCAATCGCTGTCCGGCGCGTTCTCGAACACGATTCACGCGCTGGTGGAGCAGGTGACGGGCTTGCGCATGCTGGTCGAGGCGACCCTGGACTTCCCGGAAGAAGAAATCGACTTCCTGGAAAAATCGAATGCGCGCGGTCAATTGAAGGCCGTCATCGAAGCCTTGAATAAAGTGTTTGCCCAGGCGGCGCAGGGCGCGCTGCTGCGCGAAGGCTTGAATGTCGTGCTGGCGGGCCAGCCCAACGTGGGCAAGTCGTCGCTGCTGAACGCGCTGGCGGGCGCCGACGTGGCGATTGTGACGCCGATCGCCGGCACGACGCGCGACAAGGTCAGCGAAACCATCCAGATCGAGGGCATTCCGCTCAACATCATCGACACGGCCGGCATCCGCAGCGCGGGCGACACCATCGACGCCGTCGAGCGCATCGGCATCGAGCGCACCTGGGGCGAAATCGGCAAGGCGGACGTGATTTTGCACCTGCTCGATGCCGACCATGGCCCGACTCTGGCCGATGAAACCATCGTCGCCGCCTTCCCCGAAGGCGTGCCCGTGGTGCGCGTGTGGAACAAGATCGATCTGTCCGGCCACAAGCCCGGCGTCGATGCCTTGCCGGACGCCACCCACGTGTACCTGTCGGCGCACGAGCACATCGGCATCGACCTCTTGCGCGCGGAACTGTTGCGCATCGCCGGCTGGCAGCAGACGGGCGAGTCGCTGTACCTGGCGCGCGAACGCCATTTGATCGCGCTCAAGTCGGCCGGCAAGCACTTGAATATCGCGGCCGAGCACGCGGCGCAGGACGACCAGTCGCTGGACCTGTTCGCGGAAGAACTGCGGCTGGCGCAGGTGCAGCTGTCGAGCATCACGGGCGAGTTCTCGCCCGACGATCTGCTGGGCGTGATCTTCAGCCGTTTCTGCATCGGCAAGTAAGGGCGCAACGTGAAAATCCGCATCGCCGGCATATTGTGCTGCCTGCCCTTGCTGTGCCCGGCGCAGGAAAAGCTGCCGCGCGACGTGGCGCAGTTCATTGAGCAGGCGCAAATGTGCGAGCATTTTGCCGGCGAATGGGATGACAATGACAAGGCGCGCCAGCGCGAGATCACGCAAGCCGTCGAGCAATCGTGCGGCCTGGCGCAGCGGCAATGGAAGCGCCTGGCCGCCAGGTATGCGGGGCAGCCGCGCCTGCGGAAAATCATCGATGAGCAAGCCAATGACGCCGTGCGCAGCTACCAAAAGTCAAGCTAGCATTGACGCCGTTGAGAAATGTCATGGAGTCCAAACTGCGCTGACGTAATCTTGCTGAGCGGCCTCGAAGTGCCGCTAGGAAAGGAAGCGCCATGGACAGCAAACAGCCGGACGTCGTGGAATGCGAGGAGGTGCTGGCGCGGCCATTGCCCGCCATGCCGGAATTGATCGCCTCCCTGCCGCCCAAAGGTGCGTGTTGGTACTGTGACAAGCCGCTCGATGCCGTGCGCCGCTTTTGCGGCAAGACCTGCGGCATGGCGTATGCGGAAGAGACGCAGTACAACCCTTGAGTTCGCTAGCTAGCTAGCGGCGCCGCAGCAGCGCCGCCAGGGCGCCTTCGAAATCGAACTCGTGCGCGGCGGCCGCCACTTCGTGATACACGTTCACGCCCAGGCTGGCGGCCAGCAGGCTGGCCGAATTTTCCAGGATATCGATGGCGGCCCCGTCGCCTTCGCGCAGATGGCTGGCCAGGCGCGCCAGCAGCAGCTGGATGGCGGGCGCGGCCGGGTCCGGCGCCATGTCTTGCGCCGCCGTATGCGTGTCGTCCGGCGTGCCCAGCATGCTGCTGACGGCGCCGAGCAATTGATCCTGCGCCAGTTCCAGTTGCAGCATCTGCTGTGCCAGGTCCGGCGCCTGCGCGCGCAGCGCCGCTTCCAGGGTTTCCGACAGGCTATGCACGTGGCGCGCGCCGATCATGCCGGCCGCGCCCTTCAGGGTATGGGCTTTCAAACGCGCCGAACTGTAGTTGCCGGCATCGAACTCGCTGCGGATCTGGCACGGCGTGGTGCCGTGGTCGTGCAGGAAGCGGCGCAGGATTTTCAGGTACAGGGGGCGGTCGCCCATGATGCGGCCCAGTCCATTCTCGACGTCGAGAATGCGGACCATGTCGGAGGCCGCGACGGCAGCCTCATCATCGCAAGTGGCGTGTGGTTTCATCTTGCCTGCTGTGCAGTGAGCCGAAAACTTGTCAATGGCAGTGGAACCGCTATTTTACATCCAGTCGTCCTGAACACTGCGCCCGCTTGCCGTGGCGCTCCCGTCTAGCGCGTCGTGAACGACCAGCTGCGCGTGACGTCCGCGCCATTGACTTTGCCGATGAAACTCACGTCATAGACGGTATTCGCGCTCAAGGTGGCCAGCGGAATGATGGACGCGGCCGACACGGGGGTATGCTCGTCGTTGTCGCTCTTGAGCAGGCGCACCGTCAAGTCCGCGCCAGCGCCGCGCTGGCGCACGCTGAACGTCGTCACGCTGATGGGCGTGCCGTAATTGGCATGCACGCTGATGGGGTAGCCGACCACGTCCTGGTTCGGGACGGGGTCCGGTGACTCGTTATTGCTGGAAAAACTGGTGGCCACCTTCACTTGCCCGCTGAACGGGTAGACGACGAGCTGTCCTGCCGTCAAGCCGGGGCCAAGGCGGCTGTTGCCGGCCAGGTCGGTGGTGAAATAGGCGTAGCCGCTGGTGTTGACGGCCGCGCCGGCGCCGCCTTCCTTGAACAGCGGCTCGAAAATGACGAAGCGGTGGTAGATGGCCGTGATCAATTCCTCGGCCAGGTAGAAGCCGGACGTGTTCGCCGCGCCGGCGATGACTTCGCCCTGCAGCGAGGTGGCCACGTAGCCCGCCTTGGCCAGCCGGTCGCCCAGCTTCACGCCGGTAAAGCCGGGCTTGCCGACCACTTGTTCGTGCGCCACGGTATTGTTGCTGTTCAGGTAATTCGAATGGCCCAGGGCCGCGTTGTCGATCAGGCCATTGCGCACCAGCGGCGCCAGGCCGATCTGGCTGCGGCGGTAATTGAACCAGTTGAAACCATCCGTGGCGATGTCGTTGCTGAGGGCGGGGGCGCCCGGCTCCTGGGTCAGCTGGCCGGCCGGCGTCGAGGTATTGAGCGTCGTATTGCTGCCGTTATCGCCACCGCCGCCGCAAGCGCTCAGCAAGGCGGCAATCAGCAGGGCCGGGAGGGTGTGTTTCCAACGCAGTGACGAGGCAATCAAGCTGACTCCTGTATAAGTACACCTGCCAGCACCTGCCGCGCGTCGTCATTTTCGGTCGGCGAGGCGCACCGTACCCCTGGTACAGTTGCCCTTCTCGACCACGAGTGCCGTGCGCACGCGACGGTGTTGTTCAGGCGGTATCAATGTTGTGGGGGCCGCCGTGACACCCTGGAATCGATTCTAAGGCATTTTTATATGCCGTAGAGCATTAATGAAAAGATATGTCGCCTGCATGTGCGCCGACGGTGCCGCTGCCGCACAGGGTAGAATGAGCATAGTGCAGCGCAGGCCGCCGCGCTGGTTTTTTTCCCGTTACTTTGATTGCCGATAATTTGAACACATTGCCCAAGTCGCGCCTGCAGCGCGCCAAATACGCCTTGCCCAGCATGGTGACGTTGCTGTCGATTGCCTGCGGCTTTGCCAGCATCGTCATTTCCGTCGATAACGCCACGGTGGGCGACGCGGATGCCTACCGCCTGGCCGCGGCGCTGCTGGTCCTGGCCGGCGTGTTTGACGCGCTCGACGGCTATGTGGCCCGGCTGACGGGCACCAGCTCGCAGTTCGGCGTGCAGCTCGATTCCATCGCCGACGTGATGAATTTCGGCTGCGCCCCGGCGGTCTTGTTGTATTGCTATGGCTTTGTGCAGATGGGCGTACACGATCCCCTGCTGCTGCGCTTTGGCGGCATGGCCAGCTTCTTCTTTGTTGCCTGCGGCGCCATGCGTCTGGCGCGCTTCAATGTGAACGTGGGGCGCACCGATCCCCTGTATTTTGTCGGCATGCCGATCACGGCCGGTGCCGCCTGCGTGGCGGCCGTGGTGGTGGCCTGGCCGGCGCCCATCAATTCCATGCTGCACAGCTATCTGCTGATGCTGCTGCTGGTGGGCGTGGGTAGCCTGATGGTGTCGACCCTGCGTTTCCCCAGCTCCAAGCAAAAGAAAAGCCTGGCCGCGCTGCTGGTACTGATCGTGGCCATCGCCCTGCTGGTGTGGCTCAAGACGAGTTTCTTTGCCCTCTTCTTCGCCGTCTACATCGCCGCCACCCTGGCCCTGAACCTGGCCTGGCACCTGGGCTGGCGCGGCATTGCGCTACCGCAGGTATTCAACGACCCTGACGAGATCGACTAGAACGCCTAACAACCTACTGCGCGTCGCGATTTGCGGCCTGCGATGCTCACTGACTCGGCGTCCCCGTGCATTCGCACAGCTGCGCTTCTTTGGCCAACGGGGGCGCCGAGCCTCACTGCCGCTCGCTACGGTTGTTAGACCTTCTAAGTATTAAGCCACCTCGTGCCCGCGCGCGGCGCGCAGGATGGCGAACCAGTCGCTGCGGCTGAGCGAAAACTGCGTGCCTTCCACGGCCACGCCCACGGCTTCGATGCGGCCCGTGCCCGTCAGCGGCAGGGGGCGGCAAGGCAGTTGCATGATCCACGCAAATACCACGCTGGCAAACGGACGCTGCAGCTGGTCGGCGATCTGCTTGATGACATTGCGCAAATTCTCCACGTTCGCATCACCGCCCTGGAACAGGCGCCCGCCCGCCAGCGGCGACCAGATCATCGGCGCCACCCCCACGTCCTGCAAGCCGTCGAAGGTTTCGTCGAACAGGGGCGCCACGTGCAGCGGCGAAAATTCGACCTGGTTCGTCACGAGGGGGAAGCGCCGCTGCAGGCATTCGAACTGGTGGCGGCTGAAATTCGAGACGCCAAAGTGCAGCACCTTGCCCGACGCTTGTAACTGGGTAAACGCGCCGGCGATCTCGTCGAAATCCATCAGCGGGTCGGGACGGTGGATCAGCAGCAAGTCCAGGCGGTCCGTCTGCAACTGGCGCAAGCTGTGTTCCACGGAACTGGTGATGTGCGCCGCGCTCGTGTCGTAATGCTGGATGGCATGGCCCGGGCGGTGCGGCGAGAGCAGCTTGATGCCGCATTTGCTGACCAGCTCCATCTTGTCGCGCAAGCCCGGCTGCAGGGCCAGCGCTTCGCCGAACAGGCCTTCCGCGCTGTAATCGCCATAGATGTCGGCATGGTCGAAACTCGTCACGCCCAGCGCCAGGCATTGCTCGATGAAGGCCAGGCGCTGCTGCGCCGACATATTCCACTCGCCGATGCGCCACATGCCGGCCACGATGCGCGACAGTTCGGGACCGTTGCTGCTCAAACGGCTGCGCGGCGCTTGCAGGCTGGCGGGAAATACATGGCTCATGGGCTGGCTTTCAGATGGGGAAGGGATCATCGTTATGATTATATCCAGCTACAGCATGCTGCGTATGAAGCGGCAGCAGCGTTCCTGCAAGGCTTCGTCAAGCACGCCGCCCAGCTGCATCTGGTAGACGAGCGCCGATTGCAGCATGAAGGCGAACAGGCGCAGGTCGAGGTCGGCCCGCACGCCGATCTGCGTCAGGCGCTGCACCACGAGGGCGATCCATGGGGCGACGATCTGTTCGCGGAAACGCCGCTGCGCCGCCGGGTCGTCGTGGATCAGCACCAGCAGGTCGCAGGTGAAGCGGCCATCGGCGTTCAGGTTGTCGAAGATGCGCGCGCAGATCGCCTCGATTTCCTGGCCTTCCGGCATGTCGAGGGCACGCTGCAGCTTTTCCGCCGTGCGCTTGACGAGCGCGTCGAGCAGCATTTCTTCGCGGCGCGGCCAGCGCCGGTAAATCGTCTGGCGTCCCACGCCGGCCGCGTCGGCCACCATCTGTATCGTTACCGCTTCCAGTCCATGTTGCCGGACCAGCATGACGATCGCTTCCAGCACGGCATCTTCCACGCCCGCCTTGCGCGGGCGGCCACGCGCCGGCGCCTCTTTTTTAATCACGTTGAGCCTGTCTCTGAATGTTTCTTTTAATTATGGTACGATGCGCACCGTAAATGCAAAACAAGCGCTTGTCAATCATGTTGGTCAACTAACCAAGAGGCAGATAGATGAGCGCTGCGATACCCTGGCCTATCCCACGTGAAATCTGCACGCTCAGCGGCGCTTGCCCGCATTGCTCTTCCCCCATCCATCATTGTGGCGGCTCGTGCCGCCTGAGGAAAACCTATGAAAACCATCGGGATTTCGCCCCATCGGCGTAATTTCTTGCGCAAGGCCGTCGGCGCCGCGCCTGCCGTGGCCCTGCTGGCCGGTGCCGGCGGCGGACTGGCCATGGCCGTCTCCAAGGACCAGCCTGCCTACAAACCGCGCTTTTTCGACGCCACCGAATGGGCCACCTTGAGCGCGCTGGTCGACCGCCTGATCCCCGCCGATGGCGAAGGCCCGGGCGCGCTGGAAGCGGGCGCCCATGAATTCATCGATTTGCAGATGAACACGCCTTACGCCTACGGCGCCCTGTGGTACATGCAGGGACCGTTCGTGCCGTCGATCGAACAGTTCGGCTACCAGTTCCACATGGCGCCGCGCGAGCTGTACAGGAGCGCCCTGGCGGGCGTGAACGCGGCCGTGCATAAACAGTCGGGCAAGCCTTTCGTGCAGCTGGCCGCGGCCGAGCGCGACGCCGTCATCACGCAATTGCAGAAGGGCAGCCTGGACATCGGCGAAGTGCCCTCGAAGACCTTCTTCAACCAGCTGCTGCAGAACACGCGCGAAGGCTATTTCTGCGACCCCGTGCACGGCGGTAACAAGGACATGCTGGCCTGGAAGATGGTCGGATTCCCTGGCGCGCGCGCCGACTACATGGACTGGGTCGAGCAGTACGGCAAGAAATACCCATTGCCGCCCGTCTCCATCGCCTAAGCCTGTCATCGCATTGTTGTTGTACTAGATCAAAGAAAAAGAAAAACCATCATGAGTGATATCACACCAGATTTGAAAATGAAGCCTGTCGATGCCGTCATTGTCGGCTTCGGCTGGACCGGCGCCATCATGGCCAAGGAATTGACGGAAGCGGGCCTGAACGTGGTCGCGCTGGAACGCGGCGAGTACCGCGACACCTATCCCGACGGCGCCTATCCGAAGACCCTCGACGAGCTGACCTACATCCAGCGCACCAAGCTGTTTCAGGACATGTCGAAGAGCACGTTCACCTTCCGCCACAGCATCACGGGCGTGGCCGTGCCCTACCGCCAGATCGGCGCCTTCAAGCCGGGCACGGGCGTGGGCGGGGCGGGCCTGCACTGGTCGGGCATGCACTGGCGCGTCCTGCCGGAAGAACTGCAGATCCGCAGCCACTACGAACGCCGCTATGGCAAGAAATTCATCCCCGAAGGCATGACGATCCAGGACTTTGGCGTGACCTACGCCGAGCTGGAGCCGCACTTCGATTTCGTCGAGAAAGTCTTCGGCACCTCGGGCCAGGCCTACAAGGTCAACGGCATCGTCGTCGGCGACGGCAATGTGTTCGAGGGCGACCGCTCCGACAATTACGCGCTGGCGCCGCAGAAAGTGCCGTACACGGCGGAACTGTTCCGCCGCGCGGCCAAATCCGTCGGCTACCACCCCTTCGTCAACGCCTCGTCGAACGCCTCCGGCCCGTACACGAACCCGTACGGTTGCCAGATGGGACCGTGCAACTTCTGCGGTTTCTGCTCCGGCTACGCCTGCTACAACTATTCCAAGGCTTCGCCCAACGTCAACATCATGCCGGCCCTGCGCATGGTGGCCAACTTCGAGCTGCGCGCCAACTGCAACGTCGTGCGCATCAACCTCGACGGCAGCAAGAAGCGCGCGACGGGCGTGACCTACATCAATGCGGATGGCAAGGCCGTCGAGCAGCCGGCCGAGCTGGTCATCGCCAGCGCCTTTGCCTACAACAACGCGCACCTGTTCCTGCTGTCGGGCATCGGCAAGCCGTACGATCCCGTCAGCAACGAGGGCGTGGTGGGACGCAACATCGCCTACCAGATGATGTCCACCATCCAGACCTTCTTCAAGGAAGACACGAATACGAACCCCTTCATCGGCGCCGGCGGCACCGGCGTCGCGCTCGATGACTGGAATGGCGACAATTTCGACCATGGCCCGCTGGGTTTTGTCGGCGGCTCGCCCGCCTGGTGCAACCCGGCCGGCTCGAAACCGATCTCCGGCATCGCCACGCCGGACGGCACGCCCGCCTGGGGTTCTGCCTGGAAAAAGGCCGTCAAGAAGAGCTACCTGAACACGGTGTCTTTCGATTGCCACGGCGCCAACATGACCTACCGTGACTGCTACGTCGACCTCGACCCGACCTACACGGACAAGTTTGGCCAGCAATTGCTGCGCTTTACCTTCGACTGGAAGGAAAACGACATCAAGATGAGCCGTTTCGTCACGGACAAGATGATGAAGGTGGCCGAAGCCATGAATCCGGAAGCGATCAAGGTGTCCGTCAAGAGCGTGGGCGACCACCTGGACTTGCGCAACTACCAGACCACCCACTGGGCGGGCGGCACGGCCATGGGCGCGGACCGCAAGACCAGCGTCGTCAACCGCTACCTGCAGAGCTGGGACGTGCACAATGTGTTTGCCGTCGGTTCCAGCGTGTTCCCGGTCGGCATCGGCTACAACCCGACGGGCCTGGCCTGCGCGCTGACCTACTGGTCGGCCAAGGCCATCCGCGAGCAATACCTGCAAGATCCCCGTCCCCTGGTCGCTTGATAAAGAACAAGAAGATGAACAACACATTCACCACTACCGTGGGCGCGCTGCTGCTGGCGCTCGCCTCCAGTACTCCCAGCATCGCCTGGTCCGCCGGCGCGGTTGCTCCCGCCAGCGCCACCACCCCGAACGCCCAGCTGATACGCCAGGGCGAATACCTGGCACGCGCCGGCGACTGCATCGCCTGCCATACGGCCGGCACCAAGGGCAAGCCGTTCGCGGGCGGCCTGGGCATGGAAACGCCGATCGGCAAGGTGTATTCCACCAACATCACGCCCGATAAAAAAGCCGGCATCGGCGACTGGAGCTTTGCCGATTTCGACAAGCTGATGCGCACCGGCGTGACCAAGCACGGCTACACCGTGTATCCGGCCATGCCCTATCCCTCGTACTCGCGCCTGAGCGAGGCGGACATGCAGGCCCTGTACGCCTACTTCATGCATGGCGTGAAGGCGGAGCCGACGCCGAACAAGGCGGCCGACATTCCCTGGCCCCTGTCGATGCGTTTTCCGCTGACCATCTGGCGCTGGGCCTTCGCCCCCACGCCGCAGCCGTACAAGGTGCCGGCCACGGGCGATGCGCAACTGCTGCGCGGCGCCTACCTGGTGCAGGGCCTGGGCCACTGCGGCGCCTGCCACACGGCGCGCGGCGTGGGCATGCAGGAAAAATCGCTGACGGACGCGGGCAACACCACCTTCCTGGCCGGCGGCGGCGTGATCGACGGCTGGTCCGTGCCATCGCTGCGCAATGAACATGGCGGCGGACTGGCGCGCTGGAGCGCGGCGGAGATCGTCGAATTCCTGAAGACGGGCCGCAACAGCCATACGGCGTCGTTCGGCGCCATGAACGATGTGGTGGCCCATTCCATGCAGCACATGACGGATGGCGACCTGGCGGCGATGGCGAAGTACTTGAAGTCCCTGCCGCCATCGAACCCGGCCACGCCCGCCTTCGTGGCGGACGACAAGCTGGGCAAGCAATTGTTCAGCGGCATCGTCAATTCCACGGGTGCCCAGCTCTACCTGGACCGCTGCGCCGGCTGCCACCGTTCCGACGGCAAGGGCTACGACAAGGCGTTCCCTGCGCTGGCCGGCAACGCCGTGCTGCAGACGAACGACCCTACGTCGGCCATCAACATCGTGCTGTCGGGCGGCGCCGTGCCGGCCACGCGCACGGCGCCGTCGGCGCTGACGATGGCACCGTATGCCGACATCTTCACCGATGAGCAGACTGCGCAGGTGGTGACCTTCATCCAGACCAGCTGGGGCAACCGCGGCACGCCTGTGACGGCGGCGCAGGTGGCCAAGGTGCGCAAGCTGTCCGTGCCGGTGGAGCCATCTCAGACGGAAGCGACGTTTGCCGCCGGCCGCCACGGCACCTTCCCGCCCGTGCCGCGCGCACCGCACCTGAAGGATGCGCCGCTGAAGTAAGTTGACGTAGCGCAAGGCCAAAAAAAAATGCCCGCAGCATCTGCGGGCATTTTTTATGGGGAACGTATGGGAACGTCAGGGACTTATTTCATCCACAGACGCATCGAATCCCAGGCGCGGCCAAAGATGGTTGCCTGGTTGATCGGCTCCAGGGCCACGACGGGCAGTTCCAGCAGGACCTTGTCGTCCACCATCATTTTCAGCTTGCCGACCGGGGCGTTCTCAGCCAGTGGCGCGACCAGCGGGTCCTTGCGTTCCAGCACCGGCTTCATCTTCGCCGCCGTGCCTTTCGGGACGGTGACGAGCACGTCGCGGGCGAAACCGATTTTCACGGTGCCTTTCGAGCCTTTCCACACTTCCGGCGTGGCCACGGCCTGGCCCTTCGAGTACAGCTTGACCGTATCGAAGTTCTGGAAGCCCCAGTTCAGCAGCTTCTGGCTTTCCTGCGTGCGCGACTGGTCGGACGTGGTGCCCAGCACCACGGAGATCAGGCGGCGCTCACCCGTGCCGCCCGGACGGCGTGCCGAGGCGATCATGCAATAGCCGGCCGCTTCCGTGTGGCCCGTCTTCATGCCATCCACGGTGGGGTCCAGCCACAGCAGGCGGTTGCGGTTAGGCTGGGTAATCTTGTTGTAAGTGAAACTCTTGATGGAATCGATCTTGTAGAATTCCGGGTAGTCGGCGATCACGCGCTGGGCCAGCACGGACAGGTCTTGCGCCGTGGAATAGTTTTCCGGGCTAGGCAAGCCATGCGGATTGGCAAAACGGGTGTTTTTCAAGCCCATGCGCTGGGCTTCGCGGTTCATCAGCACGACGAACGTGCCTTCGTCGCCGGCAACGGCTTCGGCCAGCGCCACGGCGGCATCGTTACCCGACTGAATCATCAGGCCGTGCAGCAAGTCGTCGATCGACACGGGCGTGGCCGGGTCGATGAACATCTTCGAGCTGCTCGAATCGACTTTCCATGCGCGCACGGACACGTTCACTTTCTGGTCCAGCGCCAGTTTCTTTTCGCGGATGGCGGCAAACGTCAGGTAGGCCGTCATGATCTTGGTCAGCGATGCCGGCTCGATGCGGGCGTCCGGATCTTGCGAAGCAATGATCTGGCCACTGGTGGCGTCGAGCAGCAGCCAGGACTTGGCGGCGATGGTCGGCGCGGGAACGGTTTGCGCGAAGGCGGCGGATAGGAAAAATACACTGGAGGCCAGTGCCGCTAAAAGTTTTTTCATGGAGGCTGGTCTGCGAAAAAGATGAAGGCTGAGGGCCATGTTGTTGCTACTGACATGGCCGCGTGGAAAAAACGGATCAATTATAGCCGTGCAGGCGGTAGTAAGCCCACACTTCAATGATCATCTGCTGATATTGCGGGTTTGTCACCATGCCACAAGGCAATCACGAGGTTCTTGATGTGATTGAGCTTGCGGTGGAAAAAGTGGTCGGCGCCGGGGATCACGATCACGGGGATGTCCTGCGGACGGGCCCAGTCGAAGACGGCGGACAGGGGAATCGTGTCGTCCAGTTCGCCGTGGATCAAGATCGTGTCGGCCGGGATGTCGGCCATGGCCCACTTGCCGGCCGCGCTGCCGATCAGCGCCAGGCGCTCGACGGGCGTGCCGGCGGCGGCCAGGCGTTCCTGCAGCTTCGATTGCACGAAGGTGCCGAAGGAGAAGCCGGACAGGGCCACGGGCAAGCCCGGGTACAGGCCGCGCATGTGTTCGTACAGCAATTGCATGTCGTCCGTTTCGCCCACGCCATGGTCATGCACGCCTTCCGAGGCGCCGACGCCGCGGAAGTTGATGCGCGCCACCACGTAGCCGAGGGCGACAAAGGCGCGCGCCAGGGTTTGCGTGACCTTGTTGTCCATCGTGCCGCCGTACAGCGGGTGCGGATGGGCAACGAGGGCGATGCCGCGCGGGGTGTCTGCCGGGAAATCGAGCAAGCCTTCCATGCTGCCCGCATGGCCGGCGAGGGTAAATTTTTCCGAGTTTCTGTTCATGATGCTCATACTGGTGGCATTCTCTTAAATTGGCATTAAATCTTCAGGCGTTCGACGATCTTGCCGCCCACCAGGTGCGTATCGATGATTTCATCGATATCGCTGGTGTCGACGTAGGTGTACCAGGTCGCTTCCGGGTAGATCACCAGCAGCGGGCCTTCCTCGCAGCGGTCCATGCAGCCGGCCTGGTTGATGCGGATCTTGCCCGCGCCATTCATGTCCAGCTCCTTGATGCGGCGCTTGCAATGCTTTTGCGCTGCTTCCGCGCCATGGTCGCCGCAGCTGTTGCGGCCGTCTTCACGTTTGTTCATGCAGAAAAAAACGTGGCGTTCAAAATACGGTGCGTCGCTCATACTATGCTCCTGCTGATTCATCAATGCGCCATGATAGCGCTTATGGGTGGTCTTCGCGACGCTGGCGCTGCACGTCGTCCTGCCGGTTCAGGCGGTGCGAGGGCAGGCACAGGAACCACAGGGCCATGAAAGGCCACAGCAGGGCCAGGAATTGCGCCGCGCCATTAAAGTTCAGGAACTTGCCCTGTACCCAGCCTTGCAAGGTTGACATGAAATACGGGTTGATCGGCGTCGTATTCACCATCACCAGGCTCAGCAGCAAGGTGGCGGCCGCGATGCGGCGCTGCGCCACGTGGGGCGCGAACGCCAGGCCGCCCAGCATGATCAGGCCGATCAGGAAGCCGCCCTGGGCGCCCGGGGTGATCCAGACGAAGGCGTTTTGCGGGGAAAACAGCAGCGCGCTGGCCATGGAGCGCACGATCAGGGCGGCGGCGATCAGCGTCAGCATCAAAATGGCGCGCGGCGCGGCGCGGCGCAGCAGGCACAGCAAGGTGAGCACGGCACCCGTCATGCCGCAGGCCGTGATGATGGTTTCTGATAGCCAATATTGCTCGACTGTCAATATCGTGTCGGGGCGCAGGTAGGATGCCAGGTCGATTTCCATGCCCATCAGGCTGGACAGCCAGTCCGACAGGATGGGCAGCAGCTGGCCCAGGCCGAACAGATAGCCTTGCGGATAGATCTGTGCCAGTGGCCACAGGGCCACCAGCACCAGGCCCTGGCTCGCATGCTGGGCAAACCAGCGCTGGCGCAGGCGCAGCAAGTGGCTGTGGTCGAGCAGCTTGCGCGCCGTCAAGGCGCCGATGATGGAACCGATGCAGCAGCCGGCCGAATTCGTATAGAAGTCGAGATTCGAGGAAACGCGGCTGGGCAGATAGGTTTGCACGGCTTCCATGCTGCCGGAAATGAACACGCCGCACAGGGTGGCGATGACGATGGCCAGGAAACCTGTGACCCTGGGAAACAGCGAATACACGATCAGCGCGCCCAGCGGGATGTAGCCGACGACGTTGACGCCCACGTCAAAGCCCGTCCAGTAGCGGGGCATGCGCGTGTTTTCCAGGAAGGTCAGCGGCGACAGGCCATTGCTGTGCCAGCCCGTGAACGGAAACCAGCTGGCGTACACGATCAGGAAGACGTAGGCGAGCAGGGTCGCGCGCGAGACGGGCGACGAGCGTGCGGGCGGCGGCGCCGGACTGGCGGGGGAAGCTGGTGCCGTCATTCTTTCGGGATGGTCAGCGTGCCCAGCCAGGTGAGCAGGTCGGCGGCGATGGCGTCCGAGGCGGCGGCCAGCGCCTGTGCGCCCCCTTGCGCGTCGGCGCTGCCGGCCGGTCCGCTGCGGCTGAAGGTTTTCTGGTCGATCAGGCGGTGGCCGCGGAACAGCGAGGCGCGCAGCGAGACGTGGCCGCTGCTTTGCGTCTGCGTATCGAAGTTTTGCGAAAAATCATCGACGTCGATGCGCAGCAGGGGAATGCCGGCGGCCGCGTCCGTGGTCGACAGCACTTTCACGCCGCTTTGCGCCGCGCGCGTTTTCAGGCGCTGGCTCAACAGTTGCAGCGGCGGCGTGTTCCAGCGGTTGTAGGCATAGGGCCGCGACTGCTGCGCATCGGCGTACAGCAGCCGGTAATACATGCGCTGGCTATCCAGCCAGGAAGGGCCGTTGGCCTCGGCGATGACCAGCATGGGCACGGCAGGCGCGGCCGGCTGTGCGGCAGCCTGCGGCGTCACGGGGCCGAAATCGTAAAACGTGGGCAGGGGACCGCGGCTGGCGCAGCCGCCCAGCAGGAAAGCGCCGGCCAGGGCCAGCAGGGTGACGTTGCGTGGAAGTTGCATGGTGCGTTCTCCTTATTTGCCCGGCGCCGAAAAACCGGGCTCGCCCGGGCCGGGCGGAATGTCTGGGGCGCCGAACAGGATGCTCTGCGGCTGTTCATTGAGCGTGCTCATGGTGGTTTTCAGGGCGCGCATCGAGGAACGCGCCTCGCCGCTCAGTTCTATGACTTGCGGCAAGACTTCCAGCGACACGCCATTGGCCACCGTTTCCACCGAGCTGCCGACCTTGTCGACGGTGCCATTGACCTTGTCGAGCACGCCGCCGGGCGCCTGGATGTCGTTGCCCAGTTTTTTCCACGTGGCCGTCAGGTCCGACACGTTCTTGCTGGCCGTGCTGACGGCCGTCAAGGTTTGCCGCGTCTGTTCCGTCAGTTGCGGCAATTGCGTCAGGGTCGGCTCCAGCTGCTGCGGAATGGCGCCGAAGGCCTTGGCCGCCTTGCCCACTTCATTGAAGGCGCCCAGCATGGCCGCCTGGTTTTCCGGGCTCAGCAGGTTATTCACCTTGTTGGTGATCTGCTCGGCCTGGTCGAGGATGCGCTTGCCGCGCTTTTCCAGCTGGTCCAGCAAGCCCGCGCGCAGGGGAATCAGCGAAGGCTTGTCCTTGCTGGTGCCCAGCAGCTTCGAGCCCACATGCTCGTCGTCGAGCTGGATGTAGGCGATGCCCGTCACGCCCTGGTAGCCCAGGGTGGCAAAGGTGGTGTTGGTGACGGGGGTATCGGGCGCCACGCTGATGTGCACGAGGATCTGTCCCGCCTTTTGCGTGTCGAAATCGATGGCGTCGACCTTGCCCACTTCCAGGCCACGGTAGCGCACGGTCGCCTGCGGATTGAGGCCCGGCACGGACAGGGTGGTGGCGAGCAGGTACGGGACTCTTTCCACGCGGTCGCGGTTGAACCAGACGCCGAACAGAATGGCGGCCACCAGCAAAGTGAGTGTAAAAAATCCCGTCATCAGGGCGTGTGATCTGTTTTCCATTACTTCTCCGCTTTCTTGTCTGTGCCGGCGTCGTCGCCTGGCTGCGCCGCCTTGCCGTCTGCCGCCTGTTTTTCATCGAGGACGGCCAGCGCGCGCTTGCCGCGGTCGCCGAGGAAAAATTGCTTGATGAACGGGTGGTCGACTTCGATTACCTCGCGCGTGGGGCCGATGGCGATCACGTGTTTTGCCGCCAGCACGGCGATGCGCGTGGACAGGGCAAACAGGGTGTCGAGGTCATGCGTGACCATCACCACCGTCAAGCCCAGCTCGCGGTGCAGCGACTGGATCAGGGAGACGAAACTTTCCGACAAGTCCGGGTCCAGGCCCGCCGTCGGTTCGTCGAGGAACAGCAGCTTCGGTTCCAGCGCCAGGGCGCGCGCCAGGGCCACGCGCTTGATCATGCCGCCCGACAGGTCCGACGGCATTTTCAGCGCATGTTCCGGCCCCAGTCCCACCATGTTCATCTTTAATAGTACCGCGTCGCGTATCAGCGCCTCGGGCAGCACGCGCAATTCGCGCATGGGCTGGGCCACGTTGTCGAACACGGTCAGCGCCGAATACAGGGCGCCTTGCTGGAACAGCATGCCCCAGTGGTTGCGCAATTGCTGCAGCTGGTCGGAACTGGCCTGGTTGATATCCTCGCCAAAGACTTTGACGCAGCCGCGGGCCGGGTGTTCCAGGCCCAGCATCTGGCGCAGCAGCACGGTCTTGCCCGTGCCGGAGCCGCCCACGATGGAGAGAATCTCGCCCCGCTCGATTTCCAGGTTCAAGTCCTGGTGCACGACGGTGCGGCCGAACTTGGTCCACAGGTTGGTGATTTCCACCACGGACGCGCTGCCATGCAGGTTGAACTGGCCTTCCTTGCCCGTGCCGCAAGCGATATTGGTGTCGTCCGCCATCAGTAGCCCACTCCATTGAAGACGATGGCGAACACGGCGTCGGCCAGGATCACCACGGTGATGGCCGTGACGACGGCGGTGGTGGTGCCGCGCCCCAGGCTTTCCGTATTGGCCTTGATGCGCAGGCCGAAGTGGCAGGAGACGAGGGCGATCAGCATGCCGAAGATGGCGCCCTTGCCCAGGCCGATCATGTAGTTGGCCAGCGGCACGGCGTCGGGCAGCTTCTGGATGAAGTAACGCGCCGACAGATTCAGTTCCACCTTGGCCGCTACCATGCCGCCGATCAAGGCGGCCGTATCCGTCCAGATGACGAGCAGGGGCATGGAAATGGCCAGGGCCAGCACTTTCGGCATGATCAGGCGAAAGCCGTGCGAAATGCCCATCACCAGCATGGCGTCGAGCTCTTCCGTGACGCGCATGACGCCCAGCTGCGCCGTGATGGACGAGCCGGAGCGGCCCGCCACGAGGATGGCGGCCAGGAGCGGCCCCAGTTCGCGGATGATGCTCATGCCCAGCAGGTTGACCAGATAAATGTCGCCGCCAAAGGCGCGCAGCTGCTGCGCGGACAGATAGGACAGCACGACGCCGATCAGAAAGCCGACGAGGGCCGTGATGCCCAGCGCCTGGAAGCCCGCATGGAAGATGTTGGCGGAAATTTCACGCCACGGCCCGCGCATGGGGTGGCGCGCGAAGCGGCCGATATCCTGCGTCACCTGGCCCACGAGGGCGATAAAGCCCTTCAAGTGTTCGAAAAACAGCAGGATGGCCATGCCCAGCTTCATCACGGGCGTGAGGCGGTTGGCGCGCGAGGGCGGCGTTTCCAGCGGACCCGTCTCTTCGATGCGCCGGAAAAACTCTTCCAGCGACGGCGCCAGGGTCAGCTGCGCGGGGCGCCGCTTGCCCCAGGCATTCCAGAACAGCTGGGCGCCGATATGGTCCATGCTGTCGATCTGCGACAGGTCCCAGTGGGTGTTGGCGTCGCCCTGCAGGGGCTTGAGCTGGGCGTCGATGGCCTTGATGGCGTTGTCATGCGCCAGCGCGTGCACCTGCCAGGTGCCGCTGGCAGTGACGACGGCTCCCTGTTGGGAGCTGGTCTGGGAGAGGGTCAGTTTCGGCGATTGTACAGTCGGCATCGTGCCAGTTTAAGGGAGAATGGCGCAGACCGCCACCGCTGTTCGATCGCCGGCCTGTCAGGATGCCAGGTGGCGCGCCTGCCGCTGCGGCAGGGCGATGTCCGGGCGTGCCTTGGTGATGCCCGCGTCCGTTTCGGCCGGCTTGGCGTGCGCGGCCGCTTGCGCGCCGCCCGCATAGTCGCTGGCGACGAGGGCGTTGGCTTCCGCCGCGCTCATGCCGCGCGTCTGCAGCCATTGCGCCACCAGCTTGGCCAGGCGCTCCATGGCGATGCGGTGCGTGGCGTCCGTGTGCGCGTACAGCCAGTTCGAAAAGTCCATGAAATTTTCAAATGGCGCATCGCCCAGCATCCATTGCACCGTATTGGCGAAGCGGCCCGAATTGGCCACCAGATCCCAGTAGCGGGCGAAGCGCACGAGGCGCTGCATGCTCATGAAATCGAGCTGCTTATTGGCCAGGATGGTGTAGGGCGGGTGCGGGTCGAACACCATGCCGAAATTCTCCGTGTGGCGGATGATGGGCGTGCCGCGCAGCCGTTTTAATATGCCGAACTGGATTTCATGCGGTTTCAGGGCCACCAGCTTGTTGAAGCCGGCAGCAAAGCTCGCTTCATCCTCGCCCGGCAAGCCGGCGATCAAGTCCACGTGCAAGTGGGCGTTCGATTCCTCGCACAGCCAGCGGATGTTATCTGCTGCCTTTTGATTGTCCTGCTTGCGGCTGACCAGCGATTGTACGTCCGGATTGAAACTCTGGATGCCGATCTCGAACTGCAGCGCGCCGGGCGGGAACTTGCTGATGCCTTCTTTCAAGGCGTCCGGCAGATGGTCGGGTACCAGTTCGAAGTGGGCGTAGATGGGATCGTTGGGATTGGCCTCGATCATGTCCAGGAAGAACTGCATGATCTTCAGGCTGGTCTTGATGTTCAGATTGAAGGTGCGGTCGACGAACTTGAACAGGCGGGCGCCGCGCGCATGCAAGGATTCCATTTCTGCCAGGAAATTTTCCAGGGCAAAGGGCCATGCCGTCTTGTCCAGCGCGGACAGGCAGAATTCGCACTTGAACGGGCAGCCACGCGACGCTTCCACGTAGATCGTGCGGTGGCGGATATCGTCGTCCGTATATAAAGAGTAGGGCAGCTGCAGTTCCGCCAGCGGCGCCTGCACGCCTGCGTGGATCTTCATCAGCGGCTTGGGGCCATGGAGGATCTCGCCGCACAGCTTGGGGAAGGTGACGTCGCCCCAGCCCGTGATCAGGTAATCGGCCAGCTTGACGATCTCCTGCTCGCCCGCCTCATGCGACACTTCCGGCCCGCCCAGCACGATGACGACCTCAGGCGCCACGCGCTTGAGCATGGCCACCAGTTTCGTTGTTTCCTCGACGTTCCATATATACACGCCGAAACCGATGATGCGCGGCTTGTTGATCAGGATGCGTTCGACCAGCTCCGTGGTCTTGGTGCCGATGACGAATTCCTGCAGCCGTGTCTGTGCCTGCAGCGGCCCCATGTTGGCCAGCAGGTAGCGCAAGCCCAGCGAAGCGTGGGTATAGCGGGCGTTCAGGGTGGAGAGCAGGATGGTCATGACGGCAGGGATCGAGGAAAAACAGCCATTTTACGCTGCACGCGAAGATTTCTCTGGATAAAGCTTGCTTCCTGGCCAGGACTTGGCTATAGTTCGCCTCCCCAATGAGACGCACTAGTTTGCGGCACAAAAGGGACGTAGTAAAAAAGAAGGTTGACGGATTTAGCGAAATGCTTCATACTCTTCCTTCTTCGCAGCTGACAAACACAACGCTTTGTCGATAGCGCGAAAGCAGTACCGAA
>NZ_RFSK01000140.1 GCF_009923995.1 Janthinobacterium sp. | reverse complement strand
TGGGTACTTCCGGCTCCCGCCGTGTACTTGGCGCGGGTCGAGCCCAGGCTGCGTTGCCAATCGAAGCTGCAGATCACCGTGATCAATCCGCCATTCGAGCCGAAGGGACCATTGATTAACTGCGCGTTCGGGTTAATTTCCGGACTCGTCACCGCAGTTCTCAGCGTCCCGGCGGTCAGGGCCCCGCCGAAATAGCCAGCACCATTGCGCTTGAGATAGAAAATCGCGTTGACGTCATTTTTGGCGCCGGCGCCGGCCCACATGGCATACACGGGATCATCTGGCCCCATTTCGATGCGAAAGCCAGTGCCGGCACCAGTTACCACATTGCCGCTAAACTTTGCGCGGCCGCCGATAATTTCAAACGCCGGCGCGCGCACATTGCCATCGACCCCGACCTGAAAATACGGCCCCGTACGCTCATTGCCGAGCAAAAGCCCCTCAGGCCCCAAATAAAAGCCAGTACCAGCGTCTGGCCAGCTCCATCGATCCAATGCACCGCCAGCAATGTATCCGCGTGCACGCAGACTATTCACCTCCATATTGCCGCCGCGGCTCAGGTGCCAGCCTGCCTGGCCGGCAACATAGTTCGATGACCAGATATCCCCGCCGATCTTCGCATTCGTGATCGACGCGTTCTGGATGAACGCATCGGCGATATACACGCCGATGGGAATGGTGACGCCGCCAATCACGGTCTCCGTGGTCCGCACGATGAACGGCACGGCAGTCGGAATGCCGCTGCCGGCCGGCGCCGCGATGAAGAAGGTGCTGGCACGCACGCCGAAGTCGATACGGCCGCCGCCGCCGATCAGCTCAAAGCCGCCAGCCACGCCGTTGACGTCCACCTGGACGCCATATTTCGCCTGCACCTGGCCCATCGACACGGCGGTGGCGTCGGCCAGCACCTTGACGGCGGCGTACTTGTCGACCAGGCCCGTCACCGGGTCGCGCAGGGTTGCCTGCGCCTGCTGCAGGAACGATGCTGCTGCCTGCGCGCTGCCGTCGGCCTGACTGGCAGCGGTGGATGCATTCTGTCCGCTAACCACGGCTGCCTGGGCACTATTGCCCGCAGTATTGGCCGCCTGCGCTGCGACGCTAGCGGAATTGTTCGCTGCCGCTGCCGCTCCATCGGCATTCGTGGCCGCTTGCGCCGATTCGGCCGCGCGCACGCCTGCGGCGGCGGCTTCGGTCTGCGCGCGAGTAGACGCCTCGATGGCTGCTGTCTTGTATTGCCCCGCCTGGCCAGCCGCCTGCTCGGCAGCCGCCTTGGCCAGTGCCGCCGCAGCAGCCGATGCCGCCGCCGATGCGGTATCGCCGTAAGTGGCCTCCAGGTCGTCAATCAACTCAATCTTGGCGCCTAGGTCGGCGTGCAGCTGCGACTGGGTAATCTCGCCAGTCAGCACGCCCAGCAGGTGCTCGACTTCGACGTCGGACGCGCCCACCGTTCCGCTGCCGGCGTTATACGGGCCGGGAATGGCGGCGCGCGAGACGTAGCGTATCCAGTAGTAACGGAACGCGCCCGGCCCCACCGGGTCGGTATATTCGCGGCCATCGGCACGGCCCACCAGCGCCGCCTGGGCGAAATTATTGACCGGCGCGCGCCACACTTCGGTGTGCGACAGGTTGCTGTAGTTGGCCGGCGCCGCGTCCCATGCCAGCGTAATCGAGGCCGGGTGGCCGGTGGCGACCAAGCCAGTTGGTGCCGGCGGCGGGCGCAGGTCCAGCGCCTGCTGCTTGGCCACCGTCTGGCGGGCGACATA
>NZ_RFSK01000139.1 GCF_009923995.1 Janthinobacterium sp. | reverse complement strand
TTTGCATAAATGCTCCGGCTAACTTAAGTGCATCAGAAGCTTTACTAGATCCATTATCTGCTGCTTGACCAACAGCTAAAGCACCATTAATAAACATATTACCAATAGCACCCATAGGATTATTTTGTTTATCCTGTTGAGCTTGTTGTGCATATGCTAACATATTACCACCATAGTTAGGATATTGAAATATCTGTTGGTCTTGTAAACCACCACCGGTTTGCATCATTTTTAAAGCTGATGGATTAGCTTTAAAAAATGCTTCTTCTGTAGGATACTTCTTATAGAATTCCTTCTCAGATTTAACACCAGCCATTTTTAAAAATTTATCTTTCATTTTAGTTATTTGTATTTATTAAGCCAACTAGTTTGACCACCTTGTTTTTGTTCTTGTAATTGAGATGCTGCAGCTATTGGAGCACTTATACCCATGGCTGTATTAAACAAATTAGTTAAAGATTTATTATCTTTTAATAATTCAAAGAATCTACTTTGAACATTTGTTTTACCTTTTAAACCATCAGAAATAATCTTATCAACTTGTGATTGTGTAACTGTAGGTTCTAAGTTATATTGAGAACGTAACTCATTTAATCTTGCATGCACTTCTGTCGGTTTAGTAAGATATTTATCATGTTTACTGATTCTTTTACTTATATCAAAAGGTTCTCTAAACATTTGTTTTGTTGATTCTGCTAAGCCCTGGTCACCTGTAGTTAACCAATGTGTTCCTTCATGAATTGTTGTTCCTTTTACTGTAGGTTTCCAATTACTAAATGGATTAAATTTATTATAAAAAAATTCAGGATGCTCAGGATAAACATTAGTGTAACCACCCATATTATTACCATAACCACTATTTACACCTAAATATTTCTTATGTACAAAAGGTATTTCTTCATTATATTTTAAACTTACAATTGGATCTTTTCTAAAACCATATTTTAATTCTGCATATTTTTCTTTAGACATACCACTTGCAAAATCAGATCCTGCAGATTTATTTAAATTTATTGTAGAGTTAGGTTTTTCAATAACATCTGTTACTACATTTTTTTTATAAATTGGCATTATTAAATCATCTCCAATAGCCGAATTATATATTTGTTGATTAAATCTTTGTTTTATTTCTGGTTGTGAATACCAGTTTCTTAACCAATCAACACCAGCTTGTTTTTGTAATTCTACTTCTGATTTATTTAAAAATGCTTTTGGAATACTTTTATATATATTATTTGATAATGTATTTAATGGTCCACGTAATTCAGCAGCAGCTGGAGCTAAATATAAAGCATTCACACCAGCATTTAATGCATTACCAGCAGCCTCACTAAAATTACCTTTAGCTAAATTATTTACACCCATTGCAGTGTTACCTACTAAATCAGTTCCCGCAAATCCATAAGTAGCTGGATTAACTATATCTAATACATAGTCTAATGGATCAGCAGAACCTTTACGTTGTTCTGCTTGAGATACAAATGAACTAGCTTCTTTAGCTTTTTCATAATTTGATTTAGCCTTACCTTGAGTAATAGTACCAACACGCTTAGCATATTGGGCAGCTTCTGCTGCTTTTTTATTATTTAGATCAGGACTACTTACTCTTGTATTATCAGTATAACCAACATTACCGGCAGGACTAGTTCTTAGGTAAGGTTTATCAACAATAGGTTTCCAACCACCTGTTTGAAACTCATCTAACCACCCACCATACTTTTTATTTTCTGGGTAGTTATAACTATAACCTTTACCCTCAGTTACTTTAGC
>NZ_RFSK01000138.1 GCF_009923995.1 Janthinobacterium sp. | reverse complement strand
TGCCGGCCGTGGCCAGCGCCAGCAAGGCCAACAGCCACCAGCGCGAAGGCAGGGGGCGGCTGCCCCAGGCCAGCACGCCGCGCCACAGCAGCACGGCGCCTGCCATCGCGCTGCACCACCAGGGCAGGCGGTCCAGCTGCGGCAGGATGACCCAGGCAATCACCCCCAGCAAAAACAGGGTGTCGCGGGCCTCACGGGGCAGGGTTTGAAGGCGTTGCAGCATGGCGGTGGTCGGGGTTCGGTGGGCTCAGGCCAGCGCCAGGGCTTGCAAGCAGTTCTTCTGGTGGGCCGGGCCGCTATCGGGCGCCAACTCGTGCGAGCCCAAACGCAAACCGTAGCGCAGGCCACGGGTTTCGGCTTGCAGCACCCAGGCACACAGGCGCGAGAGGGCTAGTTCCCTTGCGGCACCGGCCGCCCGGCTGCGGAGCTGGCTTTCCACAGCGCCCAAGTCCAGCCACAGCTCCAGTCGCTGGGCTTGTTGGGCGTCACGGCTGACCAGTTCGTCGCTCTTGGCGGCCTTCTTCCAGACCACGAGTTTGAGCGGGTCGCCCCGGCGGTAGGCACGTACACCATCGAACTCGCCGGTGGTGTGGCGCTGCGCGGTTTGGGCGCCGCCGCTGCGGGGCTCGCCCGGTGGCAAGGGGGGCGGATTCAACTCCGGCGCGGGGTACACCAGCACCTTGGAGGCCGGGCGCCACACGGTCCAGACCCGGAAGGTCCCCAGCGGAAAGCGCGTTTCTGCGGTCAGGGCCGGCACGGGCTGCAGGCCGCGACCGGTGGCGGGGAAGCTGATTTGCACTTTGGCGCTGCCTTGCGGGCCCACGTCGGTCCAGCTCCAGTGTCCACTGCCCAGAACAGCCAGGCCGATGCCGTAACGGTTGCGTTTGGAGGGGTTGTTGAGTTGTATGCCCAATGGCACGCTGGCGCCCGCGAAATGTGCGTCAGGCGCTATCAAATGCATAGTAAGGCCGCTGAGCGTCCCGTGGCACACATGTACACCGATGATGGCCGCCCCGGTCAGCATGAAGGTCAGCAGATAACCCAGATTAAGCTGGTAGTTGATGCTGGCCACCAGCAGCACCAGCAGCGTGAGCCCCAGCATGAACCCCGGCCGCGTGGGCAGGATGTACACATTGCGCTGGGTGAGGGTGGTGCTGTCCTTGAGTGGCAAGCGCGCCTGCCACCAGGCTTGAAAGCGCTGGCGTACTAATCCCACTGGATTCCACCAGTGGGCACCCGTGGAGCCAGCTTCGCTGGGCCATTGGGTGCGCCCCCCTGGGGGGGAGGCGCCAACGGCGCTTGGGGGGGGCTTCATTACCTCAGCGGAACCGATTGCAACATGGCGCGCACCTGCTCTTCGGCACCGCGCCCCGCGTCACCCACCGGAATCAGCCGGTGCGCAATGGTTTGCGGCAGCACGGCCTGCACATCGTCGGGAGCCACGTAGTCCCGGCCGCTGATCAGGGCCTGGGCTTTGGCGGCTCGCAGCAACGCAATACCGGCGCGGGGCGACAGACCTTGCAGGAACCAGCGGCCGCTGCGGGTCGCGGTGATCAGGTCTTGCACATAGTCCAGCAGCGGGTCGGCGGCATGCACGGCTTGCACCGCCTGCTGCAGGCGATCGAGCTCATCTCCCTGCAGCAGGCTGGGCAGGTGGTCCACCATGGCGCGGCGGTCCTCGCCTGCGAGCAGTGCGCGCTCAGCCGCACGGTCCGGGTAGCCCAGGGAGATGCGCATCAGAAAGCGGTCCAGCTGGGATTCGGGCAGCGCGTAGG
>NZ_RFSK01000137.1 GCF_009923995.1 Janthinobacterium sp. | reverse complement strand
CGAGGGGCGGATGATGCTGCTGTCAATCACATGCGCCTGCTCGCGCAGGTCGGCCAGCAGCTCGCGCTCCAGTTCAATGGCGTCCACCAAAGCACGGCGCTCATCGCGCTCGCCGTGGTCGGAGGTGCCTTGTGACAGCGGGTGCTTGCGCCTTGTTTCGGAGTAGCGGCGCACCAGCGTGTCGGTGGTGGCGTCCAAAAACAAAGGTTTGACCACCACGCCCAGCGCACGCACGGCAGCCAGCTGCTGGGGCACCAAGGGCAGGGAGGTGGCGCTGCGCACATCCATGGCAATGGCCACGCGCTGCGCGTTGTGCTGGCGCTCCAGCTCCACAAAAGGCAGCAGCAGCTCTGGCGGCAGGTTGTCTACGCAGTAAAAGCCGGCGTCTTCTAGCGCGTTGAGCGCCACCGACTTGCCCGAGCCGGACATGCCGGTAATGAGCACGATCTCCATGGGCACTGACGAAGGTGGGGGCATGTCGCTCATTTACAGACCTGAATCCAGCATTTCTTTGGCATGCGCCAGCGTAGTGCCCGAAAGCTTTTCCCCACCGAGCATGCGGGCAATCTCGGCCACGCGCTGTTCGCCGCCCACCGGGGCCACGGTGCTCAGGGTGGCGCTGCCTTGCAGCTGCTTGGACACCACCAAGTGGTGGTGCGCGCAGGCGGCCACCTGGGGCAGGTGGGTCACGGCCAGCACCTGGCGGTCGCTGCCCAGCTGCTGCATGAGGCGGCCCACCGTCTCGGCCACTGCGCCGCCCACGCCGGAGTCCACCTCGTCAAATATCAAGGTCTGGGCGGTGCCCAAGCGGCTGGTGGTCACCGCAATGGCCAGCGCCATGCGCGACAACTCGCCGCCCGACGCCACCTTGCCTACCGGCCGCGGTGTGCTGCCGGCGTGGCCGGCGGCCAGAAACTGCACGTCTTCCAAGCCGCTGGCTTGTGGCTGGGCCAAGGGCTCCAGCGCTACTTCAAACCGGCCACCCTGCATGCCCAGTCCTTGCATGGCTTGGGTGATGCTCTGGGCCAGCAGGGGTGCGGCCTTGGCGCGTTGCTTGGAGAGGGCTTTGGCCTCCGCCATGAAGGCGGCCTGGGCCTTGCGCTCTTTGGCTTGCAGGCCATCCAGGTCGGCAGCGGCGTCCAGCTGGGCCAGCTCGGTTTTCCAGCTCGCCCACAACTCGGCCAGCTCTTCGGGCGGGCGCTTGTAGCGGCGCGCCAGGCTCACCCAGAGGGACATGCGTTCGTCCAGCTCGGCCAAGCGCTCCGGGTCCAGCTCGGCACGGCGGGCGTAGCTGCGCAGGCTGTGTACGGTGTCTTCTATCTGCGCCACGCTGGAGTTCAGGGCCTCAATGGCATCTTTGAACTCGGCTTCGAGGTGCGACTGGGCTTGCAGCAGTTGCAGCGCGGCGTGCAGCGGGGCCAGCGCGTTGGTGTCGTCATCTTCCAGCAGGTTGACGGCGCCTTGGGCAGCGTCCATCAGCGCCTGCCCGTTGGCCAGGCGGCTGTGGCTGGCGTTGAGCTCGGGCCACTCGTCAGCGCCGGGGTTGAGCTTGTCCACCTCGCCAATCTGCCAGGCCAGGCGCTCGCGCTCGCGCTGCAGGCTGTCTTGCGCGGCTTGGGCTTGGGCAAGGGCTTGTTGGGCCTGGCGCCAGCTGGACCACAGGCCGCTCAGAGCGCTGGTGTCCACCTTGGCATACGCGTCCAGCAGGCCGCGCACGGCCTCGGGCCGGGTCAGGCTTTGCCAGGCGTGCTGGCCGTGAATGTCCAGCAGCTGCTCGCCGATGGTGCGCAGTTGCTGCGCGGTGGCGGGGCTGCCATTGACCCAGGCGCGGCTTTTGCCTTGGGTGTCTACCGTGCGGCGCAGCAGCAGGGTGTCGCCACTCTCAAATCCGGCTTCGTCCAGCACAGCTTGCAGGCCCGGTGCGTTGTCAAACTCGGCGCTCACATCGGTGCGGGGTGCGCCTTCGCGGATCACGCCGGTGTCGGCGCGCGCGCCAGTGACCAGCTGCAGCGCATCAATCAGTATGGATTTGCCCGCGCCGGTTTCACCTGTCAGCACCGAAAAGCCGGA
>NZ_RFSK01000136.1 GCF_009923995.1 Janthinobacterium sp. | reverse complement strand
TTGCGCTTGCAAGCGCAACCCGGTTTTGCGGCGCCGAGCTGCGCTCGCCGAAGTCCCGCAAAACCCCCGCGCCCGTACCGGACGCGGAATCAATGCCCGGCTATCGGCGCCCTTGATAAAAAATAAAGGCCCCGTCGCTTGCGCTCGGGGGCCTTTATTTTTTATCCAGTGGTGGAGACGGCGGGAATCGAACCCGCGTCCGCAAGCACTCTACAGACAGTTCTACATACTTAGCACTATCATTTAATTTAACTCAGCCAGCACGGATGTGCACGTTATGGGCAAGCGAGTTACCTATTATTTAGTCGGACGCTAAGTAACCCAGCATACGACGAGTCCCTGTAAATGACTCTAGAGCTTTTGACGGCCCACCCCAGGGACGAGGTGTTCTAGAGCTAACAGCGATTAAGCTGCCAGTGCGTACGAGTTATCGTTTGCAGTTAAGTTTTTTCTGGGTGTATTTACGAGGTAACCAGCCCTCGGTATGCCCTGCGCTGCTTTGCAACCCACGTCGAAACCAGGTCGTCCCCACAGAACCTTCATTGTAGCGCAATCTTCACACTCTTGCATGATGCATTCGCAGTAAAGCATATACGGCCAGCTGGCGGCGGTTTCAAGTCCTTACGCCGCCAGCTGGCGCGCCTGCGCGGCCTTGACCACCGTGCTGACCAGTTCCAGCAGGGCTTGCGGCGTGTCCAGCAGGTGGTCGGCGTTCCAGTGCTGCGGCTCGACGGGGCCGCAGTAGCCCCAGGCGCAGGCGACCGTGCGCATGCCGGCGGCGCGGCCGGCCTGGATGTCGCGCAGGTCGTCGCCCACGTACCAGCAGTCTTCCGGCGCCAGGTCCAGGCGGCGCGCCGCTTCCAGCAGGGGGGCGGGGTGCGGTTTCGGGTGCGCCATGGTGTCGCCGGAGATCACGCAGCCGGCGGCGCCCAGGCCGATCTGGCCGACCAGCGGGTCCGTGAAACGGGCGGCCTTGTTGGTGACGACGCCCCAGGCCAGGCCCAGGGCGCTCAGGCCATCGAGCAGCAGGGGAATGCCGTCGAACAAACGGCTTTCCACGGCCAGCGCCGCTTCATAGTTGTTGAGGAAGCCGTCTTTCAGGGCTTCGTAGCCGCTTTCGCCCGGGCCGATGCCGTAGGACGCGCCTATCATGCCGCGCGCGCCGGCCGAGGCGGTGGGGCGCAGGATGTCGTACGGCGTCGGCGCCAGGCCGGCGCGCGCGCGCAGCAGATTGATGGCCGCCGCCAGGTCGGGTGCGGTGTCGGCCAGGGTGCCGTCGAGGTCGAACAGGATGGCGCGCGGGGCTGGCAGGTAGTCGGTGGTCATGGCGGGCGAATGTGTCAAGTGGGAATGAAAAATGGCGGCCGCAGCCGCCTTGTTTTGTGCGTGATGGTTACAAGGGCCGGGTGCAGGCCACCAAATAATTGACGCTGGTATCGCTATTAAGTGAGTAAATCTTGGTCAATGGATTGTAGCCCATGCCGCGCATGCTGTTGACATCCAGGCCGGCGCTGCGCACGTATTGCGACAGTTCGGCCGGGGTGATGAATTTGTCATAGTCGTGCGTGCCTTTCGGCAGCAGGCGCAGCACGTATTCGGCGCCCAGAATGGCGAACAGATAGGCTTTCGGGTTGCGGTTCAGGGTCGACAGGAAGACGTGGCCGCCCGGTTTCACCAGCGCGGCGCAGGCCTGGACGATGGCGGCGGGGTCCGGCACGTGCTCAAGCATCTCCATGCAGGTGACGACGTCGTACTGGCCCGGCTCGGCCTCGGCCATGGCTTCGGCGGCGATCAGCTTGTAGCGCACCTTGGCGCCCGATTCCAGGCTGTGCAGGTCGGCCACTTTCAAGGCCTTGTCGGACAGGTCGATGCCCGTCACGTCGGCACCCTTGCGGGCCATCGATTCGGCCAGGATGCCGCCGCCGCAGCCGATGTCGATCACGCGCTTGCCGGCCAGCGGCACCTTCGCGTTGATCCATTCCAGGCGCAGGGGGTTAATTTCGTGCAGGGGACGAAACTCGGAAGTGGGGTCCCACCAGCGGTGGGCCAGCTCACTGAATTTTTGGATTTCAAGAGGGTCGGCGTTCATAGGTCGAATGATAGCGGCAATTTCACAATTGGGCAGCCACGGACGAAAAAAAAC
>NZ_RFSK01000135.1 GCF_009923995.1 Janthinobacterium sp. | reverse complement strand
ACATCAGCAGCAGGGGCACGCCGTGGCGCCCGCCCGCATTGCGCAGCCGCATGCAGGCCGCGCCGATATTCGTGCCCGCCAGCGCCGCGTCGAGCAGGATCAGGTCCGTGCCGCCCGCCGCCAGTTCCACGCCTTCATCGACGTCGCCCGCCAGGCCCGTACCCAGGTTGTGGCGGTCCAGCACATACAGCAGTTCGCGCACATCGTTCGGCGAATTGCTGACCAGCAGCACATTGGCCCGGTCGGCGATGGAGGAAATCAACTGATTCATGGTGTCGCGCCCTTACGCGGTTCATGGGGCTAGTATTACATCAAGGCAAGGAGGAGTAAACGATAATTCTTGATGACTAAAAGCAATGCGGATGGGTCTCGTTCACGCGGCGTTTTTCGCCGCGGGTGCGGCCGCCAGGTCGGCGCGCGCCTGCTCGATGCGCGGGTAGTTGTCCTCGATCCAGTCGACCAGCACGGCCAGCCGCTCGGCCGCCTCGCGCCCCAGCGGCGTCAGGCTGTATTCCACCTTCGGTGGGATCACCATATAGGCCTGGCGCAGCACGAAGCCGTCGCCCGCCAGCGCTTCCAGGGTTTGCGCCAGCATCTTTTCGCTGACGCCGCCCACTTCGCGGCGCAGTTCGCTGAAGCGGCGCGTGCCGCTCAGCAGCAACACGAGCACCAGGACGGCCCAGCGGCTGGTCAGGTGGCTGAGCACGGCACGCGAGGGGCAGGCGGCCGCCAGCAGGTGCGCGCCCTGGTTCTGGCGGGCGAGGGCGGCGCGCAGGCTGGCGCCGGGAGTGTCTATGTCCATGATAGGGTATCCGTCCGGATGGCGTTGTCGATGGCGCCTGGTTATGTATCGAAAGGAAATTTCATACTTACTAAAAGGTACGTACTTACAATAAGTAAGTAATAGTCCTATTATAGGGTTTTACCACCTACCTTCCAAGGAGAAATCATGATCGTCATCACCGGCGCCACAGGCAACCTGGGCCAGCACGTCATTGCCAGCCTGCTCCAATCCGTTCCCGCCTCGAATATCATCGCCGCCGTGCGCAACCCCGCCAAGGCGGCGGACCTGGCCGCCAAGGGCGTGCAGGTGCGCCAGGCCGATTACAACGATGGCGCCAGCCTCGACGCGGCCTTCCAGGGCGCGACGAAAGTCCTGCTGATCTCGTCGAGCGAAGTGGGCCAGCGCGCGCAGCAGCACCAGAACGTCATCGACGCGGCCAAGCGCGCCGGCGTGGCCCTGCTGGCCTATACCAGCGTGCTGCGCGCCGACACCACGCCGCTGGGCCTGGCCGCCGAGCACGTGGTCACGGAAGCGGCCATCCGCGCATCGGGCCTGCCCTACACTTTCCTGCGCAATGGCTGGTACCTGGAAAACCATACGGAACACCTGGCGCCCGTGCTCGAGCATGGCGTCGTGCTGGGCGCGGCGCAGGATGGCCGCTTCTCGTCGGCCGCGCGTCGCGACTACGCGGCCGCCGCTGCCGCCGTGCTGACGGCGGCCCAGCCGCAAGCCATCTATGAACTCGCCGGCGACCATGGCTTTACCCTGACGGAATATGCGGCCGAAGTGGCGCGCCAGTCGGGCAAGGCGATCGTCTACAAGGATCTGCCGCAGGCGGACTTCAAGGCGGCGCTGGTGAGCGTGGGCGTGCCGGAAGGCTTTGCCGACCTGCTGGCCGATTCCGATGCGGGCGCGGCCAAGGGCGGCCTGGAAGACAATGGCAGGCAATTGAGCGCGCTGATCGGCCGTCCGACGACGACCCTGTTTGACGCCGTCAAGGCGGCGCTGGCAAAGTAAGCAAGAGAGGGGGGTGCCGCCGGTGGGAAAACCACGCGGCATCTGCCGTGGAAGACGTGCAGAAATGAAAAAAGCCGCAAACTCGTGAAAGTTTGCGGCTTTTTTGCGAATTAGGTAATGGTGCCCACGAAGGGACTCGAACCCCTACACCCGAAGGCACATGGACCTGAACCATGCGCGTCTACCAATTCCGCCACGTGGGCACTGATGCTGCTTGTTGCTGCTTACTGCGATGTCTCACTACTGTACTGCGGATCACAACGAAAACGACTCGTTGCTGGTGGTGCCCACGAAGGGACTCGAACCCCTACACCCGAAGGCACATGGACCTGAACCATGCGCGTCTACCAATTCCGCCACGTGGGCA
>NZ_RFSK01000134.1 GCF_009923995.1 Janthinobacterium sp. | reverse complement strand
AAGCAAACCCTCTACAAAATCGTCCACGTCCAGCCGGGCGGAGGCATCGGCATAGGTGAAGAACGGAAGAAGCTGCCCGGATTTAATGCCCTCATCCACAGGAACGATATCGGGCGCGTCCTCCTCACCTCGGAATAACTCAGGGTCCAACCCCAGCGCATCCCAATAGTCCGGCGGCATATCTGGCGGCGTAGGTTCCTCGCGCCGCTCCGGGGCTTTGCGGGGCCGGTTGCGACCGTCCTTGAAAGCGCGGCGGACCTTGGCTTCCACTTCATCCGGCTGCCATGCCTCGCGCCCGCTTTCGGACCCCATGGACCGCCCGGCGGCAAGCAATTCCGCCACGGCGATACCCTCCTCGATCTCGCCGCCCGCGACGAGCGCGCCGACTTTCAACCCGGCGGCATTGAGGGTCGTTTCCTGCTGCCCAAATGGCGCGCGACGGATGGCGTTGCATTCGTCAGCCAACGCGGCCAAGCCATACCGCGTCCCGCCATGCTCGCGCGCGACTTGTGGGGCTGCTGGCGGCGGCTGTTCACGTTCGGGTGGCATACACGCCCGGATCAACCATCGGGGCATTTCTGCCGGCTCTGTAGGGTCGGCAAGGCTGTATCCCGGAGACGGGGGAACGATCACGTAACCGCCCTCTCCTCGCACATCCACGCCCGGCGCAACGCGGCTGGCGCTATTGCGGATTTCCACACCTTCCGGAACTAGGAAAATCAGATGCAATCCACCGGACCGCGTCTTGTGCGTGCGGGTGGGCGGCAGGGCTTCCGCATTTTCACGCAGCCAATCGCTGCCGTCGCGGTCGGAGCGGATGTCGATGTCAATCACCACCCAGCCAGAAGCAGCGCCAGTAGGCACGCCAATCAGTTCCGCGCCGGGCCGATCAAATGCCGCGCGGATTTGCGCGGGGTCCTTGCTCGCAGCCTTGAAGCCAGTTGCGATGACGGGTCGCTTGTCCGCACCGCAAGGAAAACACGGAATGCCCAGCGCGGCTGCAGCATCGGAAATTCCCGCCATCATTCCTCGCCATCCTCAAAGCGCGCACCCCACGCCCACGTATGCGGCCACTCTTTGCGGAGATCGGCCAGCATAGGGTCATCGTGGGGAACGATTACGTGACAGTAGTAAAGCGCCGCCGGTATGCAGGATTCTGCCAGCGTGAGCATGGCCTTGGCCTGTCGCACGATGCCAAACACGGTTGCGATGCGGGGTTTAATTTCAAAGATATTGCAGGTTGTGACAAAATCGACCGTTAGCAATTCGACGGCATCCACAAATGACACCACGGAACCGCGCCGAACCATCGGGTATTCGCCTTCAACTATTCGAGAGACTACAGCACCAGACGGGATGGCGGCGATTGAACGGGACCGCAGGAAATCCAGAAATTCTGCCTGCAACTTGTCATGCGTCGGCGGGCGGTTGCGCGCCTTCTCGTGATATCGGGACGGGGTTAGGGGATAGTTCACGGCAGATACTTCAACTGCAACGCCACGGCCCGCGCGATACGGGATGCGGACGGCTTGGCGGCGCGGGGCTTTCTGGCTTTCTTTGGCGCAGGAACCTTAGCCTTGGCAGCCTCAAGCATGGCGTCGTGATGTGCGGCCTGTATCGGCCAGTTCGCAGCCATCGGCACGGCATTAGCGGACAGGATTTCGCCATACCCCATCACTGAGGTTGTCCAAGCCCAAATGCCCCCCGCTGCCTGGATAGCTGCGCCCTCTTTCTTCTGGGCATCGGACAACTTGCCGCCGGGGGCTTTCAATTCAACGTGGATGGTCTTGCCGCCCACTGTCAGAGAGGTATCAGGCTCACCGGCCTTGACGCCGCGTTGCCGCTCCCAGAAATGACGGCCCACACCTGATTTGCCGTAGTTGTTCTGACCGCGATCATGGCTGGCGAAACGATGCGGCGCGGTGACGGCACTAGCGACAAACTTCATAACGCGGAGTTGCAGGCGGTGCTCGGGGCCGCTCATGTCGCCATTCCCTCCAAAACCACGCGATACTCCCACAGCCCCCGGCCCTGATACCGGCGCTCCACGGTCCAGGCCCCATACCGCGCCTTCCGAAAATCCCGCAGCCTGGCGCTGATGCTCTGCACCGGATGCCCCGTGCGCGCTTCAAGATCGTAAAGCGTCCACCATTCGCCCGTCCGCGCGTAACGCCAGATATCCTCACGTTTCAGGCGGCGGCGTTGCTGTTCTTTTGTCTCACTCATACGGCAACGCCTCCTGTGTGGGATACTGGGCTTAACGAACAAGTCCGCCTGCCGCTGCGCCTGCTCAATCCGGCGACACGCTATGTCGAAATACTTCGGCTCTATCTCGATGCCGATAAACGCCCGGCCCATACGCGCGCAGGCAACGCCGGTCGTGCCGCTGCCCATGAA
>NZ_RFSK01000133.1 GCF_009923995.1 Janthinobacterium sp. | reverse complement strand
GACATGCCGGGCCAGCACCGGCTGCTGAACGAGGTGGCCGCGCTGGTAGACGCCGGGCTGCTGCGCAGCACGCTGGCAGAGCATCTGGGCACCATCAACGCGGCCAACCTGAAGAAGGCGCACACCTTGATCGAGTCGGGCAAGGCACGCGGCAAGGTGGTGCTGGAAGGGTGGAACTGAGCGCGTTAACACCCCGCTTCCAACCGCAGCACCGCCCCGGTGCTTGTGGGCGGAGCCAGCGTTACGGGCGCTCGGCGCGCGCTAGCTGCGTGGGGGCTTTAAACGCGTGGTGCGTCAGTTTGCTCACGTTATAGCTGCTTGCGCCTATTTCACGTGGGCTATTGGTCTATTTGGCATTCAACTCATAACCCGTACTGCGTCCACCTCCCTCCAGCCTGCGCAGCACACCGCGCGTCAGCAGGTCGTTGATGTCGCGCAGCGCCGTATCTGCAGAGCATTTGCCAATGGCTGCCCACTTGGCGTTGGTGAGCTTGCCTTCCATGCCGTCCAGCACTTTGTTCAACACCAGCGTTTGCCGCTGGTTCATGGGCATGCCCGCCCAGCGTTGCCAGAACTGGGTCTTAATCAAAACGCCACCTAGCAAGCCATCGGCGCCCTGCACGGCACGTAGCAGGCAGGCCAAGAACCAGCTCAGCCAGGGCGTGACATCCAGCGTGCCGCGCTGAGTGGCCTCCAGCTGGTCGTAATACTGTTTGCGCTCGCGCTGTATCTGGGCACTGAGGCTGTAGAAGCGTTGTGACGTGCCTTCGGCGCGCGCCAGCGCCATGTCGCCCACAGCACGGCTGATCCGGCCATTGCCGTCGTCAAAGGGGTGCAGAGTCAGCAGCCACAGGTGGGCTAGGCCCGCGTGAATGAGCGCATCGCCCGCAGACGCGGCGTTGAACCATTGCAAAAAGGCAGCGGTCTCTGCGGGTAGTGCGGTGGCGGGTGGTGCCTCAAAGTGCACCTTTTCTCTGCCCACGGGGCCAGACACCACTTGCATGGGGCCTGCGGCATCGTTGCGCCACGCACCTACCTGGATGCGCAAGCGGCCGCTGTAGCCGGTGGGAATGCCAGCCAAAGAGGCGCTCGGCCGTGAGCGGCAGGGCGTGCTGCTGGGTGGCGTCCAGCACCATGTCGACCACGCCATCTACATGCCGGTCGGCGGGAGCCAGCGCACCGATGTCCACGCCCAGCCTGCGGGCAATCGACGAGCGCACGGCGTCCAGGTTGAGCGCTTCGCCTTCGATGGCGCTGGTGGTGATGACTTCTTGGGTGAGGGCTTGCAGCGTGGCCTGGTCGCGCTGCGCCAACCCCAGCTCGGCCATGCGCCCCGCCAGGTTGCCCTGGGCCCGATGCACCTGTGCCAGCGGCGCAGCCAGTGCTGCCGCGTCAAACCGCCACTGCGGCCAGTCGGGGCGCTGCCAGATGTAAGTGCGGCGGAGTTGAGACTTGTGGGGGTGCATGCGGCGATTATGCGCCCTATTCACCGCATTACGTGCGGTAAATAATAGGACTATTCACCGCAAAACTGAACCGCATTGTTGAAAATACGCCTCACTTTTTGAGCTGTATGGCCCCGCCCACGGTCACAGACTCTCGCCCCGCCCCAACTTCCCCAACAACTCCGCCATCCGCCTCTCGCGCGTCTCCGCCCGCTTGGCGCTGGTGAGCCGGTAGTAGATGGTGAACAGCTGCTGGCGCTTGAGCGTGCCGTAGAAAGCCAGCGCTGCGGGGTCTTGTTGCAGCGCTGCCAAAAAGTCTTCGGGGATCACCATGTCGGCGCTGCCGGCGTAGGCGGCGTCCCAGCGGCCGTCGGCGCGGGCGGCCTCTACCGGGGGCTTGCATCAGCCCCTCGGCAATCAGCCGCTCGGCGTGCTGCACATTCTTTTGCGACCAGCCGGAGCGCGCGCGGCGCGGCGTCATGCGCTGCAGAAATGAGGTGTCGTCCAGGGATTTGCGCTGCCCATCGATCCAGCCCCAGGTGAGGGCGGCCAATACGCAGTCTTCCCACGCCACGCTGGGCAGGCCGGTGCCTTTCTTGAAGATGCGCACCCACAGCTCGGTCTCGCTGGCGTGGTGGGCGCGCAGCCAGGCGTGCAGCTGCTCGGGGGTTTCAAAGCTGTGGTGCGTTGGTTTGCTCATGATTTGATAGCTGCTTGCGCAAATTCCACGGGGGCTAGCGGCTGATATGGCTTAAATTTTCCGCCGCTACCTGCCTGAAGCCGGGGGAGATGCGCGCGTCGGCACTGGCGGCTGCCCAGAAGCTGCGGGCCAGGGCCAGGGCCTGCGGCCACTCCGGGAGAGTGGCGGCGGTGGGCTGCAGGGGGCGATCGGCAAAGTTGCGCGGCACCAGCTCGCCGCCCACGGGGGCGTAGAGCATGGGCAGCATGTCGTAGGCGGGGGCCAGGGCCCAGTCGTCATCGTCCAGCAAGAGCGAGATGTTGCCGTAGTGCCGGTCGGTGTTGGCAATCAGCTCGCCAAAGGCCTCCAGCAGGCGCAGGGTGCGCGCATCGGCCGGTCGCAGCAGGCCGCGCTCTTGCATGCGGTT
>NZ_RFSK01000132.1 GCF_009923995.1 Janthinobacterium sp. | reverse complement strand
CGCTGCCCTAGGGCAGCGTTTTTTTTGCTTAAAAAATAATTCCCTTCAACAACAATTGAGTTGCAAGGACTGCTATGCTATGGCTTCTACATTGTTGCGTTAGAAACATTGAAGTTCCCTGGAGATACCATGCAGCGCAGTCATTTGTTACGCAATGGCGCTTATCGGGGCGCCACGGCTGCGGCCGTGTCCGGGCGCGCTGCGCGTCCCGTGCTGGCGCGTGCGACGGCGCCCGCCAGTCCCATGGCCCACCTGCTCGATGCGGGCGTGTTGCCGCAACAGCAGATGATGCAGGCAGGTAAGCTCAGTTCGCATGCGCTGACATCGCAGTACCTGGCGCGCATCCGCTCGCTGTGCAGCACGGGCGCGCGCGCCCATGCCGGCATCGAAATCAATCCCGACGCCTTGAAGATTGCCATGGAAATGGACCGTGAACGGCAGGTGCGCAAGGTGCGCGGCCCCCTGCATGGCATCCCCGTCGTCTTGCGCGACAGCATAGCCACCGGCGACCGCATGAAGACGCGCACGCAGGCGCCATCGGCGGCGCATGCCGGCTGCGACTCCTTCATCGCGTCGCGCCTGCGCGCGGCTGGCGCCGTCATCATCGGCAAGAGCAATTTGCGCCAGTGGGCCGCCGTCAGCATGCCGCACGCCAGCGCCAGCTGGGCTGGCCTGACCATCCTCGCCGTGGACAGCGAAGCGGATGGTTCCATCGTCGCGCCGGCGTCCACGTGCGGCCTGGTCGCCATCCAGCCGACGGGCCGGGTGGCTGCCGGCCTGGCGGGCGGCGCGGCCGTGGCCGGGCCGATGGCGCCCAGCGTGCGCGAGGCAGCGTGGCTGCTGGCGGCCCTGTCCGGCGATGGCCAGGCCGATGACGCGGTGCTGGACCTGGCCAGCCTGCGCGGACGCCGCATCGGCGTGGCGCGCAGCCTGTTCGGGCACTGCACCGATACGGATGCCGTGATCGAGCAGGCCCTGCAGGTGCTGCGCGAGCAGGGCGCCGAACTGGTGGAGTTGCCCGCGCCGGAGCCGGGAGCGGACGCCATCGGCGACGTGCTGCGCGGGCAGGGACTCGACGCGCTGGTGGGGCCGACCTGCCGCGCCGCGCCGCTGGCGCACTCCGTCCAGCCGCAGATGACGGTGCCAGCCGGCATGGCGCACGGCTCGCCCGTCGGCCTGTCGTTCATCGGCGCGTGTCATACCGAAATGCAATTGATTGCCATGGCATATGCCTATGAGCAGGCGACCCTGCACCGGCGCACGCCCGCGTTGCCATCGAGCATCACTGAAGCGTTGCGCTGACCATGCCACTTCCTTTCCTTTTCGATACCTCTGACATTTTATGCTTGCAACTTTGCTGCTGAGCGCGGCCGTGACTGCCGCGACCACTCCTTTCGATGTCACGCAACTCGCCGGCAGCTGGTCCGACAGTTTCAATACCAATAATGTGTGCGATCAGCCGCGGCACTTTACGCGCATGCAGTTGTCTGACGATCATGCGCGCCTGGCCATCTTCAACGACCGCGTCTGGAAGAGCAATCTGGGGGAAAGCAACCGTTTCGCCGCCACGGTGGTGGCAGAGACGGAGCGCAGCCTGACTTTGCGCTATGACAATGAAACCCGCCAGGACGCGCATGGCAAGCTCGTGGAGTGGCAGCTGATCATCGTGGCGCCCGGCGTGTACCGCTGGCGCCAGACGGATTGGCCGGAAGGAAAAGTCAATGGCGTGGTCGGCATCCGCTGCTCGCCCTGATGCCCGTGCGCAAGCGGGCATGCCATTCTGCTATGCTGCGCCCTTTCATGTGCTGTCCTAGGAGGTTTCATGTCCCTGCGTTTGCTGTTACCACTGTTGATGAGCGCGGCCGTGGCGCTGGCCGCCCTGCCTGCGCAAGCCCGCACGCCCAGGCTGTCGCTGATCGAGCAGGCGCAAAGCTGCGACGGGAGTGCCGCCTGCCCGTATTTTCCCGAAGTCTACAGGGCGGACTACGCCTTTCGCAGCGCCTTCAATATCGCCCTCAAGCGTGCCGGCCTGAAGCGGCAACGCTGGGTGCCGAATGGCGTGACGACGCCGCTCAAGCCCGTCGAGATCGACGGCAAGGCGCGCCTGCTGAGCAGCGTCTGCGAGCCGCATAATTGCGGCCACCGCTACAGCATCCTGTACGATCCGGCCGCGCGCAGCATGACGGGCGTGTATGTGGGCAGCGACGGCAAGGGCGGCGTGCGCACCGTGTATTTCGGCGACCCCAGCATTGCGGAAGCCGACCTGCTGATCAAGAACTGATGGGCGTGCCCCTGCGCATTTCCAGCGTGCGGGATGAGCTGGACGTGGCGATGATCCACCGCTACCTGAGCGAAACATCCTACTGGAAGCGCGGCGTGGCGCTGGAAACGGTGCGCAAGGGCATCGAGAACGCGCTGTGCTTTGGCGGCTACGTGAATGAGCGGCAAGTGGCATTCGCCAGGGTCGTCACCGACTATACGGATTTCGCCTACCTGCGCGACGTCTTCGTCCTGCCGGACTGCCAGGGCCGCGGCTATGGCCGGCAACTGGTGGCTGCCGTGCTGGGCGATGAACGCTTGCGCAACGTGGGCTGGATGCTGGCGACGGACGATGCGCACGCCCTGTATGCAGGCTTTGGTTTTACGGCATTGGATGCGCCGCAGAAATACATGCGCCGTCCGGCGCCATAGGAATTATCAAAATAGCCTTTATGTGTCAAGAAAACTATTAACATTATTATATATAATAAT
>NZ_RFSK01000131.1 GCF_009923995.1 Janthinobacterium sp. | reverse complement strand
TCGGACCTTAAGGTCCGACCCCGGCACTTGCTTTCGGGTTTGGCCGCACGACGACTAATCCGCTGTACTTGCCATGGTTTCCGCGTTGTGATGCCGCTGCTGCTCTTCCATCACCATCTCGCCCAGCATGCGCTTGAGGCGGTTGAACTCCGGGTCGCTCGGGTCGCGCGGGCGGGGCAGTTCGATGGCCACGTCGCGCTTGATGGTGCCGGGACGGTAGGTCATGACGATGGTGCGGTCGGCCAGGTAGATCGATTCCTCGATCGAGTGCGTGACGAACACGATGGTGGTGCCGAAGACTTTCCAGATTTTCAGCAATTCATCTTGCAGATTGCGCCGCGTCAAGGCGTCCAGTGCGCCGAACGGTTCGTCCATCAGCATGATGGGCGAATCGAGGGCCAGCACGCGGGCGATCGCCACGCGCTGGCGCATGCCGCCCGACAAGTCTTTCGGATAGCGGGCACGGAATTCCGTCAAGCCCAGCATGCTCAGCAGCATGTCGACCCGCTCCTTGATCTCGGCCGGCGTCTTGCCGGCGATTTCCAGGCCGAAGGCGATGTTGCTTTCGATGGTCATCCACGGGAACAGCGCGTATTCCTGGAACACCATGCCGCGGTCGGGACCGGGCTCGGTGATCAGCTTGCCGCCGGCCAGGATCTGGCCCGACGTCGGCTGCGAAAAGCCGGCGATGGCGTTGAGCAGGGTCGACTTGCCGCAGCCGGACGGCCCCAGCAGGCAGATGAACTCGCCGCTGGCGATTTCCAGGTTGATGTCCTTCAGGGCAATGACGTCGGCGCCGCCCGTGGTGAAGATTTTATTGACAGCGTTGATGCTGATGGTGGTCATGGCCGTTCCTCTCAGTGTTCCAGGCCGCGGTGCCACTGCAGCAGATGATTATTCAGGGCATTCATGGCGATATCGATGGCCAGGCCGAACAGGCCGATGGTGAACATGCCGGCGATAATCTTGTCAGACCAGAAATACTCGCGCGCTTCCAGGATGCGGAAACCGAGGCCGCTATTGACGGCGATCATCTCCGCCACGATCACGACGATGAAGGCCGTGCCCATGCCGATGCGCGCGCCGGCCAGGATGTAGGGCGTGGCGGCCGGCAGGATGACGCGGCGGAACATCGTCATCTGGCTGGCGCCCAGGTTGCGCGCGGCGCGGATGTAGATGCCGTCGACCTGGCGCACGCCGGCGATGGTATTCATCAGCACGGGGAAGAAGGAACCGATGCTGATCAGGAAGAAGGCGGGCGGGTTGCCCAGGCCGAACCACAGAATCGCCAGGGGGATGTAGGCGATGGGCGGAATCGGGCGCAGCACCTGCACCAGCGGGTCGAACAGTTTATAGATGGTCTTGTTCGTGCCCATCAGCAAGCCCAGCGGCAAGGCCAGGCCGGCGCCGATGGCGAAGCCGCCCAGCACGCGCGACAGGCTGGCCCAGGCGTCGTGCGGCAGTTCGCCGGAGAACATCCACACGAGGTAATTGCCCGCTTCCGGCTTGTACGCTTCCAGGGGCATCAGGTATTCATACCACTTCACCAGCACGGCCACGGGCGAGGGCAGGATCTGCGGATTGATCCAGCCGAAGGTGGACATGGCTTGCCACAGCAGCAGCACGGCCACGGGCACGGCGGCACCGTGCGCGAAGCGTTTCATCATTTGTATATTCATCGTGACACTTTCCGATTAGCGAGGTGCGTAGGACTTCTTGGCTTTTTCCAGCAGGTCCAGCTTGACCCAGTCCTTGGCGGCAGGCGGTTTGGCCATGCGGCCCACGCCGAACTTCACCATGTAGTCGGTGGTCAGCTGCACGTGGCTCTGGGTGATGTCTTCCGTGAAGATGGCGTTGTCGATGGCGTCGCGGTAATCCTCGCTCGTGATCTGGTTCTTGAACATGGATTCGCGCACGTATTTTTCCGCCAGTTTCGGGTCGGCCAAAAACGCCCGGGTGGCGGCAACGAAGCAATCCATGAAGCGCTGGGCCACGGCAGGTTTCTCTTTGTACATCTTTTCCGTCATCACGAGGGCGCGCACGGGCTCGCCCAGCGGCGTGTCATACGGCTTGATGATGGCCGAACCGTACTTCTTGTGGATGGCTTGCGTGGAATACGGCTCGGACTGGCTCATGGCGTCGATATCCTTGGTCAGCAGGGCCTGGTTCAGGTCCGGGTAGCCCATGTACAGGATCTGCACGTCCTTGCCCGGCTTGTCGGACCACGTCAGATTGGCCTTCGTCAATTCGGCAAACAGCAGGATTTCCTGCGGGCCGCCGCGCGTGACGCCCACTTTCTTGCCTTTCAGGTCGGCGATGCCCTTGATGTTCAGGTCGGGACGGCCGACGATCTGCACGCCGCCCTTGGCGAAGCCGCCCACGAGGTAGACGGGCAAGCCCGTCGCGCGGCCCGTGATGGCCGCTTCCAGCGCGCTGGCCGACACGTCGACTTCGCCGGCGATCATGGCGGGCACGATGTCGAGGCCCTTGGCGAAGATGCGTTCCTCGATCTTCAAGTCATATTTGGGGGCGATTTCCTTCATGTAGGCAACGGCGCCGTAATGGGCGAATTTCAGGTTGCCCAGGCGTACGACGTCGGCCGCATGGACGGCCAGCGGGAATTGCGCGGCCAGTGCGACGGCGACGGCCAGGGCCTTGGTGTTCAGGAAGGACGAGATGCGGAAGGTGCTTGCCATGCTGTTGTCTCCAAAAAAGGTAGATGGTTTTTATATAGGGTGAGGCTGCCGCTCTGTGGCGGTTATGAAAATATAAAAGCATCTTCCGTGCCAGTGGAGCGCATTTTGGCGTTTATTGCAAGTGATTGTTTCTAAAGGTTTAATTTGCATCTATTGAAAAGCGGAAATATTGCAATTCCGCTTTTCCGCACGGGGCGGGGGAATGGCGTGCGGATTGC
>NZ_RFSK01000014.1 GCF_009923995.1 Janthinobacterium sp. | reverse complement strand
CGTGACCCAGCAAAACGCGGCCCTGGTGGAAGAGTCGGCGGCGGCCGCCGAATCCATGCAGCACCAGGCGCACAGCCTGGCGCAGGTCGTCAGCGTGTTCAAGCTCAATGGCCAGCAGGCCGGCGGCCTGAAGGGCATCGATGGCACCGCGCGGCCGGTGGCGAAGGCGCAGAAGGAAGCGCTGCGGATCGGCCGCGCCGCCTAATCCTCCTGCAGCGGCAAGCCTTCCCAGGTCGCAATCGCCCGCTGCGACAGCCTGTCCGCCTCGCCATTGCGGTGGCGCGGTATCCAGCGCAGGCTGACGTCAGGAAATTGTTGCAACAGGGCCACTACGGTGGCCCTGTGCATTTCCAGTCCCTTGGCGCCGGCCGGCGTCGTTCCCAGCACATCGTTGATCACCACCTGGCTGTCGCCGTACAGCAATAGCTGCACCGGCCGCACGTCCAGCGCCGCCCGCAGCACGGCCGTCAGGGCCGCATACTCCGCGTCGCTGCTGCTGCCATGGCCGGCCGCCTGGCTCACTTCGATGCGTTCGCCGTCCGGCCCCAGCAGCAGGGCGCCCACGCCCAGCCTGCCCGGATTCGGGTGGGCGGAACCGTCGAACCAGCCGCGCCAGGCCAGCGGGCCGCCGTGGTCCCGGCGCCTGGCGGCCAGCTGGGCGCGGCGCGCCTGCATCTTCGCTTCCCGGCGCTCCGCGCGCGCCTGCGCTGCCGGCGTCATGGCTTGATGAGCAAGGTATCGATGAGGCTGGCCAGCCAGCACACGGCCAGCACGCCCATGGCCACGGCCATGGCGGGACCATCGTTGGCCGACAGGGCGTCGACTCTTTCCACGATCAGCTGCACGTCGAGGGGCAGGGCGCCGCTGTTGATCTGTGCCATGACCTGGTCCAATCGTGCCATGATCTGGCGCAATACGAACAGCAGCGCGACCAGGGCGGGCACGAGGAACAGGCAGCCGCGCGCCTTGCGCTGCAGGACAAAATGCCCGCTGCCGGGAAAGACGAGGCCCGACAGCAGCAGGGCCAGCGTACGTTTGGAAAGGGGGGAGCCGCTCATGCGCGCCTTTATAAGGGGAAAGAGCGGCTCATCATACTATTGCCAGCCGAATTTGCGCAGATACACGCGTTTCATGACCGTCGTCAGCAGGGTGTAGCACACGAGGATGCCCAGCAGCCAAGGGAAATACGCGAGCGGCAGCGCTTGCAGCTTGAAGTAGGTCGCCAGCGGACCCATCGGCAGGAAGACGCCCACGGCCATGATGGCGGTGGTGGCCACCAGCAGGGGCACGGAGGCGATGCTGTCGATGAAGGGCAGCTTGGGCGTGCGGATCAGGTGCACGATCAGGGTCTGCGTCAACAGTCCCACGACGAACCAGCCGGACTGGAACAGCGTCTGCTTCTCGGGCGAATTGGCGTCGAAGACATACCACATCAGGGCAAACGTGCTGATGTCGAAGATCGAGCTGATGGGGCCGAAGAAGACCATGAAGCGGCCGATGTCGCGCGGGTTCCAGCTCAGCGGCTGCTGGATCAGTTCCGCATCGACATTGTCGAAGGGAATGGCGATCTGCGACACGTCATACAGCAGGTTCTGCACGAGCAGGTGCAGCGGCAGCATGGGCAGGAACGGCAGGAAGGCGCTGGCCACCAGCACGGAAAACACATTGCCGAAGTTCGAGCTGGCCGTCATGCGGATGTACTTGAGCATGTTGCTGAAGGTGCGGCGGCCTTCCAGCACGCCTTCTTCCAGCACCATCAGGCTCTTTTCCAGCAGGATGATGTCGGCCGCTTCCTTGGCGATATCGACGGCCGAATCGACGGAAATGCCGATGTCGGCCGCGCGCAGGGCGGGCGCGTCGTTGATGCCGTCACCCATGAAGCCGACGATATGGCCATTGCCGCGCAGGGCGCGCACGAGGCGCTCCTTGTGCAGCGGGCTGAGCTTGGCAAACACCGTATTTTCCTCGGCCGCCCTGGCCAGGGCGGCGTCGTCCATGTCGTCGAGCTGCGGGCCTTGCAGCACGCCGTGCACGGCCAGGCCCACTTCGCGGCAGATCTTCGCCGTCACCAGGTGATTGTCGCCCGTCAACACTTTCACGGTCACGCCATGTTCGGCCAGCGCGCGCAGGGCGGGCGCCGTCGATTCCTTCGGCGGGTCGAGGAAGGCCACGTAGCCGATCAGGGTCAGCGCCGTTTCATCGGCCACGCCGTACACGGTCTTATGGGGCGGCACTTCCTTGACGGCCACGGCCACCACGCGCAAGCCTTCCGCGTTCAAGCCATGCGTCGTGTCCAGCACTTTCGCCAGCAGGGCGGCGTCGAGCGGAATGCTCACGCCGCCGAGGCGCAAATGGCTGCAGGCGGCGAGGATTTCCTCGACGGCGCCCTTGCAGATCAGCTCATGGTGGTCGTCGCGCTCGGAAACGACGACGGACATGCGGCGGCGCACGAAATCGAAGGGGATTTCATCGACTTTCACGTAATCGCGGGCCAGCTGCATTTCCGTCAGCAATTCCACATGGTCGAGCACGGCGCGGTCCAGCAGGTTTTTCAGGCCCGTCTGGTAGTGGCTGTTCAGGTAGGCGAACTGCAGCACTTCGTCGGACGGCTGGCCGAACACGTCCGTGTGACGTTCCAGCACGATCTTGTCCTGCGTCAAGGTGCCCGTCTTGTCCGTGCACAGCACATCCATGGCGCCGAAGTTCTGGATGGCGTCCAGGCGCTTGACGACGACTTTCTTTTTCGACAGTTTCACGGCGCCCTTGGCCAGGGTGCTGGTGACGATCATGGGCAGCATTTCCGGCGTCAGGCCCACGGCCACGGACAGGGCGAACAGGAAGGCCTCCATCCAGTCGCCCTTGGTCCAGCCGTTGATCAGGAAGACCAGCGGCGCCATCACGAGGGCGAAGCGGATCAGCAGCCAGCTGACGCTGTTGACGCCCGCTTCAAACGCCGTCGGCGTGCGCTCGGTGGCCGTCACGCGCGTGGCGATGGTGCCGAAATAGGTGCGGTTACCGGTGGCGAGCACCAGCGCCGTGGCGGCGCCGGAAATGACGTTGGTGCCCATGAACAGCAGGTTGGCCAGGTCCATGGGGTCGCGGCCGGCGGCGTCGGCCAGTTCGGCCATCTTTTCTACTGGCAAGGATTCGCCCGTCATGGCGGCCTGGCTGACGAACAGGTCCTTGGCGGACAGCAAGCGGCAGTCGGCGGGGATCATGTCGCCGGCCGACAGCACGATGATGTCGCCCTGCACCAGCTGGCGGATGGGCAGCTCCGAGCGCTGGCCGTTGCGCAGCACGGTGGCCGTGTTGCTGACCATGGCTTTCAGGCGTTCGGCGGCGCGGTTGGAGCGGCCTTCCTGCACGAAGCGCAGCAGGGTCGACAGGATCACCATGGTGCCGATGACGATGGTGGCCTTCGGGTCTTCCGTCAGGTAGGAAACGATGGCCAGCACGGTGAGCAGCAGGTTGAACGGGTTCTTGTAGCACAGCCACAGGTGCTGGTACCAGGCCAGGGGCTTTTCATGCTCGACCTCGTTCGGCCCCGTCTGCGCGGCGATGACTTGCGCCTCGGCATCGCGCAAGCCTTCCAGGCGCGTGTGCAGGCGGTTCAGGGCGCTATCGAGGTCTTCATGGGCGGCAGCGAGCAGCTGGCGGGCCAGGTGGTCGGGCACGGGACGGGCCGTGCTGTTTTCCAGCGGCATGGCGCGGCGGCGGAAATGGCCGGCCGTGTGGCGCTTGCGCAGGAACGATTCGAACAAACGGGTGAAGAGATTCATGCTCTTCCTTTCGCGACGAGGTGTTGACGGGCGGCGCAGCCGCAGGCAAGACTTGCGTGCCGCAAGCGTACCATGGCAGCCATGATGCTTGCGGGCAATCCGGGTCAGTAGCCGGTCGCGATCGGAAAGAGGGGGAAGAGGCGCGCGGCCAGACTGGCCGCGAGAGACACCGCACCTTGCTCAGCAAGGCACGGAGGAAACGGGTTCCGCGTTGCTTGCTGTTTAGCTGCCGAGGCAATCGCCGATACAAGATCGGCTACTGTCACTAGAACAAGTACCCACGTGGGACTCCGTAAATGAATAATGGGGGCATCTTATGCACGTGCTGCAACAGTGTCAACTGAAGAAATCTTAGGTTTCCAAAGTGTAATGTGACTGTGGTATTTGCCGCCGTCATGCCGCCATCGCCAGCGAATCGGACAGGATCTGCCACAGCGCCGCGTGGCGCTGCTGCAGGGCGGCGCCGCCTGCGTAGATCAGTTCCACGTGCAGGCTGTCGACGATGCCCAGGTAGGCTTGCGCATACAGGTCGATGCGCGGCGGCGGCAGGGCGGGCGCCAGCCGGCCCAGGCTGGCCACGTAGTGCCGCTGCAATTGCGCCAGCAAGGCTTCGTAGCCCGTACCCACCTCCACGCGCAGGGGCGCGGGCGGCAAATACGCCGTGCGCAGCAGAAAGCGCAGATGGGCCGAATCCGCATAGCGCCGGGCCATGCGGTCGCAGTACAGGGAGCCGGCCAGCCGTCCGCCGGGCGCGGCCAGCGCCGCTTCGTCGGCGAAGCAGGCATCCATGAAGGCCTGCTCTTCCGCCAGCGCGTCGGCAAAGACGTCGAGGAAGAGGGCGTCCTTGCCGGCGAAGTGGGAATACAGCGACGCCTTGCGCATGCCCGCCTGTTCGGCGATGTCGCTGAGGGACGAAGCGTCGTAGCCGTGCTCGGAAAAGTGCACGACGGCGACGGCACAGATGTTATCGGCCGAGGCCGAGCGTTTCTTCATATGCAGGTAGTGGTGGGGTGAGGCGTCAGTGCGCGCCCAGGCTGCTGGCGGCGGCCGGATGGACGCGCGCAGTTGCCAGGGTCAGCCATGATACCAGCAGGCCGGCCCCGGTCAAGAACAGCAGCCAGGGCAGCGGCCCCCGTTCGGACAGGCCGGCCGCCAGCGGCGTGGCCAGCGAGGATAAGCTCATCTGGATGGCGCCCAGCAGGGCCGCCGTGGAGCCGAGGGCGCGCTGCTGCGAGCCCATGGCCATGGCCATCAGCGCCGCTTCCGCGATGCCCAGGCCGAACAGGGCCAGGAACATGCCCGGCACGACGGCGGTGATGCCGGCTCCCGCCCATGCGCCCAGCAGGGCCAGCACGGCGCCGCCCAGCATGGCGGCGCTGCCCGCCACGCACAGGCGCGCCACGCCGTGCCGCGCCACCAGCCGTCCGCTGGCCATGGCGCCCAGCAGCACGGCCACGCCCGTGGCGCCGAAGACGAGGCCGAAGCTGCCGGCGGACAGGCCGAAGTCGCGCTGATAGACGAGCGATGCGCCGCCGATGTAGGCAAACAGGAAGAAGAAGCTGGCCGACAGGGCCAGCGCGGGCAGCAAGAAGGCGCGGTCCGTGGCGATGCGGGCATAGGTGCGGTGCAGGCCTTGCGGCGAAACACGGTTCTTCAGTGGAAGAGTTTCCGGCAGGAACAGCGCGCTATTGATCAGGGTCAAGGCGCCCAGCGCGGCCAGGGCCAGCATCACGGCGCGCCAGCCGTAATGGGCGTCCAGCAAGCCGCCCACGGCGGGCGCCAGCACGGGCGCCAGGCCGACGATGGTCATCAGGAGGGCGAACAGCTGCGCCGCTTTGACGCCATCGGCCACGTCGCGCACCATGCTCATCACCACGACGAGGGTCAGCGCCGCGCCCAGGCCCTGCAGGGTGCGCGCCAGCAGCAGGATGGACAGCTGCTCCGCCTGCGCAGCCCACACGGCCGCCAGCATGTACACGGCGATGCCGGCCAGCAGCGGACGGCGCCGCCCCAGCATGTCGGTCAGCGGGCCGCACAGCAGCTGACCTGCGCCCAGGGCCAGCAGGAAGACGGTCAGGCTCAGCTGCACATTCGCATAGCTCGTGTGCAGTTCGCGCGCCATGGCCGGCATGGAAGCCAGGTACATGTCGATGCCGGCCGGGCCGAGCACGGCCACGAGGGCCAGGGAAGCGGCCAGCCCGAGACTGGCGGCGGGGGGAGTGGTTTGCTGCTGCATTGCGATTCCTTCTTGTCATCAAAAAAAGCGGCATGGACATTGCCGTCTTTTTTATTGTACACTGACTACCTACCGATAGGTAGGCTGGTCAATCACTGAAAAGGACGAGGACGATGACAAAAGAAACCATGACGGGTGCGCCGCACCTGCGGGGAGAGCGGACATGACGGAAGTGGGCATTTCACTCAGCGGCGTGGCCGTGGCCCTGCTGTTCGCCGCCTGGAGTTCGCACCGCTCCCGCTGCGAGCGGCGCGATGTCGTGCTGCTGACGATGCTGGGCACGGCCCTGGGCTTGCCGGGCGCGGCTTTGCTGGCACTGTAACGGGGCGCATAAAAAAACGGCAGGCCTTGCGGCCTGCCGTTCTGTTTTAATTTAATATTCCCGGTTTCTGCCGGGATTTTATTTCTTGATTGCTGAGTTTTGACGTCTGACAAAACCGTAGCGAGCGTCAGTGAGGCTCGGCGCCCCCTTGCGGCCGAGAAGCGCAACCGTACTCTAGTACGGTGAGCATCGCCGGCCGCAAAGCGCGACGCGCAGTAGGTTTGGTCTGGCGTTATTCCTCTTCGTACGAGCTGATAGGCGCGCAGCCGCAGAACAGGTTGCGGTCGCCGTACACGTTGTCGGCGCGGCCGACCGGCGGCCAGTATTTGCGCTGGCGCAAGGAAGCGACGGGGTAGGCGGCGATTTCGCGGCTGTACTTGCGTTCCCAGTTGTCCGACATCAATACCTGTGCCGTGTGCGGCGCGTTTTTCAAGGGGTTGTCGTCGTGGTCGAATTCACCGCTGGCGACCTTGGCGATTTCGCCGCGGATGGCGATCATGGCGTCGATGAAGCGGTCGATCTCCACTTTCGATTCGCTTTCCGTCGGCTCGATCATCAGGGTGCCCGGCACGGGGAAGCTCATGGTCGGCGCATGGAAGCCGAAGTCCATCAAACGCTTGGCCACGTCTTCGTTGCTGATGCCGGTGGCGTCCGTGATGGGGCGCAGGTCCAGGATGCACTCGTGCGCGACCAGGCCGTCGTGGCCCGAGTACAGCACGGGGTAGTGCGGCGCCAGGCGGCGCGCGATGTAGTTCGCCGCCAGGATGGCCGTCTCGGTGGCGGCCGTCAAGCCTTCGGCGCCCATCATGGCGATGTACATCCACGAAATCGGCAGGATGCTGGCCGAGCCGAACGGCGCGGCGCTGACGGCGCCGATGCCGGCCACGTCGCGCTGGTAGCCCGAGGAACGCTGGTTCGGCAGGAATTTCGCCAGGTGGGCGCCCACGCCGATCGGGCCGACGCCCGGTCCGCCGCCGCCGTGCGGGATGCAGAAGGTCTTGTGCAGGTTCAGGTGCGACACGTCGCCGCCAAACGAGCCTGGAGCGGCCACGCCGACCAGCGCGTTCATGTTGGCGCCGTCGATGTAGACCTGGCCGCCGTGCGAGTGGATGATTTCGCACAGTTCCTGGATGCCTTCCTCAAACACGCCGTGGGTGGATGGGTAAGTCACCATCACGCAGGCCAGGTTGGCGCTGTGCTTTTCCGCTTTCGCCTTCAGGTCGGCCAGGTCCACGTTGCCGTTGGCGTCGCAGCTGGTGACGACCACCTGCATGCCGACCATATTGGCCGATGCGGGGTTGGTGCCGTGCGCCGACGAGGGAATCAGGCAGATGTTGCGGTGGCCTTCGCCGCGCGACTCGTGATAGGCCTTGATCACCAGCAGACCCGCGTACTCGCCCTGCGAGCCGGCGTTCGGCTGCAGCGAGACGGCGGCGTAGCCCGTCAAGGCGCACAGCATTTCTTCCAGCTGCGAGATCATTTCGCGGTAGCCCACGGTTTGCGCGTCCGGCGCGAACGGGTGGATGTTCGAAAATTCCGGCCAGGTGACGGGGATCATTTCGCTCGTCGCGTTCAGCTTCATGGTGCACGAACCGAGCGGGATCATGGTGCGGTCCAGCGCCAGGTCCTTGTCGGCCAGGCTGCGCAGGTAGCGCAGCATTTCGTGTTCCGAGTGGTAGCTGTTGAAGACGGGGTGGGTCAGGTAGGCGCTTTCGCGCGCCAGGCTGGCCGGCAGGGCGCTGGTCACATTGGCTTCGACGCTGTCCAGGTCAGGCGCGGCAGGCGCGTTGGCCACGCCGTCGGCGAACACCTTCCACAGCAGCGCGATATCGTCGCGCGTCGTGGTTTCGTCCAGCGACAGGCCGACGTGGGTGGCATCGACCTTGCGCAGGTTGACGCCGTGCTTCAGGGCCGCCGCGTGCAGCTTGTCCGCGTCGGCGACGTTGACCGTCAGGGTGTCGAAGTAGGTGGCGTTGGCGATGCCGTAGCCCAGGGTCTTCAGGTTGGCCGCCAGCACGCCCGTAAAGCGGTGCACGCGCTGGGCGATCTGCAGCAGGCCGGCAGGGCCGTGGTAGACGGCGTACATGGAAGCCATCACGGCCAGCAGCACTTGCGCCGTGCAGATGTTCGACGTCGCTTTTTCGCGGCGGATATGCTGTTCGCGCGTCTGCAGGGCCAGGCGGTACGCCTTGTTGCCTTGCGCATCGACGGTCACGCCCACCAGGCGGCCGGACATATTGCGCTTGAATTCATCGCGCGTGGACAGGTAGCCCGCGTGCGGGCCGCCGAAGCCGAGCGGCACGCCGAAGCGCTGGCTGTTGCCGACGACGACGTCGGCGCCCCATTCGCCCGGTGGCGTGAGCATGGTCAGGGCCAGCAGGTCGGCCGCGACGATGACCATGGCGCCATTCGCGTGCAGTTTTTCCACGCCGGCGCGGTAGTCGCGCACGACGCCGTTCACGCCAGGGTATTGCAGCAGCACGCCGAAGCAGGCGTCCAGCGATTCGATTTCCGAAGGATCAAACGTACGCACGTCGATGCCGATCGGCTGGGCGCGCGTCTGCACCACTTCCAGGGTTTGCGGCAGCACGTCGCTGGCCACGTACAGCACGTTCGACTTCGATTTGCCCACGCGCTGGATCAGGGTCATCGCCTCGGCGGCGGCCGTGCCTTCGTCCAGCATCGAGGCGTTCGCGATGCCCATGCCGGTGAGGTCGGTGATCACTTGCTGGAAGTTCAGGATCGCTTCCAGGCGGCCTTGCGAAATCTCGGGCTGGTAAGGCGTGTAGGCCGTGTACCAGGCGGGATTTTCAAAGATGTTGCGCAAAACGACACCGGGCGTGAAGGTGTTGTAGTAGCCTTGGCCAATCAGGGATTTCAAGACCTGGTTCTTGCCGGCGATGGCTTTCAGGCGCGACAGGGCTTCCTGTTCCGGCATCGGCTGCGAGTAGGCGCCCAGGGGCAGGGCGCCCTTGTTGCGGATGTTGGCCGGGACCAGGGCGTCGATCAGCGCGGCGCGCGATGGATAGCCGAGGGTCGCCAGCATGGCTGCTTGTTCGGTGGAAGAAGGGCCGATGTGGCGGGCGATGAAGGCATCGCGTGCTTCGAGTTGGGTCAGGCTGGTGCGGGTCATGATATAGAGGCCAAAAAAGACTGAAAAACCGGGATGCGGCGCACGGGCGCAGCGCAGAAAAAATGCAAACGGGCCGCGAAAGCGGCCCGTGAGTCAAACGCGATTACGCGCCGGTGGTGGCGCCATAGGCGGCAGCGTCGAGCAAGCCGTCCAGGGCCGACACGTCGGCTGGCTTGATCTTGAACAGCCAGTTGGCGTAGGCGTCGGCGTTGATCGACTCCGGCGAGTTGACCACGTCGTCGTTGACGGCCACGACTTCGCCGGCGATCGGCGCGTAGATGTCGCTCGCTGCCTTGACCGATTCCACCACGGCGGCGTCGTCGCCGGCGCCATAGGTATTGCCCACGGTTGGCAGCTCGACGAAGACGATGTCGCCCAGGGCGTCCTGCGCGTATTCGGTGATGCCGACGGTGATGGTGCCGTCGCCTTCAAGGCGTACCCATTCGTGGGAAGCGGTGTACTTCAGGTCTGCAGGAATGTTCATGTGTGGCTCCAGATGGTAAGTGTTCGTTATTGATTATGGTTGTACGGTCTTGCGGGCGGCTCTAATACGCTTACGCAGCCAGGATTTTACCGTTACGCACGAAAGGCAGCTTGACGACGGAAGCGGCCAGCTGCTTGCCGCGGATTTCCACGTGCACGGTGTCGCCCACGGCCACGCCGTTCGGCACGCGCGCCAGGGCGATCGCTTCCTGCATCGTCGGGCTGAAGGTGCCGCTGGTGATTTCGCCCGTGGCGTCGCTGCCGGCGATGATGACTTTCTGATGCGCGCGCAGCACGCCGCCTTTTTCGCGCAGGATCAGGCCGACGAATTGCGCGTTCTGGCCCTTGGCCTGCAGGGCGGCCTTGCCGGTGAAATCGCGTTCGCTGACCAGGTCGATGGTCCATGCCAGGCCTGCGTCGAGCGGGTTGACGCTTTCGTCCATGTCCTGGCCGTACAGATTCATGCCCGCTTCCAGGCGCAGGGTGTCGCGTGCGCCCAGGCCGGCCGGCTTGACGCCGGCGGCGGCCAGCGCGTTCCACAGCGCTTCCACCTGGGTGGCGGCCACGCCGATTTCAAAGCCGTCTTCGCCCGTGTAGCCGGTGCGCGCCAGCATGACTTCGCCGAAGGCAGTGTCCTTGACGATGACGACGTTGAAGGGCTTGATTGCTTCCGAGGCCGCCTGCGTTTCCGGCAGCACCTGCCACACCTTGGCGCGCGCGTTCGGGCCTTGCACGGCCACCAGGGCCATGGCGTCGTTGCCGTCGCGGCGCTGGGTGATCGTCAGGCCGCTGTTGCTGGCCGTGTTTTGCTGCTGCATCCAGGCCACGTCTTTTTCCGCCGTGCCCGCGTTGACGACGAGGCGGAACCAGTTTTCATTGAAGAAGTAGACGATCAGGTCATCGATGACGGTACCTTCGGCATTCAACATGCACGAGTACAGCGCCTTGCCCGACACTTGCAGCTTGTCGACGTTGTTGGCCAGCAGGCCGCGCAGGAAAGCGCGCACGTTCGGGCCTTCGATGTCGACCACGCACATGTGCGACACGTCGAACATGCCGGCATCGCCGCGCACGGCGTTGTGTTCTTCGATTTGCGAGCCGTAGTTGACGGGCATGTCCCAGCCGCCGAAATCGACCATGCGGGCGCCGAGGGCACGGTGGGCGTTGTTGAGTGGGGTCGCTTTGAGCGTCATGGATTCCTCGGGACGAAGGTAAAAGGGGAGTTAACAAAACATAGAATAGCCAAACACGGCTTTCCAGCGTGATCACTGACCCCCCTGTCCTTTGTACCTGAGAGATTACGGGGGCTTGCCCCGTGCGCCCCTTCGGTGGGCCGCCGGCGTCACGCCGCGGCCGCTCTCCAGAGTTGAGCTAAAGATGTCGCCAAAGCAACAGCTTCAGTCCGCCTGATCGGTCCTTTTGCCTGAGAGTTTTTGGGTAGTGCCCCTTCGGCGGCAACGCTGGGTTGCCCTCTCCCGATCAAGTGGGAGGAATATATGCCAGCAGGGTAGTTCTGTCAATCTGTAACGACGCGGCGCGGGTGCGGCAAAAGCGCCGCCAAAGGCCCTGTTGGCGGGGTCTGGCCCTGTGCAAAAGGGCGCCCGGCCGCGCAGGAATGCGCTATCATGAAATCCTGGCTTTCTCGCGGGTGCCTGCCATGAACAGTACGCAAAACGAGACACAAAACAACACCGAGCAGCACGGTTACTTCACCCTCTCCGGCGACGTCAACAGCGACATGGTGCGGCGCGTCTTCAACGCCGCGGCCGACATCACGGAAGACAAGCTCACCACGGCGCACATCCTGATCCAGTCGAACGGCGGTTATGTCAGCGATGGCATCTGTCTGTACAACTTCCTCAGCAAGTTGCCGCTTGACATCATTACCTACAACGGCGGCGCCGTGGCTTCCATCGCCGTGACCCTGTTCCTCGCGGGACGCCAGCGCCATGCCAGCGACACGGCCCGCTTCATGGTGCACAAGTCGCACGCGACGGCCTCGCCCGGTTCCCGGCCCGATGCGCTCAGCATCATCGTCGAAGGCTTACGCGCCGACGACATGCGTACCGAGCGCATCCTGCGCAGCCACGTCAGCCTCACGGAAGAGCAGTGGCAGGTGCATGCGTATTCCGACCTGCACCTGACGGCCGAGCAGGCGCTGGAAGTGGGCATGATTTCCTCCATTTGCGATTTCGCGCCGCCCAAGGGCAAGCGCCTGACGAATATCTGAGGCGCCCCGCCATCCCTGACGTTGTTTCTTTGCGGTAATTTAAGGGGCGGAAATTGTAATGGAATGTAATTCTTGCCTGCTGTTGATGAAAACCCGGGCGCAAGCAGGGGCAGTCATGGCATAGTGCAAGCTGATCATGAAATAAATGCAGGCACGATGACTTGGTGGAACGGGATTTCTTTTGCGGCCGATATGTCCGTGATGGGGCCGGCGGGCGTGGCGATTGCCGTGTGGCTGCTGGTGTCGCGGCAGTGGAAGCTGGTGCTGGCCTGGAGCCTGTGGTACGGCGGCGGCCTGGCCCTCGTCGTGCTGTCCAAACTGGCCTTCATGAGCTGGGGCGTGGGCAGCAGCGCGCTGGACTTTACCGGCTTCAGCGGCCACGCCATGCGCGCGGGCGCCGTGTTCCCCGTGCTGATGTACGTGCTGCTGCAGCAGGCGGACGGGCGCTGGCGCCAGGCCGGCGTGCTCGTCGGCCTGGCCTTTGCCGTGCTGGTGGCCATATCGCGCGTGCTCGTGCATGCGCATAGCGTCTCCGAAGCCGTCAGCGGCTGCGTGCTGGGGCTGGCCGTGGCGCTCGGTTTCATGCGCAGCGCCCGCGGTGCCGTGAACATCGCCGTCAGCCATGCGCTGGCCTTGGCCAGCCTGGCGCTGATGGTGCTGCTCAGCTTCAAGGCCGAACCCATGCCCACCGAGCAGTGGCTGCAAAAACTGGCCATGGTGCTGTCCGGCCATGAGCGCGTTTTTTCCCGCGCGGACTGGAAACTGGCGCAGGATGGCCGTCCAGCCCCGTGACGTGCTGCCGGCCGCCGCCTGACGCTGCTGTTTTTTGGCCAGAAAAGCAGCGGGAAATGGTATGATGAACCACTTTTTCGCGGTGAGTGGCCAGGCTGCCGTCGCAATGGTGACCGCGGTGACCATGAAGTGTATATGAACCGGGTTCACCCATAAATCAAATGCCAGCATAGGCCAGGAACTCTAAAACACGTGCGTCTCTCTTCCATCAAGTTGTCGGGATTTAAGTCTTTCGTCGATCCCACCAATTTTCAGGTGCCAGGCCAGCTCGTGGGCGTGGTCGGACCTAACGGCTGCGGCAAGTCGAACATCATCGACGCCGTGCGCTGGGTGCTGGGCGAATCGAAAGCGTCGGAATTGCGCGGCGAGTCGATGCAGGACGTCATTTTCAACGGCTCCACGCATCGCAAGCCCGCCGGGCGCGCGTCCGTGGAACTGGTGTTCGACAACAACGATGGCAAGGCATCCGGCCAGTGGGGCCAGTACGCCGAGATCGCCGTCAAGCGCACCCTGACGCGCGACGGCACGTCCACCTATTACATCAACGGCCAGCCCGTGCGCCGGCGCGACATCCAGGACATCTTCCTCGGCACGGGCCTGGGTCCGCGCGCCTACGCCATCATCGGCCAGGGCATGATTTCGCGCATCATCGAATCGCGCCCCGAGGAATTGCGCGTCTTCCTGGAAGAAGCGGCCGGCGTCTCCAAGTACAAGGAACGCCGCCGCGAGACGGAAAACCGCTTGCAGGATACGCGCGAGAATTTGCTGCGCGTGGAAGACATCTTGCGCGAACTCAATGCCAACCTGGAAAAGCTCGAAGCGCAGGCGGCCGTCGCCACCCGCTTCCACGCCTTGCAGGCGGACCAGGAAGAAAAGCAGAAGCTGCTGTGGCTGCTGCGCAAGAACGAGGCGCAGAACGAGCAGACGCGCTATTTCCGCGAAGTGGAACAGGCGCAGACGGACCTGGAAGAACAGACGGCCAAGCTGCGCAACGTGGAACTGACCCTGGAGCAGATGCGCCAGGCGCACTTTGCCGTGGGCGACCGCCTGCATACGGCGCAAGGCCATCTGTACCAGACGAATGCGGAAATCGGCAGCCTGGAAGCGCAGATCAAGTTCGTCATCGAGTCGCGCGCCCGCCTGCAGGCCCAGCTGGCCACCCTGACGGCCCAGCGCGACCAGTGGAACAGCCAGGGCGGCGAATACCAGGAACAGATCGAGGAAGCGGAATTCCACCTCGAGGAACTGGCCGCCAAGGTAGAACAGTCGCAGATGATGGCCGAGCAGAAGGGCGAGCAATTGCCCGAGCTGGACGCCGCCTGGCGCGCCGCGCAGCACAAGAGCACGGAATCGCGGGCGAAAATTATGCAGGCCCAGCAGCAGCTGGAACTGGAATCGGCGCACCAGCGCAACGCGTCGAACATCCTGGCCAGCCTGTTGACGCGGCGCGAGCGCCTGCAACAGGAAAAGAACAGTCTCAGCCTGCCCGACAGCAGCCACCTGGAAAACCTGAAGCTGCAGCTGGAAGAAAAACAGCAGGCGCTGGAAGAGCAGGGCTTCTATCTGGAAGAGGCGCTGGAGCAGCAGCCCAAGCTGGAGCAGGAGCGGGCCGAGGCGCAGGCGCAAGTCAATGCCGAGACGGCGGCGAATGCCCAGCTGGAAGCGCGTCTTTCCGCTTTGAAACAATTGCAGGAACGGGTGCAGACCCAGGGCAAGGTCCAGCCCTGGCTGAAAAAGCACGAGCTCGACACCTTGCCGCGCCTGTGGCAAAAGCTGCAGATCGATGCGGGCTGGGAAGCGGCCATGGAATCGATCCTGCGCGAGCGCACGTCGGCCCTGCAGCTGTCGAACATCGACTGGGCCAAGGCCTTCTTTGCCGACGCGCCGCCCGCCAAGCTGGCCCTGTACGCGCCGTCCACCGTGGCGCCGCTGCCGATGCCGGAAGTGGCGGGACTGAAACCCTTCCTGAATTTGCTGAAACTCAACGATCCGGGCTTGCGCGGCCTGCTGCAGGATTGGCTGTACAACGCCTACGCCGTGGAAGACGCGGCCGAGGCGCTGGCCGAGCGGGGCAAGCTGCCGCCGGGCGGCTATTTCGTCACGCGGCTTGGCCACGTGGTGACGGCCACCAGCGTGCGCTTCTATGCGGCCGATTCGGAGCAGGAAGGCATGCTGGGCCGCCAGCAGGAAATCGACAACATCGGCAAACAGTTGCGCGCCCAGCAATTGCTGGCCGAAGAGGCGCGCGCCCGCTCCGTGCGGGCCGACGCGGCCGTGGGCACCCTGACGCGCAACCTGTCCGACTTGCGCCTGCGCATACAGCAGCTGACGTCGTCCGTGCATACCTTGCAGCTGGACGTGGTGAAACTGTCGGAAGTGGAAGCGCGCTTCAACCAGCGCAGCACGCAGATCGGCGCCGACCTGGCGGAAATCGCCGCGCAGGAAGCGGAACAGATGCAGACCAAGCTGGAATCGGAAGAGAAATTCGAGCAGCTGGACATGGAACTGGGCAACTTGCAGGAAGCCCACGAAGACGGCCATACGGATTTCCTGCAGAAGGAACAGCGCCTGGCCGAGGCACGCGAAGCCTTGCGCGACCTGGAGCGGGCCGCCAAGGATACGGAATACGCGGAAAAAGCCCACCGCGCGAAGATCGAGGAATTGCGCCGCAACATCGCCACGGCCAGTACGCAGGCCCAGCAGGTGACGGCCAGCCTGCAGGCGGGCGAACTGGAACTGGCGAATCTGGAAAGCGGCGCGGCCGCCGACGGCTTGCAGGACTTGCTCGAGCGCCGCACGACGCAGGAGCGGGCGCTGGCGGACGCACGCCACGAGCTGGACCAGATCACGCAGCAGCTGCGCCTGTCCGAAGATGCGCGCACGCAGTCGGAACGCAGCCTGCAGCCGCAGCGCGACAAGATCATGGAAATGCAGCTCAAGGAACAGGCCGCGCGCCTGAACCAGGAGCAATTCGCCCAGCAACTGCTGGAATCGGGCGCCGACGAGGCCGCCCTGACGGAGAAATTGCATCCGGACATGCGTCCATCGTACCTGCAGGGCGAAGTGACGCGCCTGACGAATGCCATCACGGCCCTGGGCGCCGTCAACCTGGCCGCGCTGGACGAGCTGGCGCAGGCGTCCGAGCGCAAGAATTTCCTCGACGCCCAGAATGCCGACCTGACGGAAGCGATCAACACCCTGGAAGACGCGATCCACAAGATCGACAAGGAAACGCGCGACTTGCTGCAAGACACGTTCGACAAGGTCAACCACCACTTTTCCGAGCTGTTCCCCATTCTGTTCGGCGGCGGCCAGGCCAGACTCACCATGACGGGCGACGAGATTCTCGATTCCGGTGTACAAGTCATGGCTCAGCCGCCTGGCAAGAAAAATGCCACCATCCACCTGTTGTCAGGTGGAGAGAAGGCGCTGACCGCGACGGCATTGGTGTTTTCCATGTTCCGCCTGAATCCGGCGCCGTTCTGTCTGCTCGACGAAGTCGATGCACCGCTGGACGATTCGAACACGGAGCGCTTCTGCCGCATGGTCAAGCGCATGTCCGACCAGACCCAATTCCTTTTCATTTCGCATAACAAGATTGCGATGGAAATGGCCCATCAATTGATCGGTGTGACGATGCAGGAGCAAGGCGTATCGCGCATCGTGGCGGTGGACATGGAGTCCGCCGCAAATTTTGCTACCGAGGCACAAGCAGCATGACAGACTTACAAATTACCTTGTTCGGCGCCGGCGGCGTCTTTATCGTCGGTGTTTTCTCCTACAACAAATGGCAGGAATACAAGGCCAAGAAAAGCGTGGAGCGGGCCTTTTCCACCGACCACGACGACGTGCTGATGCGCGAAGGCGAATCGCCCGTCGCCGATGCCCAGGAACCCGTGCTGCGCCAGGAGCCGCGCTTCGATACGGCGCCAGCGGCGCCCGCCGTCAAGGCGGAACCGTCGTTCGGCGCGCCGCCCCCTGTCGCCGTGGCCGATGCTCCCGTGCACGCGGAACCGTCGCTGGGCGATGCGCCCGCCGAATCCGTCCCCGTGGCCGCGCCGGCCGCGCCGCCCGTGCAGGAAGTGAGCGCCGCCAGCGAACAGGCGACCAGCCTGGTCGACCCGCTGATCGACTGCCTGCTGCCCCTGTCGCTGGAAGCGCCCGTGCGCGGCGACAAGATCCTGCCCGTGCTGCAAACCCTGCGCCTGGTGGGCAACAAGCCCGTGCACTTCATTGGTTTGCACGTGAATGGCGACTGGGAACCGATCACGCATGGCGGTGTCTACACGAAGATGCAGGGCGGCGTGCAGCTGGCCAGCCGCAGCACGGCCCTGAATGAACTGGAATACTCGGAACTGGTCACGCGCCTGCGCGGCGTGGCCGACGACATCGGCGCCGAGCCGGAAGTGCCGGACATGATGGAAGTGATGGCCGAAGCGCGCAATCTGCACCGCTTCGTCGCCGGCCACGATGCCCAGCTGGGCGTCAACCTGCACACGAACGGTGCGCCGTGGGCCATTTCCACCCTGCTCGTTGCGCTGGAGAAACAAGGCTTCGACGTGCGTCCGGACGGCCGTTTCGTCATGCCCGATGGCGACGGCGGCTACCTGTTCTCGCTGTCGACCAACGTCACCCTGGCCGAGGAAACCACGCCCCGATTGACCCTGCTGCTGGACGTGCCCTGCGTGGCGCCCGCGCGCGACGGTTTCGGCGCCATGGTCGCCTGCGCCAAGGCGCTGGTGGGCCGCCTGGACGCCACCATCGTCGACGACTACAACCAGGCCCTGTCGGACGCGGCGCTGGCCGAGATCGCCGGCCAGGTGCAAGAGTTTTACCAGGAAATGGACGCGGCCGACATCCCGGCCGGTTCCACCCGCGCCCTGCGTTTATTTAGCTGAAGAATCCCGCAACAATGACCGATCTGACCAACCAGGACGCCGCCAGCCGCGTCCTGGCACTCACCGCCGAACTCAACCGGCACCTGCACGCCTACCACGTGCTCGACAATCCCACCATTCCCGACGCCGAGTACGACCTGCTGTTCGCCGAACTGCAGGCGCTGGAAGCGGCCCACCCGGAGCTGCGCGCGCCCGATTCGCCCACCCTGCGCGTGGGGGCGGCGCCCCTGCCGCAATTCGAGCAAGTCACGCACACGGTGCCGATGTTGTCGCTGAACAATGGTTTCACCGATGACGATATCGTCAATTTCGACCGCCGCGTGCGCGAAGGCCTGGAACTCGATGGTGAAGAGGTCGCATATGCGGCCGAAGTGAAATTCGATGGCCTGGCCATCAACCTGCGCTATGAGCACGGCCTGTTCGTGCAGGCCGCCACGCGCGGCGACGGCGCCACGGGCGAGGACGTGACGGCGAATATCCGCACCATTTCCGGCATCCCCCTGCGCCTGCATGGCGGGAACGTCCCGGCCCTGCTCGACGTGCGCGGTGAAGTGATGATGTTCAAGGCGGACTTTGCCCGCCTGAACGAGCGCCAGCGCGAGGCGGGCCAGAAGGAATTCGCCAACCCCCGCAACGCGGCGGCCGGCAGCCTGCGCCAGCTCGATTCGCGCATCACGGCGCAGCGCAAGCTGCGTTTCTACGCCTACGGCATCGGCGCCCTCGACGGCGCGGCCATGCCCGTGTCCCATTCGGCCCTGCTGGACTGGTACGAGACCCTGGGCATTCCCGTGTCGTCCGAACGCCGTGTGGTGCGCGGCGCACAGGGCTTGCTGGATTACTATGCCGACATCGGCGCGCGGCGTCCTGCCTTGCCGTATGAAATCGACGGCGTCGTCTACAAGGTCAACGCGACGGAAGACCAGCAGGAGCTGGGCTTTGTCTCGCGCGCGCCGCGTTTTGCGCTGGCGCACAAGTTTCCCGCCGAAGAGGCGCTGACGCAGGTGCTGGGCATCGACATCCAGGTGGGCCGCACGGGCGCCATGACCCCCGTGGCGCGCCTGGCGCCCGTGTCCGTCGGCGGCGTGACGGTGACCAACGCCACCTTGCACAATGAAGACGAAGTGCTGCGCAAGGATGTGCGCGTGGGCGATACCGTCATCGTGCGCCGCGCCGGCGACGTGATCCCGGAAGTGCTGTCCGTCGTGCTGGAGCGGCGTCCGGAACCGGCGCCGCTGCCGTTCAAGATGCTGGAGCGCTGTCCCGTCTGCGATTCCCACGTCGTGCGGGAAGAGGGCGAGGCCATCGCCCGCTGCTCGGGAGGCCTGTTCTGCTCGGCCCAGCGCAAGGAAGCGTTCCGCCATTTCGCAGGCCGCCGCATGATGGATATCGAAGGCCTGGGGGAACGTTATATCGACACCCTGGTCGAACTGGAATACGTGCATGGTCTGGCAGACCTGTACAGTTTGACCCTGGACAAATTGCTGGAAATGAAGCTGCGCGCGGACGAGCGCGATGGTTCTACGCCTGAAACAGTGCAACAAGGCAAGATTCCCACCAAGTGGGCGGAAAACCTGCTGGCCGGCATAGAGGCCAGCAAGCGGCCGCCGCTGGAGCGTTTCCTGTTCGCGCTGGGCATCCGCCACGTGGGCGAATCGACGGCCAAGACCCTGGCCGAGTGGCTCGGCAGCCTGGATTACGTGCGCCGGGCGCCGGCGGCCCTGTTGCGCGTGCTGCCCGATATCGGCGGCACGGTGGCCGAGTCAATTGCCGGCTTCTTTGCGGAAGAAAAGAACCAGCAGGCATTGGACGCCTTGCTCGGCGCGGGCGTGACGCCGCAAGGCGAACATGCGCCCAGCGCCAAGCTGCGCGCGCAGCTGGAGCAGGCCAAGCTGCTGGCGGCCATCGGCATCCCGAAGCTGACGGAGCCGCGCAGCAAGCAGCTGGTGGAGCGGGGCGTGACCCTGGCCAGCCTGGCGGCACAGGGCGCCAGTTTCCATGCGGGCTTGCCCGCCGCCGTGGCCGAGTCGCTGGCGGCCTGGCTGGCGCAGGAGGCGAATGTCGCTGCGCTGCACCAACTGGACGCCCTGCGCGAGGAATTGCTGTCACAATTGCCGGAACAGGCAGCCGCTGGCGGCAAGCTGGAGGGCAAGACCTTCGTCCTGACGGGCACCTTGCCCAACATGAGCCGCGACGAGGCAGCCGAGCTGATCGAGGCGGCCGGCGGCAAGGTCAGCGGTTCAGTGTCGAAAAAGACCAGTTATGTCGTCGCCGGCGCGGATGCCGGCAGCAAGCTGGCCAAGGCCCAGGATCTGGGCGTGGCTTTGCTCGACGAGGCTGGCTTGCTGGCCTTGCTGGCGCAGGAATAGGGCGCTCATGATCCACGGTCATCGGTATTCATTCAATATTTTGCAGATAGACCCATGAAAAAAATCAGAAAAGCAGTCTTTCCCGTCGCCGGCCTGGGCAGTCGTTTCTTGCCGGCCACCAAGGCGCAGCCGAAGGAAATGCTGCCCATCGTCGACAAGCCCCTGATCCAGTACGCGGTGGAAGAGGCCGTGGCGGCGGGCATCACGGAAATGATCTTCATCACGGGGCGTAACAAGCGCGCCATCGAAGACCATTTCGACACGGCGTACGAACTGGAAACGGAACTGGAAGCGGCCGGCAAGCGCCAGTTGCTGGAAATGGTGCAGAACGTCATTCCCAAGCACATCAATTGCATCTACATCCGCCAGTCGGCACCGCTGGGCCTGGGCCACGCCGTGCTGTGCGCCCGTCCCGTCATCGGCGACGAGCCGTTTGCCGTGCTGCTGGCCGACGACTTCATGGACGTGGAAGAGGGCACCCGGCCCGTGCTGGCGCAGATGGCCGACGTCTTCCAGTACGAAAATTGTTCGCTGCTGGCGGTGCAGGATGTGCCTCGCGCGGAAACCCGGCAATACGGCATCGTCAGCGCCCAGCATTACCAGCCTGACCTGGAGCTCGTGTCGGCCATCGTGGAAAAGCCTGCGCCGGAAGAGGCGCCATCGACCCTGGCCGTCGTGGGCCGCTACGTGCTGAGCAGCCGCATCTTCGATCACCTGGAAAACCTGGGCACGGGAGCCGGCGGCGAAATCCAGCTGACGGACGGCATTGCCGCCCTGATGCGCGAAGAGCGCGTGCTGGCCTACCGCTACGCGGGCCAGCGCTATGACTGCGGCTCCAAGCTGGGCTACCTGAAGGCGACGACGGCGATGGGCATGAAGCATCCGGAAACGGGGGCCGCTTTCCGTGCATACCTGCAACAGCTGCAAACGACGGAGGAGGCGCAATGACGGTACGCCCGATCCTGAAAATGGGCGATCCGCGCCTGCTGCGCATGGCCGAACCCGTGCGCGAATTCGATACGCCCGAATTGCATGCGCTGATCGCCGACATGTTCGACACCATGCATGCCGCCAACGGCGCCGGCCTGGCGGCGCCGCAGATCGGCGTCAACCTGCAGGTGGTGATCTACGGCTTCAAGCAGAACCTGCGCTATCCCGATGCGCCGCAGGTGCCGGAAACCGTGCTCATCAATCCTGTGCTGACGCCTTTGTCGGAGCGCAAGGAAGAGGGTTTCGAGGGCTGTCTGTCCGTGCCGGGGCTGCGCGGCAGCGTGCCGCGCTGGAGCGAGCTGCACTATGAAGGCGTGGACCAGTTCGGCCAGCCCATCAGTCGCGACTGCGACGGTTTCCATGCGCGCGTGGTGCAGCATGAAGTGGACCACCTGCATGGCATTTTGTATCCGATGCGTATCGTTGATTTTACGCAATTCGGTTACACGGACGTCATGTTCCCGGACCTCGACCCGAACGACGACGATTGATTGCTGCGTCACCTGGCGTCTGACCCGGCGGGTCAGACCCAAAATGTTGCTGGCGATAACAGCGAACGAGTACAAAAAATGGCCGCGCAGCATCAGCTGGGCGGCCATTTTTTGTGCGTGCGCAGTTCAGCGTACCTTGCGGCTGCTGCCCAGGTTGTCGAGCAGGGTCTTCAATTCATCCTGCATGGCTTCCGTCAGGTTCAGGAAGCGGCAGCCGATCTGCACCTGCTCGCCCAGCAGGAAGGAGCGGAAGGTGCGCGACAAACGGATTTCCAGGTCGGCAATCATGACCTTGTCCGGCCCTAGTTCCAGGCGCACGCGCGATAGCTTGCGCCCCACGTACAGACCCACCGTATCGCGCGGGTGGGCGCGCATGCCGATGCCGCCGGCGGAAAAATCGTACAGCTGCAATTCGTAGGGACGGCCTTCCAGCACGAAGGCGGCCAGGTAGTACACGCCCAGCGGCGTTTCCAGGCGTGCCGATTCGCGCCGCTCCAGCACCAGGCAATGGCTGGGGAAGTTCGTCAGGTAGACGTTCGGGCGCTCGGGATAGGCTTCCCATTCGCCGTTGATGGTAAATTGCAGCTTGGCGTTTTGCACCCAGGACACAAACGTGGCGCCCCCTGCGGGCAGGGTGGCACCCTCGTTGAGTTCCAGCACGAATTGCGGCAAGTCGTCGTCGACGGACAGGATGCGCGCCATGATGACGTCTTCGCCCCCGGTGGGGTAGATGGAGATGGCGTCGCCATTATCGGCCAGGCTGCACAGGGTTTCGCCGATATCCCACGGATCGCTCATGTGGTGCGGCTTGGTGCCGGGCGCCATCGGCTCGGCCACGTCGGCCAGGCTGGGCGCGCCCTTGCGCAGGGGATTGGGGATGGGATCGTTCACGACGGCGTATCTCTTATGTTCTAATGGGGAATAGTGTATAGGTTCAGAGCAATATTTGCTAACCAAATCACAATAATTATCTTTATATCACTATCTTCCGGCGCTTTTGCCTGTGCCGGCATGCCGCCTGGCATGCCAGGTGGCGCCGGCGCGCTTAAAACTGTTCGTCCGCGCTCAGATAGCGCCATTGGCCTGTCGGCAAGTCGCCCAGCTTGACCTTGCCGATGCGCACGCGTTTCAATCCCAGCACTTTCAGGCCGACGGCTTCGCACATGCGGCGGATCTGGCGTTTCTTGCCTTCGCGCAAGGTAAAGCTCAGCTGGTCTTCATTTTGCCAGCGCACCTTGGCCGGCAACAGCGGCTTGCCGTCCAGCCACAGGCCATGGTTGAGCTTTTTCAATTCGCTGTCGGGCAGGGTGCCGCCCTTGGTGTAGCTGACGCGCACCAGGTATTCCTTGTCGATGTCGGTGTCGTGGCCGATCAGCTGCTTGGCCACGCGGCCGTCCTGGGTCAGCACCAGCAGGCCGACGGAGTCGATGTCCAGGCGGCCGGCTGCCACCAGGCTGCGCAGCTGCGTGGGGTGGAACTGCTCCGGGCTGCGGTCTTCCGCCCAGCGGTTTTCCGCCTTGATCAGGGCCACGGCGGGCGTGTAGCCGTCTTCGGCCTGGCCGCTGACGTAGCCGACGGGTTTGTTGATGAGGACGGTGACGCGCTTCGACTGCTCGGCGGCCGCCTGGCGCTCCACGGTGACGCGCTGGCTGGGGGTGACCTTGCTGCCCAGCTCGGAGACCACCTTGCCATCGACGCGGACCCAGCCGCGTGCGATCCATTCGTCGGCTTCGCGGCGCGAGCACAGGCCCAGTTCGGACATGCGTTTGGACAAGCGTAATAATTCTTCGGTCATGTTGTTTCAGTTTCAGTAAGGGTAGGCGACGCGCGGCAAGCTTACACTTTCAGCGCATCGAGTAAATCGGTTTCCAGCAATATCTGGTTGCGGGCATTGTTGAGCGCGGGGCCGTCGACGAGGAAGACGTCTTCGACCCGCTCGCCCAGGGTCATGATCTTGGCCGTGTGCAGGTTGATGCGGTACTTGGTCAGCACGTTGGCGATCGAGTACAGCAGGCCCGTGCGGTCGTTGGCGGCCACCGACAGCAGGTAGTACTGGCCCTTTTCATCGGGCCGCAAGTCGACGGTCGGCTGGAAGGGGAAGGTGCGCGACAGGCGCGACAGCCGTCCCTTGCCCGGCGGCGGCAGCGGTGCCTGCGACTGCAGCAGCTCGCCCAGTTCGTGCTCGATCAGGCTGATGATGTCGCGGTAGCTCTTGGCAAAATTCTGCTCCGTGACGAGGAAAGTGTCGAGCGCATAGCCGTTCTTCGTCGTGTGGATCTTCGCGTCGAGGATGCTGAAGTTCTTGCGGTCGAAATAGCTGCAGATGCGCGCGAACAGGTCGGGCTGGTCGGGCACGTACACGGCCACCTGCAAGCCTTCGCCGATGGGGGCCAGGCGGCATTTTACCACTGGCAACTTGCTGTCGAGCTTGTCATACAGCGAGCGCGTCTGCCAGGCGATGTCGGAGGCGTCGTGGCGCAGGAAATACGCCACGTCCAGCTGCTGCCACAGCTTCAGATGGGCGTCCGGCGGCAAGCCGTACAGGCGCAGGGTGGCCAGCGCTTCCTGCTGGCGGTTCTTCAGCTCGCGGTCGGCCGTGTGCGGCTCGCCGCCCAGCACGCGCAGGGTGATCTTGTACAGGTCTTCCAGTAATTTCCCTTTCCACGCATTCCACACCTTCGGGCTGGTGCCGCGGATGTCGGCCACCGTCAGCAGGTACAGGCCCGTCAGGTGGCGCTCGTCCTTGACCACCTTGGCGAAGGCGGCGATGACGTCGGGATCGGACAGGTCCTGCTTCTGCGCCACCTGCGACATCGTCAGGTGATTTTCCACCAGGAAGGCGATCAGTTCCGTGTCCTCGGCCGACAGGCCGTGGTCCTGGCAGAACTGGGTGGCGTCGGCCACGCCCAGCTTGGAATGGTCGCCGCCGCGGCCCTTGGCGATGTCGTGGAACAGGGCGGCCACGTACAGCAGCCACGACTGCGAGAAATCGGCCATCAGCTGGCTGCAGAACGGGTATTCGTGCGCGTGCTCGCTCATGGTGAAGCGGCGCATGTTGCGCACCACCATCAGGATGTGCTGGTCGACCGTGTACACGTGGAACAGGTCGTGCTGCATCTGTCCCACGATGCGGCGGAAATTCGGCAGGTAGCGCCCCAGGATGCTCATCTCGTTCATGCGCCGCAGCGCGTGGATGATGCCGACGGGGGCTTGCATGATGCGCAGGAACAGGGCGCGGTTGACGGGGTCCTGGCGGAAGGCGGCGTCGATCTTGAAGCGCGCGTGCCACAGGGCCCGCGTGGCGCGCGACGTCATGCCTTTCAGGGCGGGGCGCTCCGTCATCAGGACGAAAATTTCCAGCATGGAGGAAGGATATTGCTCAAACGTATCGTCGGCACTGATATCGATCAAGCTGTTGACTTCATTGAAGCGCTCGTTGATGGGCACGGCCACGTCGTCCTGCGGAAACAGGCGCGCCTCGATGTTTTGCAGCAGGATCGTGTTGAGCTGCGTCACCGTCTTGGCGGCCCAGTAATAGCGCTGCATGAGAAATTCGCTGGCGCGGCGCATGTGCGGTCCGTTGCCCGTGGCCTGCAGGCCCAGCGATTCGGCGATGGCCGTCTGCACGTCGAACACGAGGCGGTCTTCACGCCGGCCCGCATGCAGGTGCAGGCGCACGCGGATATCCTTGAAGGCGCGCTCCTTTTCCATCAGCTGGCGCGCTTCCGTCAGGGTGATCAGGCCGCCCGTGGCCAGGGTGCGCCAGGAATTGGCCAGGCCCGCCGCCTTGGCCACCCACAGGATCACCTGCAGGTCGCGCAGGCCGCCCGGGCTTTCCTTGCAATTCGGTTCCAGGCTGAAGGCCGTGTCCTCGTACTTGGCGTGGCGCTGGCGCATTTCCGCCGTCTTTGCCTGGAAAAACGCCTGCGGGTCCATGGCCGCGTCGTAACGCTGCTGCAATTGCGCGAACAGTTCCGCATTGCCGCACACGAGGCGCGCTTCGAGCAGGCTGGTCTGCACGGTGATGTCGGCCTTCGATTCGACCATGCATTCATCGACGGTGCGGATGCTGTGGCCGATTTCCAGGCCCAGGTCCCACAGCAGCTGCACCAGTTCCTCGAGCTTTTCCTGCGTGCCGGCGTCCGGCGCCTGCTGCAGCAGGATCAGCAGGTCGACGTCCGAATAGGGAAACAGTTCGCCACGGCCATAGCCGCCCACGCCCACCAGCGCCGTGCCGGGCGGCAACTCCGCTTCCTGCCAGGCGCGCGCCAGCACGCCGTCGACGCTGTGGCGCAGGCTGCGCAGCAGTTTTTCAGGCTTGCCGTCGGCCTGGAAGGCCGCAATGACGACCTGGCGGTCGGCTTTCAGTTGCTGTTTCAGCTGTTCCCGAACTTGCTTTTTCATCTGGGCCCTGGGTGGCGGTGCGTGGGAGGGAGGAATCAGGCCTTGTTCAGGATGAGGGCGGGCGGCGGCGGCATGCCGGGCGACACGGTCAGCACTTCATAGCCCGTTTCCGTCACCAGCACCGTGTGTTCCCACTGCGCCGACAGGCTGCGGTCCTTGGTCTTGATGGTCCAGCCGTCGTTCATTTCGCGGATTTCGCGGCGGCCCGCGTTGATCATGGGCTCGACGGTAAAGATCATGCCCGCTTCCAGGCGCTCCAGGGTGCCTGGCTTGCCGTAATGCAACACTTGCGGTTCTTCATGGAAGACCTTGCCGATGCCGTGGCCGCAGAATTCGCGCACGACGCTGTAGCCGGCCTTTTCCGCGTGTTGCTGGATGGCATGACCGATATCGCCCAGGTGGGCGCCCGGCTTGATCTGGTCTATGCCCAGCCACATGCATTCATAGGTGATTTCCGACAGGCGCTTGGCCAGGATGGTGGGCGTGCCGACGAGGAACATGCGGCTATTGTCGCCGTGGTAACCATCCTTGATGACGGTGATGTCGAGGTTGACGGAGTCGCCGCTCTTGAGGACCTTGTCGCCGGGAATGCCATGGCAGATGACGTCGTTGACGGAGGTGCAGATGGCCTTCGGGTAAGGCGTGTAGCCGGGCGGGCAATAGTTCAGCGGGGCAGGGATGGTGCCTTGCACGTTGACCATGTATTCGTGGCACAGGCGGTCCAGTTCGCCCGTCGTGACGCCCACCTTGACGAAGGGGGTGATGTAGTCGAGTACTTCGGCGCCGAGCTTGCCGGCTACGCGCATGCCTTCGATGTCGGCGGCGGAATTGATACGGATGGTGGACATGATGTAATTCGCAATCTGCAAGATATTCGGGTGAAAAGCACAGACGAATCCTGCTGAGCGAGGAAAAGTCTGCAAATATGTCGAAATTATAAACGAGGCGCCCCTGATGCGCCGCCTCCTTCCTATGGCCGGAGGGGGATTTCAAGGGGAAAGGGCGGCGCCGCCACACCTTGCACCAGCGTGGTGCGCCGGACGCTTTCGCCTGGCGCGCGATTTGCGCCGCGCACTTGATGTCACGGCTATTTCGGTGTAGAATCCCGGGTTGCTTGAATTCTCTTTTAAGCAATGCAGTAAAACAGTGTCTTTAATTTATATAAACACGCGAATCCGGTCGACAAGGGTGCCTGTATGGTGACTGATCGGATTCCAGACCCAACCCTGGAGTTAATAATGTCCGTAACAATGCGCGAAATGCTGGAAGCCGGTGTCCACTTTGGTCACCAAACCCGTTTTTGGAATCCAAAAATGGCACCGTTCATCTTCGGCCATCGCAACAAGATCCACATCATCAACCTGGAAAAAACCATGGCGATGTACCAGGACGCAATGAAGCACGTGCGTCAACTGGCTGCAAACCGTGGCACCATCCTGATGGTTGGCACCAAGCGTCAAGCCCGCGAAATCATCGCTGCTGAAGCACAACGCGCTGGCGTGCCTTTCGTTGATCAACGTTGGTTGGGCGGCATGCTGACCAACTTCAAAACGATCAAAACCTCGATCAAGCGCCTGAAGGACATGGAAGCGATGGTCGAAGACGGTTCGATCGAGAAGCTGTCGAAAAAAGAAGCGCTGATGTTCTCCCGCGAAATGATCAAGCTGCAAAAATCGATCGGCGGCATCAAGGACATGGGCGGCGTTCCTGACGCAATCTTCGTCGTCGACGTCGGCTACCACAAAGGTGCGATCACCGAAGCGGCTAAACTGGGTATCCCGGTCATCGGCGTTGTCGATACCAACCACTCCCCAGAAGGCGTGAACTTCGTGATCCCAGGTAACGATGACTCCTCGAAAGCCATCATGTTGTACGCTCGCGGTGTTGCTGATGCAATCATCGAAGGCCGTGCAGCTGCCGGTAACGAAGTTGTTGAAATGGTTAAAGCAGCCGCTGGCGACGAATTCGTCGAAGTAAACGAACAGGCTTAATGGCCAGGCTGTCGCAAGGCAGCCGTTTGTAAGCACAGCAGTAATGGAAAAGGGGTGGCAGCAGCTCCCCCTTTTTTTTAACAAAAAAACGATAGTGACCGCTGGCAAGGCGCAAGCCCGTGCCGCGACTATCGACTCTCACCGAATCAGGAGAAACACATGGCAGCGATTACAGCAGCGATGGTAGGCGAATTGCGCGGCAAAACCGACGCACCAATGATGGAATGCAAAAAAGCACTGACCGAAGCCGATGGCGACATGGCGCGTGCGGAAGAGATCCTGCGCGTCAAACTGGGCGGCAAGGCATCGAAAGCATCGGCACGCATCACCGCTGAAGGCGTAGTGGCAACCTACATCGCCAATGGCGTGGGCGCCCTGGTCGAAGTGAACTCGGAAACCGACTTCGTTGCGAAAAACGACGACTTCCTGGCGCTGGCAAACAATGCCGCCCGTCTGGTCGCGGAACACAACCCGGCTGACGTAGCTGCCCTGCTGGCCCTGCCACTCGATGGCAAGACCCTGGACGAAGTGCGCGCTGCCCTGATCGGCAAAATCGGCGAAAACATGACCATCCGCCGCTTCCAGCGTTTCGAAACCAGCAACAAGCTGGCGTCGTACCTGCACGGCTCGCGCATTGGCGTGATCGTCGAATTCGACGGCGCCGATGAGCAAGTAGGCAAGGACGTGGCCATGCACATCGCTGCAATGAAGCCAGTGTCGCTGTCGTCGAACGAAGTTCCTGCGGAACTGATCGAAAAAGAGCGTTCGGTTGCCCAACTGAAAGCCGAAGAAGATGCAGCCAAAGCGGCCGCCGAAGGCAAGCCAGCGCAATCGCCGGAAATCCTGGCCAAGCGCCTGGAAGGTTCCGTACAGAAATTCCTGAAAGAAGTTTCCCTGCTGAACCAAGCTTTCGTGAAAAACGACAAGCTGTCGGTTGAGCAAATGCTGAAGGCGGCAAACACCACCGTCAAGGGTTTCGCCATGTACGTCGTGGGCGAGGGCATTGAGAAGAAGCAAGACGACTTCGCAGCAGAAGTCGCAGCACAGATGGCTGCCTCCCAGGGAGCGTAAGTAAAGCGGGCCGAGAGGCCCGTTTTTTTGGCCCGCCCGCACCCGTCGTGCCGGGCGGCGGCATGGGCAGCCCCGCGCGCCTATCCGGCGCTGCAAGGCGCTGCGCCATGTCATACTCGAATAACCTCATTTATGGAGCCCCAGCTCATGTCAAAACCAGCCTACAAGCGCGTCCTCCTCAAGTTGTCCGGCGAAGCCCTGATGGGCGATGATCCCTACGGCATCAACCGCGCCACGATCGAGCGCATGGTGGCCGATGTGGCCGAGGTGGCGAAATTGGGTGTGGAACTGGCAATCGTGATTGGCGGCGGCAATATCTTCCGTGGCGTTGCGCCCGGCGCGCAAGGCATGGACCGTGCCACCGCCGACTACATGGGCATGCTTGCCACCGTGATGAATGCCCTGGCCCTGGCCGATGCCATGCGCCACGTGGGCATCACCGCGCGCGTCATGTCGGCCATCGGCATCGAACAGGTTGTCGAGCCGTACGTCCGTCCGAAAGCCCTGCAATACCTGGAAGAGGGTAAAGTGGTCGTCTTCGCCGCCGGTACCGGCAACCCCTTCTTTACCACCGACACGGCCGCGGCCCTGCGCGGTTCCGAGATCAGCGCCGAGATCGTCCTGAAGGCCACCAAGGTCGACGGCGTCTATACGGCCGATCCGAAGAAGGATCCGAACGCCACCCTGTTCAACACGATCACGTTCGACGACGCCATCGCCAAGCACCTGCAAGTGATGGATGCCACGGCATTCGCCCTGTGCCGCGACCAGAAACTGCCGATCAAGGTATTTTCGATCACCAAGCCGGGCGCGCTGATGCGCGTCATCATGGGCGAGGACGAAGGCACGCTGGTCCACGTATAAGGGAAGCGGAGCGCCGAGAAACCGTCCATGGCTGCGTTGCAGCGCCTCGCCGTACATTCGTACTGCCTTCGGCGCTGCGCCTTGCCCTGAACGGTTTTCGGCACTCCCGGCTGCGGTGCCATTAAAGCCGCAAGCGCAATAGAATATTCATTATTATCAAGACAAGGAGTAGGTAATGTCCTTAGCTGACGTTAAGAAAAACGCCCAGGAACGCATGGCAAAGTCGCTGGAAACACTGAGGGCCGATCTGGCCAAGGTGCGTACCGGCCGCGCCCATACGGGTATCCTGGACCACGTGATGGTCGAGTACTACGGTTCGCCGACGGCATTGACCCAGGTGGCCAACGTGACCCTGATCGATGCGCGCACCATCGGCGTGCAGCCATACGAAAAGAAGATGGCCTCGACCATCGAAAAAGCCATCCGCGACGCCGACCTGGGCTTGAACCCGTCGGCGCAGGGCGACCTGATCCGCGTGCCGACCCCGCCGCTGACGGAAGAGCGCCGCAAGGAAATGGTCAAACTGGTCAAGAGCGAAGCGGAAGACGCGAAAATTGCCGTGCGCAATATTCGTCGCGATGCGAATGAATCGCTGAAGAAGCTGGTCAAGGAAAAAGCCTGTTCCGAAGACGACGAGCGCCGCTCGTCGGAAGAAGTGCAGAAACTGACGGACAAGTTTATTGCCGACATCGACAAGATGGTCGTCGACAAAGAAAAAGAAGTGCTGACCGTCTAGTTTTCGGCCCCTTTGACACTGCCCGGAAAAGCATGGCTTTTCCGGGCAGTGCTATTTGGCGCATAATAGTTATCTTTTATTTTTGGCATTAGTGTTTTCATGATCTATTCGAGTTCGACAACGGCAGTACCGGAGGTGGGCACGGTGCCGCGCCATGTGGCAATCATTATGGATGGCAATGGTCGCTGGGCAACCAAGCGCTTCCTGCCCCGCGTGGCAGGCCACGTCAAGGGCGCCGACGCCGTGCGCGGTGTCGTCGAGCTTTGCCTCGACCGGGGCATCGAGTACCTGACCCTGTTTGCCTTCAGTTCGGAGAACTGGCGCCGCCCCGAAGAAGAGGTGTCGATGCTGATGCGCCTGTTCGTCACCATGCTGGAACGCGAAGTGGTCAAGATGCACGCCAACGATATCCGCCTGAAGGTGGTGGGCGACTTGTCGCGCTTCAATGAGCAGCTGCAAACCCTGATCGCCAACGCCGAACGCAAGACGGCCCGCAACACGCGCCTGACGGTGACCATCTGCGCCAACTACGGCGGCCGCTGGGACATCATGCAGGCAGTCAACAAAATGACGGCCGAGGCGGGGACCGATGGCCAGGCCGCCGGGCACGCCTACACGGAAGAGCAACTGGCGCCGCACCTGGCCATGGCCTACGCGCCCGAGCCCGACCTGTTCATCCGCACGGGCGGCGAACAGCGCATTTCCAATTTCCTGCTGTGGCAACTGGCGTACACTGAGTTGTATTTCACCGAGACTTTCTGGCCCGACTTCAATGTCGACTGCCTCGACGCGGCAATCGCGTCCTACCAGCAGCGCGAACGGCGCTTTGGCCGTACCAGCGCGCAACTAACTGAAAAGACAAACTGATGCTGAAAACACGGATAATCACCGCCCTGGTCTTGTTGGCGGTCTTGCTGCCGGTTCTGTATCTCAACTATTTCCCCGCTTTCGCCGTGATCGCCACGGCGTTCTTCGGCGCCGCCGTCTGGGAAAGCTTCCGCCTCTTCAAAAATCGCCATGCGCTCGTGATCGCGGCCGTCTGGACTGCCGCGTTCGCTTATACGTTTTTTGTCGGCAATGGCATGGCACAGCTCAATTTCTGGTTCGCCCTGTGCGTGGCCATCTGGCTGATCCGCTTCGTGCCGTCGCTGGCGACGGGCTTGCCGCCCATGGAAGGCCTGGGCAACACCTTGCTCAGCCTGGTGTACCCCGTCACCATCGTCGGCTGCTTCGTCGCCATCGTTGCCCTGTTCCTGCATAGCCCCTTGTTCCTGCTGTCCGTGATGGCCCTCGTCTGGATCGCCGACATCGGCGCCTATTTTTCGGGCAAGGCCTTCGGCAAGCGCAAGCTGGCGCCAAGTATTTCCCCTGGGAAATCCTGGGAAGGCGCCATCGGCGGCGGCATCGCCGTGCTCGTCATCGCCGCCATCACCATCGTGGCCGCGCCGTCGCTGCCGGTGCTGCAGGATACCTTTGCCGTGCAGCTGCAATTGCGCCGCGGCTGGCCCGTGGCCCTGCTGGTGCTGCTGCTGATCGTCGCCGCCAGCATCGTCGGCGACCTGTTCGAATCCCAATTGAAGCGCCGCGCCGGCATCAAGGACAGCAGCAACCTGCTGCCTGGCCATGGCGGCGTGCTTGACCGTATCGATGCCTTGATCCCGGTCCTGCCATTTGCCGCCCTCGTGGCAAGTTGGCTTTAAGGAAACTTTCATGCAATACATTACCATCCTTGGCGCGACCGGTTCGATCGGGGTGTCCACCCTGGACGTGCTCGCGCGTCATCCGGAGCAATACAGCGTGTATGCGCTGAGCGCCCATACCCGCGTGGCCGAGCTGGCCGCCCAGTGCCTGCAGTTCCGTCCCCAGCGCGCCGTCGTCGCCACGGCTGACGCCGCCCTTGAGCTGACGCGCTTGCTGCGCGGGCAGGGCGTCGAAACGCAGGTCGAGTATGGTGAGCAAGCCTTGTGCGCCATCGCCAGCGCGCCGCAGGTGACGGGCGTGATGGCGGCCATCGTCGGCGCCGCCGGCCTGGCGCCCACCCTGGCGGCTGCCCGTGCCGGCAAGAAAGTATTGCTGGCCAATAAAGAAGCGCTGGTCATGTCCGGCCAGCTGTTCATCGATGCCGTGCACGACAACGGTGCCGTGCTGCTGCCTATCGACAGCGAACACAACGCCATCTTCCAGTGTATGCCGCACGCCCACGGCCGCGCGCCGGGCGCCGCCGGCGTGGCGAAGATCGTGCTGACGGCCTCCGGCGGCCCCTTCCTCACGCGCGACGTCGAGACGCTGGACCAGGTGACGCCGGACCAGGCCTGCAAGCATCCGACCTGGGCCATGGGACGCAAGATTTCCGTCGATTCGGCCACCATGATGAACAAGGGCCTGGAAGTGATCGAGGCGCACTGGCTGTTCGGCGCCCCTGCCGAGCAGATCGAGGTGCTGATCCATCCGCAAAGCGTGATCCATTCCATGGTGTCGTACATCGACGGCTCCGTGCTGGCCCAACTGGGCAATCCGGACATGCGCACGCCCATCGCGCATGCGCTGGCGTATCCCCAGCGTATCGCTTCCGGCGTGGCGCAGCTTGACCTGGCGCAAGTGGCGACCCTGCAGTTCGAGCGTCCCGATTTCCGCCGCTTCCCCTGCCTGGCGCTGGCGTTCGACGCCCTGCGCGCGGGCGGCACGGCGCCGGCCCTGCTGAACGCGGCCAATGAAGTGGCCGTGCAAGCCTTCCTTGACGAGCAGATCGGCTTCCGCCAGATCGACCGCGTCATCGCCCACGTGATCGAGACGGTGCCGCATGGCGCCGCCTCCAGCATCGAGGCCGTGATGGAGCAGGACCGCCTGGCCCGCGCGGCGGCACGCGCCTTTATCGCGCACAGGCTGGCCGTATGACCCTGATTACCACCTTGCTGGCGTTTATCGTCGCGCTGGGCTCGCTGATCACGCTGCATGAGCTGGGCCACTATCTGGTGGCGCGCGCGTGCGGCGTGAAGGTGCTGCGCTTTTCCATCGGCATGGGAAAAGTCGTGTATTCGCGCAGGTTTGGCAAGGACCAGACGGAATGGGCCATTTCCGCGCTGCCGCTGGGCGGCTATGTGAGCATGCTCGACAGCCGCGCGCAGGACGTGAGCGGCTTGCCGGAAAGCGAATTGCGCCGTGAATTCACGCGCCAGAGCGTCTGGCGCCGCATCGCCATCGTCGCCGCCGGCCCGCTGGCCAATTTCCTCGTCGCCATCGCCCTGTACGCGGGCCTGTTCATGCATGGCATCGAAGAGCCGTCGAGCAAGCTTGGCCCCGTCGCCGAGCAGATGGCCGCCTACACGGCCGGCCTGCGCAGCGGCGATACCGTCGAGTCCGTGAATGGCAAGGCCGTGGCCAGCTGGTCCGAGCTGCGCTGGGAACTGATCCAGGCCACCCTCGACAAGCAGACCGCCCGCATCGACGTGCGCCGTCCCGACCGCGGCATGCAGGAAGCCATCCTGCCGACGGCCGGCCTGACGGAAGCGGACCTGGAAGGCGACGTGCTGGGCAAGCTGGGCCTGACGCTGGCCCGTTCGGCCCCGACCATGATGGAAATCCTGCCCGGCGGCGCCGCGGCGCGCGCCGGATTGCAGAAGGGCGACGAGATCCTCGCCATCGATGGCCAGCCCGTACAGGACGTGGGCGCCGTCATCGAGACCCTCAGCCGGGCGCCGGGACGCACCCTGCAATTGCAGCTGCTGCGCCATGGCCAGGACCTGACCGTGCCCATCACGCCGGAAGCCGTGCCGGTCGCGGGAGCAGAGGGAGCTGTAACAGTTGGTAAGATCCAGGCGAAGCTGGGACAGGTGCCGGATATGATCACCGTGGCCTCCGGACCGTTCTCTGCCGTGGGCAAGGCCTCCGCCAAGGTGTGGGATACCAGTGTCATGAGCCTGAAAATGCTGGGTAAAATGATCACTGGCCAGGTATCGCTGAAGAATGTGACCGGCCCGATTACCATCGCCGATTATGCGGGCCAGACGGCGCGCACCGGCCTGGTAAGCTACCTGAGCTTCATTGCCTTCATCAGTATCAGTCTGGGCGTGATGAATTTGCTACCCATTCCTGTTCTGGATGGCGGGCATTTGCTGTATTATTCGCTGGAAGTTTTGACCGGACGCCCCTTGCCGGAACGCGTAGGCGAGATTGCCCAACGCCTGGGGATAGGTTTGTTGCTGACCTTGATGGTGCTTGCCGTCTTTAATGACGTATTGCGGCTGATCAATTAATGCGATGGCGGATGCCATTGCGTAAGTCGCACAAGCAGTCTTTTGTGTATGTTGTCCATTGATTTACCATTGAATAACCCCAATGAAATTACATTCTGCTCGTTTTGCCTTGCCATCCTTTCGCCGCAGCCTGATAGGCGCTGCCGTCATGGCCTTCTGTGCCGGCCACGCGCTGGCCGTCCAGCCATTCACTGTCAAGGACATCCGGGTCGAAGGGATCCAGCGTACTGAAGCGGGCACCGTGTTTGCCTACCTGCCGGTGCGGGTCGGCGAGACGTTCTCCGACGAGAAGAGTATCGCCGCCATCAAGGCGCTGTATGCGACGGGCATGTTCAAGGATGTGCGCCTGGAAGTCGAAGGCGATGTGCTGGTGGTGCTGGTCGAGGAACGCCCGGCCATCGCATCGGTGGAATTTACCGGTACCAAGGAATTTGAAAAAGACGTGCTGGTCAAGGCCCTGAAGGAAATCGGCGTCGGTGAAGCCAAGATCTTCGACAAGGCGTCCGTCGACCGCGCGGAGCAGGAACTCAAGCGCCAGTACCTGTCGCATGGCCTGTACGGCGTGAAGATCACCACCACCGTCACGCCGATCGAGCGTAACCGCGTCAACGTCGTGTTCGCCGTCGACGAGGGCGACGTGGCCCGCATCAAGCAGATCAACATCGTCGGCAACAAGGCCTTCTCGGACAAAGAGCTGCGCGAGCAGCTGGCCCTGAACACGGGCGGCTGGTTCAGCTGGTACACCAAGGCGGACCAGTATTCGAAGACCAAGCTGACGGGCGATATCGAATCGCTCAAGTCCTTCTACCTCGATCGCGGCTATATTGAGATGCAGGTCGATTCGACCCAGGTCTCCATCACGCCCGACAAAAAAGACATCTACCTGACGATCAACATCACCGAAGGCGAGAAATACAAGGTCTCCGGCACCAAGTTCGAAGGCGAGATGTTCGGCCGCGAAGAAGAGCTCAAGGCCCTGAACCTGATGCGCGACGGCGACATCTACTCGGGCGCGCGCCTGACGGCGACGAACAAGCGCATCCAGGACCGCCTGGCCACGTTCGGCTACGCCTTTGCCAACGTCAACGCCAATCCCGAGATCAACCGCGAAAAGCATGAAGTGGCGTTTACCTTCTTCATCGATCCGGGCAAGCGCGTCTACGTGCGCCACATGAACATCGCGGGCAACACCACCACGCGCGATGAAGTCATCCGCCGCGAATTCCGCCAGTTCGAGTCGTCCTGGTACGACAGCAACAAGATCAAGCTGTCGCGCGACCGCGTCGACCGCCTCGGCTACTTCAAGGACGTGACCATCGACACGCCGGAAGCGCAGGGCACGACCGACCAGGTCGACGTCAACGTGACGGTGGTGGAAAAGCCGACGGGTAACTTCCTGATCGGCGGCGCGTTCTCGCAATCGGAAAAATTCACCCTGTCGGCCTCGATTTCGCAGGCCAACTTTGCCGGTAGCGGCAACACGGTCGGTATCGAACTCAATACCAGCCACTACAGCCGCACCATTGCGTTTTCGCAAACCAATCCGTATTACACGGACGACGGTATCTCGCGCAGCTTTGAAGTCTACCTGCGCACGACGGAACCGCCGGCGCTGAACATCGGCAGCTACAAGATCAAGCAGACGGGTGGCCGCGTCAGTTTCGGCGTGCCGTTCTCGGAAGTCGACACCATCTTCTTCGGCATCGGCGCCGAGCGTTCACGCATCGAGACCGATATCACCAGCCCGGTGCGCTTCAAGCAGTACGTGATCGACAACGGCGGCCCGTCCGACGGTATCGGTTCGGCTACCACGAATTCCATCCCGCTGACGGCGGCATGGCAGCGCGACAGCCGCGACAGCGCCCTGACGCCATCGATCGGCCGCTACCAGCGCGTCAACCTGGAGGCTGACCTGATCGGCGACCAGAAATACTTCCGTGCCATCTATGAGCACCAGTATTTCCGTCCGCTGTTCAGCAAGGTCACCCTGGCGCTGAAGGGCGAGATCGATTACGGCCATGGCATCGGCAACCACGTGTATCCCGTCTTCAAGAACTTCTACGGCGGCGGCATCGGTTCCGTGCGCGGCTACCTGAGTTCGTCGCTGGGCGCGGTCGAGCCGAGCACCAACGATGCGCTCGGCGGTGCTTCGCGCCTGATCGGTAACGCGGAATTGCAGATGCCATTCCCCGGTTCGGGCAATGACCGCAGCCTGCGCTGGTTCGGTTTCCTTGATGGCGGCCAGGTCTACCAGGAAGGCGAAAAGATGCGCATCTCGCAATTGCGCTATTCTGCTGGCTTGGGGATCAGCTGGATTTCACCGGTGGGCCCGCTCAAGCTGAGCTATGCCAAGCCGCTGAACGCCAAGCCGACGGACCGCCTGGAGCGCTTCCAGTTCCAGATGGGTACCGGTTTCTGACCGGCCCCATTCGAACCGGGCGCCAGCTTTCACTTTTTGACCATGGAGTATCATGAACACCGCATCCGCTACCCTGCCCAAGACCCTTGCCGCGATCGCATTGTGCTGGAGTTCGCTGTTGCCGGTGCAGGCGCAGGCTCAGGAGTCGAAGATCGCCTGGATCAGCAGCGAACGTATTTATAACGAATCGAGGCTGGCCAAGCTGGCCAGCGCCAAGCTGGCCGAGGAGTTCCGCTCGCGTGAAAAGGCCGTGCAGGAACTGGCGGCCCGCTTCAAGGTCGCCAACGAGGCCCTGGAAAAGGACATGCCGACCCTGAGCGAGGCGGAGCGCGCCAAGCGCCAGCGCGAGTTTTTCGAGCTGGACAAGGAATTGCAGCGCCGCCAGCGCGAATTCCGCGAAGACCTGAGCCAGCGCACGAATGAAGAGCGCAGCGCCATCGCGGAAAAAGCCAACACCATCATCCAGCAGATGGCGCATATCGAAGGCTATGACATCGTGCTGCAAGAGGCCCTGTGGGCCAGCCCGCGCATCGACATTACCGACAAGGTCTTGAAGGCGCTGGACAAGTAAAACGGTTTAACACCCGCAGTGCCGCCGCGGCGGAGGTGCGTGGCGCTTGAAAACGCAGCCGTGCGCAGGCACGGAAGCGCCGGGCCGACAGGCACGGGCGAGCGCAGGGCGCGCCGCCGCAGGCACTGGCAGGGGTATTTATAAAGGTACAAGATGGGCACTCGACTAGGAGAATTGGTCGAACGCTTCGGTGGTCAATTGGCGGGCGATGCCAACCTGGAAGTCACAGGAATCGCACCGCTGGCCGACGCCGGCGCTTCGCACATCAGCTTTCTCAGCAATAGCAAATTCCGCGCGCAGGCGGCCCAGAGCGGCGCTGCGGCGCTGATCCTCACGCCGACCGACGACGCGCTGATCGGCGCCGACTACGCCGGCGCGCGCATCGTCACCCCGAATCCCTATGTGTATTTCGCGCGCGCGGCGCAGTTTTTCGCCGCCCTGCATGAAATCAGGGCGCCGGCCGGCATCCACCCGAGCGCCTTTGTCGACGCCGGCGCGCAGGTGGACGCCAGCGCCTCCGTCGGCCCGCATGCGGTGATCGAGGCGGGCGCCGTGATCGGCGCCGGCTGTATCATCGGTCCCGGCTGCGTGGTGGGCCGCGATGCCGTCATCGGCGCCGGCACCCAGCTGTTCGCCAACGTGACGTTCCACGCGCGCTGCGTCATCGGCCAGCGCGGCATCCTCCATTCGGGCGCCGTGATCGGCACCGACGGATTCGGTTTCGCCAACGAAGGCGGCGTGTACATCAAGATACCGCAGACGGGCAGGGTGGTGATCGGTGACGATGTCGATATCGGCGCCAACACCACCATCGACCGTGGCGCACTGGCCGACACCATCATCGAAGATGGCGTCAAGCTGGATAACCAGATCCAGATCGGCCACAACTGCCATATCGGCGCGCACACGGCCATGGCCGGCTGCGTCGGCGTGGCGGGCAGCGCCATCATCGGCAAATACTGCACCTTTGGCGGGGCCGCCATGGTGCTGGGCCACCTGACGATCGCCGACCGCGTTCACGTCGGCTCGGGCAGCATGGTCTCGCGCTCGATCGCGGAACCTGGCCAGTACACGGGTTTTTATCCGCTGGCCAAGAACGCCGACTGGGAAAAGAGCGCCGCCATCGTGCGCAACCTGTCAAGCATGCGCGAGAAGATCCGCACGCTTGAAAAAACAATTAAAACACTGACCACGCAAGACGAAAAATGACTACTGAAAAAAAGACCCTCGACATCCTGGCCATCAAATCGCTGCTGCCGCACCGCTATCCGCTGCTGCTGGTGGACCGCGTGCTGGACTGGGAAGCGAACAAGACCATCACCGCCATCAAGAACGTGACGGTCAACGAAGAGTTCTTCCAGGGCCACTTCCCGCACAAGCCGGTCATGCCGGGCGTACTGATGATCGAAGCGCTGGCGCAGACGGCGGCCCTGCTGTCGTTCCTGTCGATGGGCGTGAAACCGGATGAAAACTCGGTGGTGTACTTTGTCGGCATCGACAATGCGCGCTTCAAGCGTCCCGTGGAACCGGGCGACCAGTTGAAGATGGACGTGGAAATCCTGCGTGTCTCGCGCGGCATCTGGAAATACAAGGCGGTCGGCTCGGTCGACGGCAAGGTGGCGCTGGAAGCTGAACTGATGTGCACCATCCGCAGCGCGCAGGATGCGAGCCAGTCCGCGAGCCATCCAGCGGGGCAGTAATGGCGGCCATCCACTCCACGGCAGTCATCGATCCGAAGGCCGAGCTGGACAGCTCGGTCGAGGTGGGGCCGTATTCCATCATCGGCCCGCACGTGCGCATCGCCGCCGGCACCAAGGTCGGCCCGCACGTGGTGATCGATGGTCATACGACGATCGGCGCGGGCAACCACCTGTTCCAGTTTTCGTCCATCGGCGCGCAGCCGCAGGATAAAAAATGGTCGGGCGAGGCGACGCGCCTGGAAATCGGCGACCGCAACACCATCCGCGAGTTCTGCACCTTCAACACCGGCACGGTGCAGGGCGGCGGCGTGACGCGCCTGGGCAATGACAACTGGATCTCGGCGTATGTCCACCTGGCGCATGATTGCCTGGTGGGCAATAACACGATTTTTTCGAACAATGCCCAGCTGGCGGGCCACGTGGAAATCGGCGACTGGGTCATCATGAGCGGTTTCGCCAACGTGCACCAGTTCTGCAAGATCGGCGCGCATGCCTTCGTCGGCATGAGCACCAGCCTGACGCAGGACGTGCCGCCGTTCGTGCTCCTGAGCGGCAATCCGGCGCAGGCGCACGGCGTCAATATCGAGGGCTTGAAACGCCGCGGCTTTACGCGCGAGCAGATCAACGGCATCCGTGCCGCGTATAAACTGATCTACCGCTCGGGCCTGACCCTCGACGAGGCCAAGGCGGCCCTGTTCGAAGAAGAGCAGGCGTCCTCTCCCGAGGTGGCGGAACACATTCGCGCCATGCGCGAATTCCTTGGCGTGGCGTCGCGTGGCATCGTCCGCTGACCAGGCCAGCGGCCTGTCGGTCGCCATCGTCGCCGGCGAGGTGTCGGGCGACCTGCTGGCCAGCCGGCTGCTGTCCGGCCTCGTGCCGCAGCTGCCCGGCGCGCGTTTCCACGGCATCGGCGGCGAGCACATGGCCAGGCAGGGTTTTGTCTCCGACTGGCCGCTCGACAAGCTGACGGTGCGCGGCCTGTTCGAGATCATTCCCCGCTACCGCGAAATCAAGGGCATCCAGAACGCGCTGCGCGACCAGCTGCTGGCCGAGCGGCCCGCCGTCTTTATCGGCGCCGACTATCCGGGCTTCAACCTGGGACTGGAACAGCAGCTCAAGGAGGGCGGCATCCCCACCGTGCACTACATCGGGCCGCAGATCTGGGCCTGGCGCGGCGGCCGCATCAAGAAAATCATCAAGGCCGTCTCGCACATGCTGGTGATCTTCCCGTTCGAGGAAGAGATTTACCGCAAGGCGGGCGTGCCCGTCACCTACGTCGGCCATCCGCTGGCGGAAATGATTCCCCTGCAGCCCGACGAGGCGGCCGCGCGCCGCACCCTGGGCCTGCCCGAGGACGCGAACGTGGTGACCCTGATGCCGGGCAGCCGCATGGGCGAACTCAAATACAACACGGCGGCGTTCGTCGGCGCCTGCAAGCTGCTGCTGGCGCGCGACCGTTCCTTGCGCTTCGTCGCCCCCATGGCCGGCGAGAAGCAGCGCCAGTACTTTTTGCAGCTGATTGCGGAAGCCGGCCTGCAGGACGTCGAGATCCTGCTCACCGACGGCGGCTCGCACACGGCCATCTGCGCCGCCGATGCCGTGCTGGTGGCGTCCGGTACGGCGTCGCTGGAAGTGGCGCTGTACAAGAAGCCCATGGTCATCGCCTACAGGATGATGCGCGCCTCGTGGGAAATCATGCGCCACATGGGCTACCAGCCGTGGATAGGCTTGCCCAACATCCTCGCACGCGATTACCTGGTGCCCGAGCTGCTGCAGAATGCGGCCAGCCCGCAGGCGCTGGCCGACGCCATGTGGCAGCAGCTGAGCGACGTGCCGGGCCGTCTGCGCCTGGTGCAGCGCTTCACGGACATGCATCACAGCCTGCTGCGCGACAGCGCGCAGGAGAGCGCGCATGCGGTCATGCAGGTCATCGCCGCCAACCGCAAGTAAGCACCGTTTCAACTGCAGTTCCTGACAAAGATCCAACGTGAAAAATATCTATCCCGGCCTGTTTGACGACTTGCCATTCTCGCCCGACGAAATCGTCTGCGGCGTCGACGAGGCAGGGCGCGGTCCGCTGGCCGGCCCCGTCTTTGCCGCCGCCGTGATCCTCGACCCGAACCAGCCCATCGACGGCCTGCGCGACTCGAAAAAACTCACGGAAGCCAGGCGCGACCTGCTGGCGCCGCAGATCAAGGCCAAGGCCCTGGCCTGGGCCATCGCCGAAGCGTCGGAAGAGGAAATCGACCGCCTGAACATCCTGCAGGCGTCCATGCTGGCCATGCGCCGCGCCGTCGAGGCGCTGGCCACCGTGCCGACCCTGGCCCTGATCGACGGCAACCGCTGCCCCGTGATGCCGGTGCGCGGCATGGCCATCATCGGCGGCGACGACAAGGTCGATGCGATTTCCGCCGCCTCCATCCTGGCCAAGACGGCGCGCGACGCCGCCCTCGTGCACCTGCATGCGGCCTATCCCGAATACTGCTTCGACCAGCACAAGGGCTACGGCACCAAGCTGCACCTGGAGCGCCTGCACCTGCATGGCGCCTCGCCCGTGCACCGCCGCTCGTTCGCCCCCGTGCGCAACGTGATCGCCCTGTTCGGCGCGCAGGAGGAGCTGGCATGAAGACGATTACTTCGCGCGACAACGCGCAATACAAGGATCTGCTGAAGCTGGCGGGCAGTTCGCAGGCGCGCCGCAAGTCGGGCCGCACCCTGCTCGACGGCGTGCACCTGTGCCTGTCGTATCTGCAGCTGCGCGGCATGCCGGAACAGTGCATCGTCAGCGAAAGCGCCTTGCAGAACGCGGAAGTGATGGACATCGTGGGCCAGCTGGAAAGCCAGCGTGCCCACGTGCTGGGCTTGCCCGACGCGCTGTACAACGCCGTGAGCCAGGTGGAACACGGCGTGGGCGTGATGTTCCTCATCGAGACGCCGGAACGGGCCGTCACGGCGCCCGTCAGCGTCTCGGCCGTGCTGCTCGATAACCTGCAGGACCCGGGCAACGTCGGCTCCATCCTGCGCAGCGCGGCCGCGGCCGGCATCACGCAGGTGTACTGCAGCGCCGGCACGGCCTTCTGCTGGTCGCCGAAGGTGCTGCGCGCGGCCATGGGCGCGCATTTCGTGCTCGATATCTTTGAAAACGTCGATCTGGCGGCGCTGGTCGCCGGCGCCAAGGTGGCGACCCTGGCCACCAGCGGCTACGCCACCCAGCGCCTGTACGACGTCGACCTGCGCCAGCCCGTGGCCTGGCTGTTCGGCCATGAAGGGCAGGGCGTCGCCGACGACCTGCTGTCGATGGCGACGCACCAGGTGGTCATTCCCCACCTTGGCCAGGTCGAATCGCTGAACGTGGCCGCCTGCGCCGCCGTATGCTTTTTCGAGCAGGTGCGCCAGGGCCTGGCGTAGGCGCCAGGGCCGCAGATGCAAAACGGGGCCGCCAGGGCCCCGTTTTCGCATCCTGCGCCGGCGAATCAGTATTCGCGGCGGTTCGGCTTGATCTCCTGCAGGATCGTCGTGGAGATCTCCTCGATCGACTTGGTGGTCGAGGACAGCCAGCGGATGCCTTCGCGTTTCATCATCTTTTCCGCCTCGTTGACCTCGTAGCGGCAGTTTTCAATGGCCGCATACTTGCTGCCAGCCCGTCTTTCGTTGCGTATTTCCGACAAACGTTCGGGCGTAATGCTCAATCCGAAAATTTTATTCTTAAATTCGTGCAGGGCCGTGGGCAGCTTCTCGCGCTCGAAATCATCAGGAATCAGCGGATAGTTGGCCGCCTTGATGCCGTACTGCATCGCCAGATACAGGCTGGTCGGGGTCTTGCCAGAGCGGGAAACACCCACCAGAATGACATCGGCCGATGACAGGTTCTTGTGCGACTGCCCGTCGTCATGCGCCAGCGAATAGTTGATCGCCTCGATGCGGTTCTTGTACTCCTCGCTGTCGACGATATTGTGCGAGCGGCCGATGGTGTGGGTGGACATCACGCCCAGCTCCTGCTCCAGCGGGGCGACGAAGGTCTGGATCAGGTCCATGTGCATGCCGCTGGACTTGCGGATCACGGCCGACAAATCGCTTTTCACCAGGGTCGAGAAGATGATGGGCTTCTGGCCATCGGCGGCGAAGGCTTCATTGATCTTGCGCGCCGCCTCGTAGGCCTTGTCCATGGTGTCGATGAAGGGCAGGCGGATCTGGCGGAAACGCAGTTCGAACTGCGTCAGCACCGAGTGGCCGAAAGTCTCGGCGGTGATGCCGGTACCGTCCGAAACAAAGAAAACGGTGCGGGCCGCGGAGGGCAGAGGGGGGCGTGGTTCTTGTGTCATGGGTCTTCGGATCAAGATTGTGCGTCGTCAATTTGCGCCGCACAAGGTAAAATGGCTGTAACGGTATGATTGTGCTGCACGACGCCAAGAATAACAAGAAGACTGTCTGTGCGCCTCGCGTAAAGATTTCTATCATCAGTAAGGGTGTCATTATGACCAACGCAGTATCGCAGGAGAAAGACAAGGACGCGGTGTACGTCGCCTCGTTCGAGCATTTGCGCATGACGGATGTCGAATCCGTCGGCGGCAAGAACGCCTCCCTGGGCGAAATGATCAGCCAGCTGGCGGAAGCCGGCGTGCGCGTGCCGGGTGGCTTCGCCACCACGGCGCAGGCTTTCCGCGACTTCCTGTCGTATAGCGCCAATGGCGGCCTGCCGCTGGCTGAACGCATCGCCCAGCGCCTCGAAGGCCTGGACATCGACGACGTGCGCGCGCTGGCGCAAGCCGGTGCCGAGATCCGTCAATGGATCGTCGAAACCCCGTTCCAGCCACGCCTGGCCGCCGAAATCGACCAGTTCTACGCCAAGCTGGTGGCCGACTCCGATACGGAAATGTCGTTTGCCGTGCGTTCCTCGGCCACGGCGGAAGACTTGCCGGACGCCTCTTTTGCTGGCCAGCAAGAAACCTTCCTGAACGTGGTGGGCATCGACAACGTGCTCGAAGCCATGAAACAGGTGTTCGCCTCGCTGTACAACGACCGCGCCATCTCGTATCGCGTGCACAAGGGCTTTACGCATGCTGAAGTGGCCCTGTCGGCCGGCGTGCAGCGCATGGTGCGTTCCGACCTGGGCGCGGCCGGCGTGATGTTCACCATCGACACGGAATCGGGCTTCAAGGACGTGGTCTTCGTCACCTCCAGCTATGGCCTGGGCGAGACCGTGGTGCAGGGCGCCGTCAATCCCGACGAATTCTACGTGCACAAGCCGATGCTGGAAAAGGGCAAGTCGCCCGTGATCCGCCGCAATATCGGTTCGAAGCTGCTGAAGATGGAATTCACGAACGAAGCGAAAGCCGGCCGTTCCGTGAAAACCGTCGACGTGCCCGTGGAAATGCGCAACCGCTACTCGCTGAACGACAGCGAAGTGGTGGAACTGGCAAAATACGCCGTCATCATCGAAAACCACTACGGCCGTCCGATGGACATCGAGTGGGGCAAGGATGGCCGCGACGGCAAGCTGTACATCCTGCAGGCGCGTCCCGAGACCGTCAAGTCGCAGCAGAAGGCGACCGACGTGCAGGAACGCTTCAAGCTGAAAAGCACGGGCACTGTGCTGACCTCCGGCCGCGCCATCGGCCAGAAGATCGGCGCCGGCCCCGTGCGCGTGATCCACGACCCGGCCGACATGGAACGCGTGCAGCCGGGCGACGTGCTCGTTGCCGACATGACGGACCCGAACTGGGAACCGGTCATGAAGCGCGCCTCGGCCATCGTCACCAACCGTGGCGGCCGTACTTGCCACGCAGCAATTATTGCCCGTGAACTCGGCGTTCCCGCCGTCGTCGGCTGCGGCGACGCGACCGACGTGCTGAAGGATGGCACGTTTGTTACCGTCGTGTGCTCCGAAGGCGACGAAGGCAAGATCTACGATGGCCTGCTGGAAACGGAAGTGTCGGAAGTGTCGCGCGGCGAATTGCCGAAGCTCGATACCAAGATCATGCTCAACGTGGGCAATCCGCAGCTGGCCTTCGACTTCCAGTCCGTGCCGAACGCCGGCGTGGGCCTGGCGCGCCTGGAATTCATCATCAATAACAATATTGGTGTGCATCCGCGCGCGATCCTGGAATACCCGAACATCGATGCCGACCTGAAAAAGGCCGTGGAATCGGTGGCGCGGGGCCACGCGTCGCCGAAGGCTTTCTACATCGACAAGCTGGCCGAAGGCATCGCCACCATCGCCGCCGCGTTCTGGCCGAAAAAGGTCATCGTGCGCCTGTCCGACTTCAAGTCGAACGAGTACAAGAAGCTGATCGGCGGTTCGCGCTACGAGCCGGACGAGGAAAACCCGATGCTGGGCTTCCGCGGTGCGGCGCGCTACCTGTCGGCCGACTTCTCCGAAGCGTTCAACATGGAATGCGAAGCGATGAAGCGCGTGCGCAATGACATGGGCCTGACGAACGTGGAAATCATGGTGCCATTCGTGCGCACCCTGGGCCAGGCCGAGAAAGTCATCGACCTGCTGGCGAAAAACGGCTTGAAGCGGGGCGAGAACGACCTGCGCGTCATCATGATGTGCGAAGTGCCGTCGAACGCCATCCTGGCCGACCAGTTCCTCGACCATTTCGACGGTTTCTCGATCGGCTCGAACGACCTGACCCAGCTGACCCTGGGCCTGGACCGCGATTCCGGCATGGAATTGCTGGCTGCCGACTTCGACGAGCGCGATCCTGCCGTGAAAGCCCTGCTGGCCCTGGCCATCAAGGCTTGCCTGGCACGCGGCAAGTACATCGGCATCTGCGGCCAGGGTCCTTCCGACCATCCGGACTTCGCCGTCTGGCTGATGGAGCAGGGCATCGAATCGATGTCCCTGAATCCCGACTCGGTGATCGACACGTGGCAGAAGCTGGCTGCGCTGAAAGCGTAAGCGTCTTTCGCACTTCCTGAAAAAACCCGCTGCCGGTCCCTGGCAGCGGGTTTTTTTATGCGCCGTCACCTGCATCAAGTCCGCGGCGGATGGCGCACGCGCATGAATGATGAGGAAGCGCAAGATCAGCTAAAATGATTCCACCAACACATTGACGGGAGTTCATATGGCAAGCAAGAAACCGACCAAAGCTGCAAAGATCGACATCGGCATTTCGGAAGCGGACCGCGCGAAGATCGCGGAGGGCCTGTCCGGCCTGCTGGCCGACAGCTACACCTTGTACCTGATGACCCACAATTTCCACTGGAACGTCAAGGGACCGATGTTCAACACCCTGCACCTGATGTTCATGACCCAGTACACGGAACAGTGGGGCGCGCTGGACCTGATCGCCGAGCGCATCCGCGCCCTCGGCTACCCGGCGCCGGGCACCTACAAGGAATTCGTCAAGCTGGCCTCGATCAAGGAAATCGACGGCGTGCCGCCGGCGCTGGAGATGGTCAGCCACCTGGTGGTGGCGCAGGAAGCGACCGCGCGCACGGCGCGCCGCCTGTTCCCGCTGCTGGAGAAAGCCAATGACCAGCCGACGGCCGACCTGATCACGCAGCGCCTGGACCTGCATGAAAAGACCGCGTGGATGCTGCGCAGCCTGCTGGAGGAATAAACGCCTGGCCGGCGGCGCTAATTCGCCCCTGACTATTGACGCCATCAGGAATTGCGTTAGACTGCTTGTATATAGGTGTGTGGCAAGAATAATATCAGGCAGTACTGCGCATCAAACCCCGTCGCTTATATAGGCTGCGGGGTTTTTTATTTTTGGATTCAAAAGATGGAGGCATCATGGCTGAATGGGTAGGCTGGTTTGTGGCCGCTGGCGCGGTATTGATCCTGGAATTGTTTACTGGCACGTTTTATCTGCTGATGATTGCCATCGGCATCAGTGCGGGCGGATTGGTGGCGCTGGCGGGCGGCAATGGCAGCTGGCAGGCCGTGACGGCCGCCATAGTCGGCGTGGCCGCTACCTTGTTATTGCGGCGCAGCCGCTTTGGCAAGGCGGCGCGGCGCGATGCGGCCCAGGATCCGAATGTGAATCTCGATATCGGCCAAAGCGTGGCCGTGGCGCATTGGGTCGATGGCGCGGCGCGCGTCATGTATCGCGGCGCCTTGTGGGATGTGGAATTGATACCCGGCAGCGATACGCAAGCCGGTCATTACACCATACGTGCCGTGCGTGGCAGCCGTTTGATTGTTGGATAACCTGGAGAGTAGATTATGGAAGTAAGCATCGGAAGCGTGTCGCTGATCTTGTTATTGCTGGCATTGGTATTTGTCTTCAAGACGGTCAATGTGGTGCCGCAGCAGCATGCCTGGGTAGTGGAGCGGTTGGGTAAATTCCACGCGGTACTGGGGCCAGGCTTGAATATCGTCGTGCCTTTTGTTGACCGCATCGCTTACAAGCACGTGCTCAAGGAAATTCCCCTCGATGTGCCGCCACAGGTGTGCATTACGCGCGATAACACGCAATTGCAGGTGGACGGGATTCTGTATTTCCAGATCACCGATGCCATGCGCGCCTCATATGGCTCGTCGAATTACATTGCGGCCATTACGCAGCTGGCGCAGACCACTTTGCGTTCCGTCATTGGCAAGATGGAACTCGACAAGACTTTTGAAGAACGCGACCATATCAATACGGCCATCGTGAATGCCATCGATGAATCGGCCGCCAATTGGGGCGTCAAGGTATTACGCTATGAAATCAAGGATTTGACGCCGCCGAAGGAAATCCTGCATGCCATGCAGGCGCAAATCACTGCAGAACGCGAAAAGCGTGCCCTGATCGCCGCCTCGGAAGGGCGCAAGCAGGAGCAGATCAATATCGCCAGCGGCGAGCGTGAAGCCGCCATTGCCCGCTCGGAAGGCGAGAAGCAGGCCTCCATCAATCGCGCCGAAGGGCAGGCCACGGCCATCGTGGCCCTGGCGCAAGCCAGTGCCGAGGCTCTACGCCAGGTAGGCGCCGCCATCCGCGAGCCGGGCGGCGAAGATGCGGTCAACCTGAAAGTTGCTGAACAGTATGTAAGCGCGTTTGCGCAACTGGCAAAAACGAATAACTCGATTATCGTGCCTGCCAACCTGGGCGACATGAGCGGTCTGATCGCGACGGCGATGCAGGTGGTCAAAAGCCAGAAGCCGAAAAGCGGCGTGGCGATTCCCTGAGTTTCCAGCCTGACTAGTCAATTAATAGTAAGTCCCTGGTAAGTTCGCCGCATCGCTGTCGATATGCCGCCCGCCTGAAATGGTGGGCGGTTTGCATTTGTACCCTGGCAATATCCGTGGACGACAGGGTGTTTGAATGCATGCGTGGCTGGATTCTCTTCATGCTATGCTGCAGCCACTGTCCGTATTATGTGCTGCGGTGCAGTGCTTATTACGGTTTTCGATTAAAGTGGAGGCCTGCGGACATGCCGGGCAGGCAATGCAGTTATATCCGTTTGCCTGCTCGGGCTTTTCCCGGTGCAGGATCGGTAATCGGTGATAGTATTGCTCCCGGCTGTATTTTGAATTGTCATTTGCAATTACTATAAATTGCAATGAAACAAAAAGTGCTGCAAAATAAATGCCGTGTATCGTCCCGTATCGTATTCACCCAAGCAGGGAATATATGCTAACTATCCTGTCGCTGTGCCCGCTCCAGAATTGGGAAGGGGATCGTCTCATGGCCGTGGAACGTAGGTTTTTTGCTAAAAGAATTGTAAAAAACAATCAAATTTCAAGAAAAATCACCTCAGTCGCGTTACAATTGGATAGAATTTAACTGTTCAGTTATATTTTTCAACTCATACAAGGAAATATCATGGATCTGTCCAGCTTATCCCTGTCCGAACTGCGCACGCTGCAGGACGACATCAAGAAGCAGATGAAAAAACGCGAACAGGACGACCTGTCCAAGGCGCGCGAGCAAATCCTGGCGATTGCACAAAGCGTCGGCGTTTCGGTAAAAGACCTCGTTGGTACGGGTATCCGCGCTAAAACCGGCGCTGTTGCCGTACGTTATCGCAATCCCGATGATCCGACGCAGCAATGGACTGGCCGTGGCCGTCAACCGAAATGGGTCAAGGAATGGACCGATTCGGGCAAGTCGCGTGATCTGCTGAAGGTGTAATCTACCCCTTCATTCGGATGCTTGTCCTGCGTGGTAGTGCAGGTGGAATACAAGGCAGCATGCAAGCATCCGGAACTTTCCATTTATTCGCCGTCGCCGGCCTGATTTCTTCCCGCTTATCTTCATGGTATTTTTAATAATACCAATTTCTTCTCCCGCCTTTTTGTATCATCCCTCCGTTACGCCCCCATTACATTGTTTTTATTTTCCGCCTGCCAGCCGTAATTGGCAAAAGAAAACCCGGCATATAGCCGGGCCTGTTGGTATTGTCGCGAGATGCCTTGCCGTATCAGCGGCGGTGCGTCTTCATTGCCGCCTGTACTTCGCGCGCGCCATCGCGGTCGCGTTCGGCGGCCCGCTTGTCGTGCTGCTTCTTGCCTTTTGCCAGGCCGATCTCGCATTTCACGCGGCCGCCCTTGAAATGCAGGTTGAGCGGCACCAGGGTATAGCCGGAACGTTCCACCTTGCCGATCAGTTTGTCGATTTCCGCGCGGTGCAGCAGCAGCTTGCGCGTGCGCACGGCTTCCGGGTGGATATGCGTGGAGGCGGTCGGCAAGGCGCTGATGTGCGCGCCGAACAGGAATAGCTCGTCGCCGCGGACGACGACGTAGGCTTCCTTGATTTGCACGCGGGCGTCACGGATGGCTTTGACTTCCCAGCCTTCCAGGGCGATACCCGCTTCGTAGCGATCCTCGATAAAGTAGTCGTGGAATGCTTTTCTGTTGTCTGCTATGGTCATGAGATGGTAAATGTGCGCGGGTCGGTTAAACTACTGTCTCGCGCAAGCGCGATAAAATCAAATGTATCCAACATCATAGCAAATGGTTCTTCAATGGCAGTAGTACATAAATCAGTTTTTCTCGGCTACAGCGCCGAACAAATGTTCGCGCTGGTGGCGGCGGTGGAGGATTATCCCAAATTCCTGCCCTGGTGCGGTGCGGTCGAGATACGCGAGCGGGGCGAGAACACGGTCGTCGCCAGCGTGGGCATACAGTACCACGGCGTGCGCCAAAGCTTCACCACGTCCAACAAGAACACGCCTTTCAGCGCCATCAAGATGAAGCTGGTGGACGGTCCTTTCAAGACCCTCGATGGCGTGTGGACTTTCAAGGCCCTGCGCGAGGATGCCTGCAAGATCGAACTGGACCTGCATTACGAGTTTTCCAGCCGCGTGCTGGAACAGATCATCGGCCCCGTCTTCGGCATGATCGCCAACAGCATGGTCGATTCCTTCTGCAAGCGCGCGGAGACCGTGTATGGCTGACGCCAGCATCCAGGTGCAGGTCTGCCACGCCTTGCCCGATAGCAGCTTCCTGCGTGCCCTGACGGTGCCTGCGGGCACGACTATCCAGCAGGCGCTCGAGCAGAGCGGTCTGCTGCAGGAAGTGCCCGGCATCGACCTGGCCGTGAATCTGGTCGGCATCTATGGCAAGCGCAAACCGCTCGACACGGTCTTGCGCGCGCAGGACCGCATCGAGGTGTACCGCCCCCTGCAGGCGGACCCGAAAGAGGCGCGCCGCCGCCGCGCGGGCAACAGGCCCGCCAAGGCCTAGGCGGAGCAGGGCGGCAACGCCCCGCCAGCCGCTCCTGGCCTGACATTTTTTTGCTATTTCCAAATATCTTTTCTATGCTGCAAGGACGGAGGGCGCTTTTTTCTGTATAAGTTGCTTTTGTCCGTCGCAAGCGAGCATCCATGCGGGTTACAGCCATTCCGCAATAAGCATGGGCGAAACGTGGGCGAAAATCTAGGCAACCCCTGCCTTTAGCCCATCAGTCATTTTGCAATACTGATCAGGTAACACGCCACCTTCCTGCTCAACCCAGCGGCCATACGTTCGGGTTATCATAGTCGTATCGGTATGCCCCATTTGCTTTGCCACGTACATCGCGTTGGCGCCCGTCGATAGCAGCGTCGACGCGAAGGTGTGCCTTGTTTGATACGGATTTCGGTAGCGGACCTGGGCCTTCTTGATCATAGCCGCCCAGAAGAGGCTCAGGCGCTGCGTGTTGTCCCAGCCCTGGCCAGTGGCCGGATCAAAGAACACCAGCCCGCCAGCGAGGAAGCTATGTTGTTTCTGCGCAACCAGCGCCTCGACGGCACCACGCCGCAGGTCGACCAAGCGGCGGCCAGCGCGCGTCTTCAGCTCCTCTCGGGATTCCCCCATCACGCGCGAACGCTCAACCTTTGCTTTGAAGCCGGCCCAATCGATCGATTCCCAGCGAAGCGCGATGTATTCGCTGGGGCGCATGCCTGTATAGAAGGCAAACTGAAAGACGTTCCTGGCCTGACCCTGAGCCGCCCCAAGGATGGCCGCAATCTCTTGCGCGGAAAACGGATCCACCTCGTATTCCGCCTTGTACGCGTCGCGGTCTAATGTTTTTTGCAATTTCACCCGGTCCAGCGGATTGCTGTCGATCATGTCGTCGTTTATCGCAAGCTCCAGCGCACCGCGCAGGGGGATGAGAATTTGACGGACCGAGGTGGCCTTCAGCGAAAGATCGACAATCCACGTGCGCAGCGCGGCCGGCGTAAGCTCGGTGAGCAGGGTGTCGCCCCATTGCTCCAACAGAATTTTGTTGAGCACGCGCTTGTAGCTTTTCAACGTGCTGGGTGCGAGGATGCGCTCATAGATCTCGAACTGCTGTTTAAGCAGGTCGCCAACGGTTACATCCTTGCCCCGAGGCTGCAATCCGAACTTCTTCAACTGCGTCGACTCGGGGAAGTACTTGGCATAGCTGAAATTGCCCAGCGCGATCGCATTCAGGATCTCGCCGCGCAGGCGCTCGGCGTATTTGATGTTTGCCTTGCTGTGCGCGAGCTTCAGCGTTTCCCGGCACTCGGTGCCCCGGTACATGAATTTTATGCGGATCGATTCGCTTTGGACGCCCGACCGGAGTTCGACGCCTGGAGGGCTGGACTTGCTTGTTCCCATTTTGCTACCCATTCTTCTACTGCCGGCAGGTTGATCCACAGCCGGCCATCCACAATTTTGCATTGATTGCCGTCGAGCCATTTGCCAGCCTTGCGGCGGGCCTGCACGGAATCGACGGAATCACCTGATATTTCGACGTAACGCTCCAGCTTCACCCAGGTAAGGGGCTGGTGCGCACGCTCGATTGCGGCAACCATCCTGGCCACCACGTCGTGCTCGCTCATGTTCATGACGTGCTCCCGGCCTGCAAGTCGCCGGCATGCCCGCTACCACCGCACGCCGGGCAATCCAGCTCGCCGCTGCCCGGCTCGGCGCCGTTATTCAAGAAGACCAGGCCGCCCGGCGCCGCCGCGATTGTCTGGCCAGCGGCGCGCGCGGCGACGATGGCTTGCTGCATTTCGGGTGAGAGCGGGGCGCGGCGACGAACGAGCTGGGCCTCCAGCTGCGCAATCCGTGCATCACGCTCCCGCACCTGGTTCGCGAATGAGGGCGCCTCGCAATCGCGCGCGCATGGCGCCGGGTGCCCGCCTTCGGCTTGAAGTACCTGGCGTTTGCTTGCCTCCACCTCCTTCACGCGAGCTTCGGCTTTCTCGGCACGCTGTTGCCACGCGTGAACGCAAGTGCATTGGCCGCGCCACTCGCCGTCCAGCCCGTGCACGTCGCCCGTGCCGCCGCAGGCGCTGCACAGGCCGCGCATTTCGGCGCACGTATCCTTGGCGGCAGGCCGCGGAGCAGGGGCGGCTGCGATGCCGGCTTGCTCGCGGCCAGCAGCAACCAGCACGTGGAACACGTCGCTGTTGCGCAGCAGCGCGCCCGGCTCATTCAAGCCCCGTAGGACAGGTAGCGCCGACATTTGATCCATCAGCCGCCCGATGATCGGCTGAGGTACGGCCGCCGGCAGCGGTGAGTGCTTTGGCTTTGCCGCCTGCTTCGCACGGATAGCCTCGACCTTGGTCCAGATCCTGGCCAGCTCAATCTCGCCGGCCGCATGCATGTCCAGGCCCTGGGCCAAGCACAGGGCGGCCAGCGTGACCATGACGCCACCGACTTCCTGCGCGCGCTCGCCGATTGGGCGGCCGTACACATAGTCGACCAGCTGCTGCGCCTCGCTGGCCGTGCAGCCGCACGCCTGCACCAGTTCCAGCGATTCTTCCAAGAAGCGGTGATTGCGCTCAGCGCCGTCGGCCGCGATTTCAGCGCCGAAACACGCCATCATCCAGGGCTGCACGCGGCTCTGGAAGGAATCGGCGGGCGCTGCGTCGGCAGTCACGCCCAGCAAGGCCAGGCCATCGCCGGTATAGCCGCGCTCTACGCAAGCCTGGCGCACGCTGGCCAGCAGTGGCGAGCCTTGGCTGCAGGGGGAGGGGTAGTGCTTGTTTTCTGCCGCGCGCGCCGCAGCGGCGGCAATGCTGCGGACAAGGTCTAAGAGGTCGATCATTGCGGTTGCTCCAGTATGGTTATTTCGGATGGCTCGACAGGCTCTGCCAATCCCTCGATGTACACGGTCATTTCGGCATCGCCCTTGTGCCAGCAGAATCCGGCGATAAAGCAATTCAGGCCTTGGTAGCTCACTTGCCTGGCCAGCTGCTTCGCGCGGTGAATGCGCAAGTCGTGCTGGTCGGCCAGCTCGCGTGGCGTTTCGGCCGGCGCCGGCTTGCGGGCGCTCATGCTGCCGTCGCCGGGCGGCGGGCCCATACCCAGTACGGGCCATCTTCGGAGTCGTGAATAGACAGCGTGAACCAGCCATCACCGGCCGGTTCCTCCGGATGCCAGTCGGAGACGTCCGTTCCAGCCTGGTCGAAGTAAACAATATGGGCCGGATGCGTATCATGTTCGGCTTCAAGGGTGGCGTAGGCAGTGTCCAGGCCCTGGGCAGTAAGCCATGCGAGATACTCCGCCTCATGATCTTCATCGAACTCTGGCATATCTGGATGCCTATACCATCCCTCGGCATCGCGCACGACTGGCGCCCATTCAATAAGCTTGCTCATACTTTCCTTTCAGGTTGTCGCGGCCAGGACGCCCGCCAGGGTGGCTGCCACGTAAATCAGGATCAGGGCCGCCGCCACGCGTGCGGCGCCCGGGCTGCGCTCGCTGTTCGGCACTTCGTCGTTGTCGGTCACATTGCCTCCGTGGCTTCAGTTTCGTCGGCAGGCGGCGGATACAGCGCCCGGAAGGCAGGCAAGTCGTCGCCGTGCACCCGGAAGCCTTCTTCGCCGAACACAAACCGCCCTGGCCAGCAACCACCTGGAAAACTGAAGTCGGCATAAGCCCGCATGCCGCCTCCATATCCTGGCTCCAGTTGCCAGCCGTAGACGTACACCTCGGTCAGTTGGCAGCCTGGCAGCTTGGCCTCGACCAGTTCCTGCAGCGCCGCACGCGCCGCGGCATTCGCGCGCTGCCGGGCGAAGTAGCGTGCCATACAGGCTTCGCAGCAATACGGATCGCCGGCAGCGCTGAACGTCAATTCTTCCGTGTCCCGATTTGCCCAGTTGCCGCAGCCGTGGCGGCGGCATTCGAACTGCCACCCGGCCTCGATCAGCGCCCGGGCCGGCACAGGGCCAGGCGCATACTGGTCGTATTCCGGTTTGCGCACGCACGAATCGACCCCATCCCACTCACAGCCTATTTCGTTGCCGCCTTCGCGGCGCGCCGCCGCGCTGCTGGTGGCGTAGCGAATCACGGTCGTATCGTCGCCATCGCTGACCTGGTACGCCTTTAGGAGCTTCATGGCATCACCCGCTTGAAGGTGATTGCCCAGCACCACGGATTGGCTTCCCAGTCGCCGCCGGTCGATTCCCACAGCTCGCGCCAGGTCGTGCGCAGCGTAGCCCGGCCGGATGCGTTGCCATCCTTGGCAATCGCGTCGTAGCGCTCCTGCGATTCCGCCAGCGCTTCCATATCGATGCCTTCGGCAACAATGTCGGCATCGCTGATGTCCTGCAGGCGCTCGACGCGCACCGACACGATCTCCAGCAGGATGCGGCTGGCAGCGCGAGGCATGAAGATAGAGGGGCGCTTGTACCAGCCGGGTAGTGCGCTGCCGCGCCTGGCCGCCAGCGGCACGTCCGGGGATTCGACGTCGTACTGGTATGCGCGGTGGCATTCGGCGGTCATGTCGATGAAGTGCCATTCGTCGCGGCGCTTCTTCTCGCTATAGCGCGTCACCCAGCGGCCGTAGGCGAAAAACGTTTCGCGCACGCGCAGACCGTCACCATGCCCGCCGTGTGGACACGCGTCGCCGGCCATGCCGTGGGCGCCAGGTGCACGCGTATCTGCAACGCTCACCATCGACTGGAACGCGTTGCAAGGCCACTGGTAATCATCTGGGCGGTGCGGGCTGGGTTCCGGCTGCGGCTTCATGACCCGCCGCGTCTGCGTCTTGCTGCCGTCGAGCAGCGCGCGCACCATCGGGGCGCTGAACAAAATAGGGCGCTCTTTCATACTGCCTCCGGAAATTCATCATGAGTACGGCCGTACAATTCGCGGCCGGATGCCTTCTTGCCCACCAGGTACATCGGCTCAGCCTCGAAATGGATATCGTCTGGGCCGAAGCGTCCGAAATTCCAGGTCGTGCCGGCCCAAAGAGCGCAGAGATACTTGCTCAGGGTCGGGTTTGAATCCTTGATCGCCAGCTCGGTGGTGTAATGGCCACCTGGCAACCACTCGCCCCATTGCTTGAACAGGAACGGCACATCGGCGGCCGCGCACTGGTCGCGCAGTTCGCGCGCCCAGAATGGGTGCATTGGCCGTGCGCCGGGGCCGGACTCGCCGCCGACGATCACCCAGTCGATACGGGGCAGGTCAGGCATGGGATTGCCGTCTTCATCTTCGCAGCCGGTTGTGCCCGGGAGCGGGTAAATTTCGCGGTGGCCATCGATATCGATGCGTGTCAGGTTCACGGGCCCCAGTAACGGTTCGATGCTCAGGAACCGGTGCGCCGCCGGCACTGCCAGCAGCTTCGGGACATCACGGTCGGCCTCGGCCTGGTTCACGACAGTGGCGCCGAGCCAAACGTTTGGGAAGGCGTTGTCGCGCCAGTTCCAGCGGCCGTGGTTGATCGCCAGCACGGCCTGATCCAGCATTGCCGCAGCGTTGCCGATTCGTTTCGTCAGCAGCAGCCAATCCAGATTCGGCGTCTGCTCAATGAGGCGCATCAGGTCGAAGCGCCACTGCGGATCGACAGAGTTGTCGAACACATCGGCCAAACTGGCGCAAAACACGCGCTGACGGCGGCCGTGCGCGGCGAAAAACTCGGCGTGCGCCTTTTCCCACGCCAACGGCTTGCGCCAGTTCGCCGCACTGGTGCGCCGGCGCGGCGCGCCCGGACCCCAGTTCACGGCGGCGCCGCCGGCGAAGCGCGCGTTGCGCGTTTCGGCGTAGCAGTGGTCGCGGCCAGGTCCGACTTTCTGGCAGCCTTCCCACGGATTGAAGGTGTGGTCAGCCCACTCTATCTTTGTATTTTCGCTCATGATATTATTTCTATAAGGAAACTATGAAGTCACTATGAAAATCGAACCGGATAACATCGCCAAACTTATCGGCGGCATTTCTTTGTTGGTTGGGCTAGGATTCGCTGTCCCCGCCATCCTGGCCTATTGGACCAAGCACGAAGTCTGTCAGCGAGTGCTTCTAAAATATGCCAACGATGGCGACTCCTTGTCATGCGAAGCTGCTAAGGCGAGAGAGAGTAAGGAGCAACAGGCTGAGAAGAAGGCGAAGCAGGAAGCACCTGTCGTGAGCCATTCGAAGCCTGCGCAGTAACTACACCAGCAATCTCCATCGCCTCCAGCAGCCGCGCTACCCGGTTGTAGCCGATACGCAGATGGCGCTGCACCAGCGATATCGACGCGCGCTGATGAGTGCGCACGACCTCGACGGCATGGTCGTACAGCGGATCGGTCGTGCTGCCGTCACCGGGAGGCACGGCGTCGGCGGCGCTGGGCTCCATGTCGTGCATCGTGAGGCCTCGCTGTGCGAGTTGGCCGGCGATATGATCATTCAGCGACAGCACTTGGCGCTGTTCGCGCACTGGTTCGTGGCCTTTGGCCGGCGCCGCGTCAACGGCCGGGCCCGGCGGCCGCGCATCTACCTCGGCCTCGCCACCCAGCGCCTCCACCAGGTCGACCAGCAGCTTGGCCAGCTCGCCCGACATCAGGGCGAAATCACTGTCGAAACGCTCGTCGTCGTTGCGCGTGGCGCTTTCCTTGATAATTTCCAGCGGCTTGACTGACTTGATGGCCAGAGACTCGTCCAGCACGAAGCTGATCTTGTCGCTCCAGGTCATGGCCAGGCGGGTGCACTGCTTGCCGGCGGCGATGTGGCGGCGGATATCGTCGGCCTCCAGGGTGTGGCGCTTGTACGCCACCTGGGCCTTGCTCTCGCCGGTGGCGCGCATGATCGCGTCCTGGTCGACCGTGAAGCCGGCCGGCGCCTCGTCGCGCTGCAGCCAGCCCGTCATCATCGCCACGGGCGAGCGCATGACGCGCAGGCTTTCCAGCGGCAGCTTGTCGACGGATTTGAGCAGCAGCTTGACCACCTCGTCCGCCTTTGCCGGGCTGGCCGCGTCCACCACCAGCCAGCCATTCACCGGGTCGATCCACACAGCCGTGGTGCTGACCAGCGGGAACGCGCGCGGCAGCAGCTCGTCGGTGACGCGCTCCTTCAATTCCTTCATGGCCTTCTTGCCGGGCGCGAAGCCCTGGGCTTCTTCCATTTCCAGCGCGCGAGCGGCCGCCACCTGGTTGACCACGGTCGACGGCAGCAGCTTCTTCTCGGTTTTCAGCTGCAGCAGGAACTGGCCGCCGACGGCATGCACGAGCGGCTGGCCGGCGCCGCGCGGCGCGGCCCAGCCCTGGCGCACCAGGTCCATGCTGGTGGCGGGCGTGAACAGCTGCTGTGCCAGCGCCTGCTCGAGCACGGCGGCCGACATGGCCCAAGGGGCGGGCAGGCGGTAAATTTGGAGGTTCTTGAAAAACATGGCGCTTCCTTATTCTGAGAACACGACGCCGCGCGCGGCACCGAAGGCATACAAAAATTCAATGAACTGCGCGGCTTCCTTCACGTAGAAGTCGCTGGTCTGGACGCCCAGCTGCACGATCCGGCGCCCGTCGAAGCTGGGCGTCACGCGCCCGTCATGGTGCAGCGGCGTGCCGGCCAGGCGCATTTCGTCGGCAAACTCGTCCACCAGCAGCCGCTTCATGTCATCCGCATCCCACTTTCGCCCGATGTGCTCTACCTGCTTGGCGATCTCGCCGATCATCGCGTGGTACTTTTCTTCCTGGGCGCGCTTCTTCTTCGGCTCGGAAAACACCACCATCCAGCCGGGCGGTGCGGTCTTGGCAAATTCCACCGCCCGGCGCCGCGCCTCGTCGTGCACGAGGAAGTAGGTTTGCTTCGTCATGGTGGCGATCCTGCGGCGGTACTGGCCGCCGGCAGCGCCGTTACGCGTTCCAGGTCATAGCAGCCGCGAATGCCATCCAGCCAGATGACTGCGGTGTGGCCGCTGAGCACCTGCGCCTCGCTGACAGTGATCGTCTCGCGGACTTCGCCGCTATCCAGCTCGACACTGACCGCGACGCCGACCTGATGCGCGGCGTTGAACTTGTCGCAAGCCGCCTGGAGCTTTGCAGTCGCTTGTGCCTGGCGTTCGGCGCGGGTGGTCATACGGCACCGCCCAGGTCAGCCACGTCGATCACGATGCCGCGGCAGTACGGCTCGCCGTCTTCCACGATTTCGAAGGTGGCGTGCGGCACGTCGGTGCGGTAAGTCCAGCTGTAGCCGTCTTCCTTGCTCCACAGGGCGTCCACGGCGCGCACCTGTGGCGCCCGGGCGAAATAGTCCTTGAGGGCATCGTCGTCGTGCTCGATATCTTCGCGGAACGGCAGCAAGCCCTTGGCGTCGAGCAGGGCGATGGTCGGTGCGTCGCGCTCGTCGTGCACGAAGCCACGGAATTCGATCAGGTCATCGCTGCCGCCGAAAATAACGATCAGGCCGGCCGCCTTGGCCTGCTGCTCTTCTTCCTTGACCATTTCCTTACCGTATTCGCGGCCCGTCAGCATGCCGGCCAGCAGTTCCTTGCTCAGCTTGACCGGCGCCAGCTCGACGGCCGGCGTGCCCATGTTCGTGTACGGGTGCTTGTCGGCATGCGGCTTGATGTGCGCGTAGAAGTGCTTGCCGATGGATTCGGCGCCAGCGAAGGCGGCATATTCGGTGGCCGTGACGTTGGCGTAGTGGTACACGTCCGCCGGCGCGCCCTTGCGGAAGAACTGCACGGCCAGGGTCTCGGTTGCCGGGCAATGACCGATGGCGGCGATCTGCGAGGATTGAATGGTTTGCAGGGTGATGCGTGGTGCTGCGACTGCTGAATTCATTGGTTTCTCCAGGTGGTGGGCGGGGTGTTACGCGGCTTCGGTGATCAGGCCGGCGCGCGCGGCGGCGAAGTCGAACTTGGCCAGGCGGTCGATCGCTTCGGCTGGCGTCAGGCCGAACTGCTCGAACATCACATCGAGGATGTCGCTGTCGGATGGGTAGAGGTCATCGGCAGCGGCGTCGAGCAGGTCAGGTGCTGGCGCTGGGCGGCTCGGCGCCGGTGCGGCGGCTGCCGGCGCGCGGCGGAGACCGATAGGGGAGGCCGGCGCGGGCGCGGCAACCTGCGCGGCGGGCGCGGCGGCGCGCTCCGCAGCGATCTGCGAGGCTTGCTCCGCCAGTTGCCGCTGCGTGTCGGCTGCCGCGCGCTCGCGCTCGGCCTGCGCTACCTCAGCTGCCACGCGGTCCGATTCCACCTGGGCCAGCCGGATCCTCTCGGCGGCTGCCTTTTCTGCCTTGACGCGCTCCTCTTCGCGGATCCGTGCCCGCTCGGCTTCGGCCTTCGCCTCCTCGGCGCGCTTGTGATCAGCGATGCGGCTGGTGATGACGAGCTGGAAGTCTTCCATGGGCTTGCCGATGATGTTGGCCATGTCCATGAACAGGAAACCGTAGGTCGCGGCGTGCTTGCGGCACCATGCCTGCTTTGCGCGGTAGTCGGCAGCTTGCGTGTTGGCGGCAATCTTGGCATTGGCCAGCGTGGTGCTGACTGCGTCGCGCAGGCTGCCCAGGGTGCGCTTGTTCTTCATGGCGCCGGCGAAATCCGGCTGGGGCTGCTGCAGGCGCAGCGGCGTGATTTCGGTTTCGAGCGCGGCCACGTGCGCGGTGAAGGCGTGCCGGCCTTCGTTCAGGATGGTTTCCTTGATCTGTTCTTTGCGGGTCTTGACCAGCTTTTCCAGTTCCAGGCGCTTGGCGCGGAACTGCGCCTTGATGTGGTCGACCGTGCGCATCACTTCGTCAATGGTCGCGGTTTGCGCCAGGGCGGCGGCCTTGGCCAGTTCCAGCTTGTCTTCCGCCTCGCCGCAATATTTCACTGTGTTTTCGGCATTGGCGAAGTCTTCGTCGGTTTCCAGCTTGGTGTTGATTTTGGCAATGAACTTCTCGGCGGCGGCCTTGTATGCCACGAGGTTGCTGCTGACGACCTTGCCTTCGGTCTGGACGACCAGGGCGGGCAGGGCGGCGATAGGCTCGGCGGCTGGCTTCTCGACAATGTCCACCTGCGTGTAGTTGGCGACGTCGATATCGAACTGCTCCCAGCCAGCCACGATGCGCGAGAACCATGCGGTGTCCGGATATACCCACATCCACACCATGTTGTCCGCAGTGCCGTCGGACGTCATGAACAGCCACTTCTCGGCGCCGGTCACCAGCAGTTGCTGCTGGACCTGCGGCAGGTGCTCTTCCGGCAGCGCGCCGGCGCCAACCGACGCGGCCAGCTCGGCATTCCACTGCTTGTGCTCGAAGCCGATAGTTTCGGCCATGTTCAGGCCATCGCAGGATGCGCTTTCCTTGCCCAGCGACAGTGTGGCCGGGTAAAGGTCGTCGCCAATGATGCACTCTGCCAGCGGGCGCGCCAGCGCTTCGACTTCATGGCCGTAGTCCAGGATGTTTTCCTGTACCCAGTCGCTGAATTCCTTGGCCAGGCCTGTGGCCTTCATGCGCACCAGTTCGCTGCGAGTGACCTTCTTCGACAGTCCGAGCATTGCGGCCGCCTCGCTGGCGCCATGGTGATCGAAGCGGAAGGCGTGCCAGTCGTCGCTGCCCTGGAGCAGGTTGTGGATTTCGCGGGTGAGAGTATTTTCGCGTTGCATGATGTGTCCTTGGTGATTTTTTTGTGGTGTGGCGATTAGTCGTTTTCGTGCGCCCAGCTGTCGATCGTCATTTTTTGCGCCTCGGTGAAGGTCGCCCGGGTGCTGAGCATGGCAATCAGCTGCGCCGGCGTTTTCTTCTTGCTGTGGATGGTCTGGCGCCATTCCGGCGTTTTTTGCTTGAACAGCTCGTCAGTACATTCCGGCAGCTGGTCGATGGTGCGGTCATCCGTCGTCGCGGCAGCCGGCGTGATGTCGCGGGCCTCGCGGTTGCCTTCGTCCAACTCGTCCGGCGTGTACACGCCCAGGATCACGTCGGGGGAGTAAAGGCGGGTCCAGCGCTTCACGGCCAGGTACGCCAGTTGCTGTTTCGGGTCGGTCGCCCACAGCGGCGAATTGCGCACGCTGGCCTGTACCAGTAGCAGTTCGAGCACGCGCGGCTCAGCCTCGCCTCGTAACGTTGCCCAGATGCGTACGCCCAGGCCATCCTCGTCCTTGAGGTCGTAGTCCGGCACGCGGTACTGGTACTCCTTTTTGTAACCGTTCTCGCCAGGCTTGCCCTTGGCCGGTGCATTGCAGACGCGCGTCTTGCCGATGATTTTTTCCCACGGGCCATACCACTCATAGTTGAAGCGATCCCGTGTAACACCGCTCGACTGGATCACGGCATTGACCAGCTGTGCCTCGTAGCCCAGAGCGCCGTTGACCAAGTGCGTTTTCTGCGCCACCGCGAAGGGATTCATGCGCCACTGGATGGCCTGCATGATGACGGCGGCGCAGTCGGCCGGGCTACCGCGCAGGTGTTCCGGGATGGTGGCGCGGCCTTTGGCCATGATGTCGGCCAGGCGCATCATGCTGTCCATGCTTGCGCTGTCGAGGATCAGGGCGGCGCTGCTGGTGGCCACGACTGGCAGTTCGGCTTGCTCATTTTGCGAAACCTGCATCGCGGCGCTGCTTTCTTGCGTAACTGCGTTCATGACTTTTTCCTTGTTAGTTTTATGATTTCTGCCTTCAACAGCGCCAGGCGGACGGCGTAGACGATGGCGTGGCCGGCATGCCAGTTGCGCAGGGCCTGGCTGGCCACGTCCATCACGGCTTGACTTCCGACGTCCACCGTGCCTCCCGGTGGGCCCGGCCCAGCTGCTTCACGCGCGCGGCGGATGCGTCCAGGTCGATCAGCGCTTCGATCTGCGCGGTGATCAGTTCCTTGCGCATTTCTTCCAACCCGGCCAGTTCGCGGCGCACGCCGGTCAGGCGCATCTTGTTCATGTGGTGCTGGTGCTGTGCCTGGTAGTGGCGGTGGGCGGCCAGCAGGCGGTGGAAGAGGGCAATCATGGGCGCACCATCGCAGTCACGCCCAGGGCACCATCGTCATAGGCCGCGTCCTGCAGCGCACCCAGGTCGCCAATGGCGGGATAGCTGCGCACGCCGTCGGCGGTGCGGATGGTGATGATGTAGCTCACGATGCGCTCCCTTCACGGCCAGCCACCAGCACGCGGATACCGTTACGTGCGGTCGTGGCCTTGGCTCCGTAGCAGGCGCCGGCCGGGATATGGTCGGTCGCGTCCAGGCAGCCGCTGTTCAGCGCCGATTCGACGCCAGCGTCCTGGTGGGCAAAGGCGAGGGCGGCAGACACGGCCAGGCGTGACTGGCGGCCGGCGGTGACATTGCGGGCGGCGTTCACGCTGCGCTCCCTGCGAAAGCTGCGGAGATACCGGCGTCTTCGCCGACCACGTAGCGGCCAGTCGTCAGGCCGCAGAACGGGCAGTGGCTGGCGACGCACGGCATTTCCTTGCCCTTGGCACTGGTGAATCCCTTGCCGGTGCCACGGATGCGGAACGGGATATTGATCACGCTACGCATCCCCATGTCATCCGCCATGACGAAGCCGGTGGCTCGGCACTCAACCTGGATTTCGCTGCCAGCCTTGGCCACGATGAACGGGGCGCTGGCCAGCTTGGTTTCGATTGTTTTTACGCAGTCGCAATTCATGTTTCCGCTCCTCTGATTAATTGGCGCCCCGGCAGGGAATCGAACCCTGCTGATGCCGGCCGCACTGTCCGGCACCCAGTCCACTACGGGGCTTTCAATCCTGCGTACGCCAGGAAGCGCGGCCGGTGCGGGTCGTAACTCCGGCGCTTGATACATCGCGTGCCCGCTGACGCAATTCATGGTGCTGGCGGCCCTGTCGATCCGTCGGGCGTGTGATTCCTGCGGCTGGTGGGCCGCCAACAAAGCAAGGGGCTGGTCACAAATCCAGCTGCTTCAAGGCCGGCCTTCGCTTTTACTGCGCGAAGATCGAGGCGAAGTTCACGCCCATCCCTTGCTTTGTTGGCCGCCGGTTACGCCGGCGAGACGGGCCAGGGCGACTAGCCCGTGCTTAAAATCAGGCTGCCGACACCTGCGAAGGGCGGAAGCGCTGGCTTTGCGTCGAGCCGTCCAGCAGCACCTCGAGGAAGTCGCCGCGTACGCCCGGATGCGTCTTCACGAACTTGCCGGGGCGCGCCGCCGGGGCGGTTTTGGTGCCTTTGACGTTCACTTTCTGGTTTTCTTTGAAATTCGACATGCTGTATTTCCTTTAAGGTTGGTTGTGGCGCCGGGCTTCCCCGGGCGCCTGATCCTCACGAAGATCAATCGGGGCATGCTGATCCCACAGGGCATTTATCCGGCCCGCCGGCCTGTCCCGCCTTGCCTACGGCGGCGGGCGACCGCTAAACCTTTGCCAGCTCCGCGGTCCAGCCCAGCTCGCGGCCATAAAATGTGCCGCTGCACGACGCCATGCGCGCATCTACTCGCGCCAGCTCATGCGCTTGATTCGGGCTGCCCGCCTAAGCTGTCGCTTCAAAAATTCCGTCTGCAAACTTGATCGATACGTTGTACTTACGCAGCGTTGCGCGCGCCGGTAGGGCGGTGAACAGGCCGGGGAGGGCGTCTCGGGCGCTCATGGCGATTAGCCGCGTGCTGGAAGGACGATTGCTGGAATCACTTCGCCGTGGGCGATGAGGACCGCTTCGAGTGCTGCGAGCTCTGCTGGGGACATGTCGTACTCCTGTGTTTGCTTTTGATGGAGTTAAGTTTAGGCATTCCTAAATATCGTGTCAAGGTGTATTTTCGGGATACCTAAATAATTTAGGTGTAATTGACTCGCCTCCTAAAAATCGACCGGAACCCCGGACCAAATCTCGCCGGGTTGCGCAAGTCCTGATAGATGGAGTTGGCAGCGCCTCGCAGTACCCCAGGGGAAACCAGCGAAACGAGCAAGGCGTGTAGGGCGGCAAGAAGGAGTTGAGTGGCCGCAGGCGTGGGTGATAGAGGGTAGAGCGCCAATCGACGGGAGCCGGAAACGGCCGAACGTCTGCCCTATGTGAAACGCGTCCCTGGATACTTAGGAGGCATGTCGCACTTCACGGAGTCAAGTTTATTGCTTGTCTACTGGGAGGTGCTGTTCCCGGTCCTGAAGCCTAGGGGTATAGAGAAAAACGCGGTGCTCTTGACCTTGAAGTGCAAGATCAAAAGCTTACCTCAAGGGCAAGATAATGGACTTTTTTAGTCTATGCAGAGGAGAAATAAGAGTGGAAAGTAATTCAGCCCCACTCGGGCAAAAAACGACCCCGGCTGGCGGGGCGGTTGGCGATGAGGTGATCCATCCGTGATAGCCCATGCAACCATTTCGCGATTGCGAACGCGGGGCATTGCGAATTGATTATCGCGTCTGTAACAGGTGATCTAAATCCCTGCCCAAGCCTCTATTTTCTTTGCGACCTCGATTGGGTTTGGGTCGCAAAATTGTATCGCCCCCATGTCCTCAATTTCAAAAAGTAAGTCAGAACTACGTTTTGAAAGTAAAGATTCTAGCGGAGTCCCTTGCTCGGGCAGAACCACAAAAAGTGCGGGAAGTGCATGGCGGCCAGAGAATTTGTGAGCCGACATAACTTGGCGCAAAGACTTGAAAATATGCCGCTCGACGGTTTGGAACTGTGAATATCGCGCGGAAACAATATTGCCGTAACTGAGGCTATTATCCAGCGCCACTTTAAGGGTTTTCCCACCAAGAAAAATAGATCTAGCTGGCAAAAAAACATCCCTCGGGAGTTGTACTTCCGACAGTGCGTTGATCATCAGCGAATATGCCCAATCGTCGTCCATTGGGCTCTCTCTTGTTCCCCTCTCATCCCATAGAAAACCTGACTGCCTCTTGAGCAATTCGTCCAGTTCGAACTCAACGTCATTTGTCGCGAAGTATCCACAAGGCACAACGCGCACATGAGGTGTGCCACTATCAACTTTGGAAAATGAGCTGTGGGTGCTACCGGTCAGCGCGATTTCGGAGCCTCGCAGAAGCTCCTTCGTCTCTGATCCTGAGATGGCATCGCCATAGAGCGAGCATAGCTTTGAAAGGGATGGTAGCCACCTTACGAATGGCTTTCGTTCTCCCTTTATTGCTGCGGCGACCCCGATTATAAATTCCTGCTGACTTCCAAGGTCAGGTCGAAAGGCAAGCGTCGCCCACTCGCCGGTAGCCATGGGCTCAGGCGAAGGGGTGGCTTGTTTCAATAGCTCAAGAATATTCATTAAATTAGCTTTCCGCAGCTAACGGCAAACTTTGGGCCGTCAGCTCTTTCTTGCATGTATTCTACTATCATATCGATCTCGCCTGACTCTAGGATGCCTGTCAACGCGACCCGCAGTTTACCAAGGAATAGCGACCAAGCGTGTTGGGATCGTTCGTGCTCCATGATCGCCTCTGCCTTCCAGGCGGCAAAGTCAAGCGCGCTAAGCTCGCTCTGTGCAAAGTGGAAAAGTTCATTTCGCGCATGCCTATCTGGCCAAGTTGTATGCCATCGGAGGCCGCCGCCAACACAGCCCTGGTCTATTGCCAAATATTGCAGATCGTCTAGGTAGAGGTAGTTACCATCGTGCCGATCGTTATTTCCCGTCACATGATCTACTGCGGCAAGGATGCGACAAAATCGACTTTTGAAGAATGCCGTTAATTTTTTTGATGAGAAACTAGATAGTCGTCTGACGAACTTAAACGGTTGAGTGCCCTGCTCAAGCGAAGTTGCCCAGCACGCTGTCAGGCCGGTATGGGAGTCTAAAAAATCGTCTAGATCAATACCTAAGTCGGGCAGCTCTCTTTTTGACAGAAGAAGGATTGCGCTTTTTTTGGGTTGATTCACGGCACGCTCGGCATTTGCTGCGTAACCTATAACTTCGTTTGCTGGACCGCACGTATCGCTCCGGTATAGCTTAATTACCGCATCCTCGGGCGACGAACTGCCAGGCCACAGCACGCGGCCAATAAAGATTGGTTGAACCCCAACATTTACCGAGCCGCCCGCAGTTGTTAATGGAGCAGAAAACCCCCTATACGAATCCTGTGTAAGTACTGTAATCATGATTGTTTCTTGTTATGCCACATTTCCCGGCTTCCAGTTTTCAAAGTCGCAACTACCTTCAGCCACGCAATCGCGTCACCAGCCGCACACCCGCCGGCGCGAGCGATGCGGTGAGCTTGCTTTTGCGGTGGGGCGCGGCCTTGCGGGCGCCGCCGGCCAGGCACCCATCACACGGCGCGCATGGTGGGCGAGCATCGTTGCAGAATTTTTACAGAGTTTCTTTTGAGAAAATTTGACCCGTTTTAGTGCTGTACAGCCAAACTTGCGACAACCTCGTTACGATGGAGTCGCCGGACCAAACGATTTCAATAGGGCTATCCATTGTAGGCTTGGCGTAATCGCCATACCGTGCGATAAATGGCGAGTTAAGTGTCGCGATGTAAAGTACGCCAATAGCGCCCTTATTAGCCCTGGCATCATCAGCAGATATTTTGAACGAAAATTCCGATGGGATAACTACTGATCGACTTATGGAGTTTATGTTGATGAATGTAATGCCGCAAACTTCATAAGCCGTACTTCTAATCTCGACCTTTTTTCCGTATCCATTTTCACCCATATAGTTTCGCGAGTTCGACAACTCACTATTGATCAAGCCAGAAGCATAAAAATTTCCATCAACCTTGGTAGATCTACTGCCATGAGAAAGAATGCGAACATTCATAGTTTCAGTGTCGGCATCGTAACGCGGTATGAGCATTGGCTTGTCAGGCGAAAATGAAAGGATGCTGGAGCCGCTTAGCCCGCCATAGAGCACTTCAGTTTTGACGTGTTCGACGCGCTCGGCGTAGACCTTGGTTGCTTCAAATTCATCCTTTTCCAGTTTGAATGACTTAAGCCTCTTTGAAATTTCAATGCAGCTATGCCCACGGTAGCCAATTGGAAGGGAGTCGACATTCGTATCAAACGGCTCCTTGGAGAAGATTGCGAAGTCGCCTGCCTTTTTTTGAGGATGCTTTAGCTCTGAAGTCTTTTTGCCTGCGGTTGATTTTTTTGCGTTTGCGTTCGGCGCATCTTGTGCCTTCAGACGTTCGTGGTAACTACTCAAGAGTAGCAAAATAAGTAATATTTTTTTCATTTCCGTCCTAAATTCGGTAAAACGTGCCGTTGCACCGCATCATTATATGAAATTTCGACAATTGCAAATCTAGCAAATTGTCATTTATCTGTCATCGCCGACGAGCTTTTCTTCTGTGTTCCGCCATGACACCGATAATTTTCAGGGGCGTCTCATCACTGCGCAGGGTTGGGTAGTCCTCATTCAATGGAACCAATTCAAAAATATCGTTGCCGGCCGCATCGGTGCCACGTTGGCGATATTTCTTAAAGGTTGCCTCTTCCTTGCCATTTTTGGCCGCCACACACTCTCCTGGCCGTGGTTCCCACTCTGGCTCGATGATAACTATGTCGCCCGGACGGAAATCTGGGAGCATCGAATCGCCCTCGATCTCAAGCCCGAATGCCCATCCTGAATAGCTGTCATCTACGAATACGGTGGCATATCCACTACCAACTGGATATGGAACAGATATTTCCCTCATGGCCCCAGCCTGAATGGCCGAAATGATGGGTATAGCCCGACTTCCAAGCGCTGCTGGCGTAGCGTTTCGGTCGAAATTGCTAGGGGGCTCCATCGAGATCGCGAGCGCGTTGCTGCTCGGCTCGCCAATTCCATTGAGCAGCCACTCAGGTGAAATCGCCAATGCCGCGCATACCTTTATCAGGTTGGCGCCCTCGATCATCTTGGTATCGCCGTTTTCCCAATCCGTGACGGTGGGCGCGGACACCCCTACCAGCTTCGCAAAAGCTGATTTTTTGATTCCCTTGGCCTCTCGGGCCTGCGTAAGTCGTTTGTGCCAATTCATTAGGCAATCCTAACAATTATATGAAAAGCTATGCCTAAATATGTCTTGCAAATAAATTTAGGAATGCCTAAAATAAGGCATGACTAAAGAATTAACGCCCGATGAGATCATTGACGCCCTGGGCGGGACGTCGAAAACCGCGCGCCTTTGTGGCGTGAAAGACCCATCTGTCTCGGAGTGGCGGAAGGAGGGCATACCTCCAGCGAGGTTGATGTTTTTGCGCCTGGCGCGCCCAAAAGTGTTCGATTCTCTTGAGGCAGACCGCACAGCGAAACCTGAGGATGGCTCGCTTGCTCGCGCAATTACTCGCCGCGCCAGCGACCCCGCGCCCGACCCAGGCCACGTCGGCCACCAACCGCACACCAACAACGTCATCTTCGATGTGGGCGCCAAGCCATGATCCGCCTTATCCCCATTTCCCCGCCGCGCCCGGCGGACGACATCGTGCGCATCCCGCTGCTCGACCCGCACCAACTGCCGCCCGGCGTGCCGCTTGAGGGGTGCGCATTGCCTGCGAGTGAGCGTCCGCCGTAAGGCAGCACCAAGTACCAACCTGCATTTCGCTGTACCCAAACCCTGTAACACCGACCACCAGGAGAAAACCATGAAACAGAAGCAAAAACGCACCGCGCTCGTCAAGGGCTACATCACGGACGACAACAAGGATGCCTTGCAAGCCGCATGCACCGCGATGCGCAAGACCGTCAGCGACGTGCTGAACGAATGCACGATCGTGATCATCCGCAATCACCTGGACGCCAGGCCGAAACGGAATGATACGCCGCCGTTTTCCAGCGGAGCTAGGCCCAAATCAGTAAATAACAGGGCCCAAGTTTTGCCCGCACCGCGCCCGTGCTTTGGCGTCGTCCCGCGCGTCGTGCGGATGCGGGTTTAACGGCATGGAGGCAGCTATTGAATAAACCAGCCGAGGTCACAGCCGAGGAAAAGGAGCTGGTCTTCCAGCGTTCGATGATTTACCGCCAGGCCGAGAAAGAGCTGCAGGGCGCCAAGGACGGGGAGGGCGAGAGCGCGGCGAAGGCTGCGCACAAGGAAGCGCGCCAGAAATGGCGCGATGCCACCGACCGGGTGGCGAAGAAACACGAGGTGCCGCGGCGCGAACCGCCATAACGAACCCGCACCCGACAGCTACAGCATTGCATGGCCGGAATCGGCCACTTTAATCACCATCAATTAGGAATATGACATGACGCAAACAACAGCCACATCGCCGTATCGCTCGCTGGACGATGCCCACGGCAACAACGAATTGCTCGACATGCTGCTGGCCAAAGGCCCGAAGAACGATGCAGCACTGGCCCGCGCGCTGGAAGTGGCGCCGCCCGTGATTTCCAAGATTCGCCACGGCCGCCTGCCGATCGGCGCCTCGCTGCTGATTCGCATGCACGAGGTGTTCGACGTGTCGATCCGCGAGCTCAAGCGCATCGCGCGCGCCGAGGTGACGGCTTGACCTGGACGACATTGCGGCCGGCGCCCGGCGCAAGCACGACGCAGGGCGAGCAGGGCGGTGACGCCCAGCAAGATCCGCACGATGGCGCGTTGCCTGTTGATCCCGGCCACGTCCGGACGCGTCAGCACTACGAAGCAATGCTCGAAGAGCAGCGCGCCAGCCAATAAAAAAGCCCGCTTGCAGGCGGGCTTCCTTGAAACAACAAAAATTCGCGAAAGAATTTATGACCGAAATTGTACAACAGAAAAGTAGCAACATAGCGGATACGCTGAAATGTGTCGTTTGGAGCAGGTCATGAGGCGCCTGACGCCAGGCCACGCCTACGTGGTCGACGGTGGGCACGGACTGATAAAAATAGGGCGCACAAACACGCCTTCCGCCCGATTTAAGGCCATCCAAGCGATGGGCGGCATTCGTGAAATGCGCACCTGGCTCAGTCCTAAGATTGACGATTCGTCAGCCTTGGAGGCGCGCGCTCACGCGGCCCTCGCATCATGTCGAGTAGTTGGGGAATGGTTCGCTTGTGATTACTCAGTAGCCGTAACTGTGGTCGAGGCCATGCTCCCATCGTTTTCGCTGTTTGATGCCGTAGCTCACGCTGAGCGGCTTGTGCGCCAAAGGCAAATGTCCAATGCCATCTGCGAAAAGATGCTTAGTGGCGCGCGCATGGAAGGGATGATTGCTCGTGCTGCAAGCCATTTGCGTATGGCGCTATATGCGGCCGAAGTAATGAACTCCACTATGCAATACCTGGTTCGACTGTGGGGAGTCGCAGATGGTTGCGATGTTTCCTCTGCTCAATTCCTTTTCTTGCGCCTTGTTACTGATCAGCGCGTAACACACGCGCAGATGATTTCGCACATGGCTGCTGGCGCCGTCAACGAGCTTCATCAACTGCGCGGCGCCGAACTGCCAGCCGACAAATTCATTGAAATGGCATTTCTCGCTCTCGACAAAAACTTTGATGAGGCGGACATGCTGCTTTCCGTCACTGATGTGTGGAATTTTTGGCGTGAAATGGACGACGGTGCGCTTTATCTCGCACCAATTGAAGGCGTCGATATCGGATCTGGCGAGGTGGCCGTATGAATAGCCAAACTGATAATAGCCCGCGCCCGACTTTTAGCGTAAATAAGACAAAGCGCCGCCATTCTGGCGTCACGCTCCCGAAACAAGGCTCCCGGTCGTACGCCCTGCTGCAGGCGATGCTGGCCGGTCCCGGCACCTTCTACCAAATCTGCGAGCGCGCCGGCTTCGATATCGAAGAAGCGGGCATGGAGCACCGCTTGCGCATGATTTTCTCGCGCTTCATCCAGGGCAATGTGCGGATGGTGGGCATTCGCTACGTGTTGAAAGACGCCTCGCTCGCGGCTATGCAGGGCGCTGAGCCCGAACAGCCTGGCCAGGTGGCTACACCGCACTTTCGTGGCACGGCGGGCGCAATGCCTGTCGTGATAGTTCGCCGACCATCTCCGGAGGTGCGGCCGTGAAGTGCCCCTCTGAGAAGTCGAAAGCCGCGAGGGTATGCAACTTAGGAGAAGTCCTGAGAATGCAAAACGAGTTCAGAATCTGGGCGCCGTTGCAGAATCAATGTCTTCGCCACACTTTCGATTGCCGCACGATTCTCCTCAAATTTTGCGGGATACGCGCGCGCATCTCTTCCATTCAAGCCGAAGTGGTCTCTGAGGGCTTCTTCCGTGACGAAACAACTGATTACTTGATTATTCACTGTAGCGCGGAACCACACACTACATCTGTCCGGGTCATAAGAAGAGGTCCTTGGGAATTCAATGTCCATACTGCTCTTTCTGTTAATTGTTTTCTTGAACCGCTTAGGCAGCACTGCATCTTGCTATTTGCCAGTCAAATGGATGGTCTCGCCAACTTCGCGCATGAGCGCAAGATTGTGAGGGTGGCGTGACCCCATCAAGGTTCAGGGTAGAAATTCTTTCTTATTGTCTCGTGGCGATCTCGGATTATCAGCACGTGGTTGTATACATTCGCTCGACAGGACGAGAGGTACTGTCCTCGGAGGACTTTCCTAGCAATCGCGACATCAATATCATCAGCCTCAGTAGGTTGATCGAAAGCGTCTATGCATGGAATCAGAAAGCGCACTTGATCCTTCAGTTCGAGTGTAGCAATGACAGCATCGGCCTGGCCAATTTCATGGAGTGGGATTGCATCAAGTGCTGCAGCCACACCAGTCAGAAGAGAGTGGTCATAGTCAAAGAACCTTCGATCACGCTCAGTTTCTGTTCGACAGAATATGCGCTCGACCAATTCTGCGCGGTTCAATGCTGCGGTGCATATGGCAAAAATGGAATCGAGCTTTGTGCTTCGATCTTTGTCCCGAAGATTTATGGCTGCTTCGGCTGCTTTAGTGCTTTGGCGCTCTCCCAAAAAGTATGCTCCAAAGATTGCACCGATCGATCCCAGAGCTTGAACCCAATAGGCCCATTCCGACTTGTTGAGATCGCACAGCAAACCAGTAGAGATCAATGCCGTAATCAAGCAAATGACAATGAGTGTCCCAATCACAAAAGGGCTATTTGCCCACTTCTTAATAGTTTCCATCAAGGAATCTTATCATGATCGCCAATCCTGCCCAAATCACCCGCCATCATTTGTTGAACCAGGCCGCGCCCGCCTATTTGCTGATCCGCAAGGCCTGCGCCTGCGGCAAAGCCAGCACCGCCAAGCAACTGGCCCAGCACGGCAAATGCGCCGCCTGCGCGCTGGCTGCTATCCGCGACGCGATCATGCCAGGCGACTTCGCCAAGCTGCAGCACATGCTGGGCGCCGTGCCGAACAACCTGAAAAGACAGTGGGGCTTGCGTAATTACTATTGCGCGAACGCCACCGGCGCCGCACGGGAGGCCATGCAGCGCTTGGCTGATGCCGGGTTGGTCACTGCCGGCCACGAAAGCGAAACACAGGCCTACTTTCACGCCACCCGACTGGGCTGCAAGTCTGCTGGCCTCGACGCCGCTGGCATCAAGCGCGCCATGGAGGGTCAATCATGACAGCTCTTGCATTTGTCATTGACCTAACGAACCTTCAAGGCGTCAATTTGACTTCGCAGCACAGCCGCAATCGTGACATGCGCAACGTTGAAGTCGCTGAAAAGCATGTCTTTATTGGCCGGGACGGTTTGCCGCACTTTGCTGAGCCATCCGCCAGCGTATGTCTTGGGCTGGACAAGAATGGCGTATCCACTGGCGCAGTATTGCGTCAGGGAGTCGTGGTGGGCATCCACAAGCTCATCCCAGCAAGCGGTGCAGATTTCCCAGCCTTCATAGTAGGCTTTCATTGCCGGAATCATGTGATTCTCCCATGCAAAAATGGGATATTAGCATGAACCAAATTGATATTTTTTCGACAGGCACCACACGCCTGCAAATGACTGATTCCATCGATCTGACTATCCAGTCCCTGTTGGCCTATGGCGCCACGCATGAGCACTGGGGCATTGCTTGGTCGGGGGGCAAGGACAGCAGCGCAACGCTGACATTGATCACCAACCTGCTCGACACCGGCAAGATCGCGCACCCGAAGTCGCTGACGGTGTTTTACGCCGACACGCGCCAAGAGCTGCCGCCGCTGGCCATCGCGGCGCGCCAGATCATGGACGAGCTGGAAGAGCGCGGCATTCGCGTCGAGGTCGTCACGGCGCCGATGGACAAGCGCTTCATGGTCTACATCCTTGGCCGGGGCGTGCCGCCGCCGAACAACAACACGCTGCGCTGGTGCACGCGCCAGATCAAGATCGACCCGATGGAGCAGGCACTACGCGACCGTCTGGATGAACTCGACGGCCAGATCCTGATGATCACCGGCGTGCGCCAGGGCGAAAGCGCCATCCGCGACCGCCGCATCGAAATGAGCTGCAGCAAAGACGGTGCCGAGTGCGGGCAAGGCTGGTATCAGCAGGTGCTGCCGAACGCCAAAGGGCTGCGCGGCCGTCTGTCCACGCTGGCGCCGCTGCTGCACTGGCGCGTCTGCCATGTGTGGGAATGGCTGCGCCACTGGGCGCCACAGGCCGAGTTCGGCGACTGGAGCACGGCCATCATTGCCGACGCCTACGGCGGCGACGAGGCCGAAGAGGTCAATGCACGCACCGGCTGCATCGGTTGCCCGCTGGCGGCCGAAGACAAGGCGCTCGATACCATCCTGCTGAACCCGCAATGGGCCTACCTGGCGCCACTCAAAGGCATCAAGCCGCTGTGGCGCGAACTGCGCGAGCCGCAGCACCGCCTGCGCAAAGCGGGGCGCGAGATCCTCAAGTCCGGTGCAGTAGCAGCAAACCCGCAGCGCATGGGGCCGCTGACGTTCGAAGCGCGACTGATGGGCTTGGATCGCATCCTGACTATCCAGGCCACGGTCAACGCGGTGGCGCGCGCCACCGGCCGGCCGGAGATCGACCTGATCAATGCCGAGGAGGAAGCGCGCATCCGTGAGCTCATCGCGCTGCAGACGTGGCCGCATGGATGGGACGGTGACGAGCCGATCGCCACGACCATTATGGACACCGTCTACGCTAATGGCGCCGTACAGCCGCGGTTATTCGCTGAGGGCGACATATGAAGCGACAACTATCTCAGCGCGGCATTGAGCTGCAACAAGGTCTTGCCAATCTCTTCCTTGGTAAGCAGCCATTGACTCCTCAGCGACGGACCATACGACTCCAGTTCTTGCCGCGCATCCGCTTCTGCACGAACGTCCTCGGTATTTTGCGTACGACGCGCCTGCACATTCAATTGATTCCAAGCAATTGCGAGTCGATTGTTACAAGAGAAATTCATTGCAAGCCCGCTACATGCATGCGATGCGCGGACGATTTGAGCGCGCAACTCAGCGGGTTGGACAGCACCTATTTTGGGGAGAAGAGCGCTAAAGATCTCGACAGGGTTTGCAGGCACTGGATATTCGTTCAAGAAAGCTCCGTTCTGCTGGTTCGCCTCGAGGATTGGCCCGGCATTTTTTTGTATTGCCTCCAAATTCATCAGGAGTTCGATTTCCAAGAGCCCAAGCAAGGCACGCATTTCATTGGCGGCAATATGTTCAGCATTTTGGATAGCCAGGCGATGCTGATGCCAAGGAACCCAGACGGCGATGAAAATAGCAACTATAGAACCGACTGCTTGAACCCAAGCAGGAGCGTTACTGTGTGCCCAATTGAGATTCGCTGCAATGTACCCAACCCCAAAACTCGCGATTGCGATGCAGCAACATGTTTGCCAAGTCTTCATTTTGGTCCAATTTGTTATTGGCGTAATCGTAACATGGTAAAAGTCGGTGGCGGGAAATGAAACGATCACCTATGAAGCCCGGCAAGCCCTTGGCTTGCACGCCATTCAAGCGCACATCTCCCATGCCCAGCACCGGCATGCTCTCCGTGCAGTCGCACCAGCGCACGGCGTCGAAGCGCAAGGCCGGCTTGAAGACCAAAGGCCCGCGCTCGACGCCAATCCGGCGCGCCGCGCGCGGCCAGGACTGCACGCTGCGCCTGGCCGTCTGCAACTTTGACCCTGACACCACCGTGCTTTGCCACAGCAATTTCCTGGCGGACGGGAAGGGCATGGGCCTGAAAGCGCCAGACACGGCCGCCGCGTTCGGCTGCAGCGCCTGCCACGACGTGCTAGACGGCAGGCGCCCGCGCCCGGCCGATCTGTCGCAGGCAGGCCTGGAGGTCGCGTTTCGCACCGCCGTCGACCGCACACACGAAATCTTACGGTCGGCGGGCCTGCTCGATGCAGCGCCTGTCGCCATTCAACCTACATTGGAACACCCATGAGCGCCTTTAGCCCGCAAGAGCAAAAACACCTGAAAGAAGCCGCGTACAGCGAATTCCTGCGCGCCAAGATCAAGCTGGCCCAGCGCAAGGGCTTCGACGTGCCGCTGGCCGATATCCATCCTGGCTTGAAGCCACACACCCGCGACATCGTGCGCTGGGCCCTGGCCGGCGGCCAGCGCGCCATCTTCGCCTCGTTCGGCCTGCACAAGACCAGCACCAACTTGGAAGTGATGCGCCAGATCGGCATCCACCGGCCAGGCCTGCGCCTGATCGTACTGCCCCTGGGCGTGCGCCAGGAGTTCATCCGCGAGGCCGCGAAGCGCTTTACCGGCGAATTCGAAGTGAAGGTGCGCTTTATCCGCACGGACGCCGAGATCGACGGCCAGGATGTCGTCTACTTGACCAATTACGAATCCGTGCGCGAGGGCAAGATCGATGTACGCAAGTTCCGCGCCGTCGGCCTGGACGAGGCCAGTGTGCTGCGCAGCTATGGCAGCAAGACCTATCAGGAGTTCCTGCCGCTGTTCGAGCAAGTCGAGTTCAAATTCGTCTACACGGCCACGCCGTCGCCGAACCGTTTCAAGGAATTGATCCACTATGCCGGCTTCCTGGGTGTGATGGACACCGGCCAGGCCCTGACGCGCTTCTTCCAGCGCGACAGCGAGAAGGCCGGCAACCTGACGCTGTACCCGCACAAGGAGCAGGAATTCTGGCTGTGGGTGGCCAGCTGGGCTGTCTTCATCCAGCGCCCGAGCGACCTGGGCCATTCGGACGAAGGATACGACCTGCCGGCGCTCGACGTGCGCTTCCACGAGGTACCGAGCAACTACGACACGGCCGGCGCCGAGAAGAACGGTCAAGGCCTGCTGATCCCGAACGTGGCCATGGGCCTGTCGGCCGCCGCCGGCGAGAAGCGCGACAGCATGGCCGCGCGCGTCGCCAAGGTGGTCGAGATCATGGCCGAGGATCCTGAGGATCATTTCCTGATCTGGCACGACCTGGAGGACGAGCGCCACGCCATCCAGGCGTCCGTGCCCGGCGTGGTCAGCGTGTGGGGCACGCAGGACCTGGACCAGCGCGAGCAGCGCATCGCCGATTTCAGCGACGGCAAGATCAAGGATCTGTCGACCAAGCCAATCATCGCCGGCAGCGGCTGCAACTTCCAGGTGCATTGCCATCGGGAGATTTTCGCGGGCATTGGCTTCAAGTTCAACGATTTTATCCAGGCCGTTCACCGCGTGCAGCGCTTCCAGCAGCAGCGCGCCGTGCGCATCGACATCATCCACACGGAGGTCGAGCGCAAGGTGCTGGCCGACCTCATGGAGAAATGGCGCCGCCACGACGAAATGCAGGCCAAGATGGGCCAGATCATCCGCGCCTATGGCCTGGACCAGCTGTCGATGCAGGATTCCCTGGCGCGCACCATCGGCGTCGAGCGCGCCGCGGTGGCCGGTGAGCGCTTTTCGGTGGCCAATAACGACTGCGTGCTCGAAGCCATGCAGCAGGCGAACAACTCGGTGGGCATGATCATCACCAGCGTCCCGTTCGCCAACCATTACGAATACACGCCCAGCTACAACGACTTCGGCCATACCCAGGACAACGACCACTTCTGGGCGCAGATGGATTTCCTGACACCGGAGCTGCTGCGCATCCTGCAGCCGGGCCGCATCTATGCCTGCCACGTCAAGGACCGCATCAACTTCGGCAACGTGACCGGCGCGGGCATCCCAACGGTCAGCCCGTTCCACGCCGAGGCGCTGTTCCACGGTATCAAGCACGGCTTCGACTACATGGGCATGATCACCGTCGTGACCGATGTGGTGCGCGAGAACAACCAGACCTACCGCCTGGGCTATTCCGAGGTGTGCAAGGACGGCACGAAGATGGGCGTCGGCTCTCCGGAATACATTCTGTTGTTCCACAAGCCGCAGACGGATCGCTCGCGCGGCTATGCCGATACGCCCGTGACCAAGGCCAAGCCGATGTGTCTGGACGATGCCGGCGACCGGATCCCGTTTGATCGCAAGGCCGCGCCGATTCCCGGTACCGGTTACAGCGTGGCGCGCTGGCAGGTCGACGCGCATGCCTTCTGGCGCTCCAGCGGCGATCGCCTGCTGGGCGCGGCCGAGCTGGCCAGCTTCGGCCCTGGCAAGCTGGCAAAGCTGTTCACCAGTATGTCGCTGGAGAACGTCTACAACTACGAATACCACGTCGAGGTGGGCGAGGCGCTGCTGGCCGGCAAGGCGCTGCCAGCCGATTACCTCAGCCTGGCGCCGGGCAGCGCCGACCCGGCCGTGTGGCACGACATCGTGCGCATGCGCACCTTGAACGGTGAGCAGTCGGCGCGCGCGGTCGAAAAGCACGTTTGCCCCTTCCAGATCGATATTGTTGATCGCCTGATTGGCCGCTACAGCAACCCGGGCGAGGTGATCTACGACCCGTTCTGCGGCCTGGGCACCGTGCCCGTGCGCGCCATGAAACTGGGCCGCCACGGCCGCGGCAGCGAGCTGAACCCGGCATATTTCGCTGACCAGGTGCACTACTGCCAAGCGATGGAGCGCGAAGTCAGCATGCCTACGTTGTTCGATATGGAACTGATGGACGAGGAGAATGCGAAGTGACGCGCGCAAATTTCCGGGAAGCCGTGCTGGGCTCGATGCCTGACCCGAAATCTCGCTCAATTTCTTCTGGGATGTCAACGTCGCGTAACAAGCTTGTTTTGACAGCACCTCCCATTGCTGTGGCTGCTCGCGACATTGTGAGGTCAACGACAGGCGCCCGTGACGCCCCTCATTTTCTGGCATCTTTGACTTGCCTGCGCGCCGTTGGCGCCGCTAAAACAATAGGAGAAAGGCCATGATACCGACACCCCCCGTGAGCATGCGCCGCATTGTGGCCTGTACCACCACTCATGTTCTGCGCCTCAGGGACGACACCGAACTGTGTGACCGTCACAAGGCCCGTAGCCAGGCGCGAAAGCTCAAACCCGAGGGTGAGCCGCTAGTCGCTGCCTTGTTCGGCGCGGCGCATGCGCAGGAGGCTCGCTGATGGGCCGCATTCGCACTGTAAAACCGGAGCTGTTTAAGCATGAAGACCTGTTTGACCTTGAGCAGCAGTCCGGGCTTCCAATCCGCACCGCATTCATGGGCCTTTTCACCTGCTGCGACAAGGAAGGGCGCTTTAAATGGCGCCCGCGCGCGCTCAAGCTCGATATTCTTCCATACGACGAAATTGATTTTTCACGCGTGCTTGACGCGTTGATGACGCGTGGATTTGTAGTGAAATATGAGGTCGAAGGCGAGTTTTTCGGCTTCATTCCGACGTTTTCCAAGCACCAAGTCATAAATAATCGTGAATCTGACTCGGAATTGCCAGCACCGGACGAATCCTTATATATATCAATGACTTCGACGCGTGCGGCACGCGTGGATGACGCGACAGTCACGCCCCTTAAGCATGCTCAAGTGGAAGGGAAGGGAAAGGAAGGGAAAGGAAGGGAAGGGGAACAGGAAGGGAAGGAGACTCTTGTCGAGCAAACCCAGCTCGACCCCGTGACGACGATCTTCGCGTTCTGGCAAAAAGTCATGGACTCGCCCAAGTCAGTTCTGGACGACAAGCGCAAGCGGCTGATCGTCAAGGCGCTGAGGGGTTACTCGCCGGCCGACATCTGCAAAGCCATCCGTGGCTGCTCGAAGACGCCTCACAACATGGGCCAGAACGATGCTAGAACGAAGTACAACGGCCTGGGCCTGATCCTGCGCGATGCCGACCACATCGACCGCTTCATCCGCAACGATGCTGGCCAGGCCCGCGCCAACGCAGGCAACGAGACTATCGAGCAGACGAATGAGCGGGTCATGCGCGAGTTGATGGGCGCCTCCGCGCCAGCTGGCGACATCATCGACATGGTGCCGGCATGAACGCCGTCGACACGCCGCGCTTCATGCAGCTGCTGGCCGAGACCTTGGCTGCCTACGGCAAGCCATTGCCGGAGGCCGCGATGGCGCGCGCCTGGCTGGCCAATCTTGAACCGTACCCGCTGCCCACGGTGGCAGTCGCCTTGCAGGCCTATCGCGACGAGAACGGCGAATTTGCGCCGGTGCCGGCCGGCATCGCCAAGCGCTGCAAGCTCATGGACGGCCGCCCGGGCGCGGAGGAGGCATGGGCTATCGCGCTGACCAGCCAGGACGAAATGGCCAGCGTGGTCTGGACGGCCGAGATTGCTGAGGCCTTCCGCATCTGCCGGCCAGTGCTCGACTCCAGTGGCGCCATCAGCGCGCGCAAGCCGTTCCTGGAGGCATACGAGCGCATCGTCGCGGCGGCGCGCCTGGGTCGTCGCCCTGCGGAGTGGGTGGCCTCGGTGGGCTGGGACAAGACCCGGCACGTCGAGGTGCTGAGTAGTGCGGTGAGGGCAGGGCTGCTGCCGGCACCGGCCGTGGCGGGCCTGCTGCAGGGCAAGCAGGACCAGACGCCGGACGATGCCGCTCGCGCGCAACTCGCTGCGATCAAGAAATTGATTTCCGACGGCGCGGCCGCAAAGGAAGCGGCGCGCTTGGAGCGTGTCGAGCGGCAGCGCCTGGCGGACGAAGAATTCAAACGGTCGACCGCCGAGCGCGTGCAGCTTTACCTGGCTGGCGGAAGAAATGCACCCGGCCCGGCAAGCGCAAATGCCGCTCAGGATTTGCCAGAGGCACCGCCGCACTGCGCAAGGGCCATGGCTGCTACGAAGTGACGTACCCATCAGAAAAAACGGCTTAAAAGGCTTCAAATGAAAAATCAAGAAAACGAAATCGCAGCAAACAAACGCCTGGCCGAGCTGCTGGGCTGGACCAGGATTGTCGAGGTGGGCGGCGCCCTGGTCGGCACGCCGCCGGCCGGCGCCGCCGCAAGTCGCGGCCAGGCGCTGGCACCGGACTGGCTGGGCGACTGGGCGGCGGCCGGGCCGCTGCTCGCGCGATTCGAGATCCGCCTGACGCCCGCGTCGACGTGCGTCGATGCCAGCGGTTTTCTGGCGCGGTACCGTTGCTATCAGGACAGGGATGCTGCGGCGCGCGCCGCAATCGTCAAGGCGGTCACGCATCGCTTGGAGAAAGCGCAATGATGGCCCGTGGCTTGCAGGCCCTGGGCCGCCTCAAGGTCGGCGCCATGAACCAGACGGAGGCGGCGTACGCCAGGACGCTGGAGCTGCGCAAGGCTGCCGGCGAGGTGGCCTGGTACAAGTTCGAAGGCCTGAAATTCCGCCTGGCCGATAACACTTTTTACACGCCGGACTTTGCCGTGCAGCTGGCCGACGGCGCGCTGGAGGCGCACGAAGTGAAAGGGCACTGGCAAGAAGACGCACGCGCGAAGATCAAGATCGCGGCCGACATGTACCCGCTGCGCTTCATCGCCGTGCAGGCGCTGCCGAAGAAGCTGGGCGGCGGATGGAAAGTGGAGGAATTCTGATGGCTGCGAACAAGAAGCCGCGCAAGCGGTACGTGCAGAAGCCGGCCGTGCTGCCGGCAGGCCTGCGCAAGGACATCGCTTTCGAAATGCCTGGCTTCCAGGCCAGCGAGGCCGTGGGCAAGGGCCACTTCCAGGAGCAACACGTCTACGACCTACTGAGCAACGCCGATATGGCGCGCCGCATTGCGCCAGCTGGCCATGCCATCCTGCCGGTCGCCCAGGCCATGGTCGAGGCGATTGCCGAGATCCAGGCGCGGGCCCAGCGTACGGGTACCTTCGGCGTCAACGGCGACGAAATGCGCGTGCTGCGCTATGGCGTCGGTAAGACTATGGTCTTCCTGCGCGGCGTACCGAACGTAGCAATTGCGCGCGCTGGCCTAGCAGCGGTGCGCGAATTCAATCGGACCGGCGTGCTGCGTGTGTGAGCAGCCCCGAGGAGTGGCAGGGCTGGTGCAGGGCAAAAAAGGGTGTTAACGTTGACTTACGGAATGAAAGGGAATTCATGGGTTTCGCGGATAAATTTGTAGCATCGTTGCAATCGTCAAATCTCAGGGATGATGCGTTTCATCACGACTTGGATGCGATCGCGGCAGCAGCGATGGCCGGCGATCTCGGGTCGCTGCTTTGCCGCGTTAAGTACGCGGATGGCACGATCAACAAACTCTTCGAGGGTAATTCGGGAAATTTGGCGCAATTGCTGCGTATCTGGACAGCCCGTGTTGTGCAAAAGGGCCGTGAACGTAAATGGGTGAATGAGCGGGCCGCATGGGATGCGCAGGCTGCCCAAGCGTTGTATCGACGCGTAGCGGAGCGCTCACTGGCGTACTGGCTGGACGGCAAGTGCAACACATGCAATGGCACAGGGACTGCAAACCGAATGATCTGCCAGTCGTGCAAGGGGAGCGGTCGTGGCGAGATCGGTGGCGGTGGTTTCGAGCGCGAGAAGGCACTAGACATGGTCAGCGAATTGGAGGGATTGGTTCAATCGCATAGTGCGCGTGCATCCCGGCGGCTCGCTGATTTTTAGTCTAACTTAATAAATTTCGGTTTTGGCGAAATAATTTTTGGTGCCATTTTTTTTATGTGTAGCCAGTCAGGGGCATTTACACTTAAGAGCTTTTGGGTGTTGGTGACAAGGTCCTGTTGCGCCGCATCGTTTAACGCATCCTCAACCTCAAGTGCCGTTGCATCTGGGTACTTTTCGAGCTGCAGTTGGAGTCGCTCTGCCTTCGCGCTAGGCTTCGTGAAGTAGGGCGGTTTCTCATGTTTTCCCAAAGTGCAGATTGCACGCGCAACAGCATTGTACGCATCGTTGAAAAGACCCATAAATCCGTTTGGATCAGCTAATGACACTACCCATAAGCCAGTATTTGCGTCATGTATAACCCCAGATTTGTTTGCGAAGTGGGCTGATTCCGGGACAATGCCAATGCGCAAGCCTTTACCGCCCTCAAGTTGGAGCACATTTGATTTTACGGTAGCTGCAAGATGTTTTCGGCCGTCAAGCGTAGATAGAAAGAGATCCGTTTTCCAAATTTTTTTAATACGTTCGTTGAGCAAGTGCTCAGCAGTGTGACCTTGCGCTGCAACTGATACCCAGGGGCCGAAGTTAAACGGGCGGCCGTTCCCATGCGGAAGCAAAAAAGAGTCGGCTCCAGCTTCGTCAACAACCGCGTCGAGAAATCCAAGATACTTCGCACGCTCTTGTCCAAATAACAGGGAGGTGGGCACATCATCTTTCAGATATTTTGAAGCCCGACGCATTGCTTGTGAAATTGGATTTATGACGCTGGGTTCCTTACCTAAGATCGCCTCGTGAACAGCCCATTCGAAACCATCGCCTCGCATGCCTTTGTCGCGTTCGAGCCGTGCAATCTTTGATAATTGCCGCATATTTACTCGGTCGAGGGGGGTATTGATGTCACGTAAATCCTCATCGGACAGAGAGTCTATATGGGCTCTAAGTATTGAACGGGAAACAGCATAAAGGGCGCGCCCATATTCATCCACGGGAGCATTTTGCTCAATGAATGTTATCTCTGCCATCAATTACCCCAAAAAGTTATAAAAATATATTTTACCTCGCAGAAATTATTTCTTGTAATTTTGTTTTTTGTTTGTAAGACAGTCGAAAATACAGTATGCTTACATGAATACACTTCCTGCACTCGTAATGATCGCTTCGGCGGCACCGATAGCAGGGATTCGCCGAATACCCCACCCGTTGCTGGGTCTGTTCGAGCGAGTTTTTGCACGGCTCACTTCGCAGTTAGCAAGGGAGAAAAATCATTAGGCCCGGCGCGCAAGCGATGCGGGCTTTTTTGTTTTCTGGCGCCACGTTACGAGGCGATCATGTCCACTACCGAGTCTCTCAGCCGCTTCCGCTGGCGCCGCACACAGCAGGAAATGGCCGCCATTGTTGCAGACGCGGCGCCAGCCGAATCGCCTACACAGCAAGAGATCATCGACAAACTCGACGTTGACGTGGTGCGCCAGTTCCAGCGCATGCTGGATTCGGAGCGCGACTAATTGTGACAGCGCCAACATAGTGTTCTAGATCCATGTCGCTAAAGATTACGTTTTCTCGCTGCTATACACTAGCGTAAGGTTTCGCGCCGATTGGTCTGGTTCACCGCTATTCGTGTTGGCGCCAACGATGTTGATGAGGGCATTTGCCGTTTCTTTCCACTCGGGACTGATTTCCGGCTGTTCGGAAAAGTTTCGCAGGACGCGCAGCAACTCGTCTGGCAACTCAGGGAAAGTCGATGACAACTGATTAAAAAGAGCTAGAGAAAACAGATCAGGCAATGCGCTACGTGCGTCCAGTCTCGTTTCAAGCGCGGCTATCGACTGCGCCTGCTCGTTAATCGTCTCGCCTAAAGACGCCACAACACCCGAGATCAAAGCTACATTTTCGAGTAGCAGGTTATTCATTTCTTCTTGTGTCATCGTTGTATTTGGTTATTTAAGTAATAATTTAATTATATCGCAATAAGTCCAACATCCCGCTCCAATTCTCCTTGCCCGGCACGCCGGGTTTCGCCGCCGACCGCATTACTGCGCTGGCGGCTTTTCTATTTGAGGTGCCACATGTTCGATATCGACTTCCGCCAGATGATCATCACCTTGATTCTGATGGGCGCGCTGATCGGCGGCGCCATCGTCGCACTCGTGCTGCTGGCCTGGCCCTGGTTGTGGGCCATGGCCAAGCCGGCGCGGCACGCATTCACCGCATAAGGAGTCTCCATGCGTATCACAGTAGGCGACCCGGACGCATACCGGGCTACAGTATTTTTCAACGGCGCGCCGATCACCATGTGCACGATGGCCGATGAGGAGCGAGGCGAGGTCACCGTCTACGCGACGGATCGAACCGGGCGCATTCTCATCAGCGAGGCAACCGGCGATGCGCTGGCTGAGACCGCGCACGGGAGCGTGTCGGTATTTATCGCTCAATGCCACGCTGACGACGGCTTTGATGCCTGGATGCGCGAGCGCACCGAGGCTGCGCACCAAGCCATGATGAAGCACGCCCGGTTATGTCATAAGGCTAGATAGCGGCCTGCTCTTTTGCTCGCTCAGCCTGGGCAAGGTCAACTGCGCCGCCGCGAAAGACACATGCAAAAAATACGTAATAACTTGTTTCATCCTTGTATTTCGCTGATTTTGCTTTTTCGAAAAGCTGGTCTCCGGCTTTGTCCCAGAGTTCACTTTCCGAGCGTCCCGCAATTGATGCCAGCAAGAGGCCAACATCCTGCACAGCATTGGGCGCCTTCTCTGCGAGGTCATTGACCAAGAGCGCAAGTGCTAATTTAATATCTTCAATTCCAGGCATGATTTCCTCCAAATGGGCATTGATTAATTGATAAATGAAATCTTACCTTGCAGTTCGTGGTACGAAACTATTTATTTTTAGCTTATTTTGCGGCTGCCAGCGCGCTCCAGTGGCAGGGCTTACAAAAACGGGCGCAGCTCACCGACGTAGCAAAGATCCAGAGGACTCCAGCCGCGATGCATCGCGGCGCCTGCTGGGGGCGGGCGGTGACATATCGAAAGCCGAAATGCAGAAAATACAACACGCATCGAACAACGGTGTGCTCGGCGCACCTGCAGGCTGGGACCAGGCCGAGTTGCCGTGTGGCGCATTGCCGATCACGCGCACGCAAGTTGGCGATCTGCCTGCTGTGGTGTCGTACTGGCGCCCGAGCGTCGAGGAACTGGCCGTGCTGAATTCCGGCGGCTCTATCGCACTGTGGGTGCTGGGCGCGAGCATGCCACCGGTCAATTTAAGCATCGAAGGCGCGTGAGACACTACATTTAGTAGGTCGCGAGCAAAAGTGTCAAAAATTGCCGGGCTGAGACCGCTAGAGTTGCCGTCAAACACTACATCTAGTAGGTCGGAATGAAGAAAAGCCGAAATTCCGCTGCGCCCACCTCAGCGCGCCCGTTGCCACCTGCTGAATTTGTCGACCCGCTGAACAACCGTTACATGCCCGCGCCCGAGGTGCTCAAGTGGGCGCGCGCAACCATCCTCACCGAAGGCGGCACGCTGTACAACGAAGACCACGCGCACTTGGAATATGCCGACGTGCAGTTCCTGTGGGCGCCGATGGGCTTTGTGAAGGCCGGTCGCACGGTGCTGGGACAGTGCGAGGAAGTCACATTCCGCTGTGGGCCGTGGCAGAAAGGCCGCCAGCAACAGCAGATGGCCGACTGGTTCGGCGCGGTGCCGGACTTCCTCATTACTCTGGACGCATCGTATTGCCTTACCTGCAGTGACGCTGAGTTCTGCGCGCTGCTCGAGCACGAGCTTTACCACATCGCCCAGGAGCAGGATGAATTCGGCGCGCCGGCCTTCAACAAGTACGGGCTGCCGAAGCTGTGCATGCGCGGCCATGACGTCGAGGAGTTCATCGGCGTGGTCCGGCGCTACGGCGCAAGCGAGGACGTGCAGCGCATGATTGACGCAGCAAAGACACCGCCAGAAGTGGCGAAAATCAACATAGCGAGGGCGTGCGGAACGTGTCTGCTGAAGGCCGCGTAGGCTTTACGTTGCTTTACAGGAAACTAAAACATGGCCGCACTCAAGGACGAGGTGAAGCTGTACATCGTCACCGCGCTGGCCTGTTTCGACTCGCCGACGCAGGTTTCGCTGGCAGTAAAGGAAGAATTTGGCCTCGATGTGCCGCGCCAACAGGTGTCGCTCTACGATCCAAACACATACGTCGGTCGCAACCTGAGCCAGAAATGGCGAACGATCTTCGAAGAAACGCGGGCGAGCTTCCGTGCCAAGGCCGAGGAAATCCCGATCGCCAGCAAGGCATTCCGCCTACGCGGCCTGGCCAGGCTGGCGCAGAAGGCCGAAAACATGCGCAACTTATCTCTGGTGGCCAGCCTCTACGAGCAGGCCGCCAAGGAAGTGGGCGACATTTATGTGAACAAGGGCAAGGCCGAGCAGGCCGACCAGGCGCCCACACCTGTCGCCATTTCCTTCGGCGTGAAAGACGCCAAGCGCCATGACGACAATCCAGTTTGACCTGAACGTCCCGCAAGCGAGCTTCCTGCAGCTGCCGCACAAGTTCAAGGCTTACGTGGCCGGGTTCGGTTCGGGCAAGACGTTTGTGGGCTGCGCGGGCATCTGCGCCCACTTTTGGCAATGGCCAGGCATCAACCAGGGCTACTTCGCGCCGACCTATCCGCAGATCCGCGACATCTTCTATCCGACGATGGAGGAGGTGGCCTATGCGATGGGCCTGCGCATCAAGGTGAAGCAGGGCGACCACGAGGTCGAGGTGTACGAGGGCCGCAGGTACCGTGGCACGGTCATCTGCCGCTCGATGGAGAAGCCGGAAACCATCGTTGGCTTCAAGATCGGCCACGCGCTGATCGATGAGCTGGACGTGATGCCGCTGAAAAAGGCGCAGATGGCCTGGCGCAAGATCATCGCCCGCATGCGCTACAAGGTGCCGGGCCTGATGAACGGCATCGACGTGACGACGACGCCCGAGGGCTTCAAGTTCGTCTATCAGCAGTTCGTGAAGGCCATCCGGGACAAGCCTGAGCTGGCCAGCCTGTACGGCCTGATCCAGGCCAGCACCTTCGACAACGAGCTGAACCTTCCAGACGACTATATCCCGTCGCTGATGGCCAGCTATCCGCCGGCGTTGATCGATGCTTACCTGCGCGGCAAGTTCACCAACCTGACCAGCGGCAGCGTGTATGCCGACTTCGACCGCGCGCTGAACCACACGAACGAGATCATCTTGCCGGGCGAGCCGCTGATGGTGGGCCTGGACTTCAACGTCCAGAACATGACCGCCTGTGTCAACGTGGTGCGCGACGGCCTACCGCGCACACTGGCTGAGCGCGTGCAAGTGCGTGATACGCCAGCCATGGCCAAGCTCTTGAAGGAAGACTTCAAGGACAAGGGGCACCAGGTGAAGATTTTCCCGGATGCATCCGGCCAGAACACCAGCAGCAAGAACGCCAGCGAGTCCGACCTGTCCATTTTGCGCCAGGCGGGCTTTCTGCTCGAAGTGAACCACTCAAACCCTGCGGTCAAGGACAGGGTCAACGCCTATAACGCGATGATCCTGAATGCCCAGGGCGAGCGCCGCTGGAAGATCAACACCGATCAATGCCCGACGACGACCGAGGCGCTGGAGCAGCAGGTGTGGGGCGCCGACGGCCAGCCAGACAAGAAATCTGGCCATGATCACCCGAATGACGCGAACGGCTACTTCCTTGTGAAACGCTATCCGATCGTGAAGAGCACGACGACCACCGCGCCGCTGCGCATGTAACAACAAGGATTTCCATGACCGATGTACGCACACAATCAGCCGAAGCGGCCAAGCTGAACGAGGACTGCGCGTTGATTGCCGCGCTGCTGGGTGGCACGAAGACCATGCGGGCGGCCGGCAAGAAGTATTTGCCGCAGTGGCCGGGTGAGGACACCGGAAGCTACGATCTGCGATTGGCCGTGGCCACGCTGTTTCCGGCATACGCCCGCACCATCGACGTGCTGTCGGCCAAGCCGTTCAGCAAGCCGGTGACGCTAGGAGAGGACGTGCCGGAGCGGCTCAAGCCCTGGCTGCAAAATGTCGACCTGTCCGGCCGCGACCTGCATAGCTTCCTCTCGGAAATCACCCAAGAGGCGATGGGCTACGGCTTCGCTGGCATCCTGGTCGACTTTCCCAAGGCGGGCAATCTGGTCACGAAGGCCGACGAGCAGGCCGCCGGTGTGCGCCCGTACTTCGTCCAAGTGCACGTGCAGAACGTCCTGGGCTGGCTGCCGAAGAATGCGACCAGCCTGAACGGGCTGACCCAGTTGCGACTGTTGGAAAGCGTGTCCGAGCCGAATGGCGACTTCGACACCAAGGAAATCGAGCAGGTTCGTGTCCTAGGGCGTGGCACCTGGCAGACCTGGCGCCAGCGTGAGACTGGCAGCAAGAAAGAATGGGCGCTGCACGAGGAAGGTGTCACTACGCTGGGGACAATTCCCTTCGTGCCCGTCTACGGCAAACGCCTGGGTTATATGCAGGCCACGCCGCCGCTGCTCGAGCTGGCGCACAGCAACATCGAGCACTGGCAGAGCAAGAGCGACCAGCAGAACATCTTGCACGTCGCGCGCGTGCCGATCCTGTTCTCCAAGATGCTGGGCGAGGGCGGCATCTCGGTCGGCGCCGGGACGGCAGTAAAGTCGGATTCGCCCGATGGTGACCTGAAATTCGTGGAACACGGCGGAAAGGCCATTGAGGCCGGTCGCCTATCCATCCTCGACCTGGAAGACCGCATGCGCCAGGCTGGCGCCGAGCTGCTGGTGATCAAGCCGGGCAACGTGACCGAATCGCAGACCCTGGCGGACAACGAGCAGGGCGCATGCGCGCTGCAGAAGATCGCGGGCAACGTCGAGGACGCTGGCGACCAGGCCCTGCAGTTCATGGCTGAATGGGTGGGGGAGGCCGAAGGCGGTCACATCACCATTTTCAAAGACTTCGGCGCCGCATCGCTCGCCGAGGCCAGTGCAGAGCTGCTGTTCAAGAGCGCCGCTGGCGGGAAAATCTCGGGCGAGACGTACTTCAACGAGCTGCAGCGCCGCGGCATCCTTTCTCCGGATCTGGACTGGGAAACGGAACAGGAGCGCATTCAGTCGGCTCCGCCCGACTTGGCGGGGGCATAAATGGGCGCGCTCGAAGAGTGGATTGCCGAGATGTTCCTCGTGCACTCGCTGAACCTGCTGCGATTCTCGGCGGATGTGCAGGGCAAGATCGTTGCGCTGATGGGCGCCATGTCGAAGGAGCTGGCTGCCAAGCTGGGCGAGGGGGAGGTGTCGAGTTATGGGAAACAGCGGCTGGCCGCGCTGCTGCGCGAATCGAATGCGGTGATTTCCTCGCATTACAGCGGCATGGAAGCGGAAGCCATGCGCAACCTATTGGGCATGACCCGCATCGAGGCGGACTACACGGCCAAGGTGCTGACGCAGGGGCTCAAGATCGAGTTGGGCGCCAAGTTGCCGCCGGCCACCTATCTCGAAAAGCTGGTCGGCGACACCCTGATCAAGGGCGCGTCGTCAGCCAACTGGTGGAAGCGCCAGGCACTCGACACGCAATTCCGCTTCGCCAGCCAGGTCCGGCTCGGCGCGGCACAGGGTGAAACGACATCAACGATCGTTGCGCGCGTTGTCGGTACCAATGCCAAGGCCGCCGGCGGTGATACGGAGGTCATGCCCGGCATCTTGAAGACGTCCGAAGCGAATGCGCGCGCGCTGGTGCACAGTTCGGTGCAGGCCGTGGCCAACGCGGCGCGGCTGGCCTCATTCCAGGAGAATGCAGACCTGATCGAGTGCCTGGTCTGGCTGGCCACGCTGGATTCGCATACCTGCCTGTTATGCGCGATGCGCGACCTGCACGAGTACTCGCTGGACGATCAGGAACCGATCAACCATACCCACGAGTGGGCGGGTGGACCGGGCACCATCCATTTCAGTTGCAGATGCGTGCTCAGCACGCGAACCAAGACATTCAAGGATCTGGGCATCGAACTGGACGAGCCGGGCGAGAGCACGCGGCCGAGCGACGGCGGCGCGGTCAGCAGCAAGATGAACTTCAAAGATTTCCTGGCCAGCAAGGACAAGGCCTGGCGGGCTGAGTATTTGGGGCCGGGTCGCGCCGAGATGTATGAGGCTGGCAAGATCACGCTGAACGACCTGATGAATCTCAAGGGGCGCAAGTTGACCTTGGAGGAATTGCAGGCGAAGTATGCTCGATAAGTTAAGATATGTTTTTAATCATCAATTTGGCTGTAAAGACTGGCGAAATTGATCTATTACAAACGAGTCGAAAATTGATTGAGCAGATTATTGAGCAGGATATGGCTGCAGTTGAGCGGTATAACCTAAAGGCTAAGGCGCATCATGTTTTGCAAACCAACATGGGGCCAAGTCCATTCGAGGGCAATATCCATAGCAGCCCAGTAGTTTTGCTTTTGGCAAATCCAAGCTTTGATAAAAATTCATCTGTCGACGATCACCATTTTAAGGTCGACGGCTGGCCACTTGCCGGAATGCATCCAAGTGCCCCTTCTGGCATGCGTGATTGGTGGCGGCCACGATTACGAAAGCTCTGTGAAATACATGGAGAGCGAACTATTGCGTCTAACGTTGCAGCGCTTCAAATTAATCCTTGGGCGAGTACGGAGTACGACGAGAGACTGAACTTACCAAGTCGAAAAGGTCAGATTGCCTTGGCGGAAGCAGCTGTGAATCGTGGGGCAGTGTTGATTATCATACGTGCTGAGAAGCTATGGCGTTCCAGCGAAGTGATCGATAAATATAGTAAGACATTCCGCACAAACTCTTATCAAAACTCGTATATAACGGAGGGCAATATGCCTGCCGAGGCCTGGCGTGAGTTAAACGAGCAGATATCGCGCGCCTCTCGCGGGCAGGTCAGTAGCCCGACGCGCGTTTCAAATCGTGCAGCGGACGAACAACAGGAGTTGCCAAAAGTTGCCGGTGATGTCGAATTTTTATCGTTGCGCATGCGTTTGAATGGCGGTATCCCGGCGCTATCTAAAGTACAGCTCGGAAATGGTAGTCTTCAATTTGACGTTAAGGGCGATATTGACGAAGTAACATGGGCGCGCAAACAGATTGAGGCGGGTGAGTGTATTGTGCGAATTCAGGGCGCGTTGTTCCGCGTGAAAAGCACTTTGGGATTCCTATTCCCTGAATGGCTCAGTATCAGCGCAAAGCTTGAGCCGCTGACTACAAAGTAAGCACAAGCAAATATTAGATCAATGATTTTGAGGCCGCCCGGGCAACCTGGCGGCTTTTTTTATGCCGCAAGCGGACGCGACGCGGTGCATGGCCAGAAGGCCACTCACAAGGGCGGATGCCCAGAAAGCCACCAAATGAAACTCAAACTCGATGCAAATGGCAATGTCGTTGTCCAGGATGGCAAGCCGGTCTACGTACATGACGACGGGAAGGAAGTCCCGTTCGATGCGGTTGCCGCCGTGCAGAAAATCCAAGGCCTGAACGGTGAGGCAAAGTCTCATCGCGAAGCAAAGGAGGCTGCCGAAGCAAAGCTGCAAGCGTTCGTTGGCATTGACGACCCTGCCGCTGCAACGAAAGCGATCGAACTGATGAAGAACGTCGATGAAGGCAAGTTGGTCGCGGCCGGCAAGGTTGAAGAAATCAAGCTGGCAGCGAAGAAGGCAGCAGAAGAGCAGGTCGCCGCCGCCAACAAGGCCCACGCCGACGAGCTGGCCCGAACCAAGACCGAACTGGACGCCATCACCGGCAACCTGTATTCGGAAATGATCGGCGGCAGCTTCAATCGCTCGAAACTCATCTCCGAAAAGTTCGCCATCCCGGTCGACCTGGTCCAGGCGCGCTTCGGTCAGGCCTTCAAGGTGGAGGCCGGCAAGATCGTTGCGTATGACGGTGCCGGCAACAAGATTTTCTCGCGCGCCCGGCCTGGCGATGTAGCCGACTTTGACGAAGCGCTCGAAACCCTGGTGGATCAGTATCCCTACAAGGATCAGATCCTCAAGGGCTCGGGCGCATCCGGCGGTGGTGCGCAACAACCGAATGGCGCCGGTGGCGGCCAAAAACAAACTGGCAATCTCGGTGGTACACGCGAAGAGCGTGCCGCTGCTTTTGCTGCTCAATATCCTGAATTAGCGAAAGGCTAAAAATGTCCCTCTCCCAAATGCAAGTTTTCAACAAGTACATCATGCCGGCGACCATCGAGACGCTGGCGCAGATGGTGGAAAAGTTCAACGCGGCCAGCAATGGTGCCATCCGCTTGACCACCGAAGGCTTTGAAGGCGACTTCCTGCAAGAATCGTTCTTCGCTGCCATCCATTCGGCGCAGCGCCGTGTGAATCGCTACGGCACCAACAGCGCGGCTGCCGCGACGGATTTGACCCAGCTGAAACACAGCTCGGTCAAGATCGCGGGTGGCTTCGGCCCGATCCGCTTCGAGCCATCGCAAATGACCTGGCTGCACAAGCCGACGGCTGAAGGTATCGAGGTCGCCTCGCGGAATTTCGCCGAAGCGATGATGGCGGACCAGCTGAATACCGCCATTGCAGCACTGGTTGCGGCCATCAGCAACAACGCCAACACGGTCAACGACGTGAGCGCGACCCAAGGCGTGGACTATATCGCCATGAACGAAGCCCATGGCAAGTTTGGTGACCACAGCGGCAACCTGGTTGCGCAGATCATGAACGGTACGACGTTCCACAAACTGATCGGCGCCAACCTGGCCAATGCCAAGCAGCTGTTCCAGGCCCAAAACGTCCGTGTTGTCGATATCCTGGGCAAGGCAGTGGTCGTTACCGACGCCCCGGCGCTGTACTCGGCCGCCGTGGGCGCATCGCCCGGTCCTACCGCCCCCGCGAAGCTGCGCGTCTTGTCGCTGGCTGAAGGTGCTGCAACCGTTACCGACGGTTCCGACATCATCAGCAACATCGAAACGACCAACGGTAACCAGCGCATCGAAACCACGATGCAGGTCGACTACACCTTCGGCCTGGGCTTGAAAGGATATACCTGGGATGAAGCCTCGGGCGGCAAATCGCCAAGTGATGCAGCCCTTGCCACCGGCTCCAACTGGGACAAGGTTGCCACCAGCGATAAGCACACGGCTGGGGTGATCACCATCGGCGACGCGACCAAGTAAGTCGGCGCCGCGCCTCCAAGCGGGGCGCGGCATCTTCCATCAAGCAGAAAATGGAGTATCAAATGGAAAATGATCAGAACAACATCTGGTATCTCGCGGGACCGATGTTCCAATATAACGAGGACGTCAAGGCGCTTGCGCGCCAGGCTGGCCTCAAGATCATCGATGCAAACGTGGCTATTGGCCGGGCCAATGCCGCTGACGACGTGCCGGAAGTCACGATCAAGGCCGAATATATTGATCAAGGCGCGGGCGAGCGCGTGCCGACCCCGGCCGAGTTGATGGCTGCTCGCGCTGATCTTCTGGCTGCGCACGATGATTTGCAGCAACGCGAACGCGAGCTGGCGGCCGAGAAAGAGCGCGTTGCTAAGCAGGCGCAAGAAAATGAGTTCGCTGCCGCCCGCAACGCGGAGCAGGCCGCCGCAAACCAAGCCGAGGCCAAGCGCCTGCGCACCGAGGCCGTAGGCCTGGAGGCCATCAAAGAGGTGGCTGCTGCAGCGGCGTTAGCGTCGACTGAAAAACCTGCCAAGCCTGGGAAAACCACTTAATCGCTCGTTAGTGGCCAGAGTTATACCATTCACCTCAACACCGTAGGATTATCATGCCAAAATTTGTCGCCTGCCGCACGTAGTAAACCATCACGCTTGCCGCGGACAAATTCCTGAATATCAGCGTTATCGCTGGTATCCGGTTCTAAATGTTAACTCTTGTCGACCTTGGCCTTGGCAGTTTTTTCAGAATAACGACGCTGAAGTTCAAAAATCCGAAGTTGGCCAATTAAAGTCGCATTGTCGGCATGTTTGAAAGCGACCTGCGTAACCTCGGCATCAGGGCGCATCTTTGATTTATGCCACTCGATGTCCTCCCCGGTTGGAGGATGTAGTTGAATCAATCCGTGATACTTAGAAAAATCTGAGGGAGATTGGTCAAAAGGACTTACGCTGGAACTTTCCAGTCTAGTGCTAAATATCATGAAGTCCAGATTCTCAATGCCGATGATTGTCTTTTGAGAATTTGCCTCTAGAACCAGCGGCATATTATCCACGCGAAACGCATTGTATCCGAGGTGAAATAGTCTGCATTTCCAAGAACCCCCACTGTGCCTCCCTACAAAAATTCTCCATTCTCCTTGCGGTGGAAGTCGCAGGCTACGGAACCAAAACCGCTCCGTTTCTAGTATCGCCATGGTATCTGGATCGTCGAATTCATATGTCATTGCTGTCATGGTCGCCCAAGCAGCAAGGATTGCTTGATCCTTTGTCGTAATTAAAAAATTCACATCCTCTAGCATTTTTGTAATGATCGATGATGTTCGATCCTGAAGCACACTCATCCACTCATTGTTGCATTTGGTGCAAACAACTTTAAGGCGCTTTGATCTTGGGCTACCGTTTCTTTGCTTAACCACTGTAGAGCTCACACCGCTGGCCTTGGTACTTATTTTGCATTGAAAAGTGCGATCCTCGTGTCTACGAGGGGCTAGTACTTTATCGAACCACTGCGGGAGTACATGCTCATCGCTGTTCGCTTCGCTTTTGCAAAAAGCACATTGTTGTCTATGTACATACTGTGATGACGTGGCGGACATTCATTGCTCCTAGAGTTGAACTTGCTATTTAAACATATTCTCAAATGCTAAATCAAAGGAGCACAAATATGCTGGTCGAACCTGGCGTTGGACTGCCCGACGCCGAATCCTATGCCAGCGTCGCCGCGGCAGACGCGCGCTGCGCCAGCCTGGGCCTGACCGCCTGGGCGGCGCTGATCGAAGCCGACAAGGAAATCGCCCTGCGCAAGGCGATGATCTTCATGGCCACCTACCGCACGCGCTGGGCCGGCCGTCGCGTCTATCAACACCAGGCGCTGGACTGGCCGCGCTACAACGTCGTGGTTGACGGCTTCACCGTGCCCGGCACCATCGTGCCGGTGGAAGTGGTCAATGCCTGCATCGACCTGGCCGTGCGGGCGGGGCGCGGCGAGGATCTGCTGCCGGACCTTGATACCGGCTCGAACGCGATCAAAAAAGACAAGACCGGCCCGCTGGAGACGGAGTACTTCCAGAATACCACTGATGCGCGCGAGCGCTTTGTGGCAGTGGATGCGCTCCTGACGCCTTACTTCGGCTCGGCCGGCGGCGGCAACTCGATAAAGGTGATACGAGCATGACAATCATCGCCTGGGACGGCCAGACCCTCGCCGCAGACAAGCAGGGCACCAATTACGGCTGTGCTTACGCTGTCACGAAAATCCATCGGGTACCAGGAGGCCTGGTGGCGTTCAGCGGCTCCGGCTCGCATGCCGCCGAGCTTTTGAAATGGTTCGAGGCTGGCCGGCCTGCCGATGCTTATCCAGTTGGCACCGAAGAAAACGGAGCGGGCAGCATGTTCATCGCCTCGGATCGGAAAATATTCATATTTGCCCACAACGGACCGCACCCTGAATTAATCGAGGAGAGGTTCTTCGCGCGTGGTGCCGTTCGCGACTACGCCTTGGCTGCAATGCATTTAGGGAAAAGTGCACGCGAGGCGGTGGAAGTAGCATGCTTTTTTGATACGTCCTGCGGCAAAGGCATCGACGTGCTGGAGATCGAATGATCGACTACACCAAAACCGCCGCGCGCGCCGACCAGTCCCTGCGCCGCAAGGGCGGCATCGTGGTTCTGCGCCAGGTCGTGACCGGCGAATACTACCCGGACCTGGGCGCGGCGCCCACCATCACCACGGACTACGAAGGTACGGGCGTGAAGACCGCCTACGAGGCCGAGAACATCGATGGCACGCTGATCCAAGCTGGCGACCAGAAGCTGCTGCTGTCGCCACTGCAGCGCAATGGCCAGGCCATGCCGGCGCCGACGGCGGCCGACCTGGTGCTGTTCGGCGGCGCCAGCTACACAGTGAAGGCAGTCGAAACCACGGCACCGGTCGACGTGGCCGTGCTGCACACGCTGCAACTCAGGGGGATTTGATGGCCAGTATGTCGTTTTCCATGCAGATCGCCGAATTCATCGCCAAGACGAAGGCCAATCAGGATCTGGTTGTGCGCGCCATCACCATGAAGATCGACAACAAGCTGGTCCAGCGCTCGCCAGTAGGTGATGCCAAGTTCTGGAAGCACAAACCACCGCCTGGCTACACCGGCGGCCGCTTCCGCGCCAACTGGCAGCTTTCCATCGGCTCGCCGGCTGCGGGCGTGCGGGACCTGATCGACAAGGACGGCAGCGCCACGATTGCCGCGCACGGCAGCACGATCAACGCGGCGAAGGCAGGTGACGTGATCTACCTAGTCAACAACCTGCCGTATGCGAAGCGCATCGAGGAGGGCTGGTCTCGCCAGGCGCCCGTCGGTGTGGTTGCCCTGACGGTCGTGGAATTTCGCACCATCGTGGACAACGCGGTGAACGGCGTGCGCGACGGCACCACCGCTAGCGAGTTCGCACAAGGATATTCGACATATAAATTATGAGCCAACCAACAATACGCGCGGCGCTGGAAGCAGCGCTGGCCAGCCTCGCGCCGACCATCGATACCGCTTGGCAGAACGTGCCGTACGCACCAGTCACCGGCCGGCCGTATCAAGCCGCTTACCTGCTGCCAGCGGAGCCGAACAACCATTCCATGGGCGATGGCGCACGCCAGGAGCGCGGCATCTTTCAGGTCAGCTTGCTCTATCCGCCAGGGCAGGGCACCGCGGCGGCCGGTGCGCGCGCCGAAATGATCGCGGCGCTATTTAAGCGCGGCGCAAGCTTCACGAAGGGCGATGTGACCGTGCAGATCGAGCGCACGCCCGAAATCGCGGACGGCCGCGAGGACGGCGACCGCTGGATGGTCCCTGTCAAGATCAGGTATTTCTGCAACCTGTAACCCGCATCACCCCACACAGATCGCCTCGGCGGTCTTTTTTTCGACCAAAGAAAGGCAATCCACACCATGACCACTGCAAACGGCATCGACAGCCTGCTCGTTATTGGCAAGCAACCAGCGGAAGGCACGAAGGCCTTGGCCGCCGCCGGCCGCCTTTATCCGCGCGTGACCGCTACGTTCGACACGGACGCCGACAAGTACTCGAGCAATGAGATCGACCCAAGCCAGCAGCAAAGCGATACGCGCCTGGGCAACTTCCGTACTTCCGGCGCCATCAAGGGCGAGGCCAGCTGCGGCACCTACGCCGCGCTGCTGGCTGCACTGCTGCGCCGTGACTTCACGGCCGGCGGTACCACCGCAGCGCAAAATACCATCGCATCGGGTGCAACGGGCCTGACGCGCAGCGCTGGCTCCTGGCTGGCTGATGGCCACCGCGCCGGCACAGTGGTGCGCATCGGCGGCTTTCTGACCACTGGCGCGGCCAACAACGGCAAGAACTTCTTCGTCACCTCGGCCACGGCGCTGAAGCTGACGGGGCAGTTCATGGATGGCAGCGCCATGACGGTGAAGGTAGAAGGCGATCCGGTGACCGTGACCGCAACCGGCAAGCGCAGCTTCACGCCGCTGACCGGGCACACCACGGACTGGTTCACCGCAGAAGTGCAGGATCCGGGCATCGCCGTGAATCGTTGCTTCATCGACCAGCTGGTGAGCAAGGTCGATATCGCCGTTCAGCCGAACGGCATCACGAGCATGGACTTTACCCTGATGGGCAAGCTGGAAGGCCCGACCACGCCGGCGGCGTATTTCGCGGCGCCAGCGTCCACGCCCGGTACCGGCAAGTTCTCCGGCGCCACCGCAATGCTGTCGGTTGGGGGCATCCCGTCGCAGATCTGCACCGGCATGTCGCTGTCGCTGGATGGCCAAGTCAAGATCGATCCCGTGATCGGCTCCAAGTTCGCTACGGCCGCCTCGCGCGGCAAGGTGCTGGGCAGTGGCCAGTTCACGGTGTTGATGCAGGACTCGGCATACATTGACTACTTCAAACAGGAAGTCGAACTGTCGCTGGCCTATGCCATGGCGGCCAGCACGGCGCCGTTGGCCGAGGTTATGACGATCGCCATGGGCCGCATCAAGATCACTTCGGCGAAAGTCGATGATGGCGAGAAAAACAAGATCGTCACCTGCGCGTTCGACATCCTGCGCTATCAGGGCGCCGACGCGCAGCACGAGGCGACGACCGTGGCGTTTCAAGACACCAGCCTGTAACCCTCCCGCCCGGCCGCGCGCCGGGCTTTCTTTTTGGCGCAAGCGCCACCCCAGCACCGACCGGTCGCTGTCGCCTTCGTGGGCGCGGCGGCCGGCACGGGCACATATCTCCACCCCACGAAAGGCATTACCCATGAACACCACCCAAACATCCCTGAACGCCGCTCAAGCCTTGGCAGTCGTCGGTTTCGATATCGCCAACCTGTCCGCGCCAGCCGCGCGCGTGACCTTCGACGTGCCCGTGATCTTCGACGCCGACGGCGAGCCTGTGGCCGGTATCCGCATCGTCGGCAAGAACTCCGACGAGTACCGCAAGGAAAGCCACGCCGTGCGCGCCGAAGGCTACAAGAAGTCGGCCAAGCGCAAGACCGCCATCGATGCCTCGACGGACGAAGGTGCGGATCAGCTGGTGCACGTCATCGATGACAACCAGAAGCGCCTGGCGCTGGCCGTGGCCGTCGACTGGTACGGCTTCACCAGCAACGGCGCCGTCGTGCCGTTCGACAAGGGCCTGATCGCCACGGCGTTCGACAAATACCCGACCTGGCAGGACCGTGTTACGGCCGCCCTGGAAAACGACGCCAATTTTTTGAAGGTCTAACCCAGGCCCTGCTGCTGTACGCCGATCACTTGTTTGATCGTGCGGCAGCGGCAGGCGATGGCAATGCCAAGGGCGACCACCTGGATACGGCCCGGCAAAACCCGCTTTACCGGGCGCCCGAGGCGCCAGCGGTGCCGCAGCTGCCGCCCGAGCTGGCCTACATCTGGACCTGGTTCACCCAGATAAACCAGAAGCGCCAGTGCGGTATGGCCGTGAACGCGCTCACCAGCGCTGAAATACTAGCCTGGCAGGCGCGCCACGGTGTCCGCTTCGATCCGTTCGAAGAGGGCGTGATCGATCGCCTCGATGCGCTGTTTATTTATCACCAAAACAAGAAGGAAAAATAATGCCTGATATCGCCGAGCTTGGCCTTTCGATTGACACGCGCCAACTGGAGCAGGGCGCCCAGGCCATGGATCGCCTCGGCGCCGCCAGTGAGAGTGTCGAGAAGAAGGTCGACAGCGCGACGACGGCCATAGACAAACTTGGCAAGGCGAGCGCGGACGCCAAGGGCAAAACTACGGAAGGCGCAGCCGCTGTCGATGCTGTGGGCGAGGCAGGCGCGCGCGTGGTCCAAAAGGTGGATGCTGCGACCGCTTCTATCGACGCGATGGGCGCTACCGCCACCCGCATTCGCACTGTCTTCCTCGGCGGCAGCAACACGCTCGACGGGTTCATGGGTTCGTCGATGGGAGTCTGGCGTAGCAGCGAGGCGGCCGCCGCTGGAATTGATGGTCTCGGTAACGCAGCTGAACGCACCTGGAAGAAGCAGGCTGACTACAACGGTGCGATGGCCGACACGACCCGCATCATGCGGCAGGCCGCCGACGCTGCGCGCACTCTGGAAGAGTCCAACCACCGAATGTTGCTTGAGCTGCAGCGCGAGATCGACACTTTCGGCATGGCGCGCGGCGAACTGGAGCGCTATCGCGCCGCCGAATTGGGCTTGGGCAGCGCAGCTCAGACCAAGGCGGCAGCCCTGGGCAATAGCATCGATGCGATGCACCGCGAAGAGCGGGCTGCTCGCGATGCTGCCGGTGCGCAGGACCGCGCCGCCCAGGCAGGTGATCGCTTTATCAAAAGCCTGCAAGACCAGGTTGCCACGCTAGGCATGACGACCCAGCAGCTACAGATCTACCGTGCCGCCCAGTTGGGTGTATCCGAAGCCGCTTCACCGCTGATCAATAAGCTGGCCGAGGCGGGCGCCGGCGCGAAGTCGGCGGGCGGCCACATGGAGGGCCTGAGTTTTCAATCGGCGAGCGCTAAGCGCGAACTGCTGGTGCTCGCCCATGAGCTGAGCCAGGGGCAATTCCAGCGTTTCGGCGGGTCGATGATGGTGCTAGGTGAGCAGACCGGCGCTGCAGGCCTCCTGTTCAGCGCCGCCGGCTTGGCTGCGCTGACCTTTGCTGGCGCACTTGGCACGGTTGCCTACGCGATGATTAAAGGTGCCAGCGAGCAGCGCGAAATGAACAATGCCCTGATCTCGACCAACAACTATGCCGGCGTGACGAGCGATAGGCTGAATGAGATGGCGCATGCGGCGACCGAGGCTGGCGGAAGTATTCGCGAAGCAAAAAAGGTCGTCACTGAGCTGGCTGGTACCGGTAAATTTACCGGAGACCAGATTGCCTATATCTCCGATGCCGTCATTGCACTTGAGCATGCCGGGAGCAGTTCCATTAAAAAGACCATTGCAGAATTTGAGTCGCTGGCTGTGCAAATGACGGGCAATGGTGCCCGCTCGACGGAAGCAATTACTCGTGCTGCACTGAAGCTTGACGACACTTATCACTTTTTGACCATCGAAGTATTTGCGCATATTCGCGCCTTGGAAAAAGAAGGGGAGCAAAAGGCAGCATCCGCTTTGGCAACAGAAGAATTTGCAAAGGCAACAAAAGACGGTGCTGAGAAGATGGTAAAAAATCTTGGATCGGTGGCAACCGCTTGGCATGGTGTCACCGAGGCTATTGGTGAGGCTATGTCCGCAATCGGTGACTTCGCCAAGAAAGGTTCATTAGCCAAGGATGTGGACGCTTACAGTTTCCGCCTGAGTCACTTCGACCAGCAACTGGAAGAAAGCAATGTTCGCCTTGGCCGGGCGCCGGGAACCATCTCGCCAGAAATGGATGCGACGCGCACTAAAATTGTCCTGGGATTAACGGCAGCTGTTGAAAAACTGAATATTGCCGAAGCGCAAGCTATTGCGCAGGGCGATGAGCAGCAGAAAAAATCGGCTCTGATGCATGACATGCAACGTATGCAAGCCGCTGACGATAAGCGCAAAGAGGAGTCGCTTGGACGGCTGAATGTCGAACTGGAGAAAAATCGGAGGACTGAGCAAGGGCTCATCGATTTGAAATCGAATGATCCGCTTATTCAAGCGATGATCACGCCGGAAGCCATCGAGGCGCGCCGCTTTGCCACCATCAAGGAATTCTCCAAAAAGCCCACCGCAACGAAGGTCAATCAGGTCGAGAACACCGAAATGGCGGATCGCTTGGCGCGCGTCCAGGATGATGTCAATGCCGAAAAGGCCATGATTGACCAACTGGCCAAATATAACGAGATGTTCCACAACGCCGGTCGTTTGGGCGATGAGGAATATTTTAAAAATAAGCGCGATTATGCAAAAGCTACCGCCGCCGAGGAAATTGGCGGCTACACGGTACAGATTGCCGCTTTGCGCGCGCATCACAGTGCAACGGAAGCTGAGGCTGCAAAACATGCCAAGCAGATCAATGACCTGATCGGCAAGCGCGCGGCTGCCGAGGCGCAATCGGATAGGGCGATCCAGTTGCTCAACGCAGAAGAAATGCTGCGCAAGGAGGCCATCGGCGAGGCATCTGATGCAGCCATTAATAAATACATTTCCGGCCTGAGCCAGGAAGCGCAAAAGATCGAGGAGGCAAATCGTGGCCGCGAAGTCTCGCGCGGCTCAATCGAGCGCGAGGCGGTAGCGCAGCTGGACCTGGCCATCGCATACCAGAAGCAGTTCATGGCCGGCCAAGCCGCAGCAGGTGCGACGGACGCGGAGCTGGCGCAGGCGCCTGCCATCTTGAAGTATCTGGAGGACCAGCGCACTGCGCGCGCGCGTCTGGCGCAAGGGCTGGACGCGCAAAGCGACGCAAAGCACATGGAAAACCTCGCCAACCAAGCCATCAAGGACTGGGACCGCGCTGGGAAGTCTATTGCTGACAGCCTGTCCACGGCATTCGGCAGTGGAGGTAAGGCAATCGGCCAAATGTTCAAGGCCTATAGCGAAGGTGTCGCAGGGCAATTGCGTGCGCAGAAAGAGCTGCGCGAGGCTAAGAAACTGAGCGACGACAATCCAGACAAGATCGATGCTATTAACCAGGCGCACCTGTCCGGCACCACTGCGCAACTGAAGTCGTACGCGGATATGACCACGGCGGCTCAAGGCTTTTTCAGCGAGGGATCAAAAGGCTACCAGGCTATGGCGGCTGCCTCGCAGGTAATGCATGCGGCGGAAGTGGCATTGACGGTCGTCAAGGGTATTAATGCCGTGCTGACGCAAGGGGAGGGCGATCCTTACTCGGCCTTTGCCCGAATGGCGGCCATGGCGGCAATTGTTGCCGGGCTCGGCGTCGCCATCGGCGGCGTCAGCGGCGGATCGGACACGACAGCCAAGGACCGTCAGGCTGCCACGGGCACCGGCACGGTGCTGGGCGACTCGTCCGCAAAATCGGAATCGATTGCCCACTCGCTGGCCATCATGGAGAAAAACAGCGGTCTTGGCCTGGCGCACACCATTTCGATGGATTCATCCCTCAAGCAGATGGTGGCCGGCATCGGCAACCTGGCCGGACTTTTGGCGCGCTCCGGTGTGGTTGCCGAAGGCGGTGGTGCCGCTGCTGGCGTGCAGACAGGCACGAATGTGCTTGGCGGCACGGTCGGTACGTTACTTGGCGCCGCCGGCGGTGCGTCGATTGGCGGCGGCCTGGGTTCGGTGTTCGGGCCAGTAGGTACCATTGCCGGCACGATTGCAGGCGCGTTGATCGGGTCTGTCGTATCGAAACTATTCAATACCAAGACGTCGATACTCGACCAGGGTATTACCGGCAAGGCAACGTCGCTTGGCAATGTAGATGCCGTTGGCTTCACTGCCCAGGCCTACGCCGACGTCAACAAAACAAAAAAGGCGTTTGGTATTTCGTACAGCAGCAAAAATAGCACCGAGACCACCGCGCTGTCGGATGAAATGAATCAGCAGTTCAGCATGATCATCAGCAGCATGGGCGACACCATCCGCAGCGCGGCCGGCGTGCTGGGCCTGGGCGGCGAAGCCTTCAACGCCAAGCTCAATACCTTTGTGGTCGACCTGGGCAAGATCAGCCTGAAGGATTTGACTGGCGAGGAACAGCAAAAAGCCCTGGAAACGGCCTTTTCCAAGCTGGGCGACGACATGGCCAAGTTTGGTGTGGCCGGCCTGCAGCAGTATCAGGCGGTGGGCGAGGGCTACCTGGAGACGTTGGTGCGCGTCACCAACGATTACATGCAGGTGTCCGACGTGCTGGTCGTGTTGGGCAAGTCGTTCAACACCACCGGCCTGGGCGCGGTGGCCCTCAGCGAAAGCCTGATCGCTGCGGCCGGCGGTCTCGACAAGCTGACCAGCGGTACCGGCTTCTTCGTCGAGAACTTCCTGACCGAGGCCGAGCGCATGGCGCCGATTACCAAATCGGTGAACGACGCCATGGGCAAGCTGGGGCAGTCGGGCGTGACCACGGTCGAGCAGTTCAAGGCCCTGGTGTTGGCGCAGGACCTGAATACGGCCGCAGGCCAGGCGATGTATGCGCAGCTGATCTCGTTGGCTGAACCATTCAAAAAATATGCTGAATATACCGCCGCGCTTGCTGCGGCGACTGGTGATTTTGTTGCCGTTGAGAAAACAGCCAGTGAAATCGCCAGCGAGCGGCGCGACCTGCAGCAACAGCTGAATGAATTGACGAAAAGCGAAACGCAGCTGCTGGCCATCCAGCGCGCCGGCATCGCCGACGTCAACCGTGCACTGTTCGACCAGGTGCAGGCAGCCAAGGCCGTGGTATCGGCCAAGGATGCACTGGCCAAGGCCTACGACACGGAATCGGCGGCGGCCAAGACGGCGCTGGACAAGTCGAAGTCGTGGGTGACCACGCTCAACGGCCTGAACGCCAGCATGGCCCTGGGTGCGCAGTCGACGCTGACGCCGGAGCAGAAGTATGCCGAGGCACGGGCCCAGTTCGAGAAGACCCTGGCGGCAGCGAATGCCGGCGACACGACGGCGCAGTCGGGCCTGTCGGCTGCCGAACAGGCGTTCCTGACTGCCTCGCAGGTGGTCAACGCCTCGGATGCCAAGTATGTGGCCGATTACGCCCGCGTGATGGCGGCCAACGACGAGGCGCTGAAATGGGCGGGCATGCAGGTCGACGTGCAGCAGGCCAGCCTGGATGCCCTGACGGCGCAGGTATCGGGCCTGATCACCATCAACGACAGCGTGCTGACGGTGGCGCAAGCCATCGCCAACCTGCATGCGGCGATGGGTACGGCGACTGGCCTCGGCGTGCAGTTCGACGGTTCCCATGCCGGCGGCCTGGCCAGCGTGCCGTTCGATGGGTATGCGGCCGAGCTGCACCGGGGCGAGGTGGTGGTCGATGCGCCAGCGGCGGCGGCCATGCGCCGCTATTTCGGTGGCGCGCCAAGCCAGGGCGGCGGCAATACCGATGCCCTGGTAGTCGAGATCAAGAGCCTGCGCGAGGAGGTCAAAGGCTTGCGTGCCGACCAGGATAAGCAGACTGGCGCCGCAATCCGCGCCACCGTCGAATCGAACGACAAGGCCGCCAATCGCGTGGTCGCCGGCATCGACAAATCCACCAAGGCATATGCCTGGGCAAAACAACCGGAGTATGAAAAATGACGGAAATGCAGTTTTTGGAGTGGCTGCAGCACCCGGCTGCCGCGCGTATGGTGCTGATCGAGGCGCAGGTCAACGTGGCGGGCCAGGAAACGACCCGCTACCTTTCCTCCAAGCCGTACGTCACGGGGGAGGGCGACGTGCCGGCCAGCATCGAGTACATGCCGTGGGCCACCGGCGGCCTGGCTTTCACCGAACAGGTCAGCCTGTCGGGCGAGGCGGGCCTGTCCGGCGGCGATATCGAGCTGGACAATGCGGATGGCGGACTCGACTGCTGGCTGGCCGATGTGTGGCGCAATCGCGCGATCAAGGTCTGGACCGGCGACCCATCCTGGCCGCGTGCGGACTTCCGCCTGGTTTTCGATGGCATCCTCGACAGCGTGGTCAGTACCAGCCGCGAGTCGTTGACCATGGTGCTGCGCGACAAGCTGCAGCGCCTCAATACGCAGATCACGGAAGCAAAGCTGGGCGGCGCGTCGCCCAACAAGGACGCCATCCTGCCTATCCCGTTTGGCGAATGCCACAACGTGTCGCCGCTGCTGACCAATCCGGCCACCCTGGAATACGGCTTTCTCGGCAGCGTGGAGTCCATCGCCGAGGTGCGCGCCAATGGCAAGCCGGTCGCTGTGGCCGTCGACAACGCCACCGGGCGCTTCCAGCCCATCACCAACCCGCAGGCCCAGGTGATCACCGTCAGCGTGCAGGGCGATAAGGGCGCTGGCTACGCGCCACGCATCGCCCCGCTGGTGCAGCGCATCGCCACGGGCTTTGGCAAGGAAACGGACCGCTTCACCCTGGACGACCTGGACCTGGCCAATCTGGCCGCCTTCGACGCGGCGCACCCGCAGTTGGTGGGCCTCTACCTGGCGGACCGGGGCAACCAGGCGCTGGCCATCCAGCAACTGGCGGCCAGCGTGGGCGCCCAGGCGATCATGTCGCGCGCCGGCCAGCTGCGCCTGGTGCAGATCGCGCTGCCGGGCACCGGCGTGCCCGTGGACATCGGCCCGGACCAGATGAAGGAGCATTCGCTGCACCCGGTGCAGTGCCTGCCCGTCGTGGCGGCCGTGAAAATCGGCTTCGACAAGAATTGGACCGTGCAGGCTGGCCTGACGACCAGCATCCCCCCGGAGCATGCCGACCTGTATGCCACCGAGTGGCTGACGGAGACGGTGGTCGACGAGGCGGTGCGCACGCGCTACCGGCTGAGCGACGACCCGGTGCAGATCGACACCTGCCTGAAAACCCGTGCCGACGCGCATGCGGAAGCGGCGCGGCGCCTGGCGTTGAACAGCGTGCCGCGCACCATTTATGAATTTGACGGAGAGCCGGAAATGATGCTGCTGGAACTGGGACAGGCTGTGACCCTGCGCGACGAGCGCTTCGGCCTGCAGGAGGGGATGCCGGGCGTGGTGGTGATGCTGTCGCGCTTCTGGCTGACGGGCCGTGTCACCGTGGGAGTGCTGGTATGAGCGTCATGGGCGGCACGCGCGACACCCTCATCATGAACACGGTACCACGCTATGCAGCGCCAATCGACCGGGCGCTGCTGCTCACGCC
>NZ_RFSK01000130.1 GCF_009923995.1 Janthinobacterium sp. | reverse complement strand
ACCTTGGCCGTGAAGCGGATGCCCAGCAATTCCTGCGAAATGGCTTCCTGCGCCTTGACGTAGGCTTTCGAGTTGTAGCCCTCGGGCGCCTTGCGCATCTTGTCGTACTGCGTGGAAATGACGGCGAACTTTTCCAGCGCATTCTTTTTCAGCTGCGCCAGCTGTTCGCTGGAGAAGCCGGCCGCGCCGCCATTGGCGTCGCCGTCTTCTTCCTCGGCTTCCTCTTCCTCTTCCTCGTCGTCGCTGGCGACGGCAGGCGCGGCGGCAGCGGCCGGGGCAGGAGCATTGCTTTCGTTCAAATCGACGAAGCCATCGACCACTTCATCGACCTTGATTTCATCGCGCGCGATTTTTTGCGACAGCGCAACGATTTCGCCGATGGTGGTGGGGCAGGCGGAAATGGCCTGGATCATGTCCTTCAGGCCGCCTTCGATGCGCTTGGCGATCTCGATCTCGCCTTCGCGCGTCAGCAGCGCCACGGCGCCCATTTCGCGCATGTACATGCGCACGGGATCGGTGGTGCGGCCGAAGTCGGAGTCCACGGTCGACAGGGCCGTGGCGGCAGCCGCTTCCACTTCGTCGTCGCTGGTGACGGTGGCAACGTTGTCTGTCAGCAACAGGCTTTCCGCGTCAGGGGCGCGCTCGTAGACGGCGATGCCCATGTCGTTGAAGGTGGCGATGATGCCTTCGATGGCTTCCGGATCGATGATGTTTTCCGGCAATTGGTCATTGATCTCGGCATAGGTGAGGAAACCGCGTTCCTTGCCCATGTTGATCAGGCCCGTGATCTGCTTGCGGCGGCGTTCCAGGTCCGCTGCGGACGCTTCCGGATCGCCCAGCGCATCGGCCAGGCCGCCCTTGGCCTTGCGGTCGCGCGCCTTCGAGACGGCCTTCAGTTCCGCGCGTTCGACGGCGTTGAGTGCTGCCACTTCATCGTTTTCCGGCGTGAATTCGCTCGGCTTGCGGCCACGGCGGCCTGGCACCTTGACGGTCGGCAAGAAATAATTCGACGTATCGATGGCGGCCAGGGCGTCGGCGTCCGTGGTCTTGCTGACCACTTGCGCGCCGGTGATGATGGTCACGGGCGCCGCTTCCGGCTTGGCGCGCACGACTTTCGAGCGGGCCGCCGTCACCACCTTGTTCGTGGCGGCGCTTTCGCTGACCTTGCGCGGCGCGACGGCGACCTTGGCGGCCGGGGCGATTTTCACGCTCGGCACCTTGGCCGGTGCCGCTTCGACGGACTCGGCAATGGCTTCGGCGGCAGGGGCGGCCACGGGCGCTTCCACGGCGGCGTCGGCCGGCGGCACGGCAGCCAGGCGCGAGCGGCTTTTCTTCACCACGGTGACGACGGTGGGCGCCGTCGTGACGGTGGCTTCCGGATTCGCTTGCGCATTATCGATGAAGTAAGATAAAGTCGTTTTTGGTACGGCAAGTGGTGCCGCGGCTGGGCGTGGCGCCTTGGCGGACAACGTTAAAGTTTTTGGCGTATTCTTCATGAGATATCTCTTAATGCGAGACCAGATGGTGTCGGCGCGAAGTGAATGATTCCACCTAAGCCTGCGAAACCGGACTCGATGGAGCGTATTGTTGCGGCTGCCGTCAAGGGCAGCGGCGCCTGTCTATCGGAACGTTCATAGCCCGCGCATCCGGCATGCGGAGCGGCGGGACCGAAGCCGGGTCAGATAAATAAGCGATGTACATTGCGGAATGAAAAAAAGCCCGTACCAGAACGGGCTTGAATCTATTGTTGTTCAGTGAAGACACAGCGGAGAGCAAGATTATGCACGAAGGCCAGTTATCTGGATAATTGATAAGCGGAATGTCCGATATCAAAAATACCAATAATTGTCGCCCTGCACCGCACTGCTCCTATCCCCTGTACACCTGAGTCTAGCCTTCAAAAACCGGGCTCAGTCATCAGCGCAAGCCGACATTATACACATTTCCCGCATTTCGCGCTGCCCGCGGCATGGCGAACACGGGCTTAATGCAGGTCAAGTTGCCAAAAAAGACAATGCACTTGCCTGTGGCGCGTGCTATGCTCCCCTTTTATAGCCCAACCAATGATGTCGATGACCAGCTCCACGCCAGACCAGCAAGCCACCACTCCTGTCACGCCAGCAGATGCAGCCCCAGCGGCGGCACCGGCCGCGGCGGCCACACCGGCGCCCGCCGGACTGACCGCGCGCGCCCTGTTGAAGCAGTTCCAGGAGCAATTCCCGCCTTTCCGCGATTGCCTGCCCCTGGCTATCGGCATCGACAAGCAGATCCTGGCGCGCCTGCCGGACCTGGACCGCAAGCTGATGCGCACGGCGCTGGGCATCCACACGGGTTCCCTGCGCTACCTGCGCGTGATGGAAAAAGCCAAGGTGCGCTACGACCTCGACGGCACGGCCGGCGCGGAAGTGACGCAAACCCACCGCGACCACGCCACGCAAGTGCTGCAGCAGCGCTTCAAGAAGGAAGCCGAGCGCAAGAAAGCCGAACGCGACGCGGCCGCCGCCGAAGAAGCGAACCGTTTGCGCCTGGAAAAACTGAATCAGCTGACCGCGAAATTCTCGCGCAAAGGCTGATCCGGTTTCATGGACACTGCTGCCGCGCCGCCACTGCCGCCCTACCAGGGTATCGAACTCGACCACGTCAAGCTGGTACGCACCAGTGACGATGCCAAGGCGGCCATGGCCGCCCTGCTGGCAGCGGACGCCATCGGCTTCGATACGGAATCGAAGCCGACTTTCGTGAAGGGCGAGTCGTCCACGGGACCGCACCTGATCCAGCTGGCCACCGACGACATCGCCTACCTGTTCCAGGTGGGCGCCACGCCGGCCCCGGCCCTGGCCGAACTGAAGGCCATCCTCGAATCGACCACGACCCTGAAGGTGGGCTTCGGCCTGTCCGACGACGTCAAGCGCCTGCGCAACAAGCTGGGCATCGCGCCGGCCCAGGTGCTCGACCTGTCCGTCGCCCTGCGCGGCGGCCAGCGCAACGACCTGGGCGCGAAGACGGCCGTGGCCAAGTTCTTCGGCCTGCACCTGCAAAAGTCGAAAAAGATCTCCACGCCCGACGGTCCCGTTTGCGCATAGTCAAGGCAATAGTAGTCGCCCGTGCCGAACCGGGCGAAGGGCAGCAGGGCGGCGCCATCGT
>NZ_RFSK01000129.1 GCF_009923995.1 Janthinobacterium sp. | reverse complement strand
TGCGGACGCGCCTTGAAACATTTACGGGGCACGCCGGCCACGGCGCGCCAGGCCTTTCCCGAACGCACCCTGAAAGCCATCGAGGCGGCCATCGCCGACGGTGAAGCCATGCACCAGGCGGAAGTGCGCCTGATCGTCGAGGCGGCCCTGACGCCAGGCATGGCCTACCAGGGCGTGAGCAACCGCGAGCGGGCGCGCGAACTGTTCGCGCACTACGGCGTGTGGGATACGGAAGACAACGTTGGCTTGCTGATCTACATCAACCTGGCCGAGCACCAGGTCGACATCGTGGCCGACCGCCACGTGGGCCGGCGTGTCACGCCGGAGCAGTGGCAAGCCGTGTGCCGCACCATGACCCGGGGCTTCAAGGACGGCAACTACCATGACAGCACGCTCGATGCCTTGAAGCAGCTCAATACCTTGCTGCAAAGCCACTTCCCCGCCGACGGTCCGCGCGGCAACCAGCTGCCGAACGAACCCATCCTCCTCTGATCCCCGCGCAGGGATTAAAATCAGCCATTGCCGCGCACAATGGCTGCGCATCCCTGCCACCGAGGAGAACACATGAAACTAGTCAACAAGACCGCCATCGTCACGGGCGCCACGCAAGGCATCGGCCTGGCCTGCGCCAGCCGCCTGATCGCCGAGGGCGCGCAGGTGATGCTGGTCGACATCAAGGAAGAAGGCGCGCAGGCAGCCGCCGCGCTGGGTCCGCAGGCGCGCTTCTTTTGCGCCGACGTCAGCCAGAAGGCGGACGTGGACGCCATGCTGAAGGAAACCCTGGCCCACTTCGGCCACATCGACATTCTCGTCAACAATGCGGGCGTGACGCACGCGGCCGATTTCCTCGACGTGTGCGAAGACGATTTCGACCGCGTCATGCGCATCAACCTGAAATCCATGTTCCTGTGCGGCCAGGCCGTGGCGCGCGAAATGGTCAAGCGCAGCAGCGGCTGCATCATCAACATGTCCAGCGTGAATGCGGAACTGGCCATCCCGAACCAGGTGCCGTACGTGGTATCGAAAGGCGCCATCAACCAGCTGACCAAGGTCATGGCCCTGAACCTCGCGCCGCACGGCGTGCGCGTCAACGGCATCGGCCCCGGCACCATCCTGACGGAGCTGGCCAAGCAGGCGGTGCTGTCGAGCCCGCAAGCGCGCCACACCATCCTGTCGCGCACGCCGCTGGGCCGCTGCGGCGAACCGGAAGAAGTGGCCGGCATCGCCGCCTTCCTGGCCAGCGACGACGCCACCTACATGACGGGCCAGACCATCTATGTCGATGGCGGACGCATGGCCCTGAACTACACGGTGGCCGTGAAGGAATGAACGGCGCCCGCCCCAGTTATACCAAAAATCAATAATGGATATCTGAAAATACCATTAGACACATATCGTGCGTCGCAGCATAATGCACCTGTCTCCACTATTCTCCTCCAAGAAAATAGTTTTAAGCCCGCTTTCACCAGCGGGCTTTTTTTTTGCTGTCACTCCTGAAACATGGTCATTCTTGCCATGGCATTTCTTTTTTCCGCCTATTTGGCCTGTCGCAAGAAAATGTTGCGTCGTGTCATAGGCCGGTCATGTTCGCCCCCTATACTTGCTTCATCTGCTGTACAGGCAACCGATATGCCTGACTACGGACAGGTGTGCCGCCATGGCACACCACTCCCCTTTCATGACCGTGGCGCGCGCCGAAGGCAGGCGACATGGTGAGTACCGAGCAACTCTCAACTCTTGACCCTTTTCATTTGGGTTTTTGGCCCGCGCCCCCGCGGGCCTTTTTTTTGCCCGCGGGCCAGGCACTTGCGCAAAAACAGGGCCGTGCGCCACGCCCCATGCTATTGTTCTGCCTTTCCTTCCTCCGCCAAGCACCATGCCCGCGCCCCTGCTCCAGCTCTGTTTTGCCGACCAATACCAACGCCTGCGCTACCGCACGGCCATTGTCCTGTACCTGCTGGTGATCCTGATCGGCGACATCCCCGGCATGCGCGCCGACGTGGGCCAGTACGCGTCGGGCGGCGTGCTGCACTCGTTCGGCTACGGCGTGCTGGCCATGATCCTGTTCAGCGGCACGGGAGGCAGCATGCTGCGCCGCGCGCTGCTAGCCGTGCTGATGGTGGCGGCCATGGGCGCACTGGACGAATTCATCCAGAGTTTCCTGCCCTACCGCCACGGCGCCGTGAGCGACTGGCTGGTCGATATCACGGCGGCGGCCGTCGTCTCCCTGCTCATGATTGTCCTCTGGCCCCGGCTGTCGGCGGCCGCCTTGCGCGGGCGCGCCCCTTTGTCCGACGCCTGAGCGGGCGATGACCGGGCGTCAGGCCCGGTTCGCCTCGCCATCGGGCAGGTTGAGCGCCAACTGTTCCTGTCCGTGCACGCCATGCGCGGCAAGGCGCCGCATCAGGGCGCGCGTCTCGCGCCGGCTGCCGGCGCCCATGGCGCGCGCCACGTCGCGCTGCATCTCCAGCAACTGTTCCGACCGGGCCAGCCGCACCAGGCCATGCAGGGCCTGGGCCAGCACATGGCGCGCACGCGCATCGTGCGTGGCGCCACAGAGGGAAAACACCAGCTCATCGATCAGCTTTACGGTAGGGCCTGATGACATTTTGTCTCCTGGTTGAACAGCGAGGAAGCGTGCCCGCGCACGCTATGGGTGTCGCGATCACCATTTATACCAAGCACAACAGTTGAACGCTTGATCTAGCTCAATCGCCTACGACAGCCATCGAACATCTCCCCTGCGCCGCGCTCTTACATGCAGCAATCGCTGCGATCCGCGTCACTGCGGGTGCCGATCCCTGGAGTTCGACCATGAGGAGACCAAGATGAGATCGAAAAAAACCCTGCTGCTCACTGGCGTGGCCTGTGCCCTGCTGGCCGCCTGCCATGCCACGGACAGTCCCAGCCTGGCGCGCAGCAACAGCGGCGAAAGCTACGCCGCGCCGGCCGGCACGACGCCGCAAACCACCATGCCAGCGAGCAGCACGACCAATGCCACGGCCGGCACCACCACCGACACCATGAACGGCAGCGGCGATACGGGACCGGCGGGCCTCAATATCAGCTCGGCCACCGTGCAATCGATCGACACCGTGCCGCGCGGCATGGATCAAGCGGGCGGTGACATGCAGACGGGCACTTCCGGCACGGCCGGCAGCACCGCTGGCGCCAGCGGCAACATGATGTACCGCGTCACCCTGCGCCTGGACGATGGCACGACGCGCACCTTCGTGCAAAATACCCAGCCCGCCTTCCAGATCGGCGACCGGGTCAGCGTGCAGCGGGGCGTGATGCAGCGCTATTGACGCGTGCCGACCAGGCCACGGCCGTTGCTGCCGTTGCTGCCCTTGTGTCGGCCATGCAGCCGGACGGCGGGGGCCTGCCCGCGCGGCAGACACCGGCGCCAGGCCATCCATGGGACCCGGTCCCGGGACCAAGCCATGGAGTGACGTCTGTCCATGGGGCAGGCCATGAGGTCAAGCTGATCAAGCCGGAACCA
>NZ_RFSK01000128.1 GCF_009923995.1 Janthinobacterium sp. | reverse complement strand
CGCCGCGCACCTCGCCCAGGATGATGCGGTCGGGGCGCATGCGCAGGGCATTGCGCACCAGCGCCCGCTGCGTCACTTCGCCCTTGCCTTCGATGTTGGTCGGGCGCGTTTCCAGGCGCACCACGTGCGGCTGCTGCAATTGCAGCTCGGCCGCGTCTTCCACCGTGACGATGCGTTCGGTGGCGCCGATGAAGCCGGAGATGACGTTGAGCATGGTCGTCTTGCCGCTGCCCGTGCCGCCGGAGATCAGGATGTTGATCTTCGCCTTGCCCAGGCCTTGCAGGATTTCCGCCATGCCTGCCGTCAGGCTGTCGTAGGCCACCAGGTCGGCCAGGCGCAGCGGGTCGGCCGAGAAGCGGCGGATCGACATCACGGGGCCGTCGATGGCCAGCGGCGGGATGATGGCGTTGACGCGCGAACCGTCGGGCAGGCGGGCATCGACCATGGGACTCGATTCATCGATGCGGCGGCCCACGCGCGAGACGATCTTGTCGATGATCTTCATCAAGTGCGCGTCGTCGATGAAGCACACGTCCGTCAGTTCCAGCTTGCCGCGCCGCTCCACGTAGACGCGCTTGTGCGTGTTGACGAGGATGTCGGACACGCTGGGATCGGCCAGCAGCACTTCCAGCGGGCCAAAGCCCAGCATTTCGTGCTGGATGTCGCGCGTCAGGTTCTTGCGCTCCAGTTCGTTGATGACGACGGTCTCTTCGTCCAGCAGGCGCTCGACGAGCAGGCGCAGCTGTTCGCGCACCTGCTCCGGCGACAGCCGCTGCAGGTTTTCCAGGTCGACCCTTTCCATCAGCAAGGCATGGATGCGCTGCTGGAGCAGCTGGTAGGCGCGGTTGTCGATGCTGCCCGCGCGCTGGTGCGTGTGCAGCTGGCCCAGGCGTTCGCGGATGGGGATGCTGATGGCGTTCATGGTGTCTTTCTCGGCAGGGCGGGCATCAGGCGCGGCGCAGCAGGCGGCCCAGCCAGCCCTCCTGCGCGGCCGGCGCCGCCGCGCCGCCCAGGCGGCGGGCAAATTCCTGCAGCGCCCGGGTGATCGGACTGGCCGGCGCCAGCTGCAGCACGGGGATGCCTTGGTTGACGGACGCGGCGGCCGCCTCGTAGTGGTTCGGCACCGTCATGTAGATATCGCTGCCGTACGCGTTGACGAGGTCGAGCACGCTGATCTCGCCGCCCTTGTCATGGCGGTTGACCACCAGGTGGACTTTTTCCATCGGGTAGTCGAGCGAGCGGAACACGTCGAGCAGGCGCTTGCCGTCGCGGATGTAGGGCAGGGTCGTCTGCAGCACGGGAAAGATCATGTCCGCCTGGTCCAGCGCGCGGATGCTGATGGCGTCGAGGCTGCGGCCGATGTCGAGCACGATGAAATCGTAGTGGCGGCGCGCCAGCTGCAGGATGGCGTCCACGTGCTCCGGTTTCACGTCATTGGCCTGGGTCGGGTCTTCCGGCGCGGCCAGCACGCCATAGTTGGGCAGCACGTTGAGCATGCTCGAGGCGAGGAAGGACGGGTCGAGGCGGTGGATCTGCTGCGCCACGTCGGCCAGGGTGGCCAGCGGCTTGTGATCCGAGACAAACAGCGAGGCGTCGCCGAACTGCAGATTCATGTCGATCAGCGCCACGCGGCTGTCGCCCTGCGCGGCCAGCGCATACGCCAGGTTGGTGGCGAGGAAGGTGGCGCCGCTGCCGCCCTTGCAGGAAATGAAGGCCAGCAGCTTGCCGTTGGCGTCGCTGCGCCGCTGCAATTTTTCCTCGATGCGCTCGATGGCCAGGTACAGGCAGCCGGGCGGCGCGGGAAAGTCCAGCACTTCGCGCACGCCGGCGCGCATGGCTTGCAGCAGGAAGTCCGGCGTGTGCTGGCGGCACAGCAGGATGAAGGCGATGCGCGGCTGCACATTGCCCAGCCGTTCGACGGCGTCCAGGTCGCCCCGCTCGATGCTGGGCTGGTCGAGGACGAGCACGTCCGGCGTGCTGTTCGGCGGCAATTTGTCGAGCTTGCCCAATACCTTGTCGATCTGGTGCGTCGGGTTGCGCGTACGCAAAAGGGCGGCGATGTGTTCCAGGCTTTTCGCGTCGAGCGAGACGATGGTGACCTTCACGCTGTGGCCTTTCATCGCTTGCCCAGGCCGATGGTCAGCGCGGGCGCGGGCGGGGCGGGCGCGACGAAGCTGTCCTGGTAGCGCTCGTAGGCGGCCACGCCGGCGCGGCCATCGCTTGCCGCGGCGGCGCGCTGGCGCGCGGCCACGTCGGGCGCCAGCGCCTGCTGCGCCGTGGCGGCGCGCACGCTGCTGCCGAATTGCCGGTCCAGCCGCGGCGTCAGTTCGCTGCAGCCGCTGGCGGCGAACGCCAGCGCCAGCAGCGGCGCCAGGATCGACGGGAATTTAGTCATGCTGCGGCTCCGGTTGCGCGGTGACGACGGTGGTGCTGGCGGGCGCCGGCTGGCCTTCCATCTTGCCGCGAATAAAGAAATCCGCCCGGCTGGGCGGCACGTAGCCATCCGTGGGCAGGGACGGCACGGCGGGCAGCGGCTTGACCAGGTGCGGCGTGACGATGAAGACCAGCTCGCTGCGGTCCGTCTGGAAGTCGCTGCTGCGAAACAGCGCGCCCAGCACGGGGATTTCACCCAGCATGGGCAGGGCCTTGATATTCGTCGTCACATTGTTCTTGATCAAGCCGCCGATGGCAAAGCTCTGGCCATCGAACAGCTGCACCGTGGTGGCGGCGCGCCGCGTGGTGAACGAGGGCAGGATGGCGCTGGCGTTCACGCTGCCCGCAGACAGGCCGATGCCGTCGCGGTTCAGTTCGGACACTTCCGGTGCCACCTTCAGGTTGATGCGCCCGCCGTCGAGCACGGTGGGCGTGAAGCGCACGGCCACGCCGTATTCCTTCTCTTCCAGGGTGATGCTGGGCGTGCCGCCGTTGTTGTTCTGGCTGACGGGGATGAAGACCTTGCCGCCGGCCAAAAAACTGGCTTCCTGGCCGCTGATGGCCATGATGGTGGGCTCGGCCAGGATCTTCACGAGGCCATCGCGCTTTTGCGCATCGACCTTGACGAAATTGCCGTTCTTGTTGTTGAACGCTTCGATCAGGCTGCGGTTGCCGCTGAGCAGGTTCGACAGCAAGGAATGGGTCCAGTTGCCCACCTGCACGTTGACGCCCAGGCTGGCGCCCAGCTGGTCGACGAGGCTTTTCGACACTTCCGCAATCTTGACTTCCAGCATGACCTGCTGGGGCGCCGCGATGGCCAGCATGTTGACCACTTTCACGCTGGCGGGGGCGCCGTCCGGCGTGGCCGCCGTGCCGCCGCCGCCCGCGGCGCGGGCCGCATATGCCTGCGCCAGGGCCATGATCTGGCTGGCCTTGACGGCATCGGCCACCGTGCCCGAGACGATCAGGGTGTCGGCCGCGGCATGGACCTGCAGCGCCGGTTCATCGGCGAACAGGAGGTCGAGCTGCTGGCGCAGCGGACCCGTGTCGATGGCCACGCTCAGGTCGATGATGGTGGCTTGCCGGGCGTGGTCCCACAGGATCAGGTTGGTGGCGCCGGGACGCTTGCCCAGCAAATACACTTCGTTCGGGTTGAGCAGGATCACGTCGGCGATGGCCGTGTCGCCCACGGCCAGGCGGCTGGCGGCGAAGGGCAGCGGCAGCAATTGCGATTTGCCGGCCGACAAGGCGATCAGCCGCGCCAGCGCGGGACGGGCCGCTGGGCTGGCCGCCGGCGTGGCGGGCGCGGCCTTGGCGCCGGCCCGCGCGCCATGCGCCGGTGCCGCCAGCGCGCAGGCGGCCAGCGCCAGCA
>NZ_RFSK01000127.1 GCF_009923995.1 Janthinobacterium sp. | reverse complement strand
GTCGCCGCGCGCGGCGACTGTCTAGGCATCAGTAGATCAGCATTGGCAACAAAAAAACGCCGGCCCAGCGCCGCAACACTAGGGCAACCGCTTGATTTTAAGGTGAATGGAAGATGCGTGAATTGACAACCAAGGGCAGGGGCATGCCGCCGGCGGCACCCGCGACGGCCCTGACGATGCTGTGCCTGGCCATGCTGGCCTTGCCCGGCATGGCGCGCGCGCAGGAAGCGGCCGCCGCGCCGGAACGCCAGGTAAACATCGAGGAATATTTGGTACGCGGCAATACCGTGCTCGACGCCCGCGCCATCGAAGCGGCCGTGACGCCCTTCCTGGGGCCGGGCCGCACCCTGAAGGACGTGGAAGGGGCGCGCGATGCCCTCGTTGCGGCATATCAAGCCCGGGGCTACCAGTCCGTCTACGTGGACTTGCCCGAGCAGCAGGTGGAGCAGGGCGTGGTGGTGCTGCAGGTGAGCGAAACCAAGGTGGGGCGCCTGCGCGTGGTCGGCGCGCAATACAACTCGCCGCTCGACGTGCGCCAGCAGGTGCCGGCCCTGACGGAAGGCACGGTGCCCGACTTTACCCAGGCGCAAGTGGAGCTGACGGCCCTGAACCGGGGACCCAAGCGCCAGGTGATGCCGCTGGTGCGCCAGGGCACGCTGCCCGGCACCATGGACGTGGACTTGAAGGTCGACGACAGCAGCCCGTGGCGCGCCAGCGTGGGCCTGAACAACGATTACAGCGCCGACACGAAGAAGTTGCGCACCAGCATGTCGGTCGGCCACGACAACCTGTGGCAGCTGGGGCATAGCGCCACCATCAGCTTTTTCGGCACGCCGGGCGACCTGAATCAGACCAAGGTGTGGTCCGCCTCGTACGTGGCGCCCATCGGCACGCAGGGCTGGAGCGTGGAAGCGACGGGCTACCAGTCGAACAGCAACGTGGCCAGCGCGGGCGGCACTAGCGTGCTGGGCAAGGGCCATGCGCTGGGCATGAAAGTCAACTACACGGTGCCCAACAGCGGCATCTGGTGGCACAGCTTTTCCGCCGGCATCGATTTCAAGGATAACCAGGAAGCCCTGACACTGAACGGCACCGGTTCCACTATTCCCTTGAAGTACGTGCCGCTCAGCGTGGCCTACAACGGCTTTGCGCAGACGGACACGGCGACGTATGGCCTGGGCCTGTCGCTGGTGGCCGGCACGCGCGCCTCGTTCGGCTACGGCAGCGACAGCGCCGCGTACGACAACAAGCGCTACAAGGCCTCGCCCAGCTTCCTCGTGCTGAAGGGCGACGCGAATGCCACCTACAACCTGGGCAGCGGCGCGCAGCTGCACGGGCGCATGTCGGGCCAGCTGGCCGACGCGGCGCTCGTGTCGGGCGAGCAGATGGCCGCCGGCGGCGCCAATTCCGTGCGCGGCTACCTGTCGGCGGAAGCGACGGGCGACTACGGCATCTCGGGCACCGCCGAATGGCGCACGCCCCAACTGACGTATTTCAGCGGCCTGGAAAACTGGCGCCTGTATGCCTTCGCCGATGGCGCGCGCCTGCGCCTGCGCGACCCGATGATCGAGCAGAAGGACCTGTTCGGCCTGGCCTCCGTGGGCGTGGGGAGCAGCTTCCAGTTCCTGCGCTACCTGACGGGCCGCGTGGATTTTTCCTACCCGCTGCGCGAGGGGCCGCGCACGCACAAGCACGTGCGACGCATCAATTTCAACCTGTCGGCCAGCTACTGACGGCCCAGCGCAACAGCACTGCACTTTTCTAGACTTTTCTTCGGAGAATCACTGTCATGCAACGTTTTCTTTTCCTGCTCACGATCCTGGGCACGCTCGTACCCGGCCTGGCGCACGCCTGGTGGCAGCCCGACTGGGCTTACCGCAAACCCGTCACCGTCGACGCCGGTCCCAAGGCGGGCGCCGTGGGCGGCGATCCCGGCCGCATTCCCGTCCTGCTGCGCTTGCATTCGGGCAATTTCAACTTCGAGGGCGTCAGCGACAGCGGCGCCGACCTGCGCTTCGTGGCCGGCGACGACAAGACCGTGCTGAACCACCAGATCGAGCAGTTCAACCCGCTGCTGGGCATCGCCCTGATCTGGGTCGACGTGCCGGCCCTGACGGCCGGCACGCCGCAGCAGTTGTGGATGTACTACGGCAACCCGAAGGCACCCGCTTCCGGCAACGGCCAGCGCACGTTTGATCCCGACTACAGCCTCGTGTACCACTTCGCCGAAGCGGGCGTGCCGTCGCGCGACAGCACGGCGTATGGCAACCATGCCCAGACGGCCGTGCCGGCACTGGACGGCTCCGTCATCGGCACCGGCGCCCGCCTGGGCACGACGCCGCTGATGCTGCCCGCCTCGCCTTCGCTGGCGCTGGCCGCCGGCGCGCCGTTCACGTTTTCCGCCTGGGTGCGTCCGGACAGCCTGGGCGCGCAGCAGGTGCTGTATGCGCGCCGCGACGGCGCCAGTGAGTTGCTGATCGGCGTGGACCAGGGCGTGCCCTTCGTGCAGGTGAATGGCCAGCGCAGCAAGCCGGGCCAGCCCATCCAGGCGAATCAATGGTCACACCTGGCCGTCAAGGCCGACAAGAACAACGTGGCCCTGTACGTGGGCGGCCGTCCGGCCGTCTCGCTGGCCACCGCCCTGCCGGCGTTCAGCACTGCCGCGTCGGTGGGCGCCGATGCGCCGCCGGCCGCTTCCGGCGCCGCCACCCTGGCCAACTTCACGGGCGCCATCGACGAGCTGCGCCTGTCGCGCACGGCCCGTCCCGACGCCCTGCTGCTGGCCGACGCCGTCTCGCAAGGTTCCGAATCGCGCCTGGCCGTCTTCGGCGCGGATGAACAGCAGGCCGGCAAGAGCCATTTCGGCTTCATCATCGCCGCCATGCCGCTCGACGCGTGGATCGTCGTCGGCGTGCTGGGCCTGATGATGGTCCTGTCGTGGATCATCATGATCGGCAAGGGCCGCAGCTATGGCGCCATCTCGCGCGCCAATGCGCAATTCATGCAGTCGTTCCATGAAGCGGCCGGTGCGCCGCTGGACCACCTGGCGCGCAACGGCAAGCTGAGCACTGCCGTGAAGACGGATTCCTCGCTGTGGCGTTTGTACGACGTGGCCATCGACGAGATGCGCCGCCGCCATGACCGCGGCTACGACCTGAACGCCGTGTCGAACGCGACCATCGGCGCCATCCGCGCCGCCATGGATGGCGTGATGGTGCGCGAAAGCGAGCGCATGTCCAAGCGCATGATCTGGCTCTCCACCACCATCGAAGGCGCGCCGTATGTCGGCCTGTTCGGCACCGTGATCGGCATCATGCTGGTGTTCGTCGTGGCGGCCATGGCCGGCGCCGTGGACATCAACTCGGTGGCGCCGGGCATGGCGGCAGCGCTGCTGTGTACGGCTGCGGGCCTGGGCGTGGCGATTCCCGCCCTGTTCGGCTACAACTGGCTGTCCTCGCGTTCGGACGCCATCGTCGCCGATATGGTCGTCTTCGTCGACGAATTTGCCACCCGCCTGGCTGAAGAGCAGGGCGACGGACGCCAGATGCGTCCCGTGCTGCAACAGGCGTGAGGGGCGCATAACCATGGCCACCTCCGCCAAGTTTACCCCCCGCAAGCGTAGCGGCGGCATCAACATCACGCCCTTCGTCGACGTGCTGCTGGTGGTGCTGGTGATCTTCATTCTGACCAGCAACGCCAGCATTCCCGGCATCAAGGTCGACCTGCCCAAGGCCAGCTCGGCCATGGCGCTGGAGAAACCGAAGACCAAGGCCATCACCATCGACAACGCGGGCCAGGTCTTCCTCGACGCCTACCCCGTCACCCTGCCCGAACTGGAAGAGCGCCTGCGCACGGAAAAGGCGCTCACGCCCGACTTCCCCGTCATCGTGCGCGGCGATGCCGCCGTGCAATACGCGAAAGTGGTCGAAGTGCTCGACTTGCTGCGCCGGATCGACCTGAACCAGGTGGGCCTGGTGACCGGCAAGCCGGCATGAGGAGCGCAAGGTGAAGCGTGACGACATGACAAGGATGGCGGCTGCGGAACCGTCGGGCGCCGCGCAGTGGTGGCGCCGCTGGGGCGGCGTGGCCGGCGGCCTGCTGCTGGCCGCCGCGCTGGCCGCG
>NZ_RFSK01000126.1 GCF_009923995.1 Janthinobacterium sp. | reverse complement strand
CTGCCGGCCGGCCGGCAGCGGGCACCCGCTTAGGGCGTCAGCACCAGGTTCGACGAAATGTCGGTGAGGACGGCCAGCAGATTGGTCTTGATCAGCAAGAAACCGGCAGTGATGGCGGTGGCCATCAATGCCGCAATCAAGCCGTATTCGATTGCCGTAATGCCATCATCATCCTTGACAAACTGCTGTACTGCCGACAGGAAGGTATGCATGACAAGCTCCCAAAAGTGAATCACAAGTCCCTGGCGCAATCGGGTGTGAAACATTGCCCTTTCCTGCTAATATGTTTCCTGCCGTAAATTTCTGCGCCATTACAGTGACTATAAAGCGCCTGCGTTTTGGCAAATTGACGCGTCACAAGTTTCCATATGGAAATTATCAAACCTTGTTGAAATGACGGATACCGCCGACAGATGTTGCGGTGAAGATTGAAAGCCTTCGTCAGGGCAAGTTTTTTGCAACGTCATGCAGCAATCTCATGTATTTACATGAAATATTGCATACGTTAATTGCCTATTAGGCAAAAAGACATTATCCTGCTTAGCTCTTCTTTGGAATGGCCTCTCGCCCAGCGGTACAGTGCGTCATGCCACCAAATAAATCTTGGCTTCTTGTAGACGGACGCGAACATGCTCTTGCTTGATGCAATGCTGGTATGACGACACTTGTGTGACTACTTTCCAGAGAACGACAATGGATTCCCTACTGAAACACATGGTGGACATGACGGGGCACCGCGATCACACGATGCTCGACATTTCCGTGATCTCGGCGGTGCAGGAACTCGCTTCCGCATCGCAGACCCGTGTGCTGGCCCTGAGCACCGTGCGTGGCCAGGTGTTCGTGCGGTCGCGGGCCATCATCGTGGCGGGCAGCGTTGCCCGCATGGAAGACACCAGCGACGCCACCATGCCGGGCGAGCCGCTGTCGGACTACCCGGCGCTGGCCGCCTGCATCGCGCGCCACGAGGCGAGCGCCGACACCCTGTGCGCCGACGGCCGCCACCTGCTGTGGCTGCCCATCTGGATCGGCGACCAGGTCACCACCTGCCTGGAAATCACCAACCCCACGCCGTACACGGGCGCCACCATCCAGGTCATCGGCGGCATCGTCAGCGTCTACCGCAATTTCCAGAACCTGCTCGACTACAGCGAGCGCGATTCGCTCACCGGCTTGTTGAACCGCAAGACCTTCGACGACCAGCTGGCCAAGATCCTGCAGAGCCGCGGCGAACCGGACGCGGACAAGCCCCGTCCCGCCGAGGAAGAACGGCGCCACCATTCCGATACGGAACGCCAGTGGCTGGCCGTGATCGACGTCGACCATTTCAAGCTCGTCAACGATAAATTCGGCCACCTGTACGGCGATGAAGTGCTGATCCTGATCGCCAACCAGCTGCAATCGTCGTTCCGCTCGCAGGACCGCATCTTCCGCTTCGGCGGCGAGGAATTCGTCGTGCTGCTGCGTTCGATCACCCTGGAAAATGCGCAAAAGATCATCGACCGCTTCCGCACCAACGTGGAAGCGCACGACTTCCCGCAAGTGGGGAGAGTCACCGTCAGCGTGGGCTACGTCAGCATCAACGCCTATGAGGCGCCCGTCATCATCCTGGGCCGCGCCGACCAGGCGTTGTACTACGCGAAAAGCCACGGCCGCAACCTGGCCTGCCACTACGATGAACTGGTGGCAAAGGGCATGTTAACGACTATTGCGTCGAACGATACGGCGGAATTCTTCTAGGCATCCGCGAGGGAGAGAAAGCGCATGGGATCGACCTGCCACTTGGCCGCCGACTCATGGCCGACGATCTTGTCGGCGCCGCCGAAGCCGAAGCCGCGCGACAGGTCGACCGTTTCCGGCTTGATGTAGGTCTTGCTCTTCGTACTGAAAAACACGTTCACTTTCGGCGCCAGCAGATTGCTCTCGTGCGCCTCGATGACGACGGCCAGGCGGCCCGATTCCAGCATCACCATGGTGCCTACCGGATAGATACCCACGCAGCGCATGAAGTCCTGGGCAAACACGGGATTGAAGTGGAATTTGCTCCATTCATAGATCTTGCGCAAGGCTTCGGCGGCGGGAATACCCCTGTGGTAGCTGCGGTCCGACGTCAGCGCGTCATACACGTCGACGATGGCGGCCATCTGCGCCAGCTCGCTGATGGCGTCGCCGGCCAGCTGGTCCGGATAGCCGCTGCCGTCGCGCCGTTCGTGGTGGTGCAGGGTGATGTCGAGCGGAATCGGCCCCACCTCGGGCGACTGGCGCAGGATCTCGTAGCCGTCGCGCGGATGGCGCTTGATCTGGGCGAACTCTTCCGGCGTCAGGGGCCCCGGTTTGTTCAGCACGCTGTCGGGCACCAGCGCCTTGCCCGTGTCATGCAGCAAGCCGCCCAGGCCCGCCTGGTGCGTGGCAGCCGCCTCCAGTCCCCGCGAACGGCAAAACGCCACCAGCAGCGCGCACACGCTGACGGAATGCAAAAAGGTGTAATCATCCTTGTTCTTGATGCGCAGCAAACCGACGAGGGCGCCGGGATTGCGCAGGATCGATTCGGTGATATCTTGCACGGTATGCTGCACGCGGTCGAGCTCGACGGCCTTGCCCAGGCGCACGTCGGCCATCACTGAACGCACCAGGCTGGCCGCCTGCCGCCGCACCTGCGTGGCGCGCGCCAGCTCCATGCCCAGCGAGACGCGCGTGACCACTTGCGGCGCGCTGGCGATCTGCACCAGCTCGCGTTCCGTCTCCGCCTTTGCCTGCGCCACGGTGGGCGCATCCTGCACGTCGAGGCCCTTGCCGCTGTCGATCACCACGTCGTGGATGCCGGCCTGCACGATCTTGCGGATCTCCTCGTCGCTGCGCAACAGGAAACGGTTGCGCATGAATGGATGCGTCATCCAGTCGCAACTGAGGTCATGGACGTACATGCCTACTTTTAATTGAGACGAATCAACTTTCTTGAGCATGCTGTCATCCCACAAATACGCGGCTGGAGCACCGGAGGCGCTAGAATGAGTATAACAAAATTGTTATTCTGCTGGCCGCGTTCGGCGCTGCGGCGCAACAGCCTGTTTTTTCCGTTCACCGCTCCGTTGCCGGCGCACTTGCCGGGCAGCGGCGCACACCGCTACTGGGCCCCATGGAACTGCGCCAATTACGCTACTTTGTTGCCATCGTCGACCACGGCTCGCTGTCGCGCGCGGCCCTGACCCTGCACGTGGCGCAGCCGGCCCTGACGCAGCAGCTGCGCCAGCTGGAAGAGGAACTGGGCGTGCAGCTGCTGCACCGCTCGGCCCAGGGCGTGCTCAGCACGGATGCGGGCAAGGTATTCTACGAACACGCGCAGGCGATCCTGAAACAGGTGGCCGACGCCCGCTCGGCCGTCACGCAAAGCGCCACGCGGCCATCCGGCAATGTCACCCTGGGCTTGCCCCACAGTATCTCCGGCGCGCTGGCCCTGCCTTTGCTGCTGGCCGCCCGCGCCCGCTATCCCGAGATCACCCTGCAGCTGACGGAAGAGATCACGGGCAACCTCAACGAACAACTGAAATCGGGCCGCATCAACCTGGCCGTGCTGTTCGACGATGGCCAGCTGGCGCCGTTCGCCTGCAGCCCCGTGGTGGAAGAAGAGATGCGCTTCATTTGCCGCAGCGATTCGCCGTTCGCCCCCGCCGGCAAGGACATCGCGTTCCAGCAGGCACTGGCCGCCACCCTGATCCTGCCGGGCCTGCAGCATGGCGTGCGCCCCCGCATCGACAGCCGCGCCCGCGCACTGGGCCTGGCGGCGACCAACGTGATCGAGATCAACTCGATCGCCATTCTGAAATCGGCCCTGCTGGCCGGCATGGGCGCCACCATCCTGCCCGCCGCCCCCCTGCTGGCGGAACTGGAGAATGGCAGCATGCGCAGCTACGCCATCCACAGCCCTGCCCTGTCGCGCACGGTGGCCCTGTGCGCGTCGAAAAACATTCCCCTGACGAACGCGGGCAATGCCGTGAAGCACCTCGTGCTGCAGGTGGCCGCCGAGCTGTGCGCCAGCGGCCAGTGGGTGGGCGCCCACGTACTCTCCACCACGACATAAGTATTTCTTATACCCCCATCGTCAAAGCGTATTTGCCCCTTCTTCTTCCCCGTTCTACACTGACCACGTTAACTATTTTAAATTTAAAATA
>NZ_RFSK01000125.1 GCF_009923995.1 Janthinobacterium sp. | reverse complement strand
CTCGCATCGCAGGGCCGATACGGCATCATTGAACGGGTCATTGACTCGGCCTGTATCTATGACGAGACAACGGCCGGCGCGATTCTGGCATGGATGGCGAGAGCCTACGCCTTCCCTCGCCGCACGGTGTCCTACGTCGTGCCGAGCGCGTACCAGTTGCACAAAGGTCAGATCGTGACATTGACGGATGCGAAGGTGAGCTTCGCGGAGCAGCTCTGCATCGTGTCAGACCTTCAGATTGATGGCACGGGCACCGACGCGGTTACCCTGTTGATGATTGAAGATCCGCAGCGCGACACGAAGATCGGATAGGCTGACGCATGGCAACCGTTCGCACTACGAAAGTCGTCCGCGTCCTCGTCCCGACGCCGGCCGGCACCGATAGCCAGACCTATGCCGAGGTTCAGCTTCTGGCCGGGTCAAATGTGACCTTGACGACCTCGGCCAGCAACAACCGGGCAGCCGTGACCATCGCCAGCACGGGCGGTGGAGGCGGTGGAGGCGGCGCGCCCACGACGGCCGAATACCTCGTCAAGTCGTCTGACGCGACCTTGAGCGCTGAGCGCGTCGTGGGCTCCTCCAGCAACATCGCGCCTGACTGGTCGGTATCCGGCGCTGTCACGTTCGGCGTGGCTGTCGCGTCGGAGGCCCGCGGCGACCTGCTGATGCGTGGCGCGTCAACGTGGGGACGGCTTGCGCCTGGAACGTCTGGCTACGCGCTGGTGTCCGCGGGCGCGGGTGCTGACCTTGGATGGTCACGCATGCAGCCTTACGACGCAGGCACGTTGACCAGCCTCACGGCCGGGACGTGGACGGGCGCGACCTCGATCACGACGCTGGGCACGGTCACGACCGGGACGTGGAGCGCGTCGACCATCGCGGTCAACAAAGGCGGGACGGGCTTGACCAGCTACACGGCTGGCGATGTGCTGTATGCCACGGGTACTTCGACGCTCGGCACCACGACCTCGACCACGACCGGCCGCAGCATCCTCGCGCTAGGCGCGCCTCCTGTCGGCTACGTGTTGGGTAACAGCGGGTCGGGCCTCGCGTGGGTCGCGGCCACGGTCTACATCGCGTCGGTGCGTCTACCTGATGTCGGCGCGGTCATTGACCAGAACACGTCGCCGGCCATCATCACTACCTCCACCGGCACCATCGGAGGGCCGTAGCCATGCCGTTTCCCCTGTCTGGTCTGACCTTCGTTCGGTGTGCCGACGTGTCGCCGAGCGCGGCATCCGTCGAAGCGTACCAGGACGCCATCTACAGCGCGGTCACCGCGGCCAACGATTACCGCGGCACCGCAAAGCCATCGACGCACGTCTGGACGGTCACGAAGCGGCAGGTCACGGGCGTTACGCAAGCCATTCAGTTCGAGCCTCCGGCCAGCTCTGGCGTCGGCGTGTCTCCCGTGTTCTTTCTCGGAGGCCGCACCGCGCTCTCCGTGACGCCGCCGATTCTGAGCCCCGACACATCCGCAAACGGCGTCATCTTTGTTGGCATGAACAAAAACGGCGGGGCCTACAATAGCTGGGATGCATCCCTGCCGATGACCTCGGGCCAGTTCAGCGGGTACTACCGCGCCATTCAGACGCTCTTCATCGGAACCGGGACAATCATTCGCGTCTATGTGAGTCAGGAAACCATTTTCATCCAGTCTATACAGACCGCGACGAGTCAAGGCTGGACGTACTTTGGAGCCATGATTCAGCCTTACACGAATGACACGTCCGTCTGTTCCGAGACTGACGGGCGCATCTATGGAATGTGTGTCAGCGGCGGAACGGCTGTAACCTCGACATGGCTGGCTACGGCCTCGCAGATGTTCAGCCATTCAATCACGGCCAACGCGCTTCACTGTGCCGTATTCCAACCCGGCACCGGCAGTATCTGGGGCTGCGGCACGCGCACGGTCTACAGCACGGGCGGCGGCACCATCCCCGAGACTCAGGACAGCAGCGGCGCCTACATTGCCGATAGCATGGACTTCGGCCGCAACATCGGCACGACGGCCGCAAACACGGGCACCCGCCTCGGGACGCTCCGAGGCATTTACCGCGCCGGAAACGTCATCTCGGGACGCTGGCTGCGTTCGGGCTCGACTGACCTGTATCATTATGTATCGGTTGATACCGTCAACGTCGCGAATGCGATCATGCTCCCGGCGGTGCCCTAATGTCCCCTGCTGTCGAACACGTTCGGGCGTTGCTGGTCGAGGGCGTCATTGTCGAGGGCGTGCGCCTAGGAGAGCCTCACCTGTCGCTCATGCTGGCTTCTGGCCTGCTGCCTGCCGAGTACGTCGGCCCGCTTCTGCCCGGCGACTTTGCTGAGCGTATGGTCGTGACCACGCCCGATGGCGAGTATACGACTGTGATACCATCCCTCTGAGGTGAAACATGGCCAAGGCCGACAACAAGAAAATGAGCGCGATCATTCGCAAAGAGATGGCGAAAGGTCACCCGCAGAAGCAGGCCATCGCCATCGCTTACAGCAAAGTCGAAGGCAGCAAAAAGCGTTGACACTGTGTTAGCAGCCTGCAGGAGCTAGATGCTATGTCCGAATCCGTAGAGCAGATGCTGTTTGACCTGCTGAAGCAACAGGGCGCCGCGGCCACCATCGAGCGCCGCGAGCTGCGCGAGAGCTTCGACCGGAACCTGACCGGCCTGCGGAATGAGTTCCGGGCGTTCAGCGTCATCGTCTTTCTCGGCCTGTTGGCCCTGCTCGGCGTCGGCGCCAACGTCCACCTTCCCGGCTTTAGCATCGAAACGACGGCGCCTGTTGAGTCGGCCGCCATGACCGTGACGACCGTCGACCCCGAGCGCGCGGCCGATGCTGTCGCGCCCGTCGAGGATGTCGCGCCGGTCGCGCCTGCTGACCTCCCGGCAGATGACCCGCGCTCGGATGCCGACCACGCACCGCTTGCCCCTCTGGAGCCGTAATGCCCGCCATTGACCTGTCGAACCTGCCGAGCCTCCCCTACGTGTACGCGCTGACCACGCCGGCCAGCATCAACACATGCCAGCTGATCACGCTGCCGAATCGTCCCGGCGTGATGCTGACCCTCCACAACCGCGACAAGGCCAGCAAGTCCCTGCGCATCAGCTATGACTCGACGCTGACGCAGGGCGGCGCGGCTCCGGCCATGTATGCGACCATCAATGACCCCGAAGGCTACTACCTGGACGGCACGGGGTGGAGCGGATTCGCGGCGGCCTCGCAGCTTGCCATCTTCAGCGACTCGGCGAGCGTGAATTGCGAGCTGGTCTTTCATGCAGCGGTTCGCTGATGCTTGACCTCGCGCCTGCTATCGTGCACCTGGTCGCGGACATGGCAAAGGCTGTCGGCCCGCGCAGCGACGGCGGAAAGAAGGTCACCAAGGCCGAGGCCGAACAGCTGCGGGATGACGCGCTGGCGTTGGCTTTCGCGCTGGCGCAGATGCTGACCGCGCATGACGGCGGCAAGCGGTGACCGACCTTAGCCCGCACTTCAGCTTCTACGAGCTGACCCGCACCAGCCTGACCGAGTACCAGAAGGCCAACGCTTTCGAGGCTGAGAGCTACGTCCCGGCCTTGACTGCGCTCTGTGCCACGTTGCTGGAGCCCGTGCGGGCAAAGTTCGGGCCGGTGTCGATTCACTCCGGCTTCCGTGGCCTGACCGTCAACGCAGCCGTAAAGGGCACGAAAGGTAGCCAGCACCTGCGCGGCGAGGCTGCGGACTTTAGCTGTCCGGGCGCCCGCCTCGAGGATGTCATGCGCTGGATCGTGACTGAAAGCGGGCTGCACTACGGCCAGGTGATCCTCGAGGGCCGGCACGGGCCGCCGACGTGGATTCATCTGAGCCTCGGCCAGCCCTACCGCGTCGGCTCGTCCTGCATGCAGGCGCTGGTCACGACTGACGGTAAGCAGTACGCGCCGTACAAGGGCTAAGCTCTGATCAATGCTTTAGGCTCTGATCAATGCTCTATGCAATGTCCAGATTCAGCCGGGCAGCAGACAGCGCCCGCGCCTTGGCACTCGCTGCACTCCGACCAGCCCGGAGCGAGGCCGAGGCCGTCACACGCAAGGCACCACGTAGCGCCTCGGAATGACCAGCACTCGACCCGCTCGGGCTCGTCGCAGCGTTCACTCCTGCGGGCCATCGCGCAACGTCCAGCGGTAACGGAATGGCCGAAGGTGCGACTCGCACACCACGAAGCCATGCCGCTCCATGTTGATGAGCGTCGTATAGGTGATGCTTGACTTGCGGCCGATGGCCTTCGCGAGTTCGTTGGCCGTCATGACACGCCCGCCTTTCAGCGCCAGCTCGACGGCGCAGAACAGGGCACGGCTAGTGCCTCGACGCTCGGGCCGGCTCTGAATCCAGTACCGATAGACGCCTGCCACAACGTCGCAGTCAATGTGTCCGTTGTCGCAGTCAACGCGCAGCGCGCGGCCGATTGACTGAACGGGCACGCCGAGCGCCGCCGCAATCTCGCTGGCCGATGACCCTTGATGCGCCTCAAGGTAGTTGCGCATGCGTTCGCTTACAGGCGTCACGTCCACCGGATGCCTCTGGACTCGACAAGGAACGCGCCAGGCACCGACTCGCCAGCCTTGATGGCGGCTTTGATGGCAGCCTTGTCGGCCTCGACGGTGACCCTGCGGCGCTGGAACGCCTCGGGCAGCATGTTCACGTCCTCGGGCACGCTGACGGCTTCGGTCTTGACCAGCCACGCGCGGAAGAGCGGCGTCGATACTTTCGGCTCCTCGCCGACCATCTCACGCGCGATCAGCAGGTCGGCCGCAAGCGCCTTGATCCGCG
>NZ_RFSK01000124.1 GCF_009923995.1 Janthinobacterium sp. | reverse complement strand
GGACGTCGCCACCCGATGAGGTCAGCAGCGGCGCATAGACGTCATTGCTGGCCAGGGCGCGGCCAGCCTGGTAGCCGCGGCCTTCGATCGCGGGCTCTTCCTGTGCGTAGAGAAAGTCGCGGCTGCCGAAATGGTGTTCGCCGGTGCTGGCCAGCAGGGTGGGGCTGCTGCCGTAGCCCGCATCGGCGGACTGGCCCAGGGCGTTGGTCAGGCGGTGGTTGTTGCCCGAGAAGGCCGGTGCGCGCAGCACCTGGTCCGATTCGCCCGTGCCGAATTCCGGCGTCGCTCCGACGCCGTCATTGCTGCGCGCGCCAAAGTTGACGAAGCCGTTCGCCAAGCTGCAGGCGCTGCTGGAACTGTCCGGATTGAATTCGCCCGCCTTGCCGCTGCCATCCGCATTCGCCGCTTCGCAGCGCTTGCTGTTGTTGTCGGCCTGCGCCGCCGTCGCCTGTGCCTGCGCCATGCCTGCCGTCAGGAAGAGGGCTGCCGCCAGGGCCGTGCCGAGAACAGAGTAGGGAGTGCGTGGTTTTAACATGGTGTATCTCTTCAGAATGTAGCGGAACGCCGCGCTGTTGCGCTGTCCGTTCGCGATGCGGTTAATGTTTGCTACCGATAATGCGATTTCTGGTGCATGGCCGGATGTGCATTCCACGAGGCACGCGAGGCTGGGGCCTGCTCTCATTGTGACGGTATCGTTGCGGTCCGCTGATTGTTGTTATCAGGAACAAAACTTATTTGCCTGAAATATATCACATTTTTCCTGTCGGCGTCTTGTTGGCGTGCGCCGAGTCACTTCTTGTTGTTGGAAAAATACGCCTTGCCAGATGCCCGGAATGAGGGCGCGGCACGGGCTTTACTCCATTCGGCTTAATCAAATGTCATCAAGTCGTCATCCAGGACCTTTAATATGCAAATAACAAGTTTGAAATACTTTTGTTAATTGTGGCGCGCCGGCCGGCATGACGGGCCGGCGCCATTTATTTACCGACCGGGATTCTCATGCACACCTCGCTTTCTCCCCTGCGCACGCCCCTGCGCCTGACCGTCATGGCCACCTTGCTGGCCAGCCTGTCCGTGCCGGCACTGGCCGCTTCCGACATCGTCATCAGCCAGGTCTATGGCGGTGGCGGCAATACGGGCGCCTTGTATACCAACGACTTCATCGAACTGTTCAACCGCGGCGCCAGTCCCGTGAACGTGGGCAATTGGAGCGTGCAATACGCGTCCGCCGCGGGTACCACCTGGGCCGTGACGGCCTTGCCGGCTATCGATCTGCAACCGGGCCAGTATTTGCTGGTCCAGCAAGCGAAGGGCACGGGCGGCACGGCAGCGCTGCCGACGCCGGACGCCAGCGGCAGCCTGGCCATGTCGGGCACGGCGGGCAAGGTGTTGTTGAGCAATAGCAAGACGGCGCAGACGGGCGCCAGCCCCACGGGCGCGTCCGTCATCGACCTGGTGGGCTTCGGCACGGCCAATGGCTTCGAAGGCAGCGTGGCGCCCGCGCCATCGAATACCCTGTCCATCCTGCGCGCCAACGGCGGCTGCAGCGACACGGACGACAACGGCGCCGACTTCGCCGCCGGCAGCGTGACGCCGCGCAATACGGCTTCCGAGCGCCACGTGTGCGGCGGCCCCGTCGTGCACCAGATCATCACCAGCTGCCCCGCCAGCCTGGCCCTGGCGGCCGGCAATGGCGGCAGCGCCGTGCTGCGCGCCTCTGACGTCGATGGCGTAGTCAATGCCGCCAACCTGGGTTCGCCTGCCGTGGCCGGCATCAGCCTGGCCAATTTCAGCGCCGCCGGCGTGGCCGGCGAGAGCGCGACGGTCAGCCTGCTCGTGGCCGCTGGCGTGCCTGCCGGCAACTACCCCGTCACCGTCAATTTCAGCAACGACCAGCAGCAGAGCGCCAGCTGCAAGATCGATGTCGCCGTGCAGGGCCTGGCTGCCGTCAGCCACACGATCCCGCAAATCCAGGGCAGCGGCGCCGCCAGTCCCTACGCCAATTCCGTGCAGACGACGGAGGGCGTGGTGACCCTGAAAGTGGGCACGGGCTTCTTCATCCAGGATGCGGCCGGCGATGGCGACCCGTCGACGTCGGACGGCATCTTTGTCTACACGGGCAGCACGGCCACCAGCGTGCAGCCGGGCGAACTGGTGCGTGTGACGGGCACGGTATTCGAGTACACGCCCACGGGCGCGAAAAATTCCTACACGGAATTGAAGGACGTGACGGCCATCCTCACGCAAAGCGCGGGCCACAGCGTCGTGCCGACGAACGTGACCTTGCCGAATGACAATCTGGGCGCCGTGGAAGGCATGCTGGTGCGCTTCACGCAGCCCCTGACCGTGTCGCAGAACGCCTACCTGGGCGCGCGCGGCGAACTGACCCTGTCGGCGGGACGGCGCGAAGTGCCGACCAACCGCCATCCGGCCGGCTCCGCCGAGGCGCAAGCCTTGATCGCGGCCAATGCGAACAACCTGATCGTGCTCGATGATGGCATCTTCGTCACGCCGACAACGATCCCGTATCTGGGCCAGGATGGCACCGTGCGCAGCGGCGACACGGTGTCCGACCTGACGGGCGTGGTGGACTTCGGCGCCATCGGCGGCGGTGGCGCCGCCTACAAGCTGCAGCCGACGCAGGCGCCGCAGTTCTCGCGCGACAATCCGCGCACGGACCGGCCGGAACTGCCTGCGGGTAACGTGAAAGTGGCCAGCGCCAACGTGCTCAATTTCTTCACGACCTTTACGAATGGCAACAACGTCTTTGGCCAGACGGGGCAGGGCTGCACCGTAGGCTCGTCGACTACCAAGAGCAATTGCCGCGGCGCCGACAACCTGGCCGAGTTCGTGCGCCAGCGCGACAAGATCGTGGCCGAGCTGAAAGCCATCGATGCGGACGTGGTGGGCCTGATGGAAATCCAGAACAATGGCGAAACGGCCGTCACCTATCTGGTCGAGCAGCTCAACGCGGCCATCGGCGGCGTCACCTACGCCGTGGTGCCGAAGCCGGCCGCCACGGGCACGGACGCCATCCGCGTGGCCATGATCTACAAGCCGGCCAAGCTGGGCCTCGTGGGTGGCGCCCTGTCGGACGCGAATGCCATCAACAACCGTCCGCCGATGGCGCAAACCTTCAAGGCGGCGAACGGCGAGAAATTCTCGCTGATCGTCAACCACATGAAGTCGAAGGGCAGCTGCCCGTCCGGCGCGGGCGCGGACGCGGACAACAACGACAGCCAGAGCTGCTGGAACGCTACCCGCGTGCAGCAGGCGCAGCGCCTGGTGGGCAGCTTCGTGCCCCAGGTGGCCGCGGCGGCCGGCGATGCGGACGTGCTGGTCATCGGCGACCTCAATTCGTATGGCGCGGAAGACCCGATCCAGGTCATCACGGGCGCCGGCTTCGTCAATGAACTGGAGCGCTTCGTGCGGCCGTCCGGCATGCCGTACTCCTACGTGTTCGGCGGCCTGAGCGGCTATCTCGACCATGCGCTGGCCAGCGCCTCGCTGAGCCCGCAAGTGGCCGGCGTGGCCGAGTGGCATGTGAATGCGGACGAGCCGGAAGTGATCGACTACAACATCGACTCGGCCAAGCCGCAGGACCTGTACACCGCCTCGCCGTACCGCGCCTCGGACCACGACCCGGTCGTCATCAGCCTGGACCTGCAGCCGGCCTACCGCGACATCACGGCCGCCGTCTCGGTCGCCAGCTCGGGCCTGACGTTCAACCGCACGACGCAGAAGTACACGGGCACGTTTGCCTTCACCAACACGGGCAGCAGCGCCCTGAACGGCCCCTTCCAGGTGGTCTTCGACGGCCTGCCGGCCGGCGTCACCCTGGCGAACGCCAGCGGCACGCATGCGGGCGCAGGGTATGTCACGGTGAACGCGGCCAGCCTGGCGCCAGGCGCGACGGCCTCGTTCGCCGTCAGTTTCACCAATCCGTCGAAAGTGACGATCAACTACTCGGCCAGCATCTTTGCCGGCAACTTCTAAGGACTTCATCATGTTGACTACGCAACTCAATCTCACCCTGCGCCGCGCCGTGCTGGCCGCCTTGCTCGCCGGCAGCGCCAGCGTGGCGCTGGCGGACCCGCTGGGCTATCACGTGGAAATCGACACGAGCACGTTTTCCGGCGCCGGCTTCCTCGACTTCGCCTTTATCGCCGGCAACAGCCCCGCGCCGGGCGCCAGCGCTACCCTGAGCAACTTCTCGGGCGCATTCGGCGCACTGGAATCGCAAGAAGGCAGCGTCAGCGGCAGCTTGCCCGGCACCTTGACCTTCGGCAATAGCGGCGCCTACAACGACTGGTTCCACAACGTGACCCTGGGCGGCAAGTTTGCCTTCAACATCGTCTTTGGCGGCGACTTCCTGACGACGGCCGGCAATGCGGGCACGACCTTTGGCGTGGGCCTGCTCGACGCCTCGGGCACGGCTTACCTGGGCAATGTGAATGGCAACGTGCTGCAGTTCGAATTGACGCCGCTCAATGGCGGCGTGCCCGCCAGCATCGCCGGCAGCACCTACGCCAGCATCGCCTCGATCTCGGCCGTTCCCGAAGCATCGGAGTGGATGATGCTGACGGGCGGCCTGGCGCTGGTCGGCCTGGCCTTGCGCCGCCGCCAGCCCGTCATGCCGGCGTAAAGAGCCGTTTTCCAGTTTGAACATAGCGGACGCAGGTCCGCTGTGTTTTTTTTGGCTCTGTCCTCGACAAGTAGGGGAACTCACGGTACGGCCGAGGTCTAACTGAGTGGACCAGCCAGACGGGAGCACCTCATGCAAGCAGCCGAATGGAAACGTTTTAT
>NZ_RFSK01000123.1 GCF_009923995.1 Janthinobacterium sp. | reverse complement strand
CCGCCGTAGCGGATGGCATTGTCGACGATGTTTTGCAGGCAGCGCTTCAGGCTGCGGGGGTGGGCGGGCAGGGGCGCCGCCTGGCCGGTGATGCTCACCTGGCCGCCCGTTTCCGCGCAATCGCTGCGCAGGCTGGCCAGCAGGCTGTCGATATCGACCATCTGCCGCTGTTCGTGCAAGCCGCTGTCCTGCACCATGGTCAGGGTGGCGCCCACCAGCGCATCCATTTCATCGAGGTCGCGGCGAAATTTCACGCGCTCGGCCTCGCCGGGCAGCAGTTCCGTGCGCAGCTTCATGCGCGTGATGGGCGAGCGCAGGTCGTGCGAAACGGCGGCCAGGAAGCGGGTGCGCTCGGCGATATTGTCGATCAGGCGGCGCTGCATGGCGTTGAAGGCTTGCGAGGCCTTGCGCACTTCCGTGGGACCGTCCGTGTCCAAGGGCGGGCTGAAGATGTTCTCGCCCAGCTTGTCGGCGGCGGCGGCCAGCTTGCCCAGCGGCTGCATCACGAGGCGCACGGCCAGCCAGGCCAGCAGCAGGATGGCGGCGATGCGCAGCACGTAGATGCGCAGCAGATAATCGATGGCGGCCGCGCGCGGCGCCGTGCTCATGCCCGCCTGGCCTTCGCGCGCCTCGGCCTGCAGCCAGGCGCCGTCGTGCAGGCGCAGCTGGACGATGAAGTGGCCCGTGGGGAAGGGATCGCGCAGCAGGGTCAGCCAGTTGCCCTGGCGCGGCGCCGCGTGCGCCAGTTCGCTGGCCAGCACGCGCACGCCATGATGGGCCAGCTCGTCGGCCTGGCCGCCCAGGCGCTGGCGCAGCACGTCGAGGAACAGTTCGCTGCTGAAGACGTCGTTGCGGTCCAGGGGCGGCGGCGTCGCGGCGGGGCCGTCGACGGCCCGCACGGCAAAATCCGCGCTGCTGATGGCGGCCAGCATGGCGGGGCGGCTGGCGGGCGGCACGGCGTCGAGCATGCGCACGGCGTCGGCCAGGCGGGTGGCGGCCAGGCGCGTGGGAATTTCCATCGCCTTGCCGTAGCGCATGTCATACCAGATGGTGCCCGTCAGGGCCTGCGCCGCCAGCATGCCGAGCACCAGCACGAGGGCCAGGCGGCCCGACAGGCTGCGCGGCCACAGCCGTTGCAGCGCGGTGCCCAGGCCCGTCATTCCTCGTACGCCACGTCGGCGTTGAGCATGTAGCCGCCGTTGCGGATGGTCTTGATGAGGGCCGGCAGGCGGGGATTGTCGCCCAGCTGCTGGCGCAGGCGGCTGACGCACACGTCGATGGATCGGTCGAAGGGCAGGCTTTCCTTGCCATACACGGCGGCCAGCAGGAAGTCGCGGCTCAGGGTGCGTTTCGGATGGTCGAGCAAGGCCCGCAGCACGAGGTAGTCGGAGCTGCCCAGCGACAAGGTCACGCCCTGGGGCGAGCGCATCTGGCGCGCCCGCGTGTCCAGTTGCCAGCCGTCGAAACGCACGGTGCCGATGCGGTCCGCTTCGTGTTTCTCCGGAAAGCTGCGGGCGCGGCGGATGATGACCTTGATGCGCGCCAGCAATTCGCGGGGATCGAAGGGCTTCGGCAGGTAATCGTCGGCGCCCACTTCCAGGCCCACGATGCGGTCGACCAGGGTGCCGCGCGCCGTCAGCATGATGACGGGAATGTTGCGCCGCGCGCGCAGCTGGCGGCACAGTTCCAGGCCGTCGTCGCCGGGCAGCATCAGGTCGAGGATGATCATGTCGATGGGCGTGCTGGCCAGCACTTGCCACATTTCATCGCCACCGGACGCCGCGTGCGCCTGGTAGCCCGCGTTGTCCAGATAGACCGACAGCAATTGCCGGATTTCCCCGTCGTCGTCGACGATCAATACCTGGTCCGCCCGTTTCGTGCCTGTTGCCATGTTTCCGCTGTCTATGGTGAAGAGTGTGCTGATTTTTGTAATGGCATGTGACGGCCCCGTGGCGCCAACACATTTCATTACATTCCCGTCCGCGGGCCTGTTCTGGCCCTGCCAGCCGGCCATTATAGTACCTGTAGTGAGAATCATTACAATCTACAGAGGGAAGTCACATGCATCAGGGTAATCAACGCAGCCGCAGCAACAACACGGCCGAAACCATCGAATCGCTGTTCGCCCAGTACGGCAAACTGTCGGCCACCGTCGGCCTGGCCTTGACGTCGCTGGGCGCCACGGGCACGGCCCTGGCCGCCGATGCGGCCGATGCGGCCACTTCGGCCACGACGCAGCCGCAGCAATTGAACGAGGTGGTCGTCAAGGCCGAGCGCGAAGCGCCCGCCTACAAGCCGGAACACCTGAGCTCGGCCAAGTTCGCCCAGCCCCTGCGCGACACGCCGCAAAGCATCACCATCGTGCCGCGCGAAGTACTGACGGAGCAGAATGCGCAAAACCTGCAGGACATCCTGAAGAACGTGCCCGGCATCACGTTTACCTCGGGCGAGGGCAACCTGGGCTGGGGCGACTTGTTTACCATCCGCGGCTTTTCCTCCGAGCAAAGCCTGACGGTGGACGGCATGCGCGACGCCGGCATGTCCAGCCGCAACGACACCTTCAACCTGGACCAGGTGGAAGTGTTCAAAGGCACCGGCTCCATCGAATCGGGCACCTCGGCCGTGGGCGGCACCGTCAACCTGGTCAGCAAGGAAGCCAAACTGGGCAACGCGAATACGGCGTCCTTCGGCGTGGGCAGCGCGGCCTACCGCCGCGTGACGGCCGACGTGAACCGGCAGCTGGACACGGGCAGCGCCCTGCGCCTGAATGTCATGAAGCAAAAGAACGACGTGGCGGGACGCGACGTGACGAACAACGACCGCCAGGGCCTGGCCCTGTCGGTGGGCACGGGCCTGGACGGCGCCACGCGCGTGTGGGTCGACCTGTTCCACCAGGAAGATGACAACGTGCCCGACGGCGGCTTGCCGATCCAGCGGGGTACGGGCGGCCAGCCCATGGCCAACGTGCCGCACAGCGCCTGGTTCGGCGCCGACAGCTACACCCAGCGCACCACCTCGGATGCGGCCACCATCAAGGTCGAGCACGATTTTGCCCCGGACGTCAAGATCCGCAACCAGACGCGCTGGGCGCTGACGGACAACCTGTCCGTGATGTCGCCGGCCCGCTTCAACGCGGCAAGCGCAACGGGCGCCACCCTGGGCACGTCGCTGGGCTATACGGGCGTGGGTGGTTTGACGAAAATCAATGGCATCGCCGCGTACACGGACTTCAGCAACAGGACGGACGCGTATGGCGTGCTGCGCGGCAGCGATTTCGGCACCTCGAAGCGCTACAGGATTCTGGCGAACCAGACGGATGTCAGCGTTGCCTTCCAGACGGGACCCGTGCGGCACGAAGTGGTGACGGGCCTGGACCTGTACCGCGAAACCTATGGCGACTACCAGCGTACGGTGAATGCCCCTGCGGGCACCCTGTGGTTCGACATGGCCCATCCGCAAGTGGTGCAGGGCAGCGTTCCCACCGTCAAGGGCAATGGCGGCCTGGAGTCGGTGATCAGCAATGCGGGCCTGTACGTGACGGACGCCATCCGTTTGACTGAGCAGTGGCGCATGGTGGCGTCCCTGCGCTACGACCACTGGAAGGCGGACACGTCGCTGAAGGGCGTGAATACCTCGCGCAGCAGCGACGGCGCCACCAGCGGGCGCATCGCCGCCCTGTACAAGCCCGTCGACGAGGCCAGCCTGTACCTGGCGTACGCGCAGGCGGCCCAGCCGTCGGCCCTGGGCGCCTCGACGAACAACGCCATCTACGGCTCGGCGGCGGCGTCCGCGTATGCGCCGGCCACCTCGAAGACCATGGAACTGGGCGGCAAGTGGGATGTGCTGCGCCACCGCCTGGCCCTGACGGGCGCCATTTTCCGTACGGAAGTGAGCGATTCCTGGGAGTACGGCGACGATGAAGTGTCGCCCGTGCGCGCCTTGCCGGCCAAGCGGGTCAAGGGCGCGGAACTGGGCGTGCAGGGCAATGTCACGGAGCAATGGTCCGTGTATGGCGGCATGTCGCGCCTGATGAGCAGGCAGACCAAGGGCGCCAACAGCGGCAGCGAAGCGAAGAATGTGCCGGACTGGACCTTCAACCTGTGGACCTCATACACGCCCATGGCGGGCCTGGTGCTCAGCTATGGCGCGCAGTACGTGGGCGAGCGCCGCTATTCGGACAATGCCTATGTGGGCGGCTTGAACAATAACAGCAGCACCGTGTCCGGCCCTGCGGGCAAGGCGCCCACCTATGTCTTCGACACGGAAAAGGCGCCGGCGTACTGGGTGCAAAGCCTGGCTGCGCGCTACCGCGTCAACCCGCGCCTGGCGCTGAACCTCAACGTGCAAAACCTGGCCAACAAGTTTTACTGGGCGCGCATCGGTTCTTCGCTGGACGGCTTCCAGCTGTACGGCGTGCCCGGCGCCAGCCGCAGCGTCAGCCTGAGCGCGGACCTGAGCTTCTGATGCCGGCCAGCGTCGAGGCGCTGCGCCAGTTGCCGGCGGCCGGCTGGTCCGCCATGCTGGCCAGTGGCGACGGCGGGCAGGCGCTGGCGTGGCTGCAGGCCGCCGCCCGCCAGGGCGTGCCGCGCGCCCAGGCCATCCTGGCGCAGCGTTTGCTGGTGGGGCAGGGCGTGCCGCCCGACCCCGCGCACGCCGTGCACTGGTTCCGCCAGGCGGCCGCGCGCGACGATGTGGAAGCCGTCAACATGCTGGGCCGCTGCCTGGAAAACGGCTGGGGCGTGGCGGCGGACGCCCAGCTGGCCGCGTACTGGTACCGCCAGGCGGCCATCGGCGGGCTGGATTGGGGCATGTACAACCTGGCCAATCTGCTGATGAGCGGCAAGGGCGTAACCGCCGACCGGCCCGCCGCACTGGCCCTGTACCGCCAGGCCGCCGGCCTGGGGCACGCCAAGTCCCTCAATATCCTCGGTCGTTTCCATGAAGAAGGCTGGGAAATGGCGTCCGACCCGGCGCAGGCGGCTGTGCTGTATTGCCAGGCGGCCATCGGCGGCGACTTCCGCGGCCAGTTCAACCA
>NZ_RFSK01000122.1 GCF_009923995.1 Janthinobacterium sp. | reverse complement strand
GGCCAGCCTGGCGCTGGCGTACGGGGCCGCGCTGGCGCTGGGCATCGCTTCCGCCTTCGCCATCCCGGCCGGCACGGCCATCGGTACGAGGATGCACTGCCCCTGCACGCAATATACGAGTCCCCTTTCCTGCATCTGATCGCTCCAGCCCGAGCGCGTCACATTGCGGCACACCCTTCCCGGTCCGAAATGCATGTCGCTGATGCGCGCATTGTAATTACCCTTGCCGCGGATGGCGTCGCGGCTGATCACGACGATTTCATCGTACTGGCGCGCGCGCATGCGCTCCTTCAGCTGTTCGCGCACCGGCGGCGCGATGTCCGTGTAGCGGTCGACGGCCGCCACCACGTCGCCCATGAACGGGTCGATGCCGGGGCGGTTCCAGTTGCAATTGTCCAGCACATCGGCGCGTGCGGCGGACTTGGCGTGGGCGGGCAGTGGCGCCAGGGACAACATGCCGAATATGACTGCTGCGCCCAGCATGCAGGCGCCCGCGATCCAGGGAGTATGTTGCGCTGCCAGTTTCTTCGAGGAAATCATATCAAAATTGAACTCTTTGGTTGAGTTCCGATGTTATCACCGAAGAAACTTCAATATCAACAAATAAATAAAATAATTACAATTAGTGTTGTGTTTATTTATATTTTCTATCGGGAAATAATTATCATTTTTATCTTGTTTTTGAACATGCAAGGCTGGGCTGACGGGCGCGCGATGGCGCAGACGCGCGGCGCAGGGCGTCAGGAAATACGGGGAAGGAGGGGGCGGCGCCGAGCGGCGGCGCCGGCTTGCGGTGCTAGAAGCGGCCCGGGCAGGCTTGCCCGTCGAACGGGGGATAGCCGGCCGCCGGCAGCTTGCGCAGCCAGTCCAGCATCAGGGCGCGGGCGCCGGGTCCCTGTGGCGCGACGCCGCCCTGCAGTTCGCTGGCGATGGCATCCAGTTCACCGCAGATGGGCTGCTTGCCGGACTGGGCAGCCAGCAGGGAGGCCAGCAGCTCCGGCAGCACGGCTGCCGCTGGCGCCGCCTGGCGCGTGGCGTGGTAGTGCTGCCAGTAGCGCCCGGCGCTGGCGGCGTCAAAGCTGGGCACAAAGCCGAAGGTGACGGCATCGCGGTGCAGGCGATAGACGGTTGGAAAGTAATGGGGACCCGTGAGCTCGCCGGGAAACAGGTCGCGCCGCACGACGTCGATGGCCAGCGCGCCATCGCCTTCCACGCGCACGGGACTGGGAGCGTCGTACTGGTCGACGCTGGCCATGCCTGGAGTGTTGCCTTCCAGCAGGATGATCCTTTGCGTGTAGTGGCGCCCGCCCAGGTGGCCGCACAGGGCCACGAAACTGTCATTGAGGACGGTGAGGGCGGGAACGGCGCCGCAGCCGGGCTGCAAGGGCGTGTTTTCCTGCCACACCAGCGTCTCGTCGCCGGCGCGGGTGATGCGGATGCGGCCCACGGTGGCGCCCTGCAGGTCGCCACCGGCCGCCTCGATGCGATCATCGTAGCGCAGCGTATAGCCATGGCGGGTGACGTCGGCGGCATGTGCCGTTATGCTGGCAAGCAAGACCAACGCCAGCAGCGGCTGGCGCATCACGTCAGGCCGTGGAACAGCACGACGTCGACGAGGTCGCCGGCGGCCACGTGGCCTTGCGCTTCGTGCAGCACGATCATGCAGTTCGCCTGTGTCATCGAACGCAGGATGCCCGAGCCTTGCGCGCCCGTCACGCGCACGTGCTGGCGTTCGTCCGCGCCCCGCTCGACGATGCCGCGCTGGTATTCCGTGCGGCCCCGCTTCTTGCGGATGGCCGCCTGCGCCGCCACCTGCAGCAGCGGCAGGGCGGACGTGTCCACATCGGCGCCCATCAGGCGCAGCAGGGTGGGGCGGGCGAGGAAATAAAACGTCGCCATCACGGCCACGGGGTTGCCGGGCAAACCCAGCAGCAGGGCCGAATGCCCCTCGCTGGAAATGTTGCCGAATGCCATGGGGCGGCCCGGGCGCATGTTGATTTGCCAGAAAGCAACGTCACCGAGGCGCGCCAGGATGTCGCGCGTAAAATCGGCCGCGCCGCTGGACACGCCGCCCGAAGTGATGATGACGTCGGCTTGCGCGCAGGCGCCGCGCAGGGCCGCTTCCAGCGCCGTCGGATTGTCCTTGACGATGCCCATGTCCAGCACCTCGCAGCCGAGGCGGGTCAGCATGCCCAGCAGGGTGTAGCGGTTGCTGTCGTAGATGCAGCCCGCGGCCAGCGGCTCGCCGATCGAGCGCAATTCGTCGCCGGTGGAAAAGAAGGCCACGCGCAGGCGGCGCCGCACGGGTACGGTGGCGATGCCCAGCGAGGCCAGCAAGCCCAGTTCGGCCGGGCCCAGGCGCTTGCCTTGCAGCAGGGCGGGCTGGCCCTGCATCAAGTCCTCGCCCTTGAAACGGCGGTTGTCGCCGGGGCGGATGCAGTCCGGCGCCACGGTGATGCCGGTGTCGCTGGCGTGCAGCAGCAGTTCCTGCGGCACCACGCTGTCGCAGCCAGCCGGCATGACGGCGCCCGTCATGATGCGCGCGCATTGCCCCCGTTCTATCGGGACGGTGCCGGGGCGTCCGGCGAGGATGGTGTCGACCACGGCCAGGGTCACGGGCGTGTCGCCGCCCAGGTCGGCGCCGTGCAGCGCATAGCCGTCCATGGCGGAATTGTCGTGCGCGGGCACGCTGATGGGCGAGATGATGTCGGCCGCCAAAATGCGCTCGAGCGCCTGCGGCAGCGCCAGGTCTTCCACGTCGGCCACGGGCGCGACGGCATCGGCCAGGATGGCTTGCGCCAGCGGCACGGACAGGCCCTGCGCCTGCAGGGCGGCCAGGTCGTCCGGCGTATTGATGTTGCCGAAGGGGGCACTGTCCTGGAACAGCACTTCGGCCAGCTTCAGGGGACCGTGCCAGGTGCGCATGCGGCGTTCGCCGGCGGCCAGGTAGGCGTCCAGCTGAGGCAGGGCGGCGGTTTTTACGAGGCAAAAGACGGGATGGGGACGGCGCACGGCCAAGCCCGTCGCCGGGTCGAGTTCCTCGGTGACGGCGATGGCCAGGTCGGCATTCTGTTCGACGAGGCCGGCCGCCAGGCGCGCCGCCAAGTCGGGCGGCAGCAATGGCGAATCGCAGGGCACCGTCAGCAGGTAGGGTGTGCCGGCGTGCCGCATGCCGCTGTGCAGGCCGGCCAGGGGGCCAAGCTGGCCGGGCAGCACGTCTTGCCACACGGGCAGGCCGAAGCGGGCGTAGGCGGGCGCATGGGCATTCGCGCTGATGGCCAGCTGGCCCACTTGCGGCGCCAGGCGCTGCAGCACGTGGCGCACCAGGGGCTGGCCGTGCAGGGGCAGCATGCCCTTGTCGCCGTGGCCCATGCGCGTGCCGAGGCCGCCGGCCAGGACGAGGCCGGTAATGTCTTGTGGATTGATCATGTCAGGTAGAAATAATGGTGCATGCGCCATGGTAGCAGCGGCGGGCGGGCGCCGTGCCCGATTCAGCCGCCGATGTACGACATTTCCACTTTCTTTTTACCGCGCTCAAGCGTGCCGCCCGTCAAGTCCGTCTGGCTGGTGCGCAATGCCGAATAGCGGTCGCTGCGGCCGCGCCACAGCTGCGCCACCACGGTGGAAATTTCCAGGTCGCTATTGCCGCCGCGCAGCAGGCTGCGCAGGTCGTGGCCGCTGGTGGCGAACAAACAGGTGTACAGCTTGCCTTCCGTCGATAGGCGGGCACGGCTGCAGTCGCCGCAGAACGCTTGCGTGACGCTGGAAATGAGGCCGATTTCGCCCTGGCCATCCGCGTAGCGCCAGCGCGCCGCCGTCTCGCCCACATAGTTCGGGTCGATGGGCAGCAGGGGCATGTGGGCGGCGATGCGCCGCACGACGTCGGCCGAAGGGATGACTTCCTGCAAGTTCCAGCCGTTCGAAGCGCCCACGTCCATGTATTCGATGTAGCGCAGGATGTAGGGCGTGTCCTTGAAGTGGCGCGCCATGGGCACGATTTCCTGCTCGTTCATGCCGGCCTTGACGACCATGTTGATCTTGATGGGGCCCAGGCCCGCCGCATGCGCCGCGTCGATGCCGTGCAGCACGTCGGCCACGGAAAAATCCACGTCGTTCATGCGCTTGAAGGTGGCGTCGTCGAGCGAATCGAGCGATACGGTGACCCGGTTCAGGCCCGCCTCCTTGAGCGCCTGCGCTTTTCTCGCGAGCAAGGAACCGTTGGTCGTCAGGGTCAGGTCCAGCGGCTGGCCCGACGGCGTGCGCAGGGCGGCCAGCATGGCGATGAGCTTTTCGATATTTTTGCGCAGCAACGGTTCGCCGCCCGTCAGGCGGATCTTTTCCACGCCGTGCTCGACGAACAGGCGCGCCACGCGCGTGATTTCCTCGAACGACAGCAGATCCGTGTGCGGCAGGTAGACGTGGTTCTTGTCGAACACGTCTTTCGGCATGCAATACACGCAACGGAAATTGCAGCGGTCGGTAATCGAGATGCGCAGGTCGTGCAGGGGCCGGCCCAGGCGGTCGGCGACGTTGCCGCTGGGGTTTTCCAGCCGGTCGGGTATCGCCGGAGCCCCATTGCGGGCCTCGGCGAGGTAGATGATCTTGTCAGCCATAAAGGTGATGCCAGTTGCCAGTTACTAGTTACGTTAGGTCGTTCAAGGCAGATACGATAGCACGAGGCCGAAGATGGCACAGGCGAGCAGCAATTTGATGGTGCCCATTTGATACCGGATCAGCGCCACGCCGGCCGCCAGCGCGATGGCCATGGCCAGCCAGTCCCAGTGCGGCAGCGGGTTTGCTTGCCAGAAGACGTGGCGGCCAAAGAACACGGCCAGGCTGGCGATGACGCCCACGACGGCGGCCGAAATGGCGTTCAGGGGGCCGCTCAGGCGCAAATTGCCCCGCGTCGCTTCCACCAGCGGGGCACCGGCCAGGATGAGGATGAACGAGGGCAGGAAGGTGAACCACGCCGTCACCAGGGCGCCGCACACGCCCGCCAGCCACAGGTTGCTGCCCAGCACGGCCTGGCTCCAGCCGCCGACAAAGCCGATGAAGGCGACGATCATGATCAGGGGGCCGGGCGTCGTCTCGCCCAGGGCCAGGCCATCCATCATCTGCGCGCCCGTGAGCCAGTGGTACTGGTCGACGGCGCCCTGCACCAGGTAGGGCAGCACGGCATACGCGCCGCCGAACGTCAGCAGGGCCGCCTTGCTGAAGAATACGCCCATCTGCGCCAGCGGCTGGTCTGCCCCGCCTGCCAGCGCCAGGGCCAGCCAGGCGAGCAAGGCCAGGGCGAGGCCCGTGGCGGCCGTGGCCAGCAGG
>NZ_RFSK01000121.1 GCF_009923995.1 Janthinobacterium sp. | reverse complement strand
CCTGGCGGCGCGCCTGAAGCAGCTGCGCGTGGAACGGGGCTGGTCGCTGGACCAGCTGGCGAAGGCGAGCGAGGTCAGCCGTGCCACCCTGTCGCGCCTGGAAAATGGCGAGGTCAGCCCTACCACCCACGTGCTGGGCAAGCTGTGCGCCGCCTATGGCCTGGCCATGTCGCGCCTGCTGCGCATGGTGGAAGACGATTTTCCGCCCCTGCTGCGGCGGGCCCAGCAAAGCGTGTGGACGGACCCGGATACCGGCTTCATCCGCCGCGCCGTCTCGCCGCCGTCGCGCGCCTTGGCGGGCGAAGCGCTCGAATGCGAACTGGCCGCGGGCGTGCGCATAGCCTATGCGGCCTCGCCCCGGCCCGGCATGGAACACCATCTGCTGCTGCAAGAAGGCAAGCTGCGCGTGACGGTCGATGGTCAAGCGCACGACTTGCTGCCCGGCGACTGCCTGCGCTACCAGCTGCACGGCGCCAGCGCCTTTGTCACGCCGCCCGACAGCGGCGCCCGCTATTTCCTGTTCATCGTCTGAGGCCGCCATGCTCCCATCACTACGACTGTTCACGCCTGCCGATATCGCCGGGCGCCTGCCGGAACTGGGCGCCTTGCTGCAGGCGTGCGTGCACGACGGCGCCAGTATCGGCTTCATCCTGCCTTTCGGCGTGGCGGCCAGCCAGGCATTCTGGACGGACAACGTCTTGCCGGCCGTCGCGCGCGGCGTGCGCCTGCTGCTGGTGGCCGAAGTGGACGGGCGGGTGGCGGGCGCCGTGCAGCTGGACTGGGACACCAATCCCAACCAGGCGCACCGGGCCGAAGTGCGCAAGCTGCTGGTTGCCCCCGCGCTGCGCCGGCGCGGCATCGCCCGCCTGCTGATGCAGGCCGTCGAGGCCGAGGCGCGCCGCCTGCCGCGCCGCCTGCTGACGCTCGATACGCGCAGCAGCGACCACGCGGAGCCCCTGTACCTGTCGCTGGGCTATGCGGTGGCGGGCAGCATTCCCGCCTATGCGCTGGCACCGGCCGGCGACCGGCTCGATGCCACCACCATCATGTACAAACAGTTATGAGCCGCAGGCACGCATGAGCCGCAGGCACGGCCGGCGCCTTGCGGCTGCCGGCGGCGTGGGGAACTCAGGCCTTGCGCCGTGATCTGACGGCAGGAGGGCGCGTCCGGCCCAGGGCGGGCGCGGGGACGGCCTTGCCGTGCGCGGCGGCAAGGCTGATGCCCGCCGCCGCGCGCAGGGGCGCCGTCGCCTGGAGCGCTGCGGGGCCCGCTTCGTTGCCCAGCCGGAAGATGCCCACCGTGCCCGACAGTTCTGCGGCGCGCTGCTGCATGCCGGCCGCCGCCATCGACGCCTGCTCCACCAGCGCCGCGTTGTGTTGCGTCACCTGTTCCATCTGTACGATGGCCGCGTTGACCTGCTCGATGCCGGACAGTTGCTCGCCGCTGGCCATGCTGATTTCCCCCATGATGTCCGTGACGCGGTGCACGCTGGCGACGATTTCGCGCATGGTGGCGCCCGCCGTATCGACGAGCCGCGCCCCCGCGTCGACGCTGTCGACGGAGTCGCCGATCAGCTGCTTGATTTCCTTGGCCGCGCCGGCCGAACGCTGCGCCAGGGTCCGCACTTCGGCGGCCACGACGGCAAAGCCCCGTCCCTGTTCGCCCGCGCGCGCCGCCTCCACGGCCGCGTTCAGGGCCAGGATGTTCGTCTGGAAGGCGATGGCATCGATGACGCCGATGATATCGACGATCTTTTTCGAGGATGCATTGATCGAGCTCATGGTGTCGACCACTTGCGCCACCACCGTGCCTCCCTTGCCGGCCACTGCGGCGGCCGATTGCGCCAGCTGGTTGGCTTGCCGCGCGTTATCGGCATTCTGCTTGACGGTGCCCGTCAGCGCCACCATCGAGGCGGCCGTCTGCACCAGCGAACTGGCTTGCGCCTGCGTGCGCTGCGACAAGTCCAGGTTGCCGGCGGCAATGTCCTGCGAAGCGCCCGCGATGTCCTGCGTGCCGCCCCGCACCTCGCCCACGATGGTGATCAGGCTGGCATTCATTTCCTTCAGCGCCTGCAGCAGCTGGCCCACTTCATCGGCGGACTCGACGCGGATATTGCCGCTCAGGTCGCCGCCGGCCACCTTGCGCGCCACCTTCACGGCGTGTCGCAGGGGCCGCACGATGCCGCTGCTGATGAACCATGCCGTCGCCAGGCTCAGCACGCCGCCGACGACGCCCAGTGCAATGATCAGCACGCTCGTATCGTGTGCCCGTCGTATCGCCGCACCGGCGGCCGCGCGCATCTGCGCCGATTGCGCCGCGATCTGCCCATCGATGCGGGACAGGTCGGCCGGCTGGCCGGCCTGCGCCTGCGCGCGCTGGGCGTGCAGCTGCTCGATGCGCGCATAGCGCTGGTTGACGCTGCTGTCGATTTCGCCGCTCACCGTGGCCAGCTGCCAGGTGCTGATGGCCACCACCACGGCCAGCAGCAGCGACGCGAGCAGAAAGCCGGTGGTCAGGCGCACACCGATGCGTATGTTTGAAATATTCATGTCCCCTCAGCTTGATCCCGTGGTGGTACAGCCCATGCAGGCGGCATGGCGCGGCAGCGTGCCCCTGAAGTTGCTGGGGTGAAATGAGTGTAGCAGCGCGGTACTAAGTAATCTATAAATATTTCCATATTGGAATTTCTTGCTGCTTATTCAGCAACAGCGCCGGCCACGCCCCCACGCCCGTGTCGGCGCGCATGACGGTTCCCAATCAGGAATTTTCCTACCCATCACGGCGGGATCGTCCGACTAGCCATTTCGCCCGTCGCGCCTACACTCCAGTCCTGCGCCGCCGCCAGCACCGTTGCCGGCGGCGCAGGCGACCGGAGACGGATGAATGACGAGGGAGGCAGAGATGGCAAATATACAATCGGGAACGGAAGGAAGCGTGCGCGCGGAGCTGGCGGCCATGCGCCTCAATGCGCTGGACTGGATAGCGATGGTGCTGCTGATCGTGGGCGGCTTGAACTGGGGCCTGGTGGGGCTGTTCGATATCGACGTGGTGGCGCGCATCCTGGGCGTCATGAGTACGGCGTCGCGCAGCGTGTATATCCTGGTGGGCCTGGCTGCCCTGTATTCCATCTACCTGTGCGTGCGCAAGCTGCCCGCCAAGCCTTAGGGGAAGGCGCATGCCCGTCGGTGCCAAGCCCAAGCGCGAACGCGAATTCAGGAAGCTGGAGCAGGAGTTCAGACAGGAAGGACGCTACCCGGGGCGCGAGGAAGAAGTGGCGGCCCGCATCGTAAACAAGCAAAGGGCCGAGGCGGGCGAAACGGCGGACGCGCGGGCGGCGGGCCGGCCCCGCAAGGCGGGCCAGGCCGCAGGACTGCCGCTGCCCATCGACGGCTACCAGCACCTGACGGTGGCGCAGATCCGCGGCAAGCTCGCGGGCCTGTCTGCCGCCCAGCGGCGGCGGCTGCGCGCGTACGAGGCGGCGCACAAGAAGCGCAAGGGCGTGCTCGCTGCCCTGGCGGATCGGGATTGAGTTGCCGCGAATCAGATGAGCTGGAAATGGCGGGCGGCGGGCAGGAGCAGCAGGGCGGCGGCAAAGGCCAGCACGAAGCGGCCCCGCAGCGCCCCGGCACGCCAGGCGATGGCCAGCATGGCGAACAGGCATGCCAGGGTAATGCCGGCCGTCGCCGGGGCCAGCCACGCCGGTATGGCGATGCCGGCCATGGGCGCCAGCCATGGCAGCGTCAATGGCAGGAACAGCAGGCACAGCAGGCAAGCCAGGAGCCAGCGATAGCCGGCAAGGCGGGAGGCCACGGAAGTGGCGGCAGGGGAAGAAAAAGCGTGCATGTGATTGTCCAGGGTTGTGTCAGCTTGCGGCCAGCCGCTCCTGAGCGGGGCCGTCATCATGATAATGGCATCATGGCAATGGCATCATGATAACGCCATTGCGTGACGTGGCCATGACACGCGGCGTCAGGGGCTGGCCTTGACGCTTGCGCCCGCCGTGAATAGAGGCGAGGGGCAAGGGGCGAGGGGCGTGACCGCGTGGGTGCGTTGCTGCGGGCTTACTGCGTGCGCAGATAGGCGAGCAGGTCCGCCACTTGCTGCGCATTGCCGATGCCCCAGAAGCGCATCTTGTTGCCGGGAACGACATCGCTGGGCGCCTTCAGGAAGGCGGCCAGCGTGGGTTCGGTCCACACGAGATTGGCGTTTTGCATGGCCGCCGAGTACTTGTAATCCGTGGTGGCGCCCGCCTTGCGGCCGATCACGCCCGTCAGCTTGGGGCCGAAGCCGCCGCGCGCGGAAGGTCCGACCTGGTGGCAGGAGGCGCATTTGCGAAATGCCGCCTTGCCCGCCACGGCATCGCCCTTGAGGGCGGCGGGGGCGGCGGGCGCAGGTGCTGCCTGGCTGGCGCCGGCGTGGGCCAGCAGCGCTGCCGTGGCAAGCGCGCAGGCGTGTGCCAGGCGATGGGGGAACGGGAAGGACAAGGGTAAGGTCATCGGCGAGACAGGCATGCAAGGGAACATGCCATACGGGGCAAGGAAGGGGGCATTTTACAGCCAGGCATCAAAACCTGCCGGCCGGCGCGCGCGGCGCTGCCGAAAACTGCTTGGGGGCACCTTGAGCGTGCGCATGCCTGCGCCATGGGGCCGGAGGCTTGTGCCATGAGGCTGGAGGCCTGGGACCTGCACTGCCAGGCGCCGCTAGCGCTTGCCGCCTTGCGCGCCCAGCGCCGCCATGGCGGAGGCAAACACGATGCAGCCGATGGCCAGCCACTGCGTCAGGCTCAGCAGCTCGCCCAGCACGGCCATGGCGGCCAGCGCGCTGACGGCCGGCGCCGCGCTGCTGAACATGCCGAACACGCCTTGCGGCAGGCGGCGCAGGGCAAAGATTTCCAGCGAATACGGCAGGGCGCTGGAGAGCATGGCGATGGCCAGGCCCAGCAGCGCAATGGACGGCGCCAGCAGGGCCGTGCCGGAATAGGCGACGCCGATGGGCACCGTCACCATGGCCGCCACCGTCATGCCCCAGGCGACGGCCTGGCCGCCCTGCAAGGTCGAGGCGCGCTTGCCGAAGATGATGTACAGCGCCCAGCACAGGGCCGCCCCCAGCGCGTACGCCACGCCGACGGGGTTCAGGCTGCCCGGGCTGCCCTGCAGCGGCAGCAGCAAATACAGGCCGAACGCGGCACAGGCCACGGCGAACAGGTCGCGCGGCCGCCGCGACGACAGCATGGCCACGGCCAGCGGCCCCGTCACCTCGATGGCCACGGCAATGCCGATCGGTATCAGCGCAAATGCGCGGTAAATCAGCAAGTTCATCAGCCCAAGCACGGAACCGTAGACGAGCAGGTTCAGCACGTCCTTGCGCGTCAGACGGAAGCGCCAGGGGCGGAAGATGGCCAGCAGAATCAGGGCCGAGAAGCCCACCCGGTACGCCGTGATACCCTCGACACCGATGACGGGAAACAGGTTTTTCGCGATGGCCGCCCCCAGATTGACGGAAATCTGCCCTCCCAATACGGCCAGGGAAGGGAGCAATATGCTGTCGGGGAGGGGGGAGGTCGAGG
>NZ_RFSK01000013.1 GCF_009923995.1 Janthinobacterium sp. | reverse complement strand
ACACGCGCCTGATCTGCCACGTGCCCATCCGCACGGCGCCAGACTGCACGCTGCGCGTCTCGCTGCCCACGCGCAGCGTGCAGTCTGGCGCCGTGCGGATGGGCACGTGGCAGATCAGGCGCGTGTTGAGCATGCCCGTATGCGGCGCAATGTGCGTACCGGGCTTCAGCCGTGACCACAGGGCATTCGGCGCGCGGCCGGGAATCATCGGCATGGGCGCGAACGCCAGCGCCGCCATCGTCGCCGGGCAGCGGGCCGCATTGCCTGAAACTGCAGCGCCATCCTTCCAGAAGTAGAACGCACCCCACGCCGGATCACCCAGCAGAGGGTTGTTCGGCGCAGGCCGGTCCTGCGTAGCCGTGACATAGGGCGCGAACGTGTCCGCCGCCTCCTCGGCCACCACCGCGGCAAGCTCTGCCTGCATCGCGGGCAGCAGATCCAGCACGGCCTGCATCCAGCCAAACTCCGCCGGATCATAGAACCGCCGCTGCGGCAGACCGGGATAGTAAAACAGCGAGGGTTGCTGCAGATCGATCTCCCGCGTGCCGCGCAGCAGGCCGAGTGCCTCTTCCATCGCCGGAGAAAGCCCACCCGCCATCACCGCATCGAGATGGCGCCGAAACGACCCCTGAGCCTCGCTCATGAACGCCTGCGCGGCGGCTGCCATGCCTTCCATGCCGCGCGGAACGCCGCTTACCGGCGCCTGCGCCAGTGCCGTGGTGTAGAAGCTCGCCGCCGCGCGGTCGTCGCGCGCGCGCTGGCGCAGCTGCGCATGCAGCAGGGCCGGCGTGGCGTACACGGCGACGCTGCCGATGGCCTGTCCGCCCATCGTCACCGCGCGCCGCTGCACCAGCAGGCCGGCATCGCCGGGCGGCGCGGACAGCGTCTCGAAACCGCCCGCCGCAGTGCGGCGCAGGACCAGCGCCTCCTTGCCGATGCCCGGCGCCAGGGTGCTGGCCACCAGTTCGCCGTTGCCCAGGGTGCTGCGCATTATGGCCAGCATCTGCCGTTCATCGAGGTTCCACAGGGGCAGCTCGATGGCCACGGCCAGCTGGTCCGCGCTGAGGGACAGGCTGCGGTGCAGCTGCTGCCAGCGCTGGTCGCGTTCGGACTGGTAAAACAGCACGGCAAACACCAGCAGCAGCGCGGTGACGGCAAGGGTCAGGCCCACGCTGAGGGCCAGCACGACGGAGACGCGGTCCAGGCGCGCCCCCCGGTGCGCGTGCACGCTCATGCGTCCGTGCCTTGCGGCTCGCCGGCCAGCTGCGCCAGCAGGGCGCACAGCGGCTGGTACTGGTGCTGTTCCAGCATGGCGGCCAGATGCGCGGCCAGCTGCGGCCAGCGGGTGGCCACGCCGGCCAGCACGATGGCGCTGCGACGCAAATCGAGCGCCTGCACCGATTCGAGCAGCGCCTGCCGCTCGGCCGCGCCCAGGCGGCCCATCGCCTGCGCCAGGTCAAGGGCGGCGCCGGGCGCCCCTGGCGCGGAGGGTGCTTGCGCCTCGGCGCGCTGGAAGCGCAGGCCCAGCTGCTGCTCCAGCATGGCGAACAAGTGCTCCTGTTCGATCGGCTTGCGCAGGAAGCCGTCGGCGCCCGCCGCCAGCGCTTCCTGCTTTTCTTCCTCGAAGGCGGAGGCCGTCATGATCACGAGGCGCGGCTGCGCCAGATGCGCCTGGGCGCGCAGCCAGCGCGTCAGCGCCAGGCCATCCATGTCCGGCATGCGCCAGTCGCTGAGCACCATGTCGTAGCGCTGCGCCGCCAGCATGGCCTGCGCCGGCGCGCCGCCCGCCGCCTCGTGCAGCTGGAAACCGAGCGGCGCCAGCAGGCCGGCCAGCAGCTTGCGGCAATTCTCGTCATCGTCCACCAGCAGCACCATGCGTCCCCGCTGCGCGGGCGGCAGGCGCGCCACGCGGCCCGGCGCCACGGGCGCCGCGGCAGGCTGCAGCACGCGCGGCGCGCGCAACTCGAAGCGGAACACGGAACCTGCCCCCAGCGCCGACTCGACGCGCAGCTCGCCGCCCATCAGGCGCACGAATTCGCGCGAAATCGTCAGGCCCAGGCCCGTGCCCGCCTGCGCCACGGCGCTGTCGGCCTGCACGAATGGCTCGAAGATGCGTTCCAGGTCGGCCTCGGCGATGCCGCTGCCCGTATCGCGCACGGCGAACGCCAGCGCCACCTGGCCATCGTCCTGCGCCTGGCAGTGCAAGGCCAGGGTCACGCTGCCCTGCTCGATGAACTTGAGCGCGTTGGACAGCAGATTGAGCAGCACCTGGCGCAGCTTGGCGCCATCGAGGCGCACCAGCGGCGGCACGCCCGAGCGCTCCAGCCGCAGCGCGATGCCCTGGCCGCCGGAGCGCATGCGCACCATTTCCAGCACTTCGTCGAGCAAGCCGTTCAAGTCCACGGGTCCCGTTTGCAGCTGCATGCGGCCCGCCTCGATCTTCGACAGTTCCAGGATGTCATTGATCAGGGTCAGCAAGTGGTGGCCGGCGCGGTTGATGATGGCCAGGTTATGCTTTTCTTCCTCGAACATGCTGCTCGAATCGGCCATCATCTGCGAAAAGCCGATCACGGAATTCAAGGGCGTGCGCAATTCATGGCTCATGTTGGCGAGGAAGACGCTTTTCGCGCGGTTGGCCGATTCGGCCTCGGTGACGGCGACGGACAGGGCAGCCGTGCGCTGCTGCACCAGCTCTTCCAGGTGGTCGCGGTAGCCCAGCAGTTCCTGCTCGCTGTGCTTGCGCTCGGAAATGTCGACGATGCCGCTGCGCACCAGGCGCCGCCCTTCCATCGGCAGCTTGACCAGCCGTACCTCGCAGGGAAAGACGGTGCCGTCGGCGCGCCGCACGTTGCGCTCGACGAGGATGGGCTCGCCCAGCATGGCGCGGCGCAAATGCTCCTCCACCATCAGGCCCAGCGGCAAGGCGTCGGGCTGCTCCGCGCTGTACAGGTCGAACGGCCCCTTGCGCAGCAATTCCTCGCGCGACAGGCCCAGCATGCGCTGCGCGCTGCTGTTGGCGTCGATGAAGCGGTCCAGGTCCAGGTCGTAGACGACGATGGCTTCGGGGGCGTGCTCGACGAGGATGCGGAAGCGCTGTTCGCTTTCGCGCGCCTCGCTCTCGGCGCGGCGCAGGCGGCGCCGCTGCAGCAGCAAGGCGCTCAGCAGGCCGGCCATCACGATGAACACGGCGCCCACGGACAGCACGGCCACGCGGTGCTCATGCCACAGCTGCGGCGGACGGTTGACGAACAGGGTTTGCGGCGGCAGGCGGCTGACGTCGGCATCCCAGCGCTGCAATTGCTCCCAGTCATACATGGGCACGGGGCGTGCCGGCGGCAGCAGGGTCCCGGGCGCGCCGGGCGATTTGCCCGCCAGCAGCGCCAGCGACAGCTGCGCCACCTGCTGCGCGGCCCGTTCGATATGCAGGATGGAGCCGCCGAGGATGCCCTGGCCCACGCTGGCGTTGTACATGCCGAAGGCGGGCACGTTCGCCAGCCGCGCCAGCTGCCCCGCAAACTGCACGGGTGTGGCGAGGTTGCCGGCCACGTCGCGGTTGACATTGCCCGCCACCAGCAGCGTGTCGGCAGGCAGGTGCGCCACCTTCACGCGCATCTGCGCCAGGGTGAGGTGGTCGAGATACTCCATGGAAACTCGCCCCTGCCAGGCCAGCGCCGCCTGCTCCATGCTGCGCTTCAAGGCCTGGTCGGCCTCGCTGGCGCCGACGGCCATGACGATAGTCTTGGTATCGGGAAACAGCGCCATCGCCTGCGCCAGGGTACCGGGAAAGTCGACATTCGCCTTTTGCTGCCAGATGACGCCGGCACTGCCGGCCGGCAAGGCCTTGCCCGAGGTATTGATCGCCAGCACGGGCACGCCGCGCGCCAGAGGCGCCAGTTCCGTCAGCAGATAGTCGAGCGCCGGCTGCTGCATGGCAACGATCAGATCGGCCTTGCGCCCCATCATGTGAGTGTATCTTAATAGCAACAAATCGCGCATCTCGCCGCGCAGGGCCGGATCGCCCTGGGTATTGAGGCTCAGGTGCTCGACCATGACATTCTCGCTGGCCAGGCCGGCCGCCGTCATGGCCGCGACATAGGTGCGCGTGTACGATTCCACGCCGGCGCGGCCGTAATCGTAGGCGTTCAGGAAGAGCACGCGCTGGCTGCGCAGCGGCGGCGCGGCGGCGGACACCGGTGCGGCAACGGCGGCGGCGCACAATAGCCACAGCAATGCGCGGCGGCAGCGGCGCACCGCTGCCCTGCCCACCCCGCCGCCAGGCCGCAAGCCGCCCGGCACGTCACGCATCATTCGCCATGCCCATGCTCGCTTTCGCCTGTCATCCCGTGTCATCGATGCGCCGACTGCGCGGCCACCGACACTTACAAAAACATGATAACGTCAACTGGCGGGGCAAGTCTATTGCTTAGGGCAAACATTTGACAATACACCCGCCCGCCACCCATCGTTACGCAGCGGTGCCGCTGATGCCGAACAATTCCAGCTTCAGCCCTTTTATGCCAGCCGGCACGTAAATCGCAATCGCCTGTGCCTTGATCATGCTGTCATAGATACTGCCCTTGCTATCGATCGAAAAGTAGTATGTATTGGGCCGCACCGGCACTTCGGCGGGCACCTGGGCCATATGGCGCAACTCGGCACCGGGCAGCGCCCGGCCCAGCAAGAGTTCGATATTGTCCGGAGATGAAATCTTGAACTGCAAGGGCACCGTGGCGACCAGTTCCAGCGCCGGCATATCGGCATTGACCGCCAGACAGAGTTCGGTCTGACGGTCAATCCGCGTCGCATCGAGCACGCCGTGATAGTGGGTGTTTTGTTGCGCATCGTTGGACAGCGCAATCGGGAAGTAACGCGACAGGAGCACGGTATCGATCAGGTCACGAATGATGCCATCGAGCTTGCCAAACCCGGGAGCCGCGTCCTCGTGAGCATAGGCAGGCAAGTCACTCAGGGTGTATTTTTTTGAGAACGTCATCAAGCCACCGGCCAACGCCATCAGTTTTTCAAACAGATACACGGGGTGGTGGCGCCGGTAGCTGGCGCAATGACTGAGCATGGCGCTGGCGGTGCTCAAGGTATGGAGCATCCAGAACGAGGAAACATCGCCGCCATGAAATTCAACCGCATTGTTACCGGGCTGACGGTGCCGGCTGTACAAGGCTTCGATTTTCGCGCCCATGCGGTCGATCAGCGAATCGAGCATTTTCTGCAGTGCAGGCTCGGCGCTGATGCTCAGGCCGGGCGGGATGAAGGAGGTATCGATTTCAAAGCTGCCATTGCCGGCGCGGTACAGACGGATCACCGGAATGGCCAGGTAATCATTCAGGGGGTCCAGCTGCGACAGCAGATACACGCGTTTCTTGAGGTAAGCGACGTCTATGCTGACTGCCTCGCTGTACAGATCCGGGGTTTCGATATCCGCCTGGACATAGCGCGCGCCTGCGGAGCTCACATTGCCGCCATGTGCCTGCAAGGCGGGCAAGGCGGCATAAAAAGTGAAGCCATGTTCGCTGGAGGGCAGCTTGGACAGGTCAACCGCACTGGGCAAGACATCGCCAAGCGGCGCGTCGAAGAGCTCCCCGTCCTGAAAGACGAGCGACATGGTATCCGCCCGCAGGCTATTGTTGGCCAGTGCATCCGCATTCCAGCTGACGCCATGCACACCCCATAAATGGGGATTAATCAATGAAGCCAGACATTGCAGACGTGCTTCATGGTAGCGGTCCAGCTGCTGAAATTGCTGGGGGCCGATGGCCAGGCCTTCGGACCAGAGTAATTTGGATGGCAGTGTCATTGCGTTCTCCGTGTTGACCGTTGGAATCTTGCTGCCTTGCCAGTCTGATGTGGCCAGCATGGACGTCGTTGATGTTGCGCAGTAACGCTGTTCAATTATTTGCGCAAACGCAATTTACCTTTAGACAAACACCCGGATACTGAGCATTCCACCGCAAAAACACAGGAAAAGAGAGATGGAGGATTTGCTGCCGTATTTCGAGCGCGAGCTGGTGATGCTACGGCGGCATTGCCGTGAATTCTCCGAACGCTATCCGAGAATCGCCGGAAAATTACACATGTCCGGCGAATCTTGCGAGGATCCGCACGTCGAACACTTGATCGAATCGGTGGCCATGCTGGCGGCGCGCATTTCGAAACGGCTCGATGACGACTATCCGCAATTTACGGAAGCCCTGTTCGAAGCCCTGTTTCCGCATTATCTACGCCCCTTCCCATCGTGCAGCATCGTGCAGCAGCCCGCGCCAGCCGCCGGGGCGGGCGTCTTGCACCTCCCGGCCGGCAGCGAAATGGACGCAACGCCTGTGCGCGGCGTGCGCTGCCGCTTCAAGACTGTCTACGACATGACGACAGGAGCATCGGTAATAGAGCGCGTGGATTTCGATACGATGATCATGGCACCGCCAGGCGTCCGTGTGCCGGCATCAGCCAGCTCCTCGCTGAACATCGGTATCCGGCATCTCGACGCGGCGCCGGCATCACTGCGCGTTTTCATCGATGGCGAAGCTTCGTTTTCCGCCGCCTTGCGCGATGCCCTGTTCATGCATGCAGTCTGCGCTTTTGTGTCGATCGACGCGATGCCATGGATGGCATTGCCCGCCGTGCCTTTGACGCCCGTCGGTTTTGCCGACTCGGACGCATTGATACCCTTCGGTGCACGTTCCCAGCCGGCCTACCGTATTCTGAGCGAGTATTTTGCATATCCGGAAAAATTCAATTTCTTTGACATCGATATCGCGGTGCTGAGTGCTGTATTGCCGCCCGGGTGCCAGCGCTTTACCCTGCATCTGTGCATGGCTGGTTTGCGCCCCGACTCCGCTGCGGCGCGCATGCTGTCCAGCACTTGCAGCGAGAACTTAAGGCTGGGCTGCAGTCCGGCCGTCAATCTCTTCCGCCAGGAAGGCGTACCGATCTCAGTCACCCGGCAAAAGACCGACTATTCCGTGCTGCCCCACGCTACCCATGCCCATGGTTACGAAGTCGTCTCCGTCGATGCGGTGCGCTTGCTGCGCCAACGCGGCAGCGAAAGCACGCTGACTGAATTTCGCCCGCTGTACAGCCTGCGCCATGGCGAAGGCGCGGCGCAACAGGGCCATTACTGGATCATGCGCCACGATAGGGCTTTGGCCGCCTACAGCCCTGGTCATGAAAAGAAAATCACGCTGATCGATGGGGACTTCAATCCCTTGATCCATGAAAAGGCCAGCATGTCGCTGTCGCTGACATGCAGCAATCGCGATCTTCCCCTTGCGCTCAAATACGGCCAGCCACAGGGGGACTTGCAACCGTGCGGTGCCGGACCCGCGCTGCACATGCTGCGCCGCCCCAGCCGGACGCAACGCTTTTCAACGGGTGCAGGCTTGCACTGGCGCCTCATCTCGCACCTGGCGCTGAATCATCATGCACTGGTGCAGGAAGGCTTGCCGGCCCTGCGCGAAATGCTGACGCTGTATGACCTGTCCCAATCGGCAAGCTCGCAGCGCCAGATCAGCGGCATCGTCGCGCTGGCGCACTCGCCGACCACGACATGGTTGCGGCACAAGCGCGGCACCTCGCTGGCGCATGGCGTGGAGGTGCGCATCACGCTGGACGAGGAGGCGTTCGTCGGCAGCAGCATGCACTTGTTCGTGCAGCTTATCGATCATTTCCTGGGGCTGTATGTACAAATCAACAGCTTCATCGAACTGGTGGCGCTGTCACTGCAAAACGGAGAGGAGCTGATCCGATGCAAACCAAGAAGCGGACTGCAGAATCTGGTGTAATCCAGCACTTGCTGGCCGAGCCATATCGCTATCAGTTCGTGCAGGCAGTGCGCATTCTGCTGTGCTGGCTACATAGGCAGAACGTGCCCCATACTCAAGCCTTCAGCCAGGTGTTGCGCTTCAAGAACAGCTTGTCGTTGGTTTTTCCAGCCAGTGAAATCGAGGAACTCTCGCTCGACGAGAATGAACAACTGACCCTGATACCAACGTTCATGCGTTTTCTGGGCGTCGGCGGCACCCTGCCCCTGCACCACTCGGAACGCATCGCCGCCCACCGCTTGTCGGGCAAGGACGCTGGCGTCTCGGCCTTCATTGACATCTTTTCACACCGCATGGTTGCGCTGTATTACCAGGCGTGGGAAAAGTATCGCCTGGAATCGACGCTCCAGACCCAGGCAAAGGATACGCAACGCCCCCTGCTGACGGCAGTGGCCGGCATACGGCGCCATGCGCTGCCGCCGGGTGCGGAACCTGAAATCGTGACGCAGGACGTGGCGGCCTGGTACGCGGGTCTGCTGCGTTGCCGCCCCGTCTCCGCGCAAGCGATCGGCCCCGTGCTGGCCGAGTACTGCGGCGTGCCCGTCTCCCTGCAACAATTTGTCGGTGGCTGGGACTATCTGGAAAAAAATCGGCGCAGCCTGCTGGGCAATGTCAACTTTAGCCTGGCGCGCGGCGCAACCATAGGCCTGCGACTGTGGCGCCAGGACATGCGCGTCCGCCTGCACATCGGCCCGCTGGACCCTGCCGGTCTGCAACGCTTCCTGCCGCGCAGCGCCGGCGCGGCGGCACTGGCAACGATGCTGGCGCTGTTTGGCGCACCCGACTTGCAATATGAAGTGCGGCTGATACTGAGTCCGCCATGCATTTCCCCCTTGTTCCTGAGCGCTGTCCCGGCAGAAAGACGGCGCCTTGGCTGGACGACGTTCCTGCAGACGGCACAAGGCAAGGTCCGCGGCGCCGAAGTGCGTTATTTGCTGCAACTGGCTTGAGCAGTTCAACCCTGGAAAACGAGGCAGGCATGAAACATGCAGGACGCGGCGTCATCCGGCTCGGCGATGCAACCGATCACGGCGGCAAGGTTACCAGCGCATCGTCCGGCAGCACCGTCATGGGGAAGACGGCGGCGCTGGCCGACGATACAACCTTCTGCCCCAAGTGCAAGGGCAGCTTTCCCATCACGCCGGACGGCGCAGGCGCAAAACACATGGGCAAGCCGTACGCCTATGACGGCGATACCACGGCCTGCGGCGCCCGCCTGATCACATCCCTGTAACGGAGGCAGGCCATGCATGCAAGCATACAGGCGACGCTATCGGTCTTCGACCTTGCCGCGCAAGAACGGCGCCTGCTGAAGATCGACTTCCCCAATTGTGTATGCTCAGAATAAGGTTTTATGGACTTGGCCTCGCGACAAGGCGACGGCACTAGACAGTATTTATCTTCAGCCACCCAATGCGTGGTAGAGGCTAATCAATCCAAACTGGATAAATCCCGCAAACCTCCCTCGGAAAAAAGGTGGCGAAATAGAAAAAAACAATGCGGCGAATAAAAAACGCCGCAGAATTCTTATCCTCCATAGAGAAAAATTTCCATCCAAACACTTATGCAAGCTATTGCGCCTCACGAAATTTCTTGAGTTACGGAAAAGTCGTATTTAAATTAATTGACGGCCTTCACAGTGGCTCAAATGATCCCTGGAATAAATTCGAGCCGTTACCTGAAAAATGGAAACTACTTGAAGATGATGCCAAAGGGCAATTCTCGGTTCAGGCAGGAGGGAATATATTAAAATTAAGGCTACAGCCAGCCAGTGCACACGGTGATGGGACGGTACCGTCAGACCGTTCTGCCCGACATATTACAGGCACACTTTTCGTACATGGCATGGCAGAAGCGAATGGTTATGAACATCAGAACAGCTACGCCGACACAAATGTAATGGCATCCATGCTGTATTCCATCGTACAAATTGCCAAGACAGCAAAATGGGAGTAAGCCATGAATAATAAGACAAAGAAAATAATTTTCTTCGCAATCATAATTATTTCGATGACATTCCTTTCCACCTACGCGAAAAAAAACACAACCAAGGAAACCATAATGTCTGGACATATCAAACTTAGCAAGCGCCTGGAAACATTATTTTCCAAGACAAAACTTGTATGCTTTGGACGCTACGCAGTAGAAGTTCCTCAAGAAGCACAACTAATATCAGGAGGAACAATACTCCTTTCGGAAATTAAAACCATTCCAGGCGGAATAGAAGAAAAGAATGAACACATCAAAGAAGAAATTGAGAAGATAAGAAAAAATAACCGAACATCTGAAATTACATACAATGGAAAAGGTCCAGTAGAAAATAGTTGGCAACTTCAATACTATGATGGAGAATTTTCCAAGAAAGACGGACGCTTGACATTCAAGACATATATAATTAAAGAAAAATACATTTTTATTCTTGATGGATCAACAAGAAAAGGCGAAACAATAGCAGACTCCATAGAAAATCAAATGATTCGCGCTAATAATTTACGTTTGCGCAAAGAAAAAGAAGTTCCCAAGGAACCTGGCTATTGCGTCGAACAAGGCTTCATGAGCGACAACAAGTATGAGAGTCAGGAAATGGCAGATGCCGGCCTATATTTCCCCAGCTTGCCAGATGTGACATTTTCCATCACATCAAATAAAAATGCCTACGGCGATTATCCTCCTGCCGAATATGATGCAAAAGTACGCGGGAAATTATCATTGCTTGCCCGCATCCAGCAGGCGAAAGACCAGCAAGGCAAGAACTACCCTCCTCGTACTCTGCTACGCGAAGGCAAGCGTGACGTGCAGCACTGGCATGGCGAGGAATCGTTGATACGGCGTACCGATGGCGTGCATGATTTTGAATGGACGCTGGTGGGGACGCCGCGCGATGTCGCCTATCCAGCGGTGCTGGAAGCATCCATGTACACCAAAGTCGCCCACAACATGGTCGGCGCCGCCGACGCCGCGTCGCTGAGCGACGAGGAGGCCATCGCCTTGTGGGACAAGCTGTTGTCGGGCCTGAAGTTCCGGGTGAAGGTGCCGGGCGCGCCGCCGGGGTCCTACTATATCGATCCGGACCAGCCGGCACAGTGACGGCTGGACTAGCCCCTGCTGGCGCCCAGCCAGCCATTGCGCTAGCATGGCCTTTTGCCCGAAAGCTTGCATGCCCGTCACCCTGCGCCCCGCCCTGCCCTTAGACATAGCCGCCCTGTGGGCCTTGCGCACCGTGGCCGTGCGCGTCAGTTGCGCCACGCACTATGCGCCGGAGCAGATTGCCGCGTGGACGGCCTCGCCCGTGCCGGACGGCTATGCCGCCATGCTGGCAGCCGGCGGCGGCATCGTCGCGCTGCAGGACGGTGTCCTTGCCGGCTATGCCATGCTCGATGCGGACAAGCAGGAAGTCGATGCCGTGTTTGTCGATCCCGCGCGCGCGGGCCTCGGTATCGGCAAGCGCCTGCTGGCGGCGCTGGAGCAGTTGGCGCGACAGCGCGGCATGGGGCGCCTGCGCCTGTCCGCCTCGCTCAATGCCGTGCCGTTTTACCGGGCGGCAGGATTCGTGGCCTTGCGCGAGGAAGCATATGCCCACCCCAGCGGCATCAGCCTGGCCAGCGTGGCGATGGAAAAGGCGTTGACGCCCGCCTGAAGCTTCACTCGGGTACCGCGCCCGCCTCGGACTCGGCCAGGCATTGCTGCAGCTTCGCGATGAGGGCGCGCACCTCGTCGTCGCCCAGGTCCAGCGGGTCGCCGTGCGCGCCGACGGCGATCAGGCAGATGGCCGAGCCGTCATACCAGGCATCGAGGCGTTGTTCACTCATATTGTCCGGCCTCCTCTTTCAAATCAGCCAGCAAATCGCAAGGCGCAGCGACGCTGACGCTGCCTTGCGGCACGGGAAAGACGAAAGCCAGCTGGCCATTGCCCGTCATGCCGGGCAGCCACTTGTGCAGGAAATCGCCGAGCGCGATGGCGCGCGGCTGGAAATGTTCCCAGTCGCCGCTGGCGCACGCTTGGGCAAACGCCGCTTCCGGCCAGAACGGTATCGCCACCTTGCCCTCAAGCTGCGCCGTGGCCCAGCCCGCTTGGTACAAGCCCCACACTTCCTGCGTGTCGGCCACCTTGCGCACAAAGTAGGCATGGCGTTCGGCGCACGACAGCCCCGCCACTTGCTTGCACTTGTCAGGATGCATGGTTTTCCTCTTCCCATACCCGCAGCTGCGGCGCGCACCAGCCCGTCACCATGTCGAGGGCGTCCAGTATCGTGTCTTCCAGCGCCTCATCCTGCGTGGCGGCGCGCCGCTCCTGCAGCAAGGCGGCCACTTGCGCCGCCGTCACGCCGCTGGCGTGGTAGCGCAGCAGCATGGCGCGCAATGCGAGCAAGCCCGCCCTGGCGTCCAGCGCGGCCAGCAAGTCCCGGTCGATATCGGCGATGATGGTTTGCGGCATCTCAATCCGCCTCCCATTCGATGCCAGATGGCCGCGCGCCGCCCGTCCTGAAAAAGGCGAGCAAAGCCCGCTGGCACTGTTCCACGTCCACGCACCACGCTTCCGGATATTCATCCACCTGGCCATTGCTCAGCAGGTAGCTGCACGTCCCCTCCGCCTCTTCGTCGCCCAGCGAGTGAAAGCTCAGGTCGTCCTGTCCCGACAGATACATCAGCCAGGCATTGCCGCCATTGCGCAGCATGCACAGGGCCGGGCCCTGCTCCGCGTCCGTCGCCCGGGTCAGCCACAGCTCGCACTGGGCCAGGGTACGCGCCTCCTGCAGCGCCTGTTCCAGCGCCAGGATGTCATCAATCACGCGCGGCTCGCCATGCAGATTCAACTCCATGCTCATGCGTTTCCTCCGCTGAGGTCTATCGTGGCCAATGCCGTGCTCAGGTAGAGCTTGCCGCTGAGGTCTTTCAGCAGGCTGCTCTGGCGCAGGCGGTCCATCACGGGGCCTTTCACTTCGGCCAGGTTCAGGCTGATGCCGCGCTTGGCCAGCGTGCTGTTGAGCTCGATCAAGCCCAGCAGGGCCGTGCTGTCGATCTGGTTGACGGCCGACAAGACCAGCACCAGGTGGCGCGCCGTCGGATGTCCGCGCAGCTCCTCTTCCACCCGCTCGGTGACGGCTTCGACATTACCGAAGAACAGGCCCGCATCGATGCGCAGCAGCAGGACGTCGGGCAGGGTCTGCGCTTCGTAGCGCTCCACGTTGCGGAAGTGCTCGCTATTCGGGATACGCCCCAGCACGGCGATGTGCGGGCGGCTGGCGCGCCAGATCAGGGTGCCCATCGACAGCAGCACGCCGATGACCACGCCCGCCTCCACGCCCAGCACCAGCACGCCGGCCGTCGTCGCCAGCAGGGCCAGGGCGTCGCTGCGGTCGTAGCGCCACGACAGCTTCAAGGTATCCCAGTCCAGCAGGCTGGCGACGGCAAAGATGATGGTGGCCGCCAGCACGGGCAGCGGCAGCAGGGCCAGCCAGCCCGTGGGCGCCACCAGCGCCAGCGCCAGCAGGCCCGCCGTGATGATGCTGGCCAGCGGCGTATTCGCGCCCGCCTGGAAATTGACGGCGGAACGGGAAATGGAACCCGTCACGGGAAAGCCACCCGACAGCGCGCTGGCCACGTTGGCCGCGCCCAGGCCCAGCAGTTCGCGGTTGGTATGCAGCTTTTCACCGCGCTTCTGCGCCAGGGTCTGGGCGGCGGACATGCTCATCAGGAAGATGATGAAGGCGATCAGCAGCGCCGGCGACAGCAGGGTGCGCCAATGGGCGCTGGAGGTGGCCAGGTTCAGGCCCGGCAAGCCGCTGGGCACGTGGCCCGTCGTCTGCACGCCCAGGGCTTCCAGGCCGCAATAGGCCACGAGCATGATGCCCGTAATCACCAGCGCCATGGGCGCCAGGCGCGCGCCCACGTCGGCGGCCACCTTGTTCAGGCCGCAGCGCTGCAGCAACCGCGACAGGTAGCGCTTCGCCAGCCACAGGAAAACCAGGCTGGACAGTCCCAGGACGAGGCTGGGCACGTGCCAGTGGGGCCAGGTGGCGCCCAGCAAAGGCGTAATCTGGCCCCAGATGATCAATATCGCGGCGCCATTGCTGAAACCGCTGATCACGGGACGCGACAAAAAGCTGGCCATGAAGCCCAGGCGCAGCACGCCACACAGCAGCAGGACGAGGCCGCTGATGAAGGCCAGCTGGGCGGCCAGCACGATGTACAGGGAGGAACCGGGGTCGGCCAGCGGCGCCAGGGCGGCGGCCGTCATCAGCGACACGATGGCCATGGGCCCCACGGATTGCGTCATGCTGCTGCCGAACAGGGCGTACAGCACGGGCGGCAGGATGCTGGCATAGATGCCCACCACGGGCGGCAAGCCGGCCACCAGCGCGTAGGCCATGCCTTGCGGCACCATCATCATGGCGACAACGATACCGGCAGTGATGTCCCCGGCCAACAGAGGACGCCGGTATTGCCTGAGCCAGAGCAGCATGATGAAATCCCAAAATCTGAAAACCGAAGCCTATCATGCGACGAGGCCGGCTGACAGGGGGTACGTGGGCAGCGGCGCTCAGTCTTGCAGCAATTGCGCCTTCACGGCGTCGAGGATTTCCTGCGACAGCGCGCCGTCATCGACGGCGCGGGCCAGCACCATGGCGCCGACCATGGCGGCAAAGGTGGTGATGGCCTGCTGGCGCCGCGCTTCCGGCCTGCCGTCCGGCATCAAGTCTTCCAGCAGCGCAAACTGCTGCCGCGTCGCCTGCGCAAAGGCGGGACGCGCGCCAGGCGACACGCGTGCCACATCCACGCCCATGGCCGCCGCCGGGCAGCCCGTGCCGGGCGCGTCGCGGTGCCGGGTCGTCAGATAACTGTCGACAATGGCGGGCAGCGCGCCCTGCGGGTGGCTGGCGATCTTCGCGCGCCAGCCGTCCAGCGATTTCTCCAGCGCATGCTGGCACGCCTCGACCATCAGGTCTTCCTTGGAGGCAAAATGACCATAGAAGCCCCCGTGCGTCAGGCCCGCGTTCTTCATCAGGTCGGCCACGCCGATGCCGTCGTAGCCCTTTTCGCGGAACAGCCTGGCCGCCACGTCGACGATGCGTTCGCGGTTCAACGCCGCCTGTTCTCTGCTCACTTTCATGTCGCCTCCCACAATAATGTCAACCATCATATAACTTTCGCCCGGAATGTGCCACTCTGTTAGCAAGCGCACCGTTTGGCGCCCCTGCCGCGCCGATACTGGCTTGTCGTTTCCACGGAGGCCAGCATGAACGAGAACAAGGACCAGTCCTCAGGCAACTTGCAGCGCAGCATACAGCGCGAGCAGGATCAGCACGATCGGCAGCGCGATGCCGCCAAGCCAGCCGAACAGAAAAGCCGCCAGCCCGTGCAGACGAGCGCCCGCAGCCAGCCCGGCACGCCCCTGCCCGCCCAGCACCTGGACAAGCCCGGCATCGAGGCGCAGATGCAGCTCAAACCCCGCTTCCTGGCGCCCGACTATTGCGGCAGCGGCAAGCTGGCCGGCATGGTGGCCGTCATCACGGGCGGCGATTCGGGCATCGGCCGCGCCGTGGCGGTGCTGTACGCGCGCGAAGGGGCCGATGTCGCCATCATCTACCTGAACGAGCACGAGGATGCCAACGAAACGAAGCGCTACGTGGAAGCGGAAGGCCAGAGCTGTCTCTTGATTCCCGGCGACGTGCGCGACCAGCGCTTCTGCCAGGAAGCCGTCAGCCAGGTGATGGAACAATTCAGCCATATCGACGTGCTGGTAAACAACGCCGCCTTCCAGGAACACGCGGAATCCTTGCTCGACCTGAGCGAGGAGCGCTTCGACCTGACCATGAAAACCAATGTCTATGGCTACTTCCACATGGCCAAGGCCGTGCTGCCCCATTTGCAGCGGGGCGCGTCCATCATCAACACGGGTTCCGTGACGGGCTTGCAGGGGTCGAAACACTTGCTCGACTATTCCACCACCAAGGGCGCCATCCACGCGTTTACCATGGCGCTGGCCGGCAACTTGCTTGACAAGGGCATCCGCGTCAACGCCATCGCACCCGGCCCCGTATGGACGCCGCTCAACCCGGCCGACAAGTCGCCCGAGGACATCCGGCAATTCGGCGCGGACACGGACATGCGCCGCCCGGCCCAGCCCGAGGAATTGTCGCCCGCCTACGTCTTCCTCGCCTCGCCCGCCTGTTCCAGCTACATCACGGGCATCGTCCTGCCCGTCACCGGCAAGGTGGGGGAATAGGCGATGGCGCGCGCACTGTGGAAAGGCGCCATCAGCTTCGGCCTCGTGCACATCCCCGTCGAGCTGATTTCAGCCAGCCTCGACCATGAACTGGACCTGTCCATGCTGGATCGGCGCGACTTCGCCCCCATCGGCTACAAGCGCTACAACAAGCAGACGGGCAAGGAAGTGGAGTGGGACGACATCATCAAGGGCTATGAATACAAGACGGATGAATACGTGGTCCTGTCCGACGAAGATTTGCGGCAAGCCAACGTAAAGGCCACGCAGAGCATCGATATCCACGCCTTTGTCGACGCGGCGGAAGTGCCGCTGACTTTTTATGAACACCCGTATTACCTGCTGCCCGCCAGGGGCGGCGAGAAAGTCTACGCGCTGCTGCGCGAAACCCTGCGCAAGGCCAATAAAGTGGGCATCGCCAGCGTGGTCATGCGCACCAAGCAGCATCTGTGCGCGCTCGTCTGCGTCGCCGATGCCATCGTCCTGAACACCTTGCGCTATGCCGATGAAATCCGCCCCACGGACGACCTGGACTTGCCGGGCAACACGTTGAAGGCGGCCGGCATCAGCGACAAGGAACTCAGGATGGCCCTGTCCCTCGTGGAAGGCATGAGCGAAGCGTGGGCGCCGGCGCAATACCACGACAGCTATCGCGAAGACGTGCTGGCGCTGGTGAAGAAAAAGATCAAGGCGAAACAGACGAAGACGATCACGCCGCCCTCGCCGGAGCCGGAAGAAGAACGCGGCAGCAACGTGATCGATCTGGTGGCCCTGCTGCAGCAAAGCCTGGGCAAGCGGGTGCCCGCCGCGCCGCCGCGCAAGCGCGCGAGCGGGGCCGCACCACGCAAGACGGCCGCCGGCAAGCGCAAGGCCGCCTGAAGCGCGCATCCCGGCCAGTAATTACATAACAAAAATGCATTGACTTTGATCATGCTTCTCGCTACGTTATGCACACAGCCTGCCGCCCGGCAAGCCATGTCATGCGTGCGGGAAAAAATGGATGCCGATTTAGATCAGCTTATCCTCAGCGGCGCCCCTGGCGGCGTAGTCATCACGAGCGAAGACCATGCCGTCGTGCGCTGGACGGCGGGGGCGCAGCGGATTTTCGGCTATGCCAGCGACGAAGTGCTGGGCCGCAAGCTGTGGGAACTGATCTCGCCGCCGGGCCAGGCCGAGGCGGCCCCGCTCATCGCCGAGCAGCTGGCCCTGCACGGCAGCTACGACCGCGAATCGCTGCGGCGGCGCAAGGATGGCGAACTCATCTATGTCGACGTGGCGTGCCAGGCCGCCAGCGCCGCGCCGGACGGCCCCCGCTACCTGATTTCCACCATGAAGGACACGACCTTGCTGAAGGCGGCGCGCGACGCCCAGTTCGTCGACGCGCGCTACCGCGTGCTGTTCGAGTCGACGCCGGACAGCGTCATCATGGTCAACGCCACGGGCGCCATCGTCCTGGCCAACCAGCAGGCGCAGCGCCTGTTCGGCTATGCGGAAGGCGAACTCAGCGGCAGGCAGATCGACAGCCTGCTGCCGCAGCGCCTGCGCCATGCGCACGTGGGACACCGGGCGCGCTATTTCGACCAGCCGCGCACGCGCACCATGGGCGCCGACCTGGAATTGCTGGGTTTGCGCAAGGACAACGTCGAGTTCCCCGTGGAAATCAGCCTGTCGCCCATCCAGACGGAGATCGGCACCTTCGTCATCAGCGCCATCCGCGACGTCAGCGACCGCCGCCGGGCCGAGCAGAAGTTCCGCGGCCTGCTCGAATCGGCGCCGGACGCCATCGTCATCGTCAACGGCGATGGCGAGATCGTGCTCGTCAATTCGCAGACGGAGCGGCTGTTCGGCTATTCGCGGGCGGAGTTGCTCGGGCGCAACGTCGAAGTGCTGATCCCGGCCCGCTATGCGATGGAGCATCCGCGCCACCGCCAGGCCTTTTCCACGGCGCCGCGCGCCCGCTCCATGGGCGCGGGCCTGGAACTGTACGGCTTGCGCCGCGACGGCACCGAGTTTCCCGTGGAAATCAGCCTGTCGCCACTGGAAACGGATGAAGGCGTGCTCGTCTCGTCGGCCATCCGCGACATCACGGAACGCAAGCGCATCGAACACACGCTGAACGAACAGAAAATCGAACTCGAACGGGCCAGCCAGGCGAAGGACCGCTTTCTTACCAGCATGTCGCACGAACTGCGCACGCCGCTCAACGCCATCCTCGGCTTTGCCCAGCTGCTGGCCAACGAGGCGCTGCCCGCCACCGTGCCGCAAAAACGGGCCTTCGTGCAGAACATCGTCACCTCGGGCCGCCATCTGCTCACCCTGATCAATGAAATCCTCGACCTGGCGAAGATCGAATCGGGCAGCCTGAGCCTGTCGATGGAAGCCGTGGCGCTGCCCGCGCTGATCGAGGAAGTGCGCGTGATGGTGGAAGAACAGGCGCAGCAGCGCCAGATCCACCTGGCGTTCCCGCCCTGCGACCGGCTGATAGTCAGGGCCGACCATACGCGCCTCAAGCAAGTGCTGCTGAACCTGCTGTCGAATGCCATCAAGTACAACCGCCCGGCCGGCAGGGTGACGCTGGAAATTTCGCAGCCCCATGCGCAGCGCGTGCGCCTCGCCATCCGCGACACGGGCAAGGGCCTGGACGAGGCGCAGCTGGCGGAACTGTTCCAGCCGTTTAACCGCCTGGGCCAGGAAGCGGGCAGCGAGGAAGGCACGGGCATCGGCCTGGTCGTCACCAAGCGCCTCGTCGAGTTAATGGGAGGCAACATGGGCGTGCACAGCTGCGTCGGTGCGGGCAGCGTGTTCTGGATCGAACTCGACACCATGGCCGCACCGCCCGCCAGCATGCAGGCCGAGCTGGAAAACCTGCCCGTGCCGGCCGGCGAGGCGGAAAGCGAGACCGGCGGCCAGGCGCTGCTGCTGTACGTGGAAGACAACCCAGCCAGCCTGCGCCTGGTGGAAGACATCGTCAGCTTCCTGCCCCACCTGCGCATGATCTCGGCCACGGACGCGCGCCACGGCATCGCGCTGGCGCTGGAGCGCCGGCCCGACGTCATCTTGATGGATATCAACCTGCCCGGCATGAATGGCAACCAGGCGCAGCGCATCCTGCACAACGATGCGCGCACGGCGCACATCCCCGTCATCGCGCTGACGGCCAACGCCATGAAGGGCGACATCCGCCACGGCCTGGCCGCGGGCTTCTTCCGCTACCTGACCAAACCCGTCGAGATCGCCCTGCTCAATGCGGCCATCGACGAAGCGCTGCAGCTGGCGCGCGTGGCCCAGCCCTTCAAGCCGGCGGACTGAAACCGAGCTTCTTCATGGCCCCGTCGATGCCCCTGGCGCTGCGCGCATAGCCCGCCCATGGCGCGTTGCCCACGTCGAGACGGCCGTGCACGTTGCTCACGTTCCATTCGTCGCCCGCCTTCAGCTTGTCGAGCTCTTCCCAGGCCAGCGGCACGGAAATGCCCAGCCCGGAACGGGTGCGGGCCGACCACGCGCACACGGTGGTGGCGCCCCGGCCATTGCGCAGATAATCGATGAAGATCTTGCCGACCCGGTTGGCGGGCCCGCTTTTCAGCACGAAACGCTGCGGAATGTGCTGCGCCATGTGCGCCACGATGGCCTGTGAAAACGCCTTGACGGTGTCCCAGCCGTGTTTCGGGCGGATGGGCACGACCACGTGCAAGCCCTTGCCGCCGCTGGTTTTCAGCCAGGCGGGCAAGCCCAGCTCCGCCAGGAAGGCGCGCAGCAGCACGGCCGCCTCGCGGATGGCGGGCCAGGCCACGCCCTTGCCCGGGTCCAGGTCGAACACCAGGCGGTTCGGCGTGTCATAGGCGCTGGCCAGCGCGTTTTGCGTGTGGAACTCCACCACGTTCCACTGCGCCGCCGACAGCAGGCCCTGCATGGTCGCCACTTCCAGCAGGGGCGCATGCTGCGGGTCGAGCGCCGCATCGAGCTGCCGGACGCCGGGCATCGCCGAGGTATCCGCATGCTTCTGGAAGAACAGTTCACCGCCCACGCCGGCCGGCGCGCGCACGAGCGACACGGGCCGGCCCCGCAAATGCACGAGCATCAGCTTGCCTACCAGCGCGTAGTAGCGCACCAGGTCGATCTTCGTGGCGCCGCTGTCCCGGTCGATCACCCGGTCCGCATGGCTGACCTTGAAACTGGCGGGCAGGATGCCCTCCAGCGCCGATTCTTGCTTGTCTTGCATCTTGTTCTCCTTGGCAAGCGGCCGGGGCTGCTCGCGCACGATGGCAGCGGCCTGTTTATCCAGGCGCAAGCCAAGAAACACGGCATGGCGGATGGCGCCGCCGCTCGTCCACTGCGCAAAACCGACTTCGGCCACCAGCACCGGCCGCACCCACGAGGGCTGGCGCACGCCGCCCGCCTTGCCCGCGAACGGGCTCGTGGCCACGGCCAGCGCCGCGAGCCGGCGGCGCAGCCCGCGCAGGGTGGCATCGTCAAAGCCGCTGCCCACCTTGCCTGCATAGCGCAGCTTGCCGTCCCTGTCGTACACGCCCAGCAGCAGCGCACCGAAGCCTTCGCGCGCGCCCTGCGGCGCCGTATAGCCGCCGATGACGAATTCCTGCCGCTGTCCGCATTTGAGCTTGATCCAGTCGCCGGAGCGGCGCGCAGCGTAGGGCGAACCGCGCCGCTTGCCGATCACCCCTTCCAGCCCCAGCCGGCAAGCGTGGGCCAGCAGCTGCTGCGGCGGCGCATCGAGCGACGCGCTGAAGCGCACGAGGGGCGATGCCGGCAAGCGCTGCAGCAGCTGCTCCAGCAGCGCCCTGCGCGCCTCGACGGGTTGGCCCCGCAGGTCGTGGCCGTCGAAATACGGCACGTCGAACAGGTAATACACGATCTCGCTGGTGGCCTGCGCATCGAAGGCGCGCTGCAGGGCGCCGAAGTCCGGGTGGCCGCTGGCATCGTTGACGACGATTTCGCCGTCATACCAGCCAGGCGGCAAGCCCAGCTTTTCCAGCGCCTGGCGCAACTGCGGCAGTTTCGCCGTCCAGTCATTGCCATTGCGCGTGATTAAGGCAATATGCTCGCCATCGCAACGCGCAAGGATGCGGTAACCGTCGAATTTCACCTCGAAAATCCAGTCTTGCGCCTCCGGCGGCGGTGCATCGACAAGCGTGGCCAGCTGCGGCGCCAGGCTGGCGGGCAGCCTGGCGGCCGGCGCTGACGCCGGCTCCGCCCTCTTCCCGCGCTTGGGCATGGGCTTGTCCCTGACGCTGTCGGGGAACTCGTCGACGACAGAAAATGCCAGCGCCGGCCGGGCATAGTCGTCTTTTTCCTTGATCAGCAACCAGGCGGGCTGCTTTTCGCCCTTGCCCTTCATGCGCACGAGCACCCACTTGCCGTGCATCTTGTGGCCATGCAGGGTCAATTTCAGCTCGCCCGCCGCCAGCGCCTTGCGCGCGTCCGGCGTGGCCGGCTGCGGCTGCCACGTACCCTTGTCCCAGATGATGACCTTGCCCGCGCCATACTGTTTTTCGGGAATCGTGCCTTCAAAGGCCGCGTAGGACAGGGGATGGTCTTCCACCTGCACCGCCATGCGCCTGTCGCGCGGGTCGTAGCTGGGTCCTTTCGGCACGGCCCAGCTTTTCATCGTGCCGTCCAGTTCCAGGCGGAAGTCATAGTGCAGGCGGCTGGCCCAGTGCTTCTGGATGACGAAGGCAAGCGCCGCGCCTGCCGCCTCGCCGCCGCCGGCCGGCTCGGGCGTGATGGCGAAATCGCGTTTCGCGCGGTAGGTCTTCAAGGCGGCTTTCATGGCGGACCCATGCAATGACGATGGCATCGAGTCTAGGCCGCCGCCTGCCATGGCGCGGTACGCCAGCTAACAGAGCGGCGGGATGGCCCGCAGGCCCGCATGCACGCGGGCGTGACAACTAAATGTAAGTGTTTGTAATCGGCTGTCAACCTGATGACCTCACCGCGCGTTTTTGGCTCAGTGACAGGGGAAATGCATCTCCTGAACTACAACCCCACTTCTCGAGGAACTGCACCATGAAAAAAGTAATCGCTACTCTGATCGCCGGCTTGTTCGCTACCGCAGCCTTTGCTCAAACGCCAGCCGTGCCTGCCAAGGCCGAAGCCAAGCACACCAAGGAAGTGGCTAAAGCAGAAGCGAAAGAAACCAAGGCCGTCGTCAAAGCCGACGCGAAAGAAGCTGCCGTTGCCGCCGATGCCAAGGCTGATGTTGCCAGCGCCAAGGCCGACGCCGCCGCAACCAAGGCCAAAGCCCATCACAAGGCAAAAAAAGCCAAGGCCAAGGCTGACGAAGCCAAGACTGAAGCGACCGCCGCTGCAGCCAAGTAATTTCCCCGCGCGCCATTTTGGCGCCACGCAAAAAGACAGCTTCGGCTGTCTTTTTGCGTTTTCACGCCTGCATCACGCAGCAACAGCGCTTAACACGCCTGATTGTAAGAAAGTGTAAACAAGGTCAACTGTATGCTTCCCGGCCGCGTTTTCTGCTCAGTGACACGGGAATCATCCCGGCACCAACAGACACACCAGACAAACCACCACCGAGGACTGCACCATGAAAAACCGCCTTTTCAACCTGAGCGCCACCCTGATCGCCGGCCTGTTCGCTACCGCAGCCTTCGCCCAAACCCCTGCCGCCCCGGCAGCATCCGTTTCCGCCAAGGCGGAAGCGGCCCACACGAAAGCCGTCGTGAAAGCGGATGCCAAGGAAGCCCAAACGGCCGTGAAAGCGGACGCCAAAGAAGCCAAGGCTGTCGTTGCCGCGAAAACGGACGTGGCCAGCGCCAAGACGGAAGCGGCCGCCACCAAGGCCAAGGCCCACCACAAGGCCAAGCACACGAAAGCCAAGGCCGACGCCGCGCCAGCGCCTGCCGCCGTGAAGTAATCCAGCACATAAGCCAGCACACCACCTTCGACTGCCACTACCAAGGATTCCATCATGAAAAAAGTTATCGCCACCCTCATCGCCGGCCTGTTCGCTACCGCAGCCTTCGCCCAAACCCCTGCCGCTCCGGCAGCATCCGTTCCCGCCAAGGCGGAAGCGCACACAAAAGCTGTGGCCAAGGCGGAAGCGAAGGAGAGCAAGGCCGTGGTGAAAGCCGACGCCAAGGAAGCTGCCGTTGCCGCCGATGCGAAAGCCGATGTCGCCAGCGCCAAGGCCGACGCGAAAGCCAGCAAGGCCAAGGCCCATCACAAGGCAAGCAAGGCGAAGGCCAAGGCCGACGCGGCCAAAGTGGAAGCGACGGCCCCGGCCAAGTAATCCGCCCCTTGCACCCAAGAACAAAAGACAGCTTCGGCTGTCTTTTGTGTTTTGCGCCGTGCATGCGCTGTCCACCGGCAAGCGGCCGGCATGTAAAAGCAGGTAAAGAAACGAAAAACAACGCTTTTCGGTCACAAAAAATTTGCCTTCCAGGCTGGCGCCACAATAGAATTGAGAATTATTCTCATTCTCATTCATATTTCAGGAGCCGTTTCATGCCAGGTCGTGCCGTTCCCTCTTCCCATCCCGCGCTGCCGCTGCGCCCGCTGGCCCTGGCCATTTCACTGGCGCTCGGCGCCGGCATGGCGCACGGCGCCGACAGCGTTCCGGCCGATGCCGCCGCCGACGATGCACCCGTGATGCAGACCATCGTCGTGACGGGCAGCAGCGACGCGAACGCCTACACGGCGCGCAAGAGCAGTTCGGCCAGCAAGTTCGACCTGTCGCTGCGCGACACGCCGCAAGCCGTCTCCGTCGTCACGCGCGCGCAGATGGACGATTTCAGGCTCGATAACGCCAGCAAGGTGCTGGCGCAAACGACGGGCGTGACGGTGGAAGCGGTGGAAACGGACCGCACCTATTACACGGCGCGCGGCTACGACATCACCAATTTCCAGTTCGACGGCGTAGGCATTCCTTTCGTCTTCGGCAACGTGATGGGCGACCTCGATACGGCGCTGTTCGAGCGCGTCGACGTCGTGCGCGGCGCGAACGGCCTGATTTCCTCCACCGGCAATCCATCGGCCACCGTCAATTTCGTGCGCAAGCGCCCGACCGCCGGCCTGGCCGCTTCGGCCGGCGTCACCGCGGGCTCGTGGAACACGCGCCGCCTCGACGCCGACGTGTCCACGCCGCTCAGCGCCGATGGCAAGGTGGCGGCGCGCTTCGTCGTGGCGCACGAGGAAGGCGATTCCTACTTGGACCGCTATTCGCCGCGCAAGGACGTCGCCTACGCCATCGTCGAGGCAAAACTGACGCCGGACACCACCCTGACCGTGGGCCACAGCTACCAGGGCAGCGTGGCCAGGGGCGGCATGTGGGGCGCCCTGCCCGTCGCCTACGCGGACGGCACGCCCACCGACTACCCGATTTCCACCTCGACCTCGGCCGACTGGTCGCGCTGGAGCATCATCAACAACAGCACCTTCGCCGAACTGGCGCACCAGTTCAATGCCGACTGGCGCGTGACGGCCACCGCCACCTACAACCGTTCCACCTCCGACTCGAAGCTGTTCTACGTCTACGGCACGCCGGACAAGGCCACGGGCGACGGCCTGTTCAGCTATCCGTCGCGCTATGCCTCGGCCAACAAGCAGCGCCTGCTCGATGTGGGCGCGACGGGCGCGTTCACGCTGGCCGGGCGCCGGCACGACCTGAGCATGGGCCTGGCCTGGTCGAAATCCACCCTTGACGACGTTTCCTACTATGGCCGCGGCATCGGTACGGCCCTGCCGAACGGCACAGCGTTCGACGGCTCCTATCCGGAACCGCTGTTCGACGCATCGACCGATGGCAGCGCCTACAAGGACGAACGCAAGAACGCCTACCTGGCCGCCCGCTTCAACCTGGCCGACAACGCCAAGCTGCTGGCCGGCGTCAACACCGTCAAGGCCGACAGCTCGGGCAGCGCGTATGGCGTCAGCCAGGCCAAGTCGCAAAGCGACACCACGCCCTACGTGGGCCTGGTCTACGACATTGGCCGCCATGTTTCGGCCTACGGCAGCTACACGGAGATCTTCAACCCGCAGAGCAGCATCGACCGCACGGGCCAGACCCTGGCGGCGGCCACCGGCAAGAGCCTGGAAGCGGGCCTGAAAAGCGACTGGTTCGACGGCCGCCTGAACCTGTCCGGCGCCCTGTTCAAGACGCGCCAGAAGAACGTGGCAGAAGCGGCCGGCACCACGCCCGACTTCAAGACCTTCTACAAGGGCGTCGACTCCGACTCGCAGGGCATCGAGCTCGATGCCTCGGGCGAACTGGCGAAGGGCTGGCAGGCGAACGCCGGCTATTCGCAGCTGCGCATCAAGGGCGACGACGGCAAGAATGCGCGCACCTTCATCCCGCGCAAGCAGTTCCACCTCGCCACCACCTATCACGTGCCGACCCTGCCCAGGCTGAAGGTGGGCGCCAGCCTGGCCTGGCAGGACGCCATCTACAACCGGATCGACGACAGCACCACCCTGCACCAGGGCGCGTATGCGCAACTGGGCCTGATGGCCAGCTACGACATCAGCCGCAACGTCAGCCTGTCGCTAAACCTGAACAACGTGACGGACAAGAAGCACTTGACCAGCCTGTACTGGACCCAGTCGCTGTACGCGGCGGGCCGCAACGGCAGCGCCACCCTGAGCTGGAAATACTAGGGAGCCGCCATGCGACTGCGTCCTCCCATGGTCATGCTGCACCGCTGGTTCGGCCTGGCGGCGGCACTCTTCCTGTTCGTGTCCGGCCTGACGGGCGCCGTCATCTCATGGGACCACGAGCTCGATGCCTGGCTCAATCCGCAGCTGTTCCAGGCCGCCAGCGGCGCGCATGCGGGAGCGGCAAAACCGGGCCTGGAACTGGCGCGCCAGCTCGAGGCGCAGGACCCGCGCCTGCGCGTCAACTACACGCTCACGGCGCTTGAACCCGGCCACACGGCGCTGCTCTCCGTCGAAGGCCGGCCGGATGCCGCCACGGGAAAAGCCTTTGAACCGGGCTTCAACCAGGTGGCCGTCGATCCCGTCACGGGCGCCATCCAGGGCACGCGCCAGTGGGGCGCCGTCTCGCTGACGCGCGAAAACCTGCTGCCCTTCCTGTACAAGCTGCACTACACCATGCACATCCCCGATGGCTGGGGCATCGAGCTGGGCGTCTGGTTCATGGGCATCATCGGCATCGTGTGGGCCGCCGACTGCTTCATCGCCCTGTACCTGTCCTTTCCGAACTGGCGCAGCTGGCGCAAGTCGCTGGCCTTCCGCTGGCGCGAAGGGGGCCACAAGCTGAACTTCGACCTGCACCGCTCGGGCGGCGTGTGGGTCTGGTTGCTGCTGCTGGTGCTGGCCCTTACTTCCGTGTCGATGAATTTGCCAACCCAGGTGATGCGCCCCCTGGTGGCGCAGTTTTCCACCCTCAGCCCGAACGCCTTCGACAGTCGCACGCCGCAGCCGCCCGGCAAGCCCATCGAGCCGCTGCTGACGCGCGAGCAGGCCGTGGCGCTGGCGAAGACGGAGGCCGCAAGGCGCGGCTGGACGCTGCCGGCCGGCGGCGTGTTTTACTCGTCCGCCTACGGCCTGTATGGCGTGGGCTTTTTCGAGGCGGACAACGACCATGGCGATGGTGGCCTGGGCAATGCGTGGCTGTACTTCGATGGCCGCGACGGCACGCCTGCCGGCGGCGTGGTGCCCGGCACGGGCAGCGCGGGCGACATCTTCCTGCAGGCGCAGTTCCCCCTGCATTCGGGACGCATCCTCGGCCTGCCCGGGCGCATCCTGATGTCCGCCATGGGACTGGTGGTGGCCATGCTGAGCGCGACGGGATTGATCATCTGGCTGCGCAAGCGCCGTGCGCGCGTGCGGCAGGCAAGCAAAACGGGGCGGCAGGACGGGCCGGCGCGCGCGCTTCATGCAAACCTCAGCAAATAGGCAGGGCAAAACGCCACAAGACGGCGCGAATGGGCGACACTTGCAGTCCGACCATCGCCACGAAAGCTGTCCATGCGCCGCCTGTCCCTGTCATTGCTCGCCCCCCTCTTCCTGTCCTGCGCCGCCCTGGCGCAGGACGCGCCCCCCGCCTCCATTGAGCAAATCCTGCAAGCCCAGGACGGCGACAGCCATGGCGACCTGCGCGCCGTCGTCGTGCTGCGCGACGGCGCCATCGTGGCCGAGCGCTATTACAACGGCGAGACTGCCGACACCCTGCACGACATCCGCTCGGCCGGCAAGAGCATCACCGCCCTGCTGGTGGGCGCGGCCGTGGCGCAGGGCCGGCTGGCCACCGGCAGGACGGTGGGCGACTACTGGCCGGAGGTGGCAAACAGCCCGGCCGGCAAGGTCGTGCTCGACGACCTGCTGACCATGCGTTCGGGCCTGGCCGCCTTCGATGAGGACGAACACTCGCCGGGCAACGAGGACAAGCTCGATGAAGCACCCGATCCTGCTGCCTTCGTGCGCGGCGTGCCTGCCGCCACGGCGCCGGGCAGCGTGTACAGATATAACTCGCTGGGATCGTACATCGCCGGGCGCGTGGTGGAGAACGCCAGCGGCGCGCGCCTCGATGATTTTGCCGCGAAGGCCCTGTTCGCGCCACTGGGCATCACCCGCTGGAGCTGGGGCCGCGACGTAGCCGGCCATGCCAAGGGCCAGGGCAATCTGTCGCTGCGTGCGCGCGACACGGCGAACATCGGGCAGATGGTGCTGGACGACGGCATGTTCGCCGGCCAGCGCATGATCGACGCCGCCTGGCTGCGCGCCGCGCTGGCGCCCCGCGTGGCCATCGGCGCCGTGGACCGCTACGCGGACAGCTACGGCTATTTCTGGTATGCGAAGACGCAGGACGTCGCGGGCAAGCCGCTTGCCGTGCATTTCGCCTCGGGCAATGGCGGCAACAAGATCTATGTCATTCCCGCGCGCCGCATGGTGGTGAGCGTCGCTTCCAGCGCCTACGGCAAGGGCTACGGGCAGCGCCGCTCGGAAGACATCCTGAAAGCCATCCTGACGGCGGATACGCGGTAGTTGTAAGCGTTTGTAATGGTCGTCAACGCAAGCGTTCGGGGCCGCGTTTTATGCTCAGTGACACGGGAATCATCCCGGCACCAACAGACACACCAGACAAACCACCACTGAGGACTGCACCATGAAAAAAGTTATCGCAACCCTGATCGCCGGCCTGTTCGCAACCGCTGCCTTTGCTCAAACGCCGGCAGCTCCAGCGGCCTCGGTTCCCGCCAAAGTGGAAGCGGCCCACACCAAGGCCGTCGTGAAAGCGGACGCCAAGGAAGCGCAAACGGCCGTGAAAGCGGACGCGAAAGAAGCCAAGGCTGTCGTCGCCGCGAAAACGGAAGTCGCCAGCGCGAAAACGGAAGCCGCCGCCACCAAGGCCAAGGCCCACCACACGGCGAAAAAAACCAAGGCCAAGGCAGATGCGAAACTGGCGTCGGCCACCGCTGAAGCGGCTCCAGCCAAGTAATCCAGTCCGTCAGTACCCGAATTTACCAGTCACTTCACCTTATAGGATTTCATCATGAAAAAAGTTATCGCTACCCTGATCGCCAGCCTGTTCGCCACCGCCGCTTTCGCCCAGGCGCCAGCCGCTCCTGCCGCACCGGCAGCTCCTGCCGCCGCCGTCGCGCCGGCAGCCAAGGCTGAAGCACCAGCCGCGCCAGCCGCCGTCAAGCCTGCCGCGCACAAGAAAGCCAAGCATCACAAGGCGAAGAAGGCAGCACCGGCAACGCCAGCAGCTCCAGCCGCAGCGGCAGCTTCCGCGCCAGCAGCAGCGCCAGCCAAGTAAGCGGCGCCGCGCAGGCAAAAAAGACAGGGGCTTCCCTGTCTTTTTTTTCGCCCGCTGTTGCCTTATTTCGGCATCAGCACCGTGTCAATGACATTGATCACGCCATTCGATTGATATACGTCATAGGTGCTGATGTTGGCGCTATTGCCGCTTTCATCCATGACCACGATGTTATGCATGCCGTTCATGGCGAACATCAGCTTGCCGCCGCTGGCCGTGGGCAGGGTCGCCCTGCCGTCATGCATGCGGATTTCCTTCGCCAGGGCCTTGAAGTCGTAGGTGCCGGGCACGACGTGGTAGGTAAGGATTTTCGTCAGGGTGGCCTTGTTTTCCGGTTTCACCAGGGTGTCGACGGTGCCGGCTGGCAACTTGCCGAAGGCCGCATTCGTCGGCGCAAACACGGTAAACGGGCCCTTGCCTTTCAGGGTGTCGACCAGGCCGGCCGCCTTGACGGCGGCGACCAGGGTCGTGTGGTCGGCCGAATTGACGGCGTTGTCGACGATGTCCTTGCTGGGATACATGCTCTGGCCGCCCACCATGGTGCTCATGTCGGCGGCGAAGGGAGCGCTGGCGGCCAGCATGGACGTGACAAACAGTGCTGCGGGAAAAAAGGTGCGCATGATGGTATCTCCTGGATGACTGCGTTTGCGTGATTGCAGGAGTATTTACGCGGCCTTTGCGCAAACGGATTCAACGCGTTGAAAACAAAAAAACGGCGCAGTGCAATCGCACGGCGCCGTTTTGACGATGTTCCTTGCCGCGGGCCGGGAATGCCGGCCCGCGGTGCCGGAAATCAGTTGGCCGCCACCTGCGGCTCCGTCTCGCCCCAGCCGCCGCCCAGGGCGCGGATCAGCGCCACCGTGGTGACGGCGCGGTTGCCGCGCAACTGCACGGCATTGCGCTCGATGGTCGCCAGGTTACGCTGCGCGTCGAGCAGATCGAGATAGCTGGAACGGCCCGCGTCGTACAGCTTCTGCGCCAGGTCGGCCGAACGGCGCGCCGAGACAACGGCTTCGTCGATCTGCTGCGTCTGGCCCGACAGGATGCGCAGGCCGGCCAGGTTGTCTTCCACCTCGGCGAAGGCCACCAGCACGCTCTGGCGATACGTCGCCACCGACTCTTCCAGCTGCGCTTCGCTGCGCGTCACAGCAGCCTTGTTGCGGCCGCCATCTATGATGGGCATCGACATCAGGGCGCCCAGCAGCCAGGAACGGCTGCTCCACTTGAAGATGTCCGAGAAGGTGTCGGACGCGCCGCCGCCGGAGGCGTTCAGCGTCAGCGCCGGGAACATGGCCGATTTGGCCACGCCGATGCGCGCATTCGACGCTTCCATGGTGCGCTGCGCCGATGCGATGTCGGGACGGCGCTCCAGCAATGACGACGGCATGCCGGCCGGGATCACGGGCAGGAAGGCGCTGTCTTCCAGCGGATTGGCCGCCGCCGTGAAACTGGCGGCAGGTTTGCCCAGCAGGACGGCCAGCGCATGCTCGCCGGTGGCGCGCTGGCGCTGCAGGCCGATGGCTTCGGCGCGCGCCGTCGACAGCTCCGTGCGGGCACGGGACAGGTCGAATTCGCCGATATCGCCCAGGTCATAGCGGCGCTGGTTCACGTGCACGCTTTCTTCGCGCAGGCGCACCGTCTGGGCCAGGGTCGCCAGTTCGGCGTCCGTGGCGCGCAGCTGGAAGTAGGTCTGCGCCACATCCGCCTGCAGGGACAGCAGCACGGAACGGTAGGTCGCTTCCACGGCCAGCGCATCGCTGCGCGAGGCGCTCACGTTCGAAGCCACCCTGCCGAACAGGTCCACTTCATAGCTGGCCGTCAGGTTGGCCTGGTAGACGTTGCCGGCGGCGACCGGCGCGCCGTTCGGCAAACCCAGCGAGATGGCGGAGGCGCGGTTGCGCTGCGCGCCCACGTTCACGCCCACTTGCGGGATGCGGTCCGCTTCGGCGATGCCGGCAATCGCCCTCGCCTGCCTGACGCGGGCGGCGGCCACGGCCAGGTTGGCATTGGCCTGCGTGGCTTCGCCGATCAGGCTTGTGAGAGCCGGATCATTGAAGGCCAGCCACCACTCACCGCGCGCCTGGCGCTCGGCGGGCACGCCCTGCTTCCAGCGCGTGCCGTCGGCTGCCGTCTGCACGGCAGGCGCTTGCGCTTCCTTGAACGCCGTGGGCGTCTCGATCTGCGGCTGCTTGAACTCGGGCGCCGCGCAGGCGGCCAGCAGCACGGCCGCTGCCATGGCCGTCAAGGCCGTGCGCAGGACGGTGACCCGTGTAGTTGCGTTGGTTTTCAATATATATCTCCTTCCAGGTCCAGCGCTGGCGCGGCGACAGGCTTGGCGGCAGCGGCGGCTGGTTTTTTCTCAAAACGCTGCGCCAGGGTGCGCAGCAGTACATAGAACACGGGCGTCAGGAACAGGCCGAAGAAGGTCACGCCCAGCATGCCGGCGAACACCGCCACGCCCATGGCATGGCGCATTTCCGAACCGGCCCCGTGCGAGAACACGAGAGGCACCACGCCCATGATGAAGGCGATCGACGTCATCAAAATCGGACGCAGGCGCAGACGGCATGCTTCCAGCGCCGCTTGCACGACGCTGCGGCCATGGTCTTCCAGTTCGCGGGCAAATTCCACGATCAGGATGGCATTCTTCGACGCCAGCCCCACCAGCACGAACAGCGCGATCTGCGTGAACACATTGTTGTCGCCACCGGTCAATTTGACGCCGAGCAGCGCGCACAGGATGGACATCGGCACGATCAGGATCACGGCCAGCGGCAGGGTCCAGCTTTCGTACTGGGCGGCGAGCACGAGGAACACCAGCAGCACGCACAGCGGGAAGACATAGATCATCGTATTGCCGGACAAGATGTCCTGGTAGGTCAGCTCCGTCCATTCAAACGAAATCCCCTGCGGCAGCACTTCCTTGGCGATGCGTTCCAGCGCGGCTTGCGCCTGGCCGCTCGACACGCCAGGGGCGGCGCCGCCGTTGAAATCGGCCGCGGAATAGGCGTTGTAGCGCTGGACGCGGTCCGGACCATAGGTATCCTTGACGCGCATCAACGACGACAGCGGGATCATTTCGCCTTTGTCATTGCGCACCTTCAGCTGCGCGATATCCTGGGCATGCGAACGGAACGCGGCATCGGCCTGCACGCGCACCTGGTAGGTGCGGCCAAACTGGTTGAAGTCGTTCACGTACAGCGAACCGAGGTTGATCTGCAAGGTCTGGTAGATGGTTTGCAGCTGCACGCCCATCTGCTTGGCCTTCACGCGGTCGACGTCGGCGAACAGCTGCGGCACGTTGATCTGGTAGCCCGAGAACACGCCCGCCAGTTCCGGCGTCTGGTATGCCTTGGCGGCCAGTGCCTGCGTGGCGTTGTACAGCGCGTCGTAACCGAGGTTGCCGCGGTCTTCGATCATCATCTTGAAGCCGCCGATGGTACCGAGGCCGTTGACGGGCGGTGGCGGGAAGACCATGATGAAGGCGTCCTGGATGCCGCCCAGGCGCTTGTTGATCTCGGCCGCGATGGCGCCGCCCGACAATTCCTTGCTGGTGCGTTCATCGAACGGTTTCAGGGTGGCGAAGACGATGCCCGAGTTCGGCGCATTGGTGAAGTCGTTGATCGACAGGCCAGGGAAGGCGATGGTCGATTCGACGCCTGGCACCGACTTGATCACGTCCGACATGCGGCGCACGACATCTTCCGTGCGGTCCAGCGAGGCGGCGTCGGGCAATTGCGCAAAGCCCACCAGGTACTGCTTGTCCTGGCCCGGCACGAAACCGGCCGGCACGGCCTTGAAGGTGAAGATGGCGGCGACGACCAGCAGCGCATACACGCCCAGCGAAGCGCTCTTGCGGCCCAGCACGCCCTTCACGCCCGCTTCATAGCGGTGCGAAGCGCGGCCGAAGAAGCGGTTGAACCAGGCGAAGAAGCGGCCGAAGACCTTGTCCATGCCGCGCGTCAGCGCGTCTTTCGGCGCATCGTGCGGTTTCAGCAGGGCGGCCGACAGGGCTGGCGCCAGGGTCAGCGAGCTGAATGCCGAGATCACGGTCGAAATGGCGATCGTCAGCGCGAACTGGCGATAGAACTCGCCGGACAAACCTGGCACGAAGGCGATCGGCACGAACACGGCGCACAGCACCAGGGCGATGGCGACGATGGGACCGCTCACCTCTTTCATGGCCTGGATGGTGGCGTCGCGCGGCGACAAGCCTTCCTCGATATTGCGCTCGACGTTTTCCACCACCACGATGGCATCATCGACGACGATACCGATGGCCAGCACGAGGCCGAACAGCGACAGGGTGTTGATCGAGAAGCCAAAGCCCAGCATCACGGCAAAGGTGCCCACGATGGAGACGGGAACGGCCAGCAGCGGGATGATGGAGGCGCGCCAGGTTTGCAGGAAGATGATCACCACCAGCACCACCAGGGCGATCGCCTCGAGCAGTGTATGGATCACGGCTTCGATGGACGAGCGCACGAACTGCGTCGGGTCATATTCGATGCGGTATTCCACGCCTTGCGGGAAGTCCTTTTTCAGTTCTTCCATCTTGGCGCGCACGTCGGACGACAATTGCAGCGCGTTGGCATTCGGCGCTTCGAAAACACCCATGCCGACGGCCGGATTGTTGTTCAGCAGCGAACGCAGCGAGTAGCTGTTGGCGCCCATTTCCACGCGCGCCACGTCCTTCAGGTGCGTGACGGCGCCGTCGGCATTGGTGCGCACGATGATGGCGCCGAATTCCTCCGGCGTCTGCAGACGGCCCTGGGTATTGACGGTCAGCTGGAAGTCCGAGTTCTTCGCCGGCGACGCGCCGATGACACCTGCAGCCACCTGCACGTTCTGCTCGCGGATGGCGTCGACGACGTCATTGGCCGTCATGCCACGCGCCGCTACCTTTTGCGGGTCGAGCCAGATGCGCATGGCGTAGTCGCCCGCGCCGAAGATCTGGATGTCGCCCATGCCGGGCAGACGGGCCAGCTGGTCCTTGACGTTCAGCACGGCGTAGTTACGCAGATACATGTCGTCATAGCGCTTGTTCGGCGAAACCAGGTGCACCACCATGGTCAGGTTGGGCGACGATTTGACCGTCGTCACGCCGATCTGGCGCACTTCCTCGGGCAGACGCGGCAAGGCGCGCTGCACGCGGTTCTGCACCTGCGTCTCGGCCTGCTCGACGTTGGTGCCGATCTTGAAGGTCACGGTCAGCATCATCGCGCCATCGGAGGTGTTTTGCGAGGACATGTAGAGCATGTTCTCGACGCCGTTGATCTGCTCCTCGAGCGGCGCAGCCACGGTTTCGGCGATCACTTTCGGGTTGGCGCCCGGGTATTGCGCGCGCACCACCACGGACGGCGGCACGACGTCGGGATATTCGGAGATGGGCAGGCCGAAAATCGACAGCAGCCCGGCCACGAATATGACGATCGACAGCACCGCCGCGAAAATCGGCTTGTCGATGAAAAAGCGGGAAAAATTCATGTTTATTCCTTGGAAGTCGATGCCGCTTTGGCGGCGATCTTGGCGTCTTTTACTTCAGGTTTGGCTGGGGCGACCGGCGCCGTCGGGTCGAAGTCCATGGCCACCATCTGCGGCGTGACGGGCGCGCCGGGGCGCACGCGCTGCAAGCCGTTGACGACCACTTTTTCGCCCGCCTTCAAGCCTTCGCGCACCACGCGCAGGCCGTCCGAATTCGGGCCCAGCTTGACGGCGCGGTATTCGGCCTTGTTATCGGCACCCACCACGTAGACGTATTTGCGGCTCTGGTCCGTGCCGACGGCGCGGTCGGAGATCAGCAGCGCCGTGCTTTGCGCGTGCGGGCCATTGCCGCCGTCGAGCTGGACGCGAGCGAACAGGCCCGGCACCAGCTGGCGGTCCGTGTTGGCGAAGGTGGCGCGCATGCGCACGCTGCCCGTGGCCGGATCGAGCTGGTTGTCGACGAATTCCAGCTTGCCTTCATGCGGGAAGCCCGTTTCGTTGGCCAGGCCCACCTTGACGGTGACGGGCGTGCCCTTTTGCGCCGTGCCGGCCACGCGCAGGTAGGTATCTTCATCGCCGTCGAAGCTGGCGTAAATGCGGTCCGTCGACACCACGGACGTGAGGATGGCGGACGCGTCGATCAGGTTGCCGACGGTGATTTCCGCCTTGCTGACACGGCCGCTGATCGGCGCCTGCACCTGCGTGTACGACAGGTTCAGCCTGGCCGCTTCATAGGCCGCCTGCGCCGAACGGACGTTGGCGTCCAGCTCTTTCAGGCCCGACGCCTTTTCATCGAATTCGCGCTGGGCGATGGCTTTTTCGGCCAGCAGCTTTTCAGCGCGCGACAGTTCCAGCTTGGCCAGTTCCGCCTTGGCGCGGGCGGATGCGGCCGTGCCTTCGGCGCGCGACACTTCGGCCTGGAACGGACGCGGATCGATGACGAACAGCACGTCGCCTTTCTTGACTTCGCTGCCCGGCTTGAAGTTGACGGCCGTGATGAAGCCGCCGACCCGCGAGCGGATTTCCACGCGCTCGATCGCTTCCAGGCGGCCCGAGAATTCCTGCGTTTCCGTGATCTGTCTTTCCACCACGGCAGCCGCCGAGATGGGGGGGCCGCCGGCGGCGGGCGCGTCGGGCACCTTGCTATTGGCCGAATCGCAGCCGGCCAGGCTCACGGCTACCAGTCCTGCCAGCGCCAGCGAGGCAGCCAGGGGCTTGAGCAGAGTGGAAAATTGTTGAACGTTTTTCATTTTATTTCCCTGTTTTATGAAAATTTCTAATGGTATGGGCGGCAGGAAGCAACCCAGCTTAAAAAGTGAATGGTGGTGCCATGGCGCCCGACGGCGCTCGATCAAAGGTAAACAGGCCGCCTGCGGGATAAAAGCAGACGGGGACGACGAAGCCGGCTGTGCGAATGCACAACGCAGACAGAAAGGGAGTTACAATGAGAATCTACACTCGACAGTGTAACAACCAAAACTCGAAAAGTAAACTGGTTGGTGTAAGTTTTTTTGCAGTGCCGCAAATGGCGGCTTTATGACTCGGGTTCCTGCCCCAGTCCGGCGACGAAACTGCTAATTTCGCTCAATACCTGCACCTTGCACGCACACTCGTTGCGGGCGCTGGCGTCCTGCAGCGGCGCGGCGGCCATGCGCCGCACGGTGGTCTTGATGCCGCAGGCGATCAATTTGCTGCCGTATTGTTCAGCCTCGTCGCGCAATGGGTCGTCTTCGCTGGACAGGATGAGCGCCGGCGGCAGGTTCTTCAGGCGGCTCGACTGCAATGGCGACGCGTACGGGTGGCTGCGGTCGGCGGCATTCGGCAGGTAGCCGCGGTAGGCGGCGGCGCACTGGTCGGCCACTTCCGCCAGGTCCGGGCAGCTCGGCAAGGTACGCATCGAGCACGTCGACAGGCCGGGATCGAGCATGGGCATGATCAGCACCTGGCCCGCGAGGGGCGGTCCGCCCCGGTCGCGCGACATCATGGCGCATACGGCGGCCAGGTTGGCGCCGGCTTCGATGCCCGACACCACCATCTGCCTGCCCGTCCAGCCCAGCTTGGACTTGTTCTTCTTCGCCCACAGCAGCACGGCATGCGCATCTTCCACGGCGGCGGGGAAAGGCCGCACCTTCGCCAGCGTGTAGTTCGCGGCCAGCACCACGTGGTCGGGGTTGCTCAGCACGAGACAGCGCAGGAAGTCGTCCGCGTCGTCCAGGTCGCCGTCGACAAAGCCGCCGCCATGGAAGAAGACCATCAGGTTCGGCTGCCTGGCGCCCGGCACGCCGGCCGTGTAGACGCGCGCGCCCAGCGCATCCTGCGCGCCCTGCACCTGGATGTCGCGGATCTTCAGCGCCTGGCCAGGTGCCAGTTCGGCTGCGGCGTCGGCAAACGTCATTGCGCCACCACGGGCTGCACGGCAGCATCGAGCACCGCATCGTTCAGGCACAGCAGGGTGCCGCCCACTTCATGGGTCAGGGCGCTATAACCGCTGGCTTCGCTTTGCGCCGCCAGTGAATACGCATCCGTCGATACCATCGCGGCCAGAGCCAGTACACTCGCTACCAGGGCGAATACTGCAAAGTTTCCATTCCGATGACCCATGATTTTTCTCCTGTGAACTTCCTGCGGCAATCAGATTTATGCTGCAGTACAACAACTATAGACTTGATCTACAATCTGATAAAGAGTGCAATGACGAATTGATTGTTCAGGATTCTGAATAATCGCGCTGAAAGTGATAGGAATTCAAGTGAACAAGCTGCAAGCCATGGAAGTTTTCATCCAAGTCGTCGATGCGGGCGGCTTTACGCGCGCGGCGGAAAACATGCAGCTGCCGAAAGCCACCGTCTCGACCCTGATCCAGTCGCTGGAAACGAGCTTGTCGGTTAAATTGCTCAACCGCACCACGCGCCACGTCAGCATCACGTCCGACGGCGCCGCGTATTACGAACGCTGCGTGCGCATCCTGTCGGACGTACGCGAAGCGGAGGAATCGCTGTCGCGCACCCGCCTGAGCCCCAGCGGACGGCTGCGCGTGGACGCGCCCACGGCCCTGGCCAGCGAACTGATCATCCCTGCCCTGCCCGACTTCTTTGCCCGCTACCCGGACATCTCGCTGGAGCTGGGCTGCAGCGACCGCCCCGTCGACCTGATCGAGGAAGGCGTGGACTGCGCCGTGCGCGGCGGCGAACTGGGCGATCTGAACCTGATCGCGCGCCGGGTCGGCGTGCTGCATTTCATGACCTGCGCCGCGCCCGGCTACCTGGCGCGGCACGGCACGCCGCTGCACCCGAACGACCTGGCGCAGCACCGGGGCGTGAATTTCTTCTCCGCCAAGACGGGCAAGACCTTCGACTGGGATTTCACGCGCGCGGGCGAGCGCATCCAGATCGCCATGCCCAGCCATATCGCCCTGAACGACTCGAACGCCTACACGGCCGCAGGCCTGGCGGGCCTGGGCATCGTGCAAATGACGCATTTCATGCTTGCGCCCCTCATAGAACAGGGCAAAATGGTGGAATTGCTGGGCGAATGGGAATCCGACCCCCTGCCCATCCACGTGATCTATCCGCCCAACCGCCACCTGTCCGCCAAGGTGCGTGTGTTTGTCGAATGGGTCGCCGACATGTTTACCAACCACCCGGCCACGCAGCTGAAGGGCAAGAGCAGCCTGCCCAGCGCGCGTGCCACCCTGACCGAGGCCCAGCCATGACCGCAGCAAGCCCATCGCCGCATCGCATCGTCTTTCTCGACCGCGACAGCCTGATCGCCACCGTACGCCCGCCCGCCTTCGCCCACCGCTGGCAGGAATACCCGCACACGCGGGGCAGCGAAGAGACCGTTTCCCGTTTGCAAGGCGCCACCATCGCCATCACGAATAAAGTGCCCCTGCGCGCGGCCGAGCTGGACCAGCTGCCGGACTTGCAAATGATCGCCGTGGCCGCCACCGGCACGGACATCCTCGACCTGGCCGCCTGCCGCGCGCGGGGCATCGTCGTGGCGAATATCCGCGACTACGCGCGCGCCACCGTGCCCGAGCATACGCTGGCCCTGATGCTGGCCCTGCGCCGCCAGCTCATCGCCTACCGCGCGGATGTGGAAGCGGGCCTGTGGCAGGCGTCCGACCGCTTCTGCCTGTTCGGCCACCCCATCCGCGACCTGGCGGGCAGCCGCCTGGGCCTGCTCGGCTATGGCGCGCTGGGCAAGTCCGTGGCCCACCTGGGGCGCGCCTTCGGCATGCAGGTGATCGTGCACAACCGCTCGCCCATCGCCGAGGAAGATGTGCAGGAAGTGGGCTTCGACGACTTGCTGGCCACGTCCGACGTGCTGAGCCTGCACCTGCCCCTGACGGACAAGACGCGCCACATCATCGGGGAGAAAGAGCTGGCCCGCATGCAGCCCACGTCGCTGCTGATCAACACGGCGCGGGGCGGCCTCGTCGACGAGGCGGCGCTGGCCCGGGCATTGACCGACGGCGTCATCGCCGGCGCCGGCTTCGACGTGCTCTCCAAGGAGCCGCCGCCGCCCGACAACCCGCTGTTGAACTTGCGCTTGCCCAACTTCATCCTCACGCCCCACACGGCCTGGGCCAGCGGCGAAGCCATGCAGAAGCTGGCCGATATCCTCATCGGCAACGTGGAAGCGTTCGAACGGGGAGCGCCGACGAACGTGGTGGCATGAGCGTCCTGCGCGACCTCGATGCACTGCTGCGCGGCGACGACGATGCATACGACCGCCTCGACCTGTTCCTCGAAGCGGACGAGCTGATCGGGCAACTGCAAACGGCCGACGTGCCTGCGCTGCTAACCCTGTGGCAACAGCGCGATCTATCCTGGCAGCGGCGTTTCACGCAAGCGAGCAGCAACATCGACGGCGCCATCCTGCGCGCCCTGCTGGCCGGTTTGCTGCAGATCAAGGAGGCGCCCCACGGCGTGCTGGAACTGATGACGCGCCTGCCGCCCACAGCGGATGCCTCCCCGCTCTGCGAGGCGCTGCTCGATTACGCCGAGCACGCCTGGCATGCGAACCCGGCGCGGCACCGGCAGATCCACATGAGCTGCTGGAGCTGCGGGCTGTCCGGCCGGCTGTTGAAGCGGCTGGGGCTGGCTTCCTGGAAGGATGCGGGGCTGTAGGAACTATGGCGCGGCGGGCCGCTCGAAGCTGAACCCCGGCGCATATGCGTGATAGCCGTCGAAATCGCCCTTGCCGATGGCCGCGCCGGCGCTGCGGGCGATCGCATACGCCATGCCGAAGTGAAAATAGAAATTCGGCAGAATGTACAGATTCAGATACTCGTCGGCGGGCAAGGCGATGTCGGCGAAGCCGGCGCGGTCGCGACAGAGGCGATCGGGCGGCCCGTCAAAGCGCCCGGCGGGGATGGCATGGAGGTAACGCATGGTCTGCGCAAGCTGTTCCTGCAGGCTGGCGGCCGCGCTGAAATCGGGCACGTCCAGTCCCGCCAGCGGGCAGCAGCCGCGCAGGGCGAAGCCCGCCGCCGCGCGCACCTGCTGGGCGAACGGCAGCATGTCCGGGTGCAGCCGCGCCGCCAGCAGTGGCGGCGCAGTGCCGGTCTTGTCGAGCATGGCGGAAAGCTGCGCCAGGGAGCGGCAAAAGACGGTGACGGGGTGGCAGTGCATCATTTCCTGCGGCAAGAGTTAAGAGGACAGGAGTGTGCCACAGCAACGCCACCTCGCGGCCGTCCTGGCGCCGGTGCTTGCCGGCCAATGCCAAGACGACCGCATGCGCCGCCATGGCGCACTTGGTCCTGGCGCCGGGGCAAGCGCTTCATGGAAGCGCGGCGATGCGCGCATACAGCCAGAAATTGCCGGATCTGCCACGGATCTGCCGGTAGCTGCGCAGATAGCCTTCGCGCTGGAAGGCGCAGCGCCCGAGCACGCGGATCGAGCGTGCGTTGCTCTCCAGCACGGTCGCCTGGATACGCAGGAAGCCCAGGTGCCGGAAACCCCAGTCCACGACGGCGTGCACGAGGGCGGTGGCCACGCCCTGCCCCCACACGGCGGGTGCCAGGTCGTAGGCGATTTCCGCCGTGCGATGCTGCGGGGAAATGGCATTGAAGCCGATGGTGCCCACCAGCCGGCCGCCGTCGCGCAGCACGACGGCCAGGCGGATCGACGACGCTGGCAGGGCCGATGCGTAGTCATCGACATTGGCCTGCAAGTCATCGGCGCTGCGCAAGGCCCAGCTCGTGTGCTCCACGACGACGGGATCGGACAAATAGGCGTACCAGGCGGGCACGTCGGCGCGCGCCAGGTGGCGGAGCGTTACCAGCGGGTGCTTGAAAGCGGGCAAGTCAGCGGGCGTCATCGCGCCGCCCAGCCATGGCGTACGCCCCATCCTGGCGCCCCGCTTCCCATTCGCGCCGCAGCAAGCCGTACAGGGCCGAATCGCTGACCTCGCCGCCCACGATCCAGCGTTCCGGCAGATAGCCTTCCTGTTTGAAGCCCTGGCGCTCCAGGGCACTGGCCGAGCCGGCGTTGCGCGGGTCGATGTCCGCTTCCAGCCGGTTCAGGTCGCGCTCGACAAACGCGTACTCGATCAGCGCCGACAGCGCTTCGTGCATATAGCCCTTGCCCCAGTGGGGACGCGCCAGCGCGTAGCCGATCTCGGCGCGGCGGTTCTGGCGGTGCACGGAAAACAGGGTGCAGCTGCCCAGGTACTCCCCCGTCGCCGCCAGTTCGACGGCGAAGCGGAAGAATTCCTCCTGCTCGAAGGCGGCCGCATCCTCGGTGATCTGGCGCGCGGCGCGGCCCGCCTCTTCCCACGGCGGTTCGCTGAAATAGCGCATGACTTCGGGATCGGCATGCATGGCGAACAGGGCGGCTTCGTCGGATGGCTGCGGCTTGCGCAGGATCAGGCGGGCGGTGGTGATGGTCTTGCTGTAGGTCATGACACTCCAGTCTGGCGGCAATCGGGCGACACTGATTATTCCATGCAACTATAACGATGTGGCAACTTTGTGGCACAGCTTTTCATGTAGTATGGCAATATTCCTCACCATGTCAATGATGCAACTTCATGATGCGCCTATGGATGCAGTAAACAATCCCGCCCACTCCGACGCCGGCGCGCTGCCGCCGGAGAGCCACGCCGGCCGCAGGCGGCCCGTGATCGTCTGGGCCAGTGCGGCTTTTTTCTGCATGTGCGCCCTGCTGCTGGGCATGACGGTGTGGATCGTCTGGTCGTCACGCGAGGTGCGCTTGCGCGAAGCGAAGGCGACGACGGAAAACATGGCGCGCACCCTGGCCACGCAAGCCTACATGGAACTGGAAATCGCCGATGTGATGCTGGAAAACATCGTCGAGCAGATGCGCCGCGCGGGTGGCAATGCGGGCACGGGCGAGCGGCTGCAAGCCCACGTGGAGCAGCTGACCAGGAATATCGGGGAAATTACCGGCGTCTTCATCTTCGACCGCCACGGAGACTGGCTGGCCGCATCGTCCGGCGCCCAGGCGGATGGCAACAATGCCGACCGCGATTATTTCCACTATCACAAGACGCACGCGCAGCGGGGCAGCCATATCGGCGCGCCCGTGCGCAGCAAGTCGAGCGGGCAATGGATCTTGCCCGTGTCGCGCCGGGTGGAGTCGGCGGACGGCGCCTTTGCCGGCGTGGTGCTGGTCACCCTGGGCCTGGCATCGTTCGAACGCATCTATGACAGTCTCAACCTTGGCAATGCGGGCACGGCCTTCTTCGCCCTCGATGACGGCAGGCTGATCTACCGGCGGCCGTTCCAGAGCGAGGTCATCGGCATGGATATCTCGTCGGGCGCCATCCTGCGCGCCTACCGCGAACACGGCCCCGTCGGCACGGCCATGATGACGGCCAAGGTGGACGAGGTCGAGCGCCTGTACAGCTATCGCCACCTGGAGCGCTTTCCCGTCATCGTGGCGGCAGGTTTATCGAAGGAAGATATTTTCGCCGAATGGCAGCGGCTGAGCACGCAAATCGTGCTGGCGTCGCTGGCGGCAGGCGCCGCGCTGCTGTTCCTGTTCCGCAAGGTGATGCGGCAGATCGCCGTCCGCGACCGTATCGAGGCCAGCCTGCGCCAGGCCACGACACAATTGCAGCACGCCAATGCCGACCTGGCGGCGCGGGCGGCGCAGGACGGCCTGACGGGACTGGCGAACCGCCGCAGCTTCGACGAAACGCTGGCGCAGGAACTCAACCGCGCCCGGCGCAATGGCCAGCTGCTGTCGCTGATCATGCTGGACGTGGATTTCTTTAAAAAATTTAATGACCAGTACGGCCACGTGGCCGGCGACGCCTGCCTGCAGGCGGTGGCCGGCGCCGTGGCGCGCAGCGTGGGCCGCACGGAAGACCTGGCGGCGCGCTACGGCGGCGAGGAATTTGCCGTGATCCTGCCCGGCACCGGCACCGCCGGCGCGCTGGACGTCGCCGAAGCCATCCGCGCGGCGGTGGTGGCCCTGCAGATACCGCACGCGGCCAGCGCCATCGACGTCGTCACCGTCAGCCTGGGCGCCGCCACGCTCGAGCCGGACCTGGGCCGGCACGCGGACGCCAAGGAACTGATACGCCAGGCCGACGCCTTGCTGTACCAGTCGAAAAACAGCGGGCGCAACCGCGTCACCATCCACACACCTGCGGCATGAGGCCGATCATTTCCATGCCAAGAATCCATATCACCTTGCCGGTGGCCCTCGCCGCGCTGGCCGTCTGGCTGGTCCTGACCCTGGGCGTGCGCTGGTTCGCAGCGGCCGGCAATCCAGGCGTGGAGGCAGCCGTGAGCAGCGGCATCGGCATGTCGTGGGCGTTGGCCGCGCTGTTCTCGCTGGCGCTGGTGCTGGCATCGGACCAGCGCCGCGCGGCCGGGCTGTATGCGCCGCAGCCCCTGAAGACCTTCTGGCTGGTCTGGCCGCCCCTGCTGTATGCCCTGCTGATGCTGCTGCTGGCCTGGGCCGGCGGCTGGCCGATGCCGCGCGTGCTGCTGATGGTGGCCTGCAATGCGGCCCTGGTGGCCATCTCGGAAGAATTGATGTTCCGTGGCATATTACTGCAAGGCATGCTGGAGCGGTATGCACTGTGGCCGGCCGTGCTGATGTGCTCGGCACTGTTCGGCGTGGTGCACACCACCAACGGCCTGGCCACGGGCGACGTCAGCGGCGCCCTGTGGCAAGCCGTGGCCGCCGCCTTGCAGGGTGTCGGCTATGCGGCCATCCGCCTGCGCACCCGCTCCGTCTGGCCCATGGTGCTCGTGCATGGACTGTGGGACTTCGCGCTGGTGACGGCCACCTTGCCGCACCCGGCCGAAGACGGCGCATCCATCCTGCCGTATGCCGCCCTGCTGGCCGTGCTGCCCCTGTGCCTGTACGGCGTCTACCTGCTGCGCCCCAGCCAGCGCGCCGCCGTGACGCTGTCCGATGCGGCCGCATAGCGCAACAGGCATGGTTAGCTCACGCCACCAGCGTGACGTGGCTAGATTTTTTTGATTTGTTGAAGGAGTTGCATGGCATTTTTTTCACGTGATTACGAAGTCTTCCTGCTGCTGGCCGCGCCCGATGCCGCGCCGCTGTGGGCGTCGGCGCAATGGACGCCGTTCGCCGCCAGCTTCGATGGCATCGTCGCGCAGGCGGGAACGCGGGGCAAGGCGGGCGTGCGCAGCCACCAGTACAATCCCAAGGGCAAGCCGCTCGCCTTTGGCCGCCTGGGCTGGGACGACAAATCGCATGCGAAGTGGACGCACACGGCGGCCACGACCGAGGCGCGCTTCATGAGCCTGGAAGCATGGGCGCCCACATGGACCACCTGCGAAAACGAAGATCAGGCGCCCGATGTGTTCCTCGCCCTGGCCAACGAAGCGCTGCTGGGCCGCGCGGACAAACCCTTGCGGTTCGGCCAGCGCCTCGTGTGCGCCATCGCCACGGACTTGGGGCCGGAAACGGCCGCCGCCGTGCACGCGTCGCTGGCGCAGCTGGCCAGGCAGCAAGACGCCGTCGTCTTCGCCCGCGCGCAACGCCAGTGGGGCCACGCCTCGCCCTACGGCGGCTTCACGGGCGCCATCCAGGACATGCTGATCGGCGGCCTGTTCCGGCAAGACGACCCGCATGCGCTGCCGCTCGATGCGCACGCCTTCCGCGACGCGTGGACCCTGCTCGACACGCATTGACAAGGCCCCGCCGGCATGGCATCGTTCTCCCATGCAATCACCATTCCCGCCCCTGTCCTCCATTATTGCCGCCATTCCAACGATGGTGGCTGGCCAGGAATAAGATTGCCAAAGCCGCCCGGAAGGCGGCTTTGATCTGCAGCAAACAGTCAAAACGTCTCGCGGGCTTTACTTCCCTTTCAAGCGAGCGACCATGCCCCCTGCCTCCAGCACCTCCCCCACCCTGCACCTCGCGTGCGGCAAGATTGCCTCCGGCAAATCCACCCTGACCGCCCGCCTTGCGCAGATGCCCAGAACCGTGCGCATCAGCGAAGACAGCCTGCTGGCGCAGCTGTATCCGGGCCAGATCGCCAGCCTGGCCGACTACGCGGCCTGCGCGGCGCGGCTGCGCGCGGCCGTCGCCCCTCTGGCCCTGCAGATGCTGCAGGCGGGCGTGTCCGTCGTGCTCGATTTCCCCGCGAATACGCCGGCCAGCCGCGCCTGGATGCGCGACCTGTTCCAGCAGGCGGACGTGCCGCACGTGCTGCACTACCTCGACGTGCCCGACGCGGAATGCAAGGCGCGCTTGCGCCAGCGCAATGCCAGCGGACTGCACCCGTTCTCCACCAGCGACGCGCAATTTGATGCCATCACGCGCCACTTCGTGCCGCCCGACGCGTCGGAAGGTTTTGATATCGTGCGGATTGCCGCTTAAAACGTTCCCGGCAGCAGGATCTTCTTGTCCACCTGCTGCAGGTCGCGCAAGCCGCAGAAAGCCATCGTCAAATCCAGTTCGTTGCGGATGATGTCCAGGCATTTCGTCACGCCCGGGCCGCCCATGGCGCCCAGGCCGTACAGGAACGGGCGGCCGATGTACACGCCCCTTGCTCCCAGCGCCACGGCCTTGATCACGTCCTGGCCCGAGCGGATGCCGCCGTCCATGTGGACTTCGATCTGGCTGCCGACGGCTTCGACGATGGCGGGCAAGGCTTCGATCGACGATTGCGCGCCATCGAGCTGGCGTCCGCCGTGGTTCGAGACGATCAGCGCATCGGCGCCGCTGGCGACGGCCAGGCGCGCATCTTCCGCGTCCATGATGCCCTTGATGATGAGTTTGCCGCCCCAGCGCTGCTTGATCCATTCCACGTCCGCCCACGACAGGCTGAGGTCGAACTGCTGCTGCGTCCAGGCCGACAGGGACGACATGTCGGAGACGGACGTGGCGTGGCCGACGATGTTGCCGAAGCCCCGGCGTTTCGTGCCCAGCATGCCCGCCACCCAGCGCGGCTTGGTGGCCATGTTGATGATGTTGGGAATGGTCAGTTTCGGCGGCGCCGACAGGCCGTTGCGCAAGTCCTTGTGGCGCTGGCCCAGCACCTGCAGGTCCAGGGTCAGCACGAGCGCGCCGCACTTGGCCGCCTTGGCGCGGTCGATCAGGCGGTTGATGAATTCGCGGTCCTTCATCACGTACAGCTGGAACCAGAACGGTTTCGTCGTGTTGGCCGCCACGTCCTCGATCGAGCAGATGCTCATGGTCGACAGGGTGAAGGGCACGCCGAAGCGCTCGGCCGCCTGGGCCGCGAGGATTTCCCCATCCGCATGCTGCATGCCCGTCAAGCCCGTGGGCGACAGGGCCACCGGCATCGACACGGCCTGCCCGACCATGGTCGAGGCCAGGCTGCGGTTTTCCAGGTTGACGGCGACGCGCTGGCGGAATTTGATTTTGGCGAAATCGCTGTTGTTGGCGCGGTAGGTCGATTCCGTCCAGGAGCCGGAATCGGCGTAGTCGTAAAACATGCGCGGCACCCGTTTCTGGGCCAGCACGCGCAAGTCTTCGATGCAGGTGATGATACTCATGCGTTTCCTCGGTCGATGGCAAGTCAGTCCATGATCGTGCATTTGCCCCCGCTTGTCTATCCGGCAGGCAATGCCGCCGGACGATGCCGCCGGACCGCCTCCACGCCTACCAGCTGCGCGCGCCGAGGATTTTCTCGCCCAGTTCGCTCAACTGCGCCTGCGGGTAGCGCAGCTTTTCCTTCTCCTCGGGGTCGCCGGGAAACGCGTAGCCCTGCGGCGCGCTGCGCTCGCGCCAGCGTTGCACGCGCCAGTCGCGCAAGGATTGATTGTCTTGCTGCGCGGGCGTGAAGGAAATGTACTGCGCCAGGCGCACCTGGTCCGTCGACGTGTTCGGGCGGATGCCGTGCGCCAGCAGGCTGTTAAAGATCAACAACTCCCCTTTCTTCATGGCGATGAATTCCATCGGGTACGGCACGGTCGCCAGGTCCGGCTGCCACGGGTTGCGGTCCTGCGGCACGCTCTTGCGCCAGGCCAGCAAATTCTTGAACAATTCCGGATAGCATTGAAAGCCGCCGCTCTCGGGCGAGGTGTCGGACAGGGCCAGCACGCCCTGCACGTTGACGGGCAGCGGGTCCAGCGTGGTGTCCGCATCCCAGTGGATGAAGCCGCCAAACTTGCGCTTGCCCTTGTTGGGCGTGTTCAGGTTGGCCCGGTCGATGGTCACCCACAGGTCTTGACGGTCCCAGATATCGACGAAGGCGTCAACCACGCGCGGCGTCTGGCGGTTATCCCACAGGACCTGATTGTGGTAGGCCTCGACCATGCCGGAACCGTTGAGCTCCTGCATCGCGTGTTCGCGCAGCTGCTCGCGGTTCCACGTGGCGGGGTCATGCTCGTCCAGGCCCTGAAATTCCCACAGGAAATCGGTAGTGCGGCGCACCTGCTCGGGAGTAACCGCATCCTTGACGATGACGTAGCCATAGGTTTGCCAGTGCAGGAAATCGCTGGCGGACAGCACGCGCAGGGGCAGCTGCTTGCGGATGTCGCGCAACTGGGTCTGTTCCGTGTAGGCCACGGACGGGTTGCCGGGACGGTCTTCGCCGTAGTGGTATTTGTCTTGCATCGCTGTCTCCTGGTGGTGATGGGATGAGAGCGATTGTGCGATGCCGGTGCCGGGCAAACTACGCCGTTGGCGGCCAATACTGATACTATCCTGACTATTCCAACGTTCACAACGTCACGATGACGCCTTTATTCGAACAAGTCACGATACCGCCCGGCCACTCCTGGGGCTTGCTGTGGCGCGAACTCGACACCATTCCCTTCATCTGGCACTACCACCCGCAATTCGAGCTGACCCTGACGGTGAATGCCCGTGGACAGCGCTACATCGGCGACCACGTGGGCGACTTCGAGCCGGGCGACCTGGTGCTGCTGGGGCCGAATCTGCCGCACACGTGGTCCGCCAGCGAGCGCATCGACGGCGCGCAGCCCATGCTGGCCGTCGTCGTGTGGTTTTCGCCGGAATGGCTGGCGCAGCTGGCGGCGTGCTTTCCCGAGCTGCACAGCTTGCGGCAACTGGCGGCGCGCGCCGGCCCTGCCCTGCATTTTTCGCCGGAAACGAGCGCGCGCTGCGCGGCCAGGCTGCTGCAGCTCAATGCCCTGGCCGTGCCGCAGCGCCTGCCGCTGCTGCTCGACGTGCTGCTGGAGCTGGCCGGCGACAGGGGCGCGCAGCCGCTGGCCTCGCAAGCGCAGGCGCCGGTGCAGGCCGACGGGCAGCACAAGCGCATGGCCGGCGTGTTCGACTTCATGCATGCGCACTTCCGGGAAGAAATCGCACTGGAGACCCTGGCGCAGCGGGCGGCCCTGTCGCTGGGCGCCTTCCACCGCTGCTTCAAGCGCCACGCGCATTGCACGCCGGGCGAATACCTGCTGCGGCTGCGCATCGGCCGCGCCTGCCAACAGCTGATCGAGAGCAATCTGGCCATCGCCGTCATCGCGCAGGAGGCGGGCTACCGCAACCTGGCGCATTTCAACCGCCAGTTCCGCGCCGCCAGGCAGCTCACGCCGCGCGCGTTTCGCCAGCAGTACCGGCGCGGCCCGACAGGCGCGGCATAAAACCTTTCGGAAACGAAAAAGGGGACCAGATTTTACGATCTGATCCCCGATATTCTGGTGCGGCTGGCAGGAATTGAACCCACGACCCCTTGGTTCGTAGCCAAGTACTCTATCCAGCTGAGCTACAGCCGCCTAAGACACGATTATAGCAGGGCTTTGCAGAATGGCAAAGGGCGTGGCGGCGATATTTCACAGTTGATGCGGACCAACTGCCTGGGCGCACCGCGCACACCGCCTGCGCGGTGCGAAAAAGTACTTCTTTTACATTTAAATAAAACAACGTTATTTAATGATGTTATATTTAAGATAATTAAATAAATTTCAGCCGTCCCACTCCCGCCACCAGAGGAAATCATGCGCCCTGCCTGTTCGACTTTCGCCTTCGCCACCTTTGCCGCCCTCGCCCTGACGCCGGCCGTGCATGCCCAGACCATGATGAGCATCAGCGCCCTGCAAGGCGATCCGGCGCCGCCGCCCGTGGTGTTCATCTCGGATACGGGCCGCGAGGGCCTGTTTTACCTGTCCGGCACGGGTACCGCCGCCGACACCGACGGTGCCACGACCATCCTCAGCGGCAACAAACTGTACAAGCGTTCGTACAGCGGCGCCCTGCACGCCAAGTGGTTCGGCCTGTCGGAAGCGTCGGCCAACAATACCCCTGCCGTCACGGCCGCCATCGGCAGGCTGAAATCCGGCCAGGAACTGGTGATCGATGCAGGCGAATACAGATTCCAGGGTGCGCTGCGCCTGCCTGCGAACAAACGCATCCGCCTGACGTCGCTGGGCACCCTGTACTTCGGGCCTGGCGACGGCATCATCGTGGAAAATACCCATGATGTGTATTTGGAAAAAATCGTCGGCCGGAGCTGGACCAGCGCCACGCCCGATTACAGCACCTACAGCGGCTCCGGCGTCACCCTGCTCAACGCCTCGAATGCCAACCTCAACGCTCGCTGGATCGAGGGATTCAGGAATGGCATCAAGGTCACGGGCGACGGCACCGCCAAGGGATCGCAGTACAACAAGGTGCAATTCAATTACCTGTACCAGAACGCGGTGGGTATCTACCTGACGACGGAAAGCACGGGCAGCCAGAACTGGGTCAATGAAAACACCTTCACGGGTGGCCGCATCGCGGGCGAAACAGGCTTGCGCGCCGAGAAGGGCCCGAACCAGACGGATTATTTCAACGGCAACAAGTTCTATAACATCGGCTTTGAAAGCCTGCTCAACGGCATAGACGCCGACCATTTCAGCCACAACACGATCATTGCGCCCCGCTTCGAGCAGGTGCAATACGGCATCAACCTGAAATCGAATACCTACAGCAATACCATTATCAGCAGCAGCATTTACGAAGGCAGCTTTGTCGGCGGCGGCGTGCAGGGCAATGCAGGAAAGTACACGACCGTGCTGGGTACCCTGCTGACGACGGGAGGCATGATGTCGGGAGCGCTGAGCATCTCGAACCAGGAAGGGAAATTTCTTTCGGTCAACAGGGACCCCAGCCACAGCGCCAACAGCGAAACGCTGGGCAAGATCCTGAGCCTGTCGAACCTGGTGAATGTCGTGCCGTAAGGACAGCACGCGCGGCAATGCAAAAAGCCCGGAGAGCGGACTCTCCGGGCTTTTCATTTACTGCTGATACTGGTGCGGCTGGCAGGAATTGAACCCACGACCCCTTGGTTCGTAGCCAAGTACTCTATCCAGCTGAGCTACAGCCGCAAAACTTCTACAACATTCCATCGACTACATGGAGGTGCAACTTTTTACAACATAACCAGGCAAAGCCTGATTTTCAGTATTCTGGTGCGGCTGGCAGGAATTGAACCCACGACCCCTTGGTTCGTAGCCAAGTACTCTATCCAGCTGAGCTACAGCCGCGCAGGCAAACATTATAGCGTATTCATTTCGCTTTGAAAAGTTCGATTTTTCAATCGCTTAGCTGACTTTGCAGAATACCGCCCCGCATGATCCGCTACCTTTTCACCGCCAAAAAGCTGACGCCTTTATCGATGGACACAGCTGCTTTCACAGTGGCATCCAGCGAATCGAGAAGTTGCTGTCTCGAAAGAAGCGGGATTATAGGGACTGCTTTCGCGCCTGTCCAGTGCTATCTGCAGGCGCCGGAAAAACACGCGGCCGGCACGCGGGCCGCCAGCGCGCAAGCGTGCGGTGGCAGCCTGCCGCTTGGAGCTACAATACTACCCAGGTACACGGTGCTGGCGCGGGCACCCGGCGGACGGGAATCCTCCATCTTGGCCGGTGCGCGGCCCGCCAGTGACGCGACCGCGACGCGCCGCCCCGGCCGGGGATGGCAGACCACCGGGAAGCGGCAGCCCAGGTGGCAGACTAACTGTTGCAGGATTTCCGATGGCCAAGCATGAACGCAAGCAAGACCTGCTGCCCCCATCCGGGCCGCTGAGCCTGTCAGGCGAGCATCTCGCCAGCCTGCTTGAGGGCATTACCGACGGCTTTTGCCTGCTCGACCGCGACTGGACCATCCGCTATATCAACACGCGCGGCGCCGACATGCTGGCGCCGCAGCGCCCGCCAGGGGCCAGCCTGGCCGGCAGCAGCCTGTGGCAAGCCTGCCCCGGCCTGCAGGGCAGCGAGCTGGAATCGCACTACCGGCGCGCCATGGCGCAGCAGCAAGGCAGCAGCTTCGAGCTGTTGTACCCGCCCCTGGGACGCTGGCTGGAAGTGCGCATCTTCCCTTCCAGCGACGGCCTGACCACATATATCCAGGACATCAGCCAGCGCAAGGCGGCCGAGGACAGCCTGCGCCAGAGTGAGGAAGACTTGCGCGCGCTGGCCAATTCCATTCCGCAACTGGCCTGGATCGCCAGCTTCGACGGCACCATGGCCTGGTACAACCAGCGCTGGCACGACTACACGGGCACCACCGCCGAGCAGATGGCGGGCGACGGCTGGAGCATCGCCTACGATGCGCAGCACCTGCCGCAGATGCTGCAGGGCTGGAAGGCCGCCCTGCATGACGGCGCGCCCTTCGAGATGGAATTTCCCATCCGCGGCGCCGACGGCCAGTACCGCTGGTTCCTGACGCGCGCCAATCCCGTGCGCGACCGAGGCGGCCAGCTGCTGCGCTGGTTTGGCACGAGCACCGACGTCGACCAGGTCAAGCGGGCGCAGGAAGCCCTGCGCGACGAAACCCGCGTGCTAGAGCTGCTCAACAATACGGGCGCCGCCCTGGCCGGCACCCTGGACCTGCCCTCCCTGCTGCAGGAAACCGTCGATGCGGCCACGCGCATCAGCGGCGCGCGCTTCGGCGCCTTCTTTTACCATGACGACGAGCAGGCAACGCACCGGGCGCGCGCCGTGAGCGGCATCAGCCTGCGCCAGGCCGACGCCATCGCCGCGGAGCTGCGCCAGGGGCCGGCCATGCGCCGGAATGACTTGCTGGCGGCGCCCGACGGCCACGCCGGCGCCGCCCCGCCCCTGCGCAGCTGCCTGAGCCTGCCTGTCAGCTCGCGCTCGGGCTACCTGCTGGGCCGCCTGCTGCTGGGCCACCCGCAGGCGGGCATGTTCAGCGCGCGCAGCGAACGCATCGTCGCGGCCATCGCCGCCCAGGCCGCCGTCGCGCTGGACAATACGCGCCTGTATGCGGCCGCCACGCGGGCCGCCGAGGAGCGCAAGGTATTGCTCGACAGCGAACGCGAGGCGCGCGCCGAAGCCGAGCGCACGAACCAGCTGAAGGACGATTTCCTCGCCACCCTGTCGCACGAGCTGCGCACGCCGCTGTCGGCCATCCTGGGCTGGGCCCAGGTGCTGCGGCGCGGCACGCGCGACGAGGCCGACCTGCACCGGGGCCTGCAAAGCATCGAGCGCAATGCGCGCGCGCAGGCGCAGCTGATCGAGGACTTGCTCGACATGAGCCGCATCACGTCCGACAAGGTGCTGCTCGACCTGCAAGCCCTCGTGCCGGCCACCGTCATCGCCTCGGCCATCGAAACCCTGCGCCCGGCGGCCGACGCCAAGCACATCACCATCCTCTGCGACGTCGCCAGCGATGCGGGCAGCATCACGGGCGATCCCAGCCGCATCCAGCAAGTCATCTGGAACCTGCTGTCGAATGCCCTGAAATTCACGCCCCAGGGAGGCCGCGTGGAGATCGGCGTGCGCCGCGACGGCACGCGCCTGGCCATCACGGTGGCCGACAACGGCATCGGCATCCGGAAAGACTTCCTGCCCCACGTCTTCGACCGCTTCCGCCAGGCCGATGCCTCGACCACGCGCAAGCATGGCGGCCTGGGGCTGGGGCTGGCCATCGTCAAGCACCTGGTGGAACAGCATGGCGGCACGGTAACGGCCAGCAGCGGCGGCGACATGCAGGGCGCCAGCTTCACGGTGCGCCTGCCGCTCACTCCGCCCGCCGCGGCACGCCTCCCGGGCCAGGCGGCGCCCGCGGCCAGCGACTTGCGCGGCATCAAGGTGCTGTTGGTGGACGACGAGGCCGACGCGCGCGAGCTGACGGAACGCATCCTGCGCGACCACCATGCCGAAGTGCATGGCGCCGGCAGCGCGGCGCAGGCGCTGGCCCTGCTGGCGACGGTGCAGCCGCACGTGCTGGTGAGCGACATCGGCATGCCCGGCATGGACGGTTTCGACCTGCTGGCGCAGATACGCGCCGGGGCGGCCGGCGCCCTGCCGGCGCTGGCGCTGACGGCCTTCGCGCGGCCGCAGGACCGCCAGCAGGCGCTCGACAGCGGCTTCCAGGCCTGGATCTCGAAACCGCTGGACCCGGCCGAACTGCTGGCCGCCGTGGCCAGCCTGGCGGCCCCACACCTGGCCGCCGCAGCCCCTTGACTGCCGTACAAAAGATGATGCAAGGAAATACATTACTCAGGACAAAATGATCATTTCCATGGGTTGGCCTTCCTACTTTCAGACGCGGCACTGTCCTACAAGCAACTTCACTGAAGTTTGCTACACTGAAATGCAGAAGCACACCTGCATGGCAGGGTGCCGACAATCGGCCCTGGCTGCCAGGAATGGCAGAAGCGAGTTCATGCGCTGTTGTGCGCCCTATCTTGTTGCAAGGCGCTACTATCCTGTCGAGCCGTCGCCAGCCCATTACCTGCGGTAGAAGCCAGCGTTGCATAGACCGTATAACCGAGACCCTACATGCCCAGCCAAGATGAGATTTTGAAAGCCAAAATTTTGGTCGTCGACGATTCCCCCGACAATGTCGACCTGATGCTGGAAATCCTGCGCGATGCCGGTTATACCAACGTCACGGCCACCATGCGCCCGGCCCAGGTCTGCCCCCTGCACCAGGAACATTGCTACGACCTGATCCTGCTGGACTTGCAAATGCCGGAACTCAATGGTTTCCAGGTCATGAAAGGCTTGAAGGAGATCGAGCACGGCGGCTACCTGCCCGTGCTGGCCCTGACGGCGCAGCCCAGCTTCAAGATCGCCGCCCTGGAAGCAGGCGCGCGCGACTTCATCAGCAAGCCCTTCGACCTGATGGAAGTGCACAAGCGCATCCACAACATGCTGGAAGTGCGCCTGCTGTACAAGGAACTGGCGCAGTACAGCAAGCAGCAGCAGGAACTGGCCCTGCACGACCCGCTGACGGGCCTGCCCAACCGGCGCCTGCTGGAAGACCGCATCGAACACACCCTGCAGCAATCGGCCCGCAACCGGGGCAAGTCGGCCATCCTGTACCTGGACCTGGACGGCTTCAAGGCCATCAACGACAGCTACGGCCACGGCTATGGCGACGACATCCTCAAGATGGTGGCGGCGCGCCTGGTGGGCGCCTCGCGCAAGGAAGACACGGTGGCGCGCATCGGCGGCGATGAATTCGTCATCGTGCTGGGCAACCTGGCCGGCAAGGGCGACGCCCGCGAACCGGCCGCCAAGCTGATCGAAGTCATTTCCGAACCGTATTTCATCAACGACCTGACCCTGCGCCTGTCGACCAGCATCGGCATCGCCATCTACCCGGACGACGCCACTTCCGTCGAGTCGCTGCTGGGCGCGGCCGATACGGCCCTGTATGAAGCCAAGCGCGCCGGCAAGAACCGCTTTTGCTGCTCGCCCCACGAAGTGATCGCCGCCCAGGTGAACATGCAGAAGAGCGGCATCCCCTCGATCGCCTGACGCCGGCCAGCGCGCAGCTGCCGCGCAAGACGCAAAAAAACCGGCGAGCCATGGGGCCAGCCGGTTTTTTTATGCCTGACGGCCTTATTTCTTGCCGGCCGCTACTTCATGCTTGCCCGCATGCTGGTGGTCCGTTTGCGCATCGACCGTGTCGGGCGACACTTCGATGCGCGTGATGCCCGCATCGACGGAGATCGGGTCGCTGGCGGGGAAGGTCATTTCCACGGCGTCGTCCAGCAGTTCTTCCTTGGCGCGCTCTTCGCCGCTCATGCCCTCTTCATCGGCCAGGATGGCCAGGGCGCTGGCCCATTTGACGAAATTCAGGTTGGACAGTTCGCGTACGGTGGTCACGCCGAATGCCTGCTGCAGGGCCTTGGCATCCTTGGCGCTGACGCCGCGCAGGGCGCTGATGGGGGCGTTGACGATATCGCGGAAGCTTTTATCGAGGTATTCCTGGTCGACGATGGTATCGATATTCATGGCATGTCCTTTCGTTTCGGTAAGCGGGCCTGTGCGGCGCCCTGCGCCACGGCGGCAGCGATGCTGCGTGGAGATGATGCACGCCCCCACTATGGCAGGAGCCCGGGAGCCGGTATGTGCGCAGCCGTACGTAACGGCGGGAACAGGGCGGGCGCCAGTGCGGCGGCGGCAATCTTATTTTTTGCATAAAAATGATGGGAGGAGATTAAAATTGCCTAAAAGACAGAAATTTTCCATCCATGCGCCCTGCGATGGAATCCTCATGTATGATCCACCACTTGAATTTGGTCCTATCCTTTCACCATTCACGGGGCGCTATGTCCGCACAAACAGATCCGAACCAGGAAGCGGCCCAGGCCGATGCGGAACGCGCCGCCGACCTCAGCGAACTGCTGGGCCACGTCAATACCAGCTGGGATAACGAGCGGCGCGCCCTGTCGCGCCAGCTGCACGACAGCCTCGGCTCCTCCCTGACGGCCCTGACCATGCATTTGTCGCTGCTGACGCAAAAGATGCCGCAGGAAGCGCCCCTGCTCGACCGGGCGGCAACCATGAAGCAATTGCTGCTGAACGTCATCGAGACGAACCGCCAGATGCAGATGAAGCTGTGGAACGACAAGCTGGAATTCCTCGGCGTGAACGTGGCGCTGGGCGAACTGGCCACGCAATTTGCCGAACAACACAAGATCACCGTGCGCTGCAGCCTGCCCGAAGATGAACTGATCTGCCCGCGCAACGTGGGCGTGGCCCTGCTGCGCACCCTGGAAGAAGCGCTGAGCAACATCGCCGCGCACGCGCAGGCAAGCGAAGTGGACATCATCATCGACGACAATGAAGACGCGCTGATGATGACGGTCAAGGATAACGGCGTGGGCTTGCCCGGCAGCGCTCCCGTGCAGATGAGCAAGCATGGCCTGCGTTCCGTGCGCGAACGCGTGCACTACCTGGGCGGCAGCCTGCACCTGACGGCCAACCCGCAAGGCGGCACGGCCCTGAGCGTCATCCTGCCCCGCATCACGCCAAAAGAATAAGCAAAAGCCGCGCGCGTCAGCGCGGCCGCAAGCCTTCAGGCCAGAGCAGTTGCGCGCCCAGCACGGCGCGGCGTGCGCCATGCCCGGCCAGGCTGGCGCGCCGGCCTTCCAGGATTTGCAAAAAATGTCCAACACGCAACACATCCGTCAATTGCGCCGTCAGCGCGGCATCGGCCGCATGGTCCGCTCCCGTCCATGCCAGCGCCAGCAGGCTTTGCCAGATGTCGGGCAATGCCAGGCGCCAGGCGGGCGACGCGAGGAAGACGCCGGCAGGCTGGCCCAGCGAGGCACTCGTCCGCGCCAGCAATTCCTCGCGCGCCAGCTCGCCGGGCCAGCCTTCAAGCTCGGCGCGCCACAGGGGAAAGGTGGCCAGCGGCGCCGGCAGCGCGTCCAGCGAGCCGATGAAACTGGCCCTGCCACACCCGGCCACGCGGAAACGCAAGGCCTGCCGCACGCTTGCCCCCTCCTCGCCCGCGCAGGCCAGCAGCAGCTGGTAGAAATCGAGCTGCTCCGGCTCCAGGCCCAGGCTGTTCAAGCTGATGTAGCGATCATCGAACCGGCCCGGTGCGGCGTCTAACTGCGGCGTGGAAGTCTCGTGCATGGTGCTCCTCGGCAAGATGGGGGGGGGAAGGTCGCTCTCTTTGCCGAGTATAAAGTGTTTGCCGTGTGCAGCCCAGCATCGGCTACACTGGACGGGCGCGCCCCAGGGAGCGCCCACACACCGCAACGACAGGAGATGGCATGCAACGATACGCAATGACCTTGCTGGCCGCGCTGCTGGCCATGGGCGCGGCCCGGGCCGCCGGCAACACCGTGCCGCCGCCGGAAACGGTGGACAAGCTGGCCTGGCTGGCCGGCTGCTGGAACGTCGATGGGGCCGAACCGGGCTCCGGCGAACAGTGGAGCACGGCCGCCGGCGGCACCATCCTCGGCACGAGCCGCACGGTGAAAGGCGGCAAGACGACGGATTTTGAATTCGTGCAGATCCGCCTGACGGAACCGGGCCAGCTGGCCTACATCGTGCAGCCATCGGGCCAGCCGCCCGTCGTCTTCAATCTGCTGCGCCAGGACAAGCCGAATGAATTCATCTTCGCCAACCTGGACAACGACTTTCCCAGCCGCATCATCTACCGCCGCGACAGCGAGCGCATCCTGCACGCCAGCATCGTGGGCACCCTGAAGGGCAAGTTCACCACCATCGCCTTTCCCATGACCAAGGCGCGCTGCGAGGCGGCGCCCGCCCCGCGGGGCAAATAAAAAGGGGCCTCGCGGCCCCTTTTTCAGTGAAACAAGTCATTCTTCAGTGCAGCTTGACCTGCGGCGTGCTGCGCTTGATGAGGAAGCGGCCCATGGCCATAACGGCCGTGCGCACGCTGCCCAGCACGGCATTGTGGTGCATCAGGTGCAGGCTGACATACATCATGCGGGCGACAAAGCCTTCGACGAACCAGCTCAGGCCCTTGAGCGAACCCATCAGCGTACCGACGGAGGTGGTGCGGCCGAACGACACGAGCGAACCGTAATCGAGGTATTCATACGGTTTCGTCTGCGGCGGCTTGCCCTTCGCCTGCAGCACGAAGGTTTTCAGCAGGTAATCAGCTTGCTGGTGGGCAGCCTGGGCGCGCGGGGGCACCAGCTTGCCATCCGGGCCGGTACAGGCGGCGCAATCGCCCAGCGCATAGATATTCGCATGGCCCTGCACGTTGAGCATGCCCGTCACTTCCAGCTGGCCGGCGCGGTTGGTCGGCAAGCCCAGGGTGGCCAGGAATTCCGGCGCGCGGATGCCGGCCGCCCACACGCAGATGTCGGCCGCGTAGCTGGTGCCGCTGGCCACCGTCACCTGGTCGGGGTCGATGGCCGTCACGCGCGTGTCCGTCACCACGGTGATGCCGTGCTGGTGCAGCAGTTTCGACGCGGCGATGGAGACGCGCTCGGGCAGCGGCGCGAGGATGCGCGGCGCCCCTTCGAGCAGGGTGATGCGCACGTCCTTGATGGCGTTGAGGTTCTGGAAACCATAGGCCGCATACACGCCGCTCGCTTCGCGCAGCTCGGCCGCCAGTTCCACGCCCGTGGCGCCGCCGCCGATGATGACGATATCGACGCCGGGATGGCCCGCGTCGCCCTGGCGCTGCTCGGCCATGGCCAGCAGCTTGAGCAAGGTCAGGCGGAAGCGTTCCGCGTCTTCCGTGGCATTCAGGGAAATCGTGTTTTCCTTGGCGCCGGGCACGCCGAAGTAATTCGAAGTGCTGCCCACGGCCAGCACCAGCTGGTCGTAGCTGATTTGGCGCTGCGGCAGGAGCTGCTCGTCCTTGTCCGTGGCGATGGCGCCCACGGTCAGGCTGTTCGAGGCGGCGTCGAGCGCGATCAGGGGACCGTAGACATAGGTAAAACCATTGTCATGCGCCAGCATCTGGTACGACAGGCCTTCCTGGTGGATGTCCAGGGTGCCGGCCGCCACTTCATGCAGGGATGGTTTCCAGATATGGTACAGGCGGCTGTCGACCAGGGTGACCTGGCCGGCGCCGAGCTTGCGGCTGAGTTTGCAGGCCAGCTCCAGGCCGCCTGCCCCGCCACCTACGATTACGATTTTACTATGCAAAGATCCTCCTGCTTGCTTGTTTAGTCCCTGCGCCCGTTGCCGTTGCCGTTGCCGTTGCCATGGCCCCTGCCCGGATTGTCGTCATGCTTGTCGCGCTTGTCATCATGCTTGTCATAATGGCCGTGATCACGGTCATGGTCCCGATAATCGGGGCGGCCATGCTGTTGCGGCGGACGTCCGCCAGGACGGCCATAGTCGCCATGCTGCTGGCGATAACGGGGCACATACTGGTTGTTATACCAACTATCTTGGACGAAATATACCTCTTGGTTACAGGCATTATACTTGCGGCAGTGCTTGGACCAATGTTTCGCATGGCCGGGCGGCACGCGCAGGTAGATGGGGGCAGCCGAATAGTATTGCGGGCGCTGCACGATGACGGGCTGCGCATAGATCAACTGGGGGGCGGGATAGTCGCCGATGTCGAGGCGTCCGTAAAAGCCAGGCTGGCCGACAGTGACGGAAACGCCGACTTGCGCCATGGCGCCGGTGGCGGCGGAAAGCAGGACGGCGGCAAGTATCAGGGTTTTCATGGAGGCACTCCTTTTATTGGTTATGCCTGCATTGTAGACCCTGCGTAAAAACAAGTTTGTTCGCAAGGACACATAAGAGCGGCGTGGCAAGCTCACCATAGCTGGCCCAGGGGCACGACCAGCCCGCTGAACAGCGACCAGTCCGGCGACGCGGCCGTCAGGCCTCTTGCCATGCCGACATCGATGGCCAGGCGCGGCGTGGGACTGTAGGTGGCGGCCAGCAACAGCTGGGCGGTGGCGGGCGCGCCCCGCAGGCGCGTGCCCGACAATTCCGCCGTGGCGCCCCAGCGCGCGCTGACGGGCGTGGAAAATGACGCCGCCCAGCCCGTTTGCACCCTTCCCGTGCCCGGATCGGAGGCGCCCAGGCGCGTGGCGTTCAGGTTCGCATCCATGTGCACGGCGCCCAGGTCGCGGCTGAAAATGCCGTTGAGCGACACGTCGCTCCTGCCGCTGCCGATGGTATCCCTGGCCGTCGGCGCCTTCCAGCCCAGTTCCAGGCCCAGCGCCGTGGCGCTGTCGAGCAAGAAGGCCCGCTTCAGCACCAGGGTCGTGTCGCCCACGCCCGTCTCGCGCCGGCCCGGCTCGTCGCGCAGGCGCACATACGCCTCGCCTTCGAGCAGCAAGCCCCATTCCGGGCTGAACGCCAGCTTGAAGGTGTACGGCAGGCTGGCGCGGCGCGTGCCATCCGTCTTCGTCGCCAGGCCGCCCGCCTCGAATTCCAGCTGGCCCGGTGCGGGCAGCTGCGCGGGACTGGCGACGGAAGGGCGATACGGCAGCACGGGCTCGCCCTCCTGCGCCAGGGACACCAGCGGCGCCAGGAGCAGGGACAGGCATAACAGGCGAAGAGACGGCATACAGGACCCGGAAGTGGCAAACGCGCAATAGCGACAGCCTACCACCGCCGCGCCGATTGCGCGCGGACAAGCCGCACTCAGGCCAGGCGGCGCACGCCCTGCCGCGCCGACGGCGACGGCCGGCGCAGCGGCGTGACGTTGCTGGCGGGCGGCACGGCCATGTGCTCGGCCTGGGCATGCAGGCGGAACACGCCCACCAGTTCCGTCAAGGTCTGCGCCTGGTCCTGCAGCGATTCGGCCGCCGCGGCCGCCTCTTCGACGAGGGCCGCGTTTTGCTGCGTTACCTGGTCCATCTGCAGCACGGCCTGGTTGACTTGCTCGATGCCGGCGCTTTGCTCGGCGCTGGCGGCCGTGATTTCCTGCATGATATCGGCCACCTGGCGCACGCTGGCGACCACCTCGTCCATGGTCTTGCCCGCGTCATGCACGAGCTTGGCACCGGCTTCCACCTGGTCGACGGAGTCGCCGATCAGGGTCTTGATTTCCTTGGCGGCACTGGCCGAGCGCTGCGCCAGGCTGCGCACCTCGGACGCCACGACGGCAAAGCCGCGCCCCTCCTCGCCCGCCCGGGCCGCTTCCACGGCCGCGTTCAAGGCCAGGATGTTGGTCTGGAAGGCGATGCCGTCGATGACGCTGATGATGTCGACGATCTTGCGCGAGGATGCATTGATCGACTCCATCGTCTGCACCACCTGCCCCACCGCAGCGCCGCCCTTGCCCGCCACGTCGGAAGCGGCGCCGGCCAGCACATTGGCCTGGCGCGCATTGTCCGCATTCTGGCGCACGGCCGAGGTCAGCTGCTCCATCGACGAGGCCGTTTCCTCCAGGGAACTGGCCTGTTCTTCCGTGCGGGACGACAGGTCCAGGTTGCCCTGGGCGATTTCGCCCGAGGCCGTATTGATGGTATCCGTGCCCGAGCGCACCTGGCTGACGATGCCCACCAGCTTGTCGCGCATGGTCTTCATGGCAAACAGCAGGCTGCTGCTGTCGTGGCTGGCCGTGCGGATATCCACGGTAAGGTCGCCTTCGGCAATGGCGCCCGCGATCTGCACGGCATACGCCGGCTCGCCGCCCAGCTGGCGCGTCAATGCCCGCGTGATCAGCGCCCCCAGCGCCAGCCCCGCCGCCACGCTGCCCAGCACCAGCGCGATCATGAAGCTGCGGCTGGTCTCGTACACGCTCGACGCCTGCGCCGCCGCCGCCCTGGCCCGCTCCTCTTTCTGCGTGGACAATTTATCCAGCATGCCATCGAGCTCGTCGGCATGCAGACGCGTCTTGTCGAGCAACTGCGTCAGGGTGGCGCTGCGCTGCGCCAGCGGCTCGGCCGCCGCCATTTCCAGGGCCTGCCGCATGGTGGCGATATACTCGGCCTCGACGGTGGCAAAGCGGGCAAACAGTTCCTTCGCCATCGGCGAGACGAACAGGGGCCGGGCCTTGGCCAGGTTGCTCTTGTTGCTTTCAAGAAATTTTTCGATATCGGCCTGGCGCTTGCCGCGCTCTTCCTGCGTGGTGGCCAGCAAGAAATTGCTGCGCGCGCGGCCCACCTTGATCAGGGCGATATTGGCTTCCTTGATGTACGACAAGCCCAGCAGCTCGTTGTTGTACATCTGTCCCGCCATGGTGTCGATCTTGCCCATATTGAAGATACCGATGCCGGCCACGATGGCCCCCATCAGGGCGACACAGAAAAATGCCGCCAGCAAGCGCGTTCCCACCTTCATCTGATTCAACATGATTCCTCCGGTTTGCAGCCATGCCACCACGCCGCGGTCGTGCACAGCGGCGCCGGACACGGCCGGGACGAGCAGCGCTTCAAAGAAACGGAACACCTTGAATATAAAGAAAAAAGGGCAGATAAAATACTCGGATTGTCACTACGCGACAAATCCTTGATCTGAAGCAACACGCAAAACGGCTTGCCATGCTAGGCAAGCCGTCAGATTCAGCCGGGCCGGCCCCACATCTTAATGCCCGGCGTGGCCGCCCGGCTTGCGCACCGTCATCTCCACGCCACCGCGGGCCGGCAACTTGCCCGCGCCCTGGCCGCGCACGGGTTCCGGCAAGGCGCCCGTCCATTCATAGGCCAGGGTGCCGGCCGGGTGCTTGTACCAGCCCGGGTCGCGGTAGTCGCCCGGTTTCTGGTCCTTGCGCACCTTCACCGTGGTAAACATGCCACCCATGCCGATGGCGCCGAACGGGCCGTCGCCAGCCATCATCGGCAGGGTATTGTCGGGAATGGGCATCTGCATCTCGCCCATGTCGGCCATGCCCCGCTCGCCCATCACCATGTAGCCGGGCACGAGCTGGTTGATCTTCGCCGCCACGCCCTGGTGGTCGACGCCTATCATGGTGGGCACGTCATGCCCCATGGCATTCATCGTGTGGTGCGACTTGTGGCAGTGGAAGGCCCAGTCGCCCAGGTCCGTGGCCGTGAACTCCACGGCGCGCATCTGGCCCACGGCCACGTCCGTCGTCACTTCCGGCCAGCGCGACTCCGGGCGCGTCCAGCCGCCATCCGTGCCCGTCACCTCGAATTCGTGGCCGTGCATGTGGATGGGGTGGTTCGTCATGGTCAGATTGCCCACGCGCACGCGCACCTTGTCGCCCTGGCGCACCACCATGGGGTCGATGCCGGGGAAGACGCGGCTGTTGAAGGTGAACAGATTGAAATCCGTCATGGTCATGATCTTCGGCGTGTAGCTGCCCGGATCGATGTCGTAGTTGCTGAGCAGGAAGACGAAATCGCGGTCCACCTTCATGAAATTCGGGTCTTTCGGATGCGTCACCCAGAAGCCCATCATGCCCATGGCCATCTGCGTCATTTCATCGGCATGCGGGTGGTACATGAAGGTGCCGGGGCGCTTGGCGATGAATTCATAGACGAAGGTCTTGCCCGGGGCGATGCCGGGCTGGGTCAGGCCCGTGACGCCGTCCATGCCGTTAGGCAAGCGCTGGCCATGCCAGTGCACGCTCGTGTGTTCCGGCAATTTGTTGGTGACGAAGATGCGCACCCGGTCGCCCTCCACCACTTCGATGGTGGGGCCGGGCGACTGGCCGTTATAGCCCCACAGGTTCGCTTGCATGCCGGGTGCCAGTTCGCGCACGACGGGTTCCGCCACCAGGTGGAATTCCTTGACGTTGTTGTTCATGCGCCAGGGCAAGGACCAGCCGTTCAGGGTGACGACGGGGTTGTACGGGCGTCCGTTCGGCGGCGGTAGTGGCGCCTTGGTATCCGCGCCGGCCATCGTGACGGCTTCCGGCAGGGAGGCGGCGCCCACGCGGCTGACGGCCGCGGCACTGAGGGCGACGGCGCCCGCGTTCATGAAAAAGTTTCTACGTGTAATCATCATTATTCCTTTGCCGCAGCTGCCGCACCTGGGCCGCTGCCATTGATGGCCGATTGCAATTCGGTTTGCGCGATCCAGAAATCGCGCTGGGTGGCGATGGCACCGTTCACGCTGGCCACCTGCTCGCGCGCGTCGGCCAGCAGCTCAAAGACGCTGGCCAGCATGCCGTTGTAGCGCAGCAACACCTCATGCGAAATCGTCTTGCGCAGCGGCACGACTTCATCGCGGTAGTGGCGCGCCAGGTCGTAGGCCGTGCGGTAGCTGGAATACGCCTCGCGCACTTCCGAGCGGGCCTTGACGGCCGTGCCCGCCGTGCGCTGCAGCGACTGTTCATACAAGGCTTGCGCCTTTGCATTGCGCGCCGAACCCCAGTCGAACAGGGGCAATTCCAGCGAGATTGCATAGCCGTTCTCGCGCGGCGCCTCGCTCGTGCTCTTGTTGGTATAGCCCGCGTCGAGCACGTTGACGAAACCCGTCACCTTCGACAGGCCCAGCGCGTCGGCCGTCGCGTGCGCGTCGAGCTTACTCATCTGCACGTCGAGCCGCTGCTCCATGGCCTGCGCCTCGATATCGCCCGCTTGCGCCGGCGCGGCCGGCAGGTCGGGCAGGCGCTGCGGCAAGGTAAATGCCGTCTGCCGGCCCCACAGGCCCAGCAAGCGCGTCAGGTGTTCGCGCGTCACCACTGCCTGGTGGCGCGCGCGGGCCAGGTCGCTGACGGCGTCCGCATAAAACACTTGCTGGCGCGCCTGGTCGAGGCGGCTCCAGTTGCCCGCCTGCTGCAGGCGCGTGGCCAGTTCCGCGCCCGCCTCGGCCGACAGCAGCGCGCGCTGCATGAACTGCTCCGTCTGCACGGCGGCCACGGCATTGAAATAGGCGCGGCGCGTGTCGGCCGCCAGCTGCACGGCGCTGCTGGCCGCCTGCAGCTTGGCCTGCTCGAAACGGCCCCGTTCGATGTTCACGCGCAGGGGCATGGTCAGCAGGCCGGCCAGGTCGAAGCTGACGCCGCGGTCGATTTCATTGCCGTGGCTGCCGTGCGAGCGGCCGAAGGACAGGCCCGGATTGCGCAAGCGCCCCGCCTGCACCAGGTCCGCCTCGGAGGCGCCCAGGTCGGCCAGGGCCGCTTTCAGGCCGTGGTTGTTCATCAGGGCGATGCGCACGGCGCTGTCGGCGTCCAGGGGCTGGGCCAGCAGCTGTGCCAGTTTCTCGTCCGTGTCCGTGGCGGACAGCGCGCCGGGCGCGCCCGTGCGGGCATCGGCCACCCTGGACACCGTCGCCATGCCGCCATCGGGGCTGAAGCTGGCGCAGCCGCCCAGCAGCAGGACGGCTGCCAGCGCCAGCGGCGTCAGGCACATTGATGTATGCAAGCGGGCCATCTCAGTGTCCTTCGTGGTGGTGTTGCGGGGCGGGCTTGCCGGACGGCTTGGGCATGGCCTCATCCTTCGGCATCTTGTCCATCGGCATGGCATGGCCTTCCATCTTGTGGCCTTCCATCTTCATCATGCCCATGTGGCCGCCAGCCTTGCCGACTTTTTCGTTCACGGCGCGCCAGGTCTGGTCGGGCGTGGCGTCGTCCTCGGCGGCGGGAAGGTAGCCGGCGAAGGCGGAGCGGTAGGTGGCGGCCGGCACGGGCGCTTGCGCGTCTTGCGGCGCGGCGGCGGATGGGGCCGGGGTGGCTGCGGCGGCCAGCGGCGCGGCCAGCGCAACGCCGGCGGCCAGCGCGAGGCTAAGTAATTGCTTCATGGTATTCCTTGAATGACAGGGTATGGCGCGGCGGGCGCGCGGTGGAACGCTGGCGTGCCATCGCCACGTGCAGGGACGTGCGGCGGCGCACCGCCAGGTTCACGGGCGGTCAGGCGGAGTGCGTGCTTCTCGGGGGACGTTCGGGTCCGGGCGGGATATGCCCGGCGAACAGGGAATCGGGCGCCAGCGCCGGGGGCGGCGCGCGCAAGGTCCATGCGGGCACGGCAGGCATGCCGGGCGGCGCCGTGGCGCCCACGGTGCAAGCGCCATGGTTGCTGCAATCGTGGCCGTGCTGCATGGCGCCGCCATCGTCCATGGCCATTTTCATGCTCATCGGCTGGTCCTGCATGTACATATCGGCCATGTCGGCCATGCCGTGGCACTGCGGGGCTTGCGCCTGCGCCGCCGTGACGGCGACCGCCAGCTCGTCCACGCAGCAGCTGCGCATGGCCGACGCAAAGCCCTGCAAGGGCAGCGTCACGGCCAGCAGCCACAGCAGCGAGTGGGCGAGAGAGCGGAAAAAGGCACGGTTCATGGCATGACTATAAACCTTCCCACATGAGGAAGGTCAAGTCCCCATTTGCGCCCCGCTCACTGCGTCAGCCAGATGACGTACACGCCGTAGTAGCCTTCGCCCTCGAACACGGCATGGCCGTCGGCGAACGACACGGTGTGCACCTGATTGATGGTGAAATAGGCGCGCCGGTCGGCCGTCGCCACGTCGCCCCAGTAGCGGGCATCGGGCGCACGGTAGCCGCTGGCGCGGCCGATGGCCGCCAGCAGGTCGCCGATCATGAAGTCCAGCAGCATCCCGGCCAGCAGCGGCCGGTGGCCCCCCAGCATGGCCGTGATGCCGGGATAGCCGGCGTCCTTGAGTTCGGGCAAGTCGCTTTCCTCATACTGCAAGTCGTCTTCACGGCAGGTCTGGATAAAACTGTTGAACGGCGCGTCGAGCAGGCCCGCCAGCGCCCCTTCCGGCACGCGCAGGCGGAAGGGGTGCAGCGGCAGCGCGCAGCGCTGGCCATAGTTGAGGTCGCAGCAGCCGAGGAAGGCCAGCGCGTGCGGCCGTCCGGCGACGTCGCAGCGGATGCCAAGCTCTTGCTCAAACGTCATTGCCATCCATCCCTGCCATGCCTGCCATCCCCGTTGTGCGTGTCAAGGCCCCATGGTAAGCGCTGGCGCGCAAACAGGACAGGCTCAGAAGCAACAGAAAACAGCGTATCAGTTTGTGCCGCGCGGCAATGCCATCAGGCCGGCTCCGTGATGCCCACGCAGTTGCGGCCGTTTTCCTTGGCCACATACAGGGCCGCGTCCGCGGCCAGCAGCACGGCGTCCATGCCGCCGCCCTCCTGCTCCGACGACACGACGCCCAGCGACACGGTGACGGGTCCCGCGCCGGGGATGACGGCGGCGGCCACCTTGGCGCGCAGGCGCTCGGCCACCTGGATGGCCACGTCGAGGTCGGCGTCGGGCAGCAGCATGATGAATTCATCGCCGCCGTTGCGGCACAGCACGTCCGCATCGCGCGAGCAGGCACGCATCAGCTGCGCCAGGCGCAGGATGACGTCATCGCCCACGGCGTGGCCCCACCGGTCGTTGACCTGCTTGAAATGGTCGATATCGATGGCGATGACGGAGAACGGCCGCGCCTGCGCATGCCAGGCGTCCAGCGCCGCCGCCATGCCGCGCCGGTTCGACAGCCCCGTCAGCGGGTCCGTCTGCACGTCCGTCTTCAGCTTGCCGATCTTACTTTGCAGCAAAGCCAATCCCTTCAGCAGGGCTTTCTTGATCTGCGCCGCTTCAACGTACCAGGAACGGATGGCGGCAATATGCTCGGCCGTGCCAGGCGTATCCATGCGCCGCGCGCCCTCGGCCAGCTGCACCAGGGGCCGCGAAATGAGGCTGGCCAGCCACCAGATGAATGGCAGGCTCAGCAAGGCGATCGGCAGGGAATGCCAGACCGTGTCGGCCATCAGCTGGTTCAGCGGCGCCAGGGTCATGGCCGTCGGCCGCTGCGCCACGATGCCCCAGCCCGTCGATGGCATGACGGCGTAGCCGGCCAGCATGTCCACGCCCAGGCTGTTGTCCATGCGCCGGTTGCCGCCGCCCTGCTGCGCGATGATGGCGTCGATGACTTCATTGCTGCCGGCCACGTCGCCCAGGCGCGCGGGGTCCGGGTGGTACAGCAGGCGCCGCTTCTGGTCCACCACGTACAGGTAGGACCCGTCGCGGTAGTAGTGCTGGCCCAGCATGGTGTACAGGATGTTTTTCTGTTTCAGGTAGATGCTGCCGCCCACGTAGCCGAGGTAGCGCCCGTCCCTGTCCAGGATGGGATGCGAAATGAAGACCACCAGGTTGCCCGCCGAGGAGACGTAGGGCTGCGTGATCAGGGGCCGCCGTTCGCGCAGCGCCTGCGCGGCGCCTGCCGAATCGAGCGTGCGGTGCTTGAGGGCCAGGGTTTCCGGCGACACGCCCAGCACCTTGCCCTGGGCATCGACGATGAGCACGGAGTTAAAACTGTTGGTTTGCAGGCGCAGGCGCTGCGCCTCGGCCGTCAGCCAGGCGTCGTCCGCCATGCGCGACGGCAGGCTGGCCGCGCTGTAGGCCAGCTGCTGGCGTGCCGATTGCAGGAAATCCTCGGCCGTGCTGGCCAGCTTGCTGGCATACGCATGGTTCGCTTCCAGGGTCGTATCGATCAGCAACTGGCGCTGCACGCGGTAGCTGGCATAAAAGGTATTGGCCAGGGACACCAGGGCACTGGCAAAGGCCACGAGCACGATCAAACGGCGCAGGTTCATGCGCAGAACAGGTTTAGTCCACATGGCGTAGGAGAGAGGCAATCTTGCGCAAAAGAAAGGGCGCATTATACCGAGACACCCGTGCCAACATTGAAATCCTGGCATCAATGGGCAGGGATTGTGGACAGGCGGCAACGGCGTGCGCTGCCGCCTTGATATGTATCAAGGATGCCGGGTCAGGCCGGCCGCATCAGGCGTGGATGGCGTGCTTCTTGACCCAGTCCACGTAGCGCTGCATCCAGCCCTGGAAGAAGCCCAGGCTGGCCGGGCCGATGCCGCCATGCTCGTCGAACAGGCCCTCCTTGGCCTGAATAAACATTTCCGGCTGGCCCAGCAGCGGCACGTCCAGGTAGGCCAGCACGTTGCGCAGGTGCTGCTGCGCCAGCGCCGTGCCCGTGGCGCCCACGGACACGCCCAGCACGGCGCCCGGCTTGCCGCCCCACACGCTCTGGCCGTAGGGACGCGAGCCATGGTCGAGGGCATTCTTCAGCACGCCGGGAATCGAGCGGTTGTATTCGGGGGTGAGGAACAGCAGGGCCTGCGACGCGGCGATGTCCGACTTCAGCCGCAGCACCTGCTCGGCCTGGGCGCCATCGTCGTCCTGGTCGTACAGGGGCAAGTCGCCGATCTCGATGTGCTTGAAGGAAAACTCGGGCGGCGCCAGCTTGATGATAGCCTCGGCCAGCTTGCGGTTGAAGGAATCCTTGCGCAGGCTGCCAACGACGATTGCAACGTTATATTGACTCATAGAAATCCCCGATGATGGTTGAAAAACAAAAGCCCCGGAGTGGAATACACACCGGGGCTATCTTGCCACACAATCATGGGTTTTGCGCTGCCTAGCGTGCGGACTGCGCGAGGCCTCGATACTCGCGGTAATAGCGCCCGCCCAGGTTGGTCAGCACCTCGTAGCCGATGGTATTGGCCATGGCCGCCACGGCGTCGACGGGGTGTTCGGCGCAGATCAGGTCGACGAGGCTGCCCGGCACGATGCGCTCGCGGGCGATGGCGCTCACGTCCAGGGTGATGGAATCCATGGAAATGGCGCCGATCTGCGGCACTTTCACGCCGTCGACGATGGCCAGGCCCTGGTTGCTCATGCTGCGCAGCCAGCCATCGGCATAGCCGACGGAGACGGTGGCCACCTGGCGCGGCTCGCTGGCCGTGTAGCGGCGGCTGTAGCCCACGTGGTCGCCTGCGGCGATCGTGCGCGTCTGCAGCACCTTGCCCTGCAGGCGCACGACGGGACGCAAGGGATTGGGCGCGTCGCCCTGCGGCGCGATGCCGTACAGGGCCGCGCCGGGGCGCACCAGGTCGAAATGATAATCGGGCGACAGGAAGATGCCCGAGGAATTGGCCAGGCTGGCGCGGTACTGCGGCAGGCGGGCATGGATGGCGATGAAACGGGCCAGCTGCTCGCCATTCATGGGGTTGCTGCGCTCGTCGGCGCACGCCAGGTGGCTCATGATGTAGCGCACCTTGATGCCGTCAAGAAAGTGGTCATCGGCCAGCCAGCCATCGATTTCCTGCGGCGACAGGCCCATGCGCGACATGCCCGTGTCCACCTGCACGATGGCGTCCAGCTCGCGGCCCAGCGCTGTTGCATGCGCGCGCCAGCCGGCCACCTGCGGCTCGCTGTTGAGCACCGGCGTCAGGCCATGGGCCGTGAATTCGCCTTCCGTGCCGACGGGCGGGCCGTGCAGCACGAAGATAGCCGCGTCCGGCGCCACGTGCGGGCGCAGGCTGATGCCCTCTTCCAGGTGCGCCACGAAGAAGTGGCGGCAGCCTTCTTCATACAGGGCCGCACCCACTTGCGCGGCGCCCAGGCCGTAGGCGTCGGACTTCACGACGGCCGAGCAGGCGGCCGGGTGCGCCTTGTCGCGCAGCAAGCGGTAGTTGGCGCGCACGGCGTCCAGGTCCACCGTCAGGATGGCGCCGCTACGTTCCTTTGGAGGCATGCTTCCCGCCATCTCAGGCTCCCGCGTACTGCAGCTTGCCGCCGCGCTGCGCGCCGCTGTAGCGGCCCACGGACAGGTCGTCGGCCAGGATGGCCGGCTTCTTCGACGACATCAGGTCGGCCAGCAACTGCGCCGAGCCGCAGGACATGGTCCAGCCCAGCGTGCCGTGGCCCGTGTTCAGGAACAGGTTGCGCAGCGGCGTGCGGCCGACGATGGGCGTGCCGTCCGGCGTCATCGGGCGCAATCCCGTCCAGAAGGTCGCTTCGGCCGTGTTGCCGCCGCCCGGGAACAGGTCGTTGACGACCATTTCCAGGGTTTCGCGGCGGCGCGGGTTCAGGTTCAGGTTGTAGCCGGCGATTTCCGCCATGCCGCCCACGCGGATGCGGTCGTCGAAACGGGTCACGGCAATCTTGTACGTTTCATCGAGGATGGTCGACACGGGCGCCTTGGCCGCGTTGACGATCGGCACGGTGATCGAATAGCCCTTCAATGGATACACGGGGATGTCGAGCAGCGGCTTCATGAAGCCCGTCGAGTAGGAACCCAGGGCCACCACGTAGGAATCGGCCTTGACGATTTCCGCGCCACATTGCACGCCGGCAATCTCGTCGCCCTGCGTCAGCAGCGCATCGATGGCCACGCCGTAGCGGAACTTCACGCCCAGGGCGGCGGCCATTTCCGACAGGCGGGTGGTAAACAACTGGCAGTCGCCCGTTTCATCGTTGGGCAGGCGCAGGCCGCCGAACAGCTTGTCCTTGACGGCTTCCAGGGCCGGTTCCGCGCGCGACAGCTCGTCGCGCTGCAGCACTTCAAACGGCACGCCCGCTTCTTTCAGCACGTCGATGTCTTTCGCCGCATCGTGGTACTGCTTTTCGGTGCGGAACAATTGCATCGTGCCTTGCTGCCGGCCTTCATAGGTGATGCCCGCCTCGGCGCGCAAGACCTTGAAGCAATCGCGGCTGTACTCGGCCAGGCGCACCATGCGCTCCTTGTTGACGGCATACGCTTCCGGTGTGCAATTACGCAACATCTGCCACATCCATTTCAGCTGGGCGGCGCTGCCGTCGAGCGAGATGGCCAGGGGCGCGTGGCGCTGCATCATCCACTTCACGGCCTTCAGGGGAATGCCGGGGGCGGCCCATGGCGAGGCGTAGCCGGGCGAGATCTGCCCCGCATTGGCGAAGCTGGTTTCCAGTGCCGGGCCCGGCTGGCGGTCGATGACGGTCACCTCATGTCCTGCCTTGGCCAGATAGTAAGCACTGGTGACGCCGATGACGCCGCTACCCAGAATCACAATACGCATAGTTTCCTCAATTATATTTATGGCTAGTGCCAGATTAACCGCTATCATATTGGGAAAGAGCCAGTATTTGTTCACGTATAAATCGAGATATTCAGCAATAAATCATGAGAATCCTTAAAGAATCGGCACGTGGCCTCGACAAGCTGGACCGCCACATCCTGCGCATCCTGCAACAGGATGGCCGCATCTCGATGAAAGACCTGGGTGAACAGGTGGGGCTGTCCATCACGCCCTGCATCGAACGGGTCAAGCGCATGGAGCGCGACGGCGTGATCACGGGCTATCACGCCAAGGTGAACCCGGCCGCGCTGGGCGCCAAGCTGCTCGTCTTCGTGGAGATTACGCTCAATCAGAAATCCGCGTCCGCCTTCGAGCAATTCCGCCGGGAAGTGCTGCAGATACCCGAAGTGCAGGAATGCCACCTCGTGTCGGGCGACTTCGATTACCTGATCAAGGCGCGCATCCATGAAATGGCCGAGTACCGCAAATTGCTCGGCGACATGCTGCTGCAGCTGCCCGGTGCCGCCCAGTCGAAAAGCTATGTGGTGATGGAAGAAATCAAGGAAACCCTGGCGCTCTCGACGGAAGTACTGCAGAACCGTTAAAGGTACCGCCTGCCGGTACCAGCGGCATCACATTTTGAGACTTTGTATAATCTGGTAGCACATTGGCCGCTATCCAAGCACACTCCAGTCCTGACATCACGCCCGTCCCCTCTGAGATTGGAAGCAGTGATGCACACTGGGAGTCCATATGAACACATTGATAAAACTGGCAGCTTCCTGCCTCGCGGGCCTGGCCGTGGCCATGTGCACCGCCAGTGAGTACAAGGTCAACCGCGCGCCGGCGAACGGCGCCATCTATCAGAACATCCAGGTAGGCAAGACCACCCGCCTGGACCTTGACGCCGCCCTGGGCAACGCCACCGTCGTCAGCTTCGACCCCGGCTACGAAGTGTGGGTCTACAAGAACCAGCTGCAGGCGCCCGGCATGACGCGGCTGATCCCCCTGCTGGGCGAAAAAGGCACGCGCGAAGTGGCCGTCATGTTCGACCAGGCCGGCATCGTCCGGAAATTCCGCATCCACGAGCCGCGGAAGTAGGCGCGGGCAGGCACGACTCGGCGCAGGGCGCGCCAGCGTGCGCCAGTGAACGGCCGCCGCCAGCCAGATGGCTATACTGTCTGCTGGCTACGGCCGCCCACCGCCCCCTCACCCAGCAAGGAGTTTCCATGCGCCTGCCCCTGATCGCTCCGCAAGACCTGACGCCCGAACAAAAGCCGCTGTACGACGACATGCGCAAAGGCATCACCAGCAATTTCAACGATTTCATCGCCGTCCGCGAAGACGGCGCCCTGATGGGGCCGTGGAATCCGTGGCTGCACGAACCGGCCATCGGCAAGGCGATCTGGAACCTGACCCTGGCCATGACGGCCAACGCCACGCTGCCCGACAAGGTGCGCCAGATTGCCATCCTGGTGGTAGGCGCGCGCTACGACGCCGCCTACGAAATCTATGCCCACATCGCCGTCGCGGAGCGCGAAGGCATGCCGGCCGAGCGCCTCGCCACGCTGGTGGCGGACGTCAAGCCGGTCGACCTGGACAAGCAGGAGAGCGTGGCCTACGACCTGGCCTATGCGCTCAGCCGTGGCGGCACGCTGCCGGAGCCGCTGTACCGCCTGGCGCTGGCCACCTTTGGCCAGCATGGCACCAACGAGCTGATCTACCTCGTGGGACTGTACGCACTGGTATCGACCACCTTGAACGGCTTCAACGTGCCGGTGCCGGAACGCGACTGAGGGCCTTGCCCTGCGCGGCGCATGCCGCTTCGGTGCGGCGATCCGCCTGGCCGGGCGCCGCCGCACGCTCCGACGGTGCGCGCCAGTGGCGCCCTCCTGTTCTACACTGGCGTTTTATTCTCCGGTGCCCCCATGCTATTACCCGCACGCCTCGCCCACATCTCGACAGACAAGGATTGGCGGCACGACGCGCCCTACCCGCCCCTCGGTTTCATCCCCTTCGCCGAAGGGGCGCTGGGCAATGGCGACACCTTCGGCCTGTACTGGCCCATCGGCCGCGAAGCATGCGAACCCATCGTCGTCGAAACGTGGCACGACGAGCGGCGTATCCAGCCGCACTTTTCCAGCCTGGCCGCCTTCCTGCAAGCCCATGCGGCCGCCGAGGACGACTATGTCGGCGCGCCATCGCTGGACGACGACCCCGCTTCGCCGCGCGCCGCCTTCCTGGAAGCCAAGGAATTGATCGCGCAGCGCAAGCCAGACGCGGCCATCGCGCTGCTGGAAGGGGCGCTGGCCATCGTGCCCGAATACACGGACGCCCTGACCTTGCTGCATGGCCAGTATGTACGCGCGGGAAGAATCGATGCGGCCGTCAAGGTGGCCATCCAGGCCATCATTTCGCCACCGTCATTGGGCGGCCCGCCCCTGAAAGCCTTGCAATGGCTGCGCGCGCAGCCGGTGCCGGAAGGGGAAATCGACCCCATCCGGCGCGCCTGCGGGCAGCTGTCGTTCAGTTTTGGCGGCAGCAAGGACAATGCGGACTACCCCGTGCTGCTCGCGGCCATTGAAACCTACCTGGAGCAGGGCAAGCACGTGTGCGCCGCGACCCTGATGCAGACCTACGCCGAACTGATGAGCGCGGAAACCGTCTCCTTCCAGGAACGCCATGCCTTCGCGCCGGCCGCCTTCCTGGCGCGGCAACGCGCCGTCAGCGCCATGCTGCCCCAGGGCAGCCGGGACCCGGCCGGGCTTATGGTTGCCGGACCTGGCTGAGTTGCTGCCGGAATCCCTGCAAAGATGTTATTCGAAGGCCAGGGAATGGAAGAATCGCTGCCGGGACGCGAGCGACTGCGCATCTTGCTCCTTGTCAGCAATGACGCTCAACATATACGTCCCACCGGGCACCCGGAACCACAGTCCATGCGTGATCTTTGCACCATTACTCTCTGGCAAAGTTCCCAGCGTGATGACGGCATCGGCCCCCTTGAACTTGGTGACCTTGGCATTTGGCTTGGAATATGCCTCGTCAAACGTTGCGCCCATGCCCGAACCCGGACCGGACCGTTCAAACACGGCCATGAACAGGGTGCCATGCCGATCAGTTCCACGCAGCATGAATCCCGCCCGTCCGGCACTGCCCTGCGTCATATCGGAAAAAGGGCCGGGCATGTCCACGGAAAAACCGCCGTCCGCCGAGCGCGCCCGTGTCCAGCCCTGCGCATCGAACGGCGCAGCGATAGGCATCTGTTGTTTATCCGTATATTCCTTGCGCACAGCGGCAATGGCGGGCATGGCCGGCTCGACGGCTTGCACGAAGAAAAAACGACGCCCCCCGCCTGCCGCCAGCTTCGTGCCGTAAAAGCGCATGCGCTTGCCCACGAACCGGCTGGCGGCGGCCTTGCCCTGCATGGGTATGGCCCCTGGCGACAAACAGGCATCGGCGGTCAGCATGGCACTGAAGAAACGCGGTGAACGCTCAAGTTCATATTGAACCGTAGCATTTTCAATGCTGACATGAAGGGCGGGGTCGGAATGCATGCGCACGACATCGACGACATCGGCATCGATCACCCAATCGGCCCTGTCTGCCGCGTCTTGCGGGGACTTGACGATGGCGCTGCAATCTTTGTCAGATTGGGCAAGAGCCGCGTTTGACAACAGGAGGAACGTCAGTGCGGTGACGGAAAACAGGTTTTTCAAGCGCGTCTCTTTCGGCTGGGTAATGTCAATATGTAAAATCTGCGTGAATATTACCCCAGCACAACCAGAAATACACATTTATTATTTAACAATAATAAAGGGCCGTGCCGGACTCAGGCCATGCCATCGGCCGAGCGCTGCCGGAACAGCTTGCGATACGCCGACGGCGACGTCTGCAGGCTGGCGCGGAAATGCTGGCGCAAGGACAGGGCCGTGCCGAAGCCCGCTTCCTGCGCAACGACGTCGATCGAGGCCGCGCTTTTTTCCAGCAGGCCTTGCGCATGCGCAAGACGCTGGTTCAGCAGCCACTGCTTGAACGACGTGCCCGTAGCCTGGCGGAAATGGCGCGTGAAGTTGCGCCGGCTCATGGCTGCCCGCTCGGCCAGCGCATCGATGCTGTGGGCCACGCCCAGGTTGGCCGTCACGCAAGCCAGCACCTCGGCGAAGCGCCCCTCGCTGCCGGACACGGGCAGCGGGCGCTCGATGAATTGCGCCTGCCCGCCCTGGCGGTGCGGCGCCACCAGCAGGCGGCGCGCCACGCGATTGGCCACTTCGGCGCCCGCCAGCTGGCGCAGCAGATACAGGCAGCAGTCGAGTCCGGCCGCCACGCCGGCCGACGTCAGCATGCCGCCCTCGTCCACGTACAGCATGTCGCGCTCGACCCGCACCGCCGGATAGCGTGCCGCCAGCCGTTCCGCCATGCCCCAGTGCGTGGCGGCGCCTTTGCCGTCCAGCAAGCCGGCCTGGGCCAGGGGGAAGGCGCCCAGGCACAGGCCAACCATGCGCGCGCCGCGCCGGCTGGCCGCCTGCAGCGCCGCGACCAGGGGCGGCGCCGCGTCGCGGCAATCGTCGTGCCAGGCGGGCATGATGACGATATCGGCGCCGTCCAGCCCTTCCAGGCCGAACCCGGGCGTGATGGAAAAACCGGCCGCCGTGCGCAGGGGCGCAGGGTCGGCCGCGCACACGCGCACGTGGAAACGCGGCAGGTCGATCTCGTCCGTCTGGGCGCCGAACACGAGACAGGGCACGGACAGGTGGAAGGGCGTCATGCCATCGAAGGCGATCACGGCAATGGTCAGGGGGGCGGCAGATAGGATAGGCATGGCCCGATTTTATCGCAGATAGGCCTTCGGGCCACTTTTTGTTTGCGGCGCCCGGCCCGAGAATGGCGGTATCGAGGAAGTCCTTCCTCTTTCAACCAGTCCAGGAGACCCCATGACCACCGCCCCGCGCCGCGCCCTGCTCGTCATCGATGTGCAAAATGAATACTTCACGGGCGACATGCCCATCGAATATCCGTCCGTCGACATTTCCCTGCCCAACATCGTCACGGCCATGGCGGGCGCCCGCGCCGCCGGCGTGCCCGTCATCGTCGTCCAGCACGATGCGCCGGAAAGCTCGCCCATCTTCGCCAAGGGCAGCGACGGCTGGCAGCTGCATCCGCAAGTGGCCGCCTTCACCGCCGATCACCGCATCAACAAGATCATGGGCAGCGTGTTTGCGAGCACGGACCTGCGCGCCTGGCTGGAGCGCCACGGCATCGATACCCTGACGGTGGTCGGCTACATGACGCACAACTGCGACGCAGCCACCATCTACCACGCCGCGCACGACGGCTTGCAGGTGGAATTCCTGCAGGACGCCACGGGCACCCTGCCCTACGCGAATGCGGGCGGCACGGCCAGCGCCGAGGAAATCCACCGCGTCTTCAGCGCCGTGTTCCACTCGAATTTCGCCGCCGTCGCCAGCACGCAGGACTGGCTCGCTGCCGTACGCGAAGGCAAGGCGCTGGACAAGGACAATATTTATCTGTCGAACCAGCGCGCGAGAAAAGCGCAGGCGAACTGACGCCGGCGGGAATGGACGGGTATCATGCGTCCATTCCCTACTTGACGATGAATAATGCGAAAAATAGCACTGCTCGGTGCAAGCACCGTTGGTATTTTCCTGTTGGCCACTGCGGCCCTCGTGCTGGCGGGGCTGAACGACAAGCTGGCGCCCGCCGACGTGATCGTCGTGCCCGGCAACACCATCCTGCCGGACGGCACGCCCAGCCCCCGCCTGCAAGCGCGGCTCGACGCGGCGCTGACGCAATTCCAGGCAGGCCGGGCGCCGCGCATCCTCGTCAGCGGAGCGACGGGCAAGGAAGGATTCGACGAAGCCGCGTCCATGGCCCGCTACCTGCAATCGCGCGGCGTACCGGTTAGCGCCATCCTTGAGGACAATCAAGGCTGGACCACGGACGCCACGGCCCGCAACGCGGCCACCCTGATGCGCCAGCATGGCTGGAAGACAGCCATGGTCGCCACGCAATACTTCCACGTGCCCCGCTTCCGCCTGGCGCTGGAGCGCAGCGGCATCGCCGTCAGCGGCCAGGTGCACGCGCCCTACTTCGAGCCGCGCGACCTGTATTCCGTGCCCCGCGAAACCGTGGGCTATGTCGTGTATTTCATGCGCCACTGAGCGCCCGTGTTCACTCGCTCCAGTCGCGCGAGCGTTCCACGGCGCGCTGCCATTTGTGCAGCCGCGTCAGGCGCTCGTCGGCCGCCATCTTTGGCTCGAAGCGGCGCCCTACCTGCCACTGGGCGGCGATCTCGTCCTCGGATTGCCAGAAACCCACGGCCAGGCCCGCCAAATAGGCGGCGCCCAGGGCCGTCGTTTCCGTCACCACGGGACGCACCACGGGAACATTCAAGATGTCGGCCTGGAACTGCATCAGCATGTCGTTGCGGGCCGCGCCGCCGTCCACGCGCAGCTCGGATAGCGCGATGCCCGCGTCGTCCTGCATGGCGGACAGCACGTCCACGTTCTGGTAGGCCACGCCTTCCAGCGCCGCGCGCGCGATGTGCGCCTTGCCCGTGCCCCGCGTGATGCCGATCAGGGTGCCCCGCGCATACGGGTCCCAGTACGGCGCGCCCAGGCCCGCGAAGGCGGGCACGAAGACGAGGCCGCCCGAATCGGGCACGCTGGTGGCCAGCGCTTCCACTTCGGACGAGTCGCGGATGATGCCGATGCCGTCGCGCATCCATTGCACGGCCGCGCCCGCGATGAAGGCGCTGCCTTCGAGCAAGTAATCGGTTTGATCGGCGTCAACACCCAGGCTCCAGCCCACGGTCGTCAGCAGCCGGTTTTTCGATGGCAGGGGGCGCTTGCCCACGTTCATCAGCATGAAGCAGCCCGTACCATAGGTATTCTTCGCCATGCCCGGTTTCAAACAGGCCTGGCCAAACGTGGCCGCCTGCTGGTCGCCCGCGATGCCGGCGATGGGCACGGACACGCCCAGCAAGGCCGCATGCGTGCGGGCCGCCACGCCGCTGGACGGCACGACGTCGGGCAGCAGGGAGGCGGGAATATCCAGCAGCGCCAGCAGGTCCGTGTCCCACTGCAGGGTATGGATGTTGAACAGCATGGTGCGCGCCGCGTTGCTCGTGTCCGTGATGTGGGCGCCGCTCATCTTGTAGATCAGCCAGCTGTCCACCGTGCCGAAGGCCAGCTCGCCCCGCTCGGCGCGCGCGCGGGCGCCGTCCACGTTGTCGAGCAGCCATTTGAGCTTGGTGGCGGAAAAATAGGCATCGAGCACGAGGCCCGTCTTGCGCTGGATCACGTCCGCCTTGCCCTGCTCCACCAGCTGTTCGCAAAAGGCCGCGTTGCGGCGGTCTTGCCAGACGATGGCGTTGGCGACGGGCACGCCCGTGGCGCGGTCCCACAGCACCGTCGTTTCGCGCTGGTTGGTCACGCCGATGGCGGCCACGTCGGATGCCGCCACGCCGCTGTCGCGCAGCACCTGCTGCAGCACGCCTTCTTGCGAGGCCCAGATTTCGCCCGCGTCATGCTCGACCCAGCCAGGCTGGGGGAAAATCTGCCGGAACTCGCGCTGCGCGCTGGCGTGCGGCCGGCCCGCATGGTCGAACAGGATGGCGCGCGAACTGGTGGTGCCCTGGTCTAAAGCAAGTATGTATTTGGTCATGGTCGCTACTACGTCTGTACAGTAAAAAAGGCACGGGCCTGCGCCCGTGCCCCGGGACTACGGCGGCAGGAGTCTACACGACTACCGTACCTTGCCTTCCTTCCAAGCCTGCAATAATTTATCGTAGGCAATCGTTTCACCCTTCGGCTTTTCATTCGCCAGCTTTTTCCATGGCGCATGCTGGTCGGACAGGTACTGGTTCGGGTCGCCTTTCGGATTGAGCTTGGGCGCGCACGCCTTCATGCCGGCCCGCTGCAGGCGGGCCATGACCTGGTCCATTTCCTCGGCCAGGTTATCCATGGCGGCCTGCGGCGTTTTTTCCGCCGTGATGGCCGTGGCCACGTTCTTCCACCACAATTGCGCCAGCTTCGGATAATCGGGCACGTTGTTGCCCGTCGGCGTCCACGCGACGCGGGCGGGGCTGCGGTAGAACTCGATCAAGCCGCCGTATTCGTTCGCGTGTTTCGTAAAATAATCGTGGCGGATGTCGGAATCGCGGATGAAGGTCAGGCCGACGATGGATTTCTTCAGCGACACGGTTTTCGAGGTGACGAATTGCGCGTACAGCCAGGCTGCCGCCTTGCGGTCGTCCGGCGTGGACTTGAACAGGAACCAGGAACCCACGTCCTGGTAGCCGTTCTGCATGCCCTCTTTCCAGTACGGGCCGTGCGGCGACGGCGCCATGCGCCATTTCGGCGTGCCGTCCTTGTTGACCACTGGCAAGCCCGGTTTCGTCATGCCGGCCGTAAAGGCCGTGTACCAGAAGATCTGCTGGGCGATTTCGCCCTGTGCCGGCACGGGGCCCGATTCCGAGAAATTCATGCCATTCGCCTGCGGCGGCGCGTATTTCTTCATCCAGTCGATGTATTTCGTCAGTGCAAACACGGCCGCCGGCGAATTGGTGGCGCCGCCGCGCGACATGGACGCGCCTACGGGCGTGCACTTGTCGGCCGCCACCTTGATGCCCCACTCATCGATGGGCAAGCCGTTGGGGATGCCCTTGTCGGCCGCGCCCGCCATCGACAGCCAGGCATCCGTGAAGCGCCAGCCCAACGATGGATCTTTCTTGCCGTAATCCATGTGACCGTAGACTTTCTTGCCGTCCAGTTCCTTCACGTCATTCGTGAAGAAGTCGGCGATGTCTTCATACGCGGACCAGTTCTGCGGCACGCCCAGCTCGTAGCCATACTTGGCCTTGAACTTGGCCTGCAAATCCTTGCGCGCGAACCAGTCGGCGCGGAACCAGTACAGGTTGGCAAACTGCTGGTCGGGCAACTGGTACACCTTGCCGTCCGGCGCCGTCGTGAAGCTGATGCCGATGAAATCCTTCAAGTCCAGGCCGGGATTCGTGAATTCCTTGCCCTTGGCAGCCATGTAGTCGGACAGGGGCTCGACGGCGCCGTAGCGGTAGTGCGTGCCGATCAGGTCGGAATCGGAAATCCAGCCGTCATAGATGCTCTTGCCGGACTGCATGGAGGTTTGCAGCTTTTCCACCACGTCGCCTTCCTGGATGATGTCGTGGCGCACCTTGATGCCCGTGATTTCCTCGAAGGCCTTGGCCAGGGTCTTCGATTCGTAGACGTGGGTGTCGATGGTTTCCGATACAACAGAAATTTCCTTGATGCCCTTGGCTTTCAGCTTGGCGGCCGCCTCGATGAACCATTTCATTTCCGCCAGCTGTTGCTGCTTGTTCAGGCTGGATGGCTGGAATTCCTTGTCGATCCAGGTTTGCGCCTGCTTGGCGTCGGCCAGGGCCGCATTCGACACGAGCATGGCCGCAGCCGCGAAGACCGTGAACTTCAATTTCATCGTGAATCTCCCTTATAGTTGTCATCCGGCCTGCCGGAGGCGGGCCGCTGTTTTCATCTACGACTTCACACATCCAACTAATTTGAAGCGCCTGACAGAAGCGTAGCGAGCGGCAGTGATTTGTGGCCGAGAAGCGCAACCGTACTTTAGTACGGTGAGCATCGCCGGCCGCAAAGCGCGCCGCGCAGTAGCTGATGTCTGGTGCCCTCACCCCCAACGCATTACCACCAACAACACTACAAAACTGATGCCAGCCCCGATGGCCTGCTGCATTTCCGTGAACCCCGCCCACGCCAGGTTCACGTACGCGGCCGTGAGCAAGCCGATGAACAGGCGGTCGCCGCGCGTCGTGGGCATGGGCAGGAAACCCTTGCGGGCGATGCTGGGCGAGCGGATTTGCCAGATCGTCATGCCGGCCAGCATGAGGCCGATGCAGATGAAAAAGATGGCCACTTCCGGCGTCCACGCCATCCAGCCGAACAGGCCGACGTTGCTCGCTGTGCTATCCACACTGTTTTCCATGTCACACCCTCCCCATGGCAAAGCCCTTGGCGATGTAATGCCGCACGAACCAGATCACCAGCGCGCCGGGCACGATGGTGAGCACGCCGGCCGCCGCCAGCACGCCCCAGTCCATGCCGGCCGCCGACACCGTGCGCGTCATGGTGGCGGCGATGGGCTTGGCATTGACGGAAGTCAAGGTGCGCGCCAGCAACAGTTCCACCCAGCTGAACATGAAGCAGAAGAAGGCCGTCACGCCCACGCCCGACTTAATCATCGGCAAGAAAATCTGGATGAAGAAGCGGGGAAAGCTGTAGCCGTCGATGTACGCCGTCTCGTCGATTTCCTTGGGCACGCCGGACATGAAGCCTTCCAGTATCCACACGGCCAGCGGCACGTTGAAGACCATGTGCGCCAGCGCCACGGCCAGGTGCGTGTCCATCAGGCCCACCGTCGAGTACAGCTGGAAGAAGGGTACGAGGAAGACGGCAGGCGGCGTCATGCGATTGGTCAAGAGCCAGAAGAATAAATGCTTGTCGCCCACGAAGTTGTAGCGCGAGAAGGCATACGCGGCCGGCAAGGCCACCGTGACGGACATCACCATGTTGAGCGCCACGTAGATCATGGAATTGACGTAGCCGCTGTACCAGGACGGGTCGGTAAAGATGGTCTTGTAGTTGGCAAACGTGAGGCTCCGGGGCCACAGGCTCAAGACCCCCACGATTTCCTCGTTGGTCTTGAGCGACATGTTGAGCATCCAGTAGATGGGCAGCAGGGAACCCAGCAGGAAGACGGCCAGGATGGCAGTGCTGATTTTCTTGTGCATCATTTCTGGTCTCCCGTGCCGACGCGCTGCATCCACGTGTACAGCACGAAGCAGAACAGCAGGATGATGAGGAAATAGATCAATGAAAACGCGGACGCCGGCCCCAGGTCGAACTGGCCCACGGCCTTTTGCGTCAGGTACTGCGACAAAAAGGTGGTGGCATTGCCGGGTCCGCCGCCCGTCAGCACGAACGGTTCCGTGTAGATCATGAAACTGTCCATGAAGCGCAGCAGGACGGCGATCATCAAGATATTGCGCAGTTTCGGCAGCTGGATGTAGCGGAACACGGCCAGGCGCGAGGCGCCGTCGATGCGTGCCGCCTGGTAATACGCGTCGGGGATGGCGCGCAAGCCCGCATAGCACAGCAGCACGACGAGCGGCGTCCAGTGCCAGATATCCATCACCATCACCGTCAGCCACGCGTCGAGCGAGTTGCCGTTGTAATTGTAGTCAAAGCCCAATTGATTCAAGGCATAGCCCATCAGGCCGATGTCGCCGCGGCCAAAGATTTGCCAGATGGTGCCCACCACGTTCCACGGAATCAAGAGGGGCAGCGCGATGAGCACCAGGGCCAGCGACGCTTTCCAGCCATCGGCCGGCATGCACAGGGCGATCAGGATACCGAGCGGTATCTGGATGGCCAGCACGGTGGCGGAAAACAGCAGCTGGCGCAGCAAGGCGCTGTGCAGGTCGCCGTCGAGCATGACCATGCGGAACCACTCCGTGCCCACGAATACCTTTTGCGTGGGGCTCAAAATATCCTGCACGGAATAATTGACCACCGTCATCAGGGGCAGGATGGCGGAAAAGGCCACGCACAGCAGCACGGGCAGGATCAGCAGCCAGGCGCGGCGGTTGTTATCGGTTTTACCATTATTCATCATCATGCCACCCGCTTGTCGTTGACGTAGAACAAAGTGCGTTGCGGCGGAAAGCGCAGCCGCACAGGCTGGCCAGGCCGGGCATCGATGGCGCGCAGCTTGGCGGCCACGGTGGCGCCGCCCAGCTGGAATTCCGCCAGATAATGCGTGCCCATGTTGCGCACGGCCGTCACCGTGGCTTCCAGGCAATGATCATCCCCCTCACCCGCCTTCACGCATTCGACGAATTCGGGCCGCACGCCCACGGTGATTTTCCCTTGCGCCCCGAGCAGGGCCGCGCGGGCGGCGGCGGACACGGCGAGTAGCTGGCCCGCCACGCGCACGCCGCCATCGTCCAGGGTGCCATCGAGCAAGTTCATGCCCGGGTTGCCGATGAAATAGCCGACGAAGGTGTGCTCCGGTTCCTCGAACAGGGCTTGCGCGCTGCCCGTCTGCACCACTTCGCCCTGCGTCATGACGACCACCTGGTCGGCAAAGGTCAAGGCCTCCACCTGGTCGTGCGTGACGTAGATCAAGCTCAATTTCAGTTCGTGGTGGATTTCCTTGAGCTTGCGGCGCAGCAGCCATTTCAAATGCGGGTCGATCACCGTCAGCGGTTCGTCGAACAGCACGGCCGCCACGTCGGGGCGCACGAGGCCCCGGCCCAGCGAAATCTTTTGCTTGGCGTCCACGGACAAGCCGCTGGCGCGCAGCTTCAAGTCGTCCGTCAATTCCAGCATCTGCGCCACCTGCTGCACGCGTTTTTTCACCTCGATCTCTTTCCAGCCGCGATTTCTCAGCGGAAACGCCAGGTTGTCGTGCACGGTCATGGTGTCGTAGATGACGGGAAACTGGAACACTTGCGCGATATTCCGCGCTTCCGTCGGCAGCTGGGTGACGTCCTTGCCGTCGAACAGCACCTGGCCATGCGACGGTTTCACCAGACCGGAGATGATATTGAGCAAGGTCGTCTTGCCGCAGCCGGACGGCCCCAGCAAGGCATACGCGCCGCCGTCGCGCCATTCCATGCTCATGGGCCGCAGCGCATAATCCGTCGCCGCGGAAGGATCGGGCTTGTAGGCGTGGGCCAGGCCCGCCAGTTCGATGCGCGCCATGTCAGGCTCTCCCTGCCGCAGCGGCTTGCCCTGGCGCAAACAGCAGGCCGCCATCGTCGCCAAAGATCAGCAGGGCATGGGGCTGGCAATACATGGTGCAGGCGCTGCCGATCTCCAGCTCGTGCACGCCGCCCAGCTGCGCCACCAGGGCCAGCGCGCCGCGGCGCGCATGCACATAGGTTTCCGAGCCGCTGATTTCCGCTAGGTCCACCGTGGCCGCGATGGGTACGTCGCCATCGGACTGGGGCGACAGGTGCAGGCTGTGGGCACGCACGCCGAGGATCACTTCCTTCTGCGCACCGATGCGCGCGCGCTGCGCACCGCTCAGGTGGATGGCCAGGCCGTCCGCCGCCTGCGCCACGCCATGCGCATCCACGCGGGCGGGGATCAGGTTGATGGGCGGGTCGCTGAAGGTGCGCGCCACGGCGATGCAATTGGGGGCGTTGAAGACGTCCAGGGTGGGTCCCTGCTGCAGCAGGCGTCCCTCGTGCAGCACGGCCACGTGGCCGCCCAGCTGCAGCGCTTCCAGCGGTTCCGTGGTGGCGTACACGACCGTCGTGCTGCCGCTGGAAAACAGTTCCGTCAGTTCGCGGCGCAATTCCTCGCGCAATTTATAGTCGAGGTTGACGAGCGGTTCGTCGAGCAGCAGCAGGGAGGCATCCTTGATCAGGGCGCGTCCCAGCGCCGTGCGCTGCTGCTGGCCGCCGGACAGTTCGCCCGGCGTGCGCTGCAGGTAGGGCGTGATGTGCAGGCGCTCGGCCAGCGCCAGCACTTTCGCGCGGATCTGTTCCTCGGGCACCTTGCGCAAGCGCAAGGGCGAAGCGATATTGTCGTAGACGGTGAAGGCGGGATAGTTGATGAACTGCTGGTACACCATGGCCAGGTTGCGGCGGCTGACGGGCACGCCCGTCACATCCACGCCGTCGGCCGCCACGCTGCCCCCGCTGGGCCGGTCCAGGCCCGCCATGACGCGCATCAGGGTCGTCTTGCCGGCACGCGTCGTGCCCAGCAGCACATTGATGGCCCCCGGCACGAGGGCCAGCGACATCGGATACAAATACGTTTCAGCACCCTGCTTCCTGCTGATATTTTCCAGTACCAGTTGCACGCGCTTCTCCTCCTGTGATGTATCCTCGTGCCGCTCCGCGCCCTCTGCGGGGCACGGTCGCCAGCGTCATCTTGCTTATCGTGGCCGCTTACGGCGGCAAGGGATGCTGCGACAGCCAGGCATCGAGCCTGTCCGCCGTCCCGCCCGGCAGGTGCAGGCCCAGCTTGGAGCGCCGCCACAGGATGTCGGCCGCGCTCACGGCCCATTCATGGCGCCGCAGATAGTCCACTTCCGCCCCGTACAGGCCGGCGGCGATTTCCTCGCCCATGGCCGCCACGTCCGCGCGCCCGTCCAGCAGCACGTGGATGCGCGTGCCGTAGGCGCGCGCATAGCGGGCCACGAGCGGGCCCGGCAGCCACGCATATTCGCGCTGCAAGCCCTGCACGAAGCGGCCGAACTCGCGCACGGCACGGTTTTGCGGCGTGCTGCCGAACAGGTCGCCCCCGGGCAGGCAAGCCCGCGCCGTCCAGGCCCGCCGCGTGCCGTCCAGCAGCGGCGCCAGCAAGTCCAGTGCTTCCTCGGCCAGCTTGCGGAAGGTGGTGATCTTGCCGCCGAAAACACTGAGCAGCGGCGGGCCATCCTGGTCCAGTTCGAAACGGTAGTCGCGCGTGACGGCCTTGGCGTCGGCCGCCGCGTCTTCCACCAGCGGCCGCACGCCCGCATACGTCCACACGACGTCGGCAGGCGTGACGGGCTTGCTGAAATAATAACTTGAAAGTTCGCACAAGTAACGAATTTCCTCGTCCTCGATGGCCACCTTGCCGCTGTCGCCGTGGTAGTCGAGGTCGGTGGTGCCGATCAGGGTGAAATCGTGCTCGTACGGAATGGCAAACACGATGCGGCCATCGGGATGCTGGAAGATGTAGGCATGATCATGCTCGAACAGGCGCTTGACGACGATATGACTGCCCTTGATCAGGCGCAAATGCCGGTGCGGCGCGGCGGGCGCCGCCTGCCGCAGGAACTCGGCCGTCCACGGCCCGGCCGCGTTGACGACGCTGCGCGCACGCACGGCCAGTTCGCGCCCGTCGCCTTGCAGCAGGGTGGCCTGCCAGCGCTCGCCCGCGCGCGCCAGGGCCGTGCAGCGCGTGCGCGTCAGGATGGTCGCACCATGTTCGGCCGCATCCATGGCGTTGAGCACCACCAGGCGCGCATCGTCGACCCAGCCGTCGGAATACACGAAGCCCCGCTTGAACTGGAGTTTTAACGGCTGGCCGGCCGCATGGCGCGTCAAGTCGATGCCGTGCGAGGCGGGCAGGATTTCCCGCTTCGCCAGCATGTCGTACAGAAACAGGCCGGCGCGTATCAGCCAGGCGGGACGCTGGCCCCTCGCGTGCGGCATGACGAAACGCAAGGGCCACATGATGTGCGGCGCCGAGCGCAGCAGCACTTCGCGCTCGACCAGCGCCTTGCGCACGAGGCCGAATTCATAGTATTCGAGGTAGCGCAGGCCGCCGTGTATCAGCTTGGTGGAGGCCGACGAGGTGTGGGAGGCCAGGTCGTCCTTTTCGCACAGCAGCACGGACAGGCCCCTCCCGGCCGCGTCGCGCGCGATGCCGGCGCCATTGATGCCGCCGCCCACCACCAGCACGTCGCATTCGACCGTGCCGTCCGCCGCCACTTCCACGCCCTGCCGTGCTGCCGCCATCGGAACTCCATCGCTGGGAAAGCACCGGCGCGCCAGGAAAGACTAGGCACCGCCGGCAACTGTCGTTAAGATCAGGATTGCTGTCATACGCATGCAATATGAATAAGGTTACGCCAGAATACGAACCCATAGCAACAGTTTTTCATCATTATTTGTTCGTTTTTGTTCGTTTTGATTAATAAAGAGACACGCCCATGATTTTGAATCCCCGCCAGCGCCGCCTGCTCGACGTCGTGCGCCAGAAGGTCACCATGTCCGTCGAGGAGCTGGCGCAGCAGCTGGACGTGACGCCGCAAACCGTGCGCCGCGACGTCAAGCAGATGGAAGAGGCGCGCCTGCTGGCCCGCTACCACGGCGGCGTGGGCTTGCCCTCGTCCGTGGAAAACATCGATTACAGCCAGCGGCAGGTGTTCAACAGCGAGGCCAAGCGGCGCATCGCCGCCACCGTCGCCGCGCAGGTGCCGCACGGCTGTTCGCTGCTGATCAATATCGGCACGACCACGGAGGAAGTGGCGCGCGCGCTGGGCCGGCATACGGGCCTGCACGTGGTGACGAACAACCTCAACGTGGCCGCCATCCTGGCCGACAACGCGGCCTGCGAAGTCATCGTGGCCGGCGGCGTGGTACGCGGGCGCGACCGCGGCATCGTCGGCGAAGCCACCATCGACTTCATCCGCCAGTTCAAGGTCGACATCGGCATCATCGGCATTTCCAGCATCGACGAGGATGGCAGCCTGCGCGACTTCGACGCGCGCGAAGTGAAGGTGGCGCAAGCCATCATCGAGCAGTCGCGCGAAGTGTGGCTGGTGGCCGACCAGCATAAATTCGGCCGCAAGGCCCTCGTGCGCCTGGCCGACCTGGCGCAGGTCGATGTGCTGTTTACGGATGCCCCGCCGCCGCCCCGCTTTGCCGACGTCTTGCGCGACGCGGGCGTGAAGGTGGTGGTGGCGGCCTGACGGGCGGCCTGCCAGCCCCGCCGCGGCCACGGCGCCGCACGCTGTCGCGCGGGCAAGACGCCTTGTGTGGGCGGCCTCACAGAATGATATGAAATATTTATCAATTCGGCAAAAATGCTGTTACCATTGATGCAACATGCGTTATTGTTTTAATCTTCCTCTCCGGCAAGACGATTATTTGCCTGATATTGCTTTTTATGCACTTAAAGCAATAAAATGAAGAAAAGTACGTGACGCGCAAATGATTTCCAGTGAAAACAGTGTTAGAACTACCTCACGCAAGACGATTGTTCCCCAACAAACCACTCGACAGCAAGCGCGAAGGCCTGAACCATGCCGGCTGCGCCGCCCAGTGAAGGAAAAGAAATGAGCCATAATTTTGAAGCGGCCGCCACGCCGCAAGCCTCCCATCCCAACCGCGCTCCCGTCAGCGAACTGGAAGCGCACCTCGGCTACTGGCTGCGCTTCGTTTCCAACCACGTCTCCCACAGCTTCCAGAAAAAAGCCGAAGCCAACGGCGTGACGGTGTCCGAATGGGTGGTGCTGCGCGAAATGTTCCGCCTGGGCTGCACCTCGCCCACGGTGCTGGCGCAGGTGGCCGGCATGAGCAAGGGCGCCGTCTCGAAGCTGATCGACCGCCTGGAAAGCAAGGGCATGGTCAGCAAGTCCATCCTGCTGGCCGACCGCCGCCAGCACTCCATCGAGCTGACGACCGAGGGCGAGGCGCTGGTGCCCGTGCTGGCCGGCATGGCCGACCAGAATGACGAGGAATTCTTCGGCAAGCTGCCGCGCCAGCTGCGCGAAGACCTGCTCGAAGCGATGAAGGAAGTGGCGCGCACGCACCAGCTGAAGAGCGCGCCCCTCAACTGAGGGCAGGTCCCGGCGCCTTCGCCGGGATGGACCTTGCCCGCGCCATCCCCTGCCCCCGGCCGGCCGGGCCGTGATCGGCCCCGCTTGCCTGTGCAATAATAGGGCCTGTCGTTCACTCGCGCAGCCCATACCGATGTAGTTTTCCCCTGCCAGCCTGCCCTCACCCTGTCCGGCGCCGCCTTCGGCCTGCGCCTGTGTTTCCGCGCGCGCCCGCTGCCGTGCCGCGCGCCGCATTTTTCTTTGGAAGTCCATGTCTGCACTCAGCCCGGCCGCTATCAAGGTCAACGTCCTGAGCGGCGCCACTGTCGCCCTCGCCCTCGTCCCGGAAGCCATCGCTTTCGCCCTGCTGGCCCACGTCAGCGCCCTCACCGGCCTGTATGCGGCCTTTTTCATGTGCCTGATCACGGCCGCGCTGGGCGGCCGTCCCGGCATGATTTCCGGCGCCACCGGCGCGCTGGCCGTGGTGATGGTCAGCCTGGTGGTCAGCCATGGCGCCGAATACCTGTTCGCCACCGTCGTGCTGATGGGGCTGCTGCAAATGCTGTTTGCCGCCTGCCGCCTGGGCAAGCTGATACGCATGGTGCCGCATCCCGTCATGCTGGGCTTCGTGAACGGCCTGGCCATCGTCGTCTTCATGGCGCAGTTCGGCCACTTCAAGGTGCCGGACGCCAGCGGCGCGCTCACCTGGATCAGCGGCGCCCCGCTATGCCTGATGCTGGCCCTGGTGGCCGTGACCATGCTGGTCATCTATCTGCTGCCGCGCCTGACCACCGTCATCCCGTCCTCGCTGGCGGCCATCCTCGTGGTGGCCGGCCTGGTCTGGGCCCTGGGGCTGGAAACGAAGACCGTGGGCGACATGGGTTCCATCGCCGGCGGCCTGCCGCAGTTCCACGTCCCGCGCGTGCCGCTGACGCTGGAAACGCTGACCATCATCGGCCCGTATGCGCTGATCCTGGCCACCATCGGCTTGCTCGAGACGCTGCTGACCCTCAACCTGATCGACACCATCACGGACACGCGCGGCAGGCCCAACCGCGAAAGCCTGGCGCAGGGCATCGCCAACGTCGTCAGCGGCTTCTTCGCTTCCATGGGCGGCTGCGCCATGATCGGCCAGAGCATGATCAATATCGGCAACGGCGCCCGCTCGCGCCTGTCGGGCATCGTGGCCGGCGTGCTGCTGCTGGGCTTTATCCTGTTCCTCTCCCCATGGATCGAGAAAATCCCGCTGGCTGCGCTGGTGGGCCTGATGTTTGTCGTCTGCGCCAAGACCTTCGCCTGGGGCAGCCTGCAAACCCTGCGCAAGATTCCCCGCGCCGACGCCATCACCGTGATCGGCGTCACCATCATCACGGTGCTGACGGACCTGGCCGTCGCCGTGCTGGCGGGCGTGGTGTTTGCCGCCCTCGTCTTCGCCTGGCAGCATGCGCGCCAGATGGCCGCGCGCACCAGCACCGACGAACGGGGCTGGAAAGTCTACGCGCTGGAAGGCACGCTGTTCTTCGCCTCGACGGCCAACTTCGCGGCCCTGTTCCAGCCGAAGGACGATCCCCAGCACGTGGTGATCGATTTTGCCGGCGCGCGCGTCGTCGACCATTCCGCCATCGAGGCCATCGACGCGCTGGCGCAGCGCTACCAGCAGGCGGGCAAGACCCTGCACCTGCGCCACCTGAGTCCCGACTGCCTGGCCATCCTGGGCAAGGCGCGCCCCCTGGTCGAAGTCAACGAGCTGGAAGACCCGCACTACCGCGTGGCCGACAACCGCCTCGACTGAACGTCCCGGCGGCAAGGGTGAGGGGGCGGCGGCGGCGCTTCGGCTATGATGCTGGCCTGACCGTCTTCCAGGAATCCGCATGGCCCTGCACATCGAAACCCCCTTGCTCAACTCGCGCGCCCTGAGCCTGCACAGCGAGCGCGCCGTCTGGCTCAAGCTCGAAGCGCTGCAGCCGCCAGGCTCCTTCAAGATCCGCGGCATCGGCCTCGCGTGCGAGGAATATGCGCGGCGCGGCGCCAGCCGCTTCATCTCTTCTTCCGGCGGCAATGCCGGCATCGCCGTCGCCTATGCGGGGCGCCAGCTGGGCATACCCGTCATCGTCGTGGTGCCGGAAACCACGAGCGCCCGGGCCTGGGCCCTGATCGCGCAGGAAGGCGCGCAAGTCATCGTGCATGGCGCCGCGTGGCAGGAAGCGAACGCACTGGCGCAATCCATGCTCACGCCGCAGGACGCCTTTTTGCACCCGTTCGACGACCCGCTGCTGTGGCAGGGCCATGCGGGCATGATCGACGAAGTGGCGCGCGCGGGCGTGAAACCGGACGCCGTCGTGCTGTCCGTGGGCGGCGGCGGCCTGCTGGCCGGCGTGGCCGAAGGCCTGCAGCGCAACGGCTGGGACGACGTGGCCCTGGTGGCCGTGGAAACCGAGGGCGCCGCCTCGCTGGCGGCCGCCGTGGCCGCGCGCGAACACGTGGCCCTGCCCGCCGTGAGCAGCATCGCCACCTCGCTGGCCGCGCGCCAGGTCTGCGCGCAGGCATTCCACATCAGCCAGACGCGTTTGCTGCACAGCGTGGTGGTGCCGGACCGGGCCGCGGTGGAAGCCTGCCAACGCTTCATCACCGACCAGCGCCTGGTGGTGGAACCGGCCTGCGGCGCGGCGCTGGCCGCCGTGTACGGCAAGGTGCCGCAGCTGGCGCCCTACCGCAACGTGCTCGTCATCGTCTGCGGCGGCGTGACGGCCACCACGCAGCAGCTCGACCACTGGGCCGCCACCCTGTAGCCGCCTATTCCGCCGCCTCGAGCAGCGCCACGCCATCGCGGCCCTGCCCCTTGGCGGCATACAGGGCCTGGTCGGCCAGGTCCAGCAGCTGCGCCGGCGTCAGCGCGCCGTCGCGGAAGATGGCGATGCCGATGCTGGTCGTCACCGGCAGCGGGCCGCCGGCCAGCTCGAAGGGCTGGCGGATGGCGTCGATGATCTTGGCGCCGATCTGGCCCACTTCGGCCGCGCTCTTCACGCCCTCGAGAACGATCACGAATTCATCGCCGGCCAGGCGCGCCACCAGGTCGCTGGCGCGCACGCTGCGCGCCAGGCGGCCCGCGAACTCCTTGAGCACCTCGTCGCCCGCCTGGTGCCCCAGGCGGTCGTTGATGGCCTTGAAGCGGTCGATATCGAGGTAGGCCAGCGCCATCGGCGCGCGCGTGGCGCGCGTGCGCTGCATGCTTTGCTCCAGCTGCTCGTCGAAGCGGCGCCGGTTGGCGATGCCCGTCAGGGTGTCGGTGGCGGCGGCAAACTGCAGCGCCGTGTGCACGGCCCGGGTCTTGGTGATTTCGTGGATCAGGCCATACACGCCGGCCACCGCGCCGCGCTCGTCCACGTCGGGCACGTAGCTGGTCTGGAAGGCGCGCAAGCCATCGCCCTCGGCCCCGACCGTAAATTCAAAGTCCACCTCTTCGCCCGCAAAGGCGCGCCGCAGATACGCTTCGCGCATTTGGTACGCTTCCTCGCCCAGCACTTCGCGCACGGAGTGCATCAGGCTTTCCTTGCGCGACTTGCCGAACCATTTTTCAAACGTCGCGTTGATGAACTGGTAGCGGTGTTCGCGGTCGATGTAGACGATCACCACGGGCACGTGGTCCGTCAGCAGCTTCAGGCGCCGTTCGCTGTCGCGCGTCTGCGCCTCGGCCATTTCGCGCTCGGCCACCAGCGAGTAGAAATCGCGGCTCAAGTCGCCGATCTCGTCGCGCCGCTCGATCTGCAGCACGTCGATGCCCAGGCGATGACGGCGGATCTCGTGCACCTGGTGGCGCAGGCGCGCCAGGGGCTGCAGCAGGCGCAGCACCGCGCGCCAGCCGGCCAGGCCCGCCAGCGCCGCCAGCAGCACGGCGGCCAGCAGGATCTTGCTGCGGATGGCGTGCAGCGGCGCGAACGCGTCGCGCATGGGGTAGACGGACGCCAGTATCCAGCCCGTCGAGGCGATGCGATGGTAGGCGAACAGCGCATCGACGCCCTGCGTGGTGCTGCCCGCCAGCCAGCCCTCGAAGCCCTGCATGGCGCGCCGCGTGGGCGCGCTGACGGGACCCTGCGCTTCGATGTGCTGCATGATGCGCGACTTGTCCGGGTGCTCGACGATGACGCCGTCGCTGGTCATGATGTACAGGTAGCCGCCCGCGCCGGGCTTCAGCGCGCCCAGGCGCCCCAGGAAATCGGGCTGGCGCAGGTTGACGCTGGCCGCCAGCACGTAGCGCACGCCGCCGCTGGCGTCGAACACGGGCTGCGTCACCACCACGATGGGCATGCCGGAAATGCTGCCGTTGAGCGGCGCGGAGATCACCGAGCGCCGGCTCGCCAGCGTCTGTTCGAAATACGGGCGGCCTTTCAGGTTCAGCCCCGCCTGCGGCTTGAAGGGACTCACGCTGGCCAGCACGAGGCCGTCCATGCCGACGACGCCGGCCGAATAGAACTCCCTGGCCAGCACGGTCTGCGCGGACAGGAAGCGCTGCAGGCTGGCGCCGTCCTGCGCGCCGCCGGCCGCCAGGCTGTCGGCGATCGCGCGCAGCACGTTGCGCTTGGCGTCGAGTTCCTCGTCGATGAAGACGGCGGCGCCGGCCAGCGACACATACTGCTGGCGCCCCGTGACGTCGCGCATGCCCAGTTCGGCCACGGCCAGGGTGGCCAGCGCCAGCAGCGCGACGGCGCCCAGCACCAGCAGGAAGACGACCACGCTCATGCGCGCCTTCAGGCTGGCGGGCAGGCGCCGGCGCAGCCGTTTGCGCCAGGTCTTCACGGCCGCTGCCGCAGGTGCCGGCAAATGCGCTCGACCGCCTCGTCCAGCGCCAGCGTGCCCGTGTCCAGGGTCAGCGCCGCGTCCAGCGGTGCTTCGTAGGGCGCGGAAATGCCCGTGAACTGCGCGAGCCGTCCCGCGCGCGCCTGCGCATACAGGCCCTTGACGTCGCGCGCCTCGCACACGGCCAGCGGCGTGCTGACATGCACCTCGATGAAATTCCCGGCGCCGACGATGGCGGCGGCCGTGGCGCGGTCGCTGCGGTACGGCGAAATGAAGGCGGCGATGACGGTCAGGCCCGCATTGTTCATCAGGCGCGCCACTTCGGCCGTGCGGCGGATGTTTTCATGCCGGTCCGCGGGCGTGAAACCCAGGTCGCGGTTCAGTCCATGGCGCAGCTGGTCGCCATCGAGCACCGTCACGGCGCGGCCCTGCGCCTTCAGCGCCTGCGCCAGCGCCAGGGCGATGCTGGTCTTGCCGGCGCCGCTCAAGCCCGTCAGCCAGACGGTAGGATGTTGTACTGCTGTCATCACACTGCCTCTCTCTTGTAGAGCTGGCAATATAACAAAGCCGTGCGGGAAAGGACAGATTATCAGGCCACGCTGCGCACCTCCAGCAGCAACTGTCGTATCTCCGGCACGCAGGAGCCGCAATTGCCGCCCGCCCTGACGCAGGCCGTCACCTGCGCCGTCGTCGTCAGCCCTTGCTCCCGGATGGCGGCGCAGATGGTGTTGCGCCCCACGCCAAAGCATGCGCACACGGTCGGCCCCGCATCGGCGCCCTTGCCGATGGGCTGGCCCAGCAGTACCCCGGCGCGGTCGGCCGCGTCCATCTGCGCGTGCGCAAACAGGCTGGCGAGCCAGGCGCGCGACGGCAGGTCGGGCCGCGGCGAGACGTATACGCATTGCGCGATGCGCCCCTCGTTCAGGTGCACGGCGCGGTACACGCCGGCGCTGGCATCCGCATAATCGAGCCAGTCGGCCTGCTCGTCCGCCACGCCCAGCAGCGCGCGCGCCCAGGCGCCCAGGTCGGCGATGCGCTGGCGGCCCGCCAGCTCGTAGCGCAGGAACTGTCCGCCCTGGATTCGCGTCCAGTGCGCCACGCCGTCGAGGTTTAACGCGGTGCGGCTCAGGACGAAGGCATGCCAGTGCACGCGGAATTGCTCGATGCGCACGGGCGTATGCTTGAATTCCGGCTCGCCCGAGACGGGATCGACGGCCGGATTGACGACGGCGCCCACGCGCGCGTCGGAGGCATTCGCGTCGCTCCAGTGGATGGGCACGAAGGCCTGGCCGCGCGCGATGCCGCCGCCATGCACCACCCGCGCCACCATGGCGCCCCAGGCGCTGGAGATGCGCGCCAGTTCGCCCTCGCGCACGCCGTACAGCAGCGCATCCTGCGGGTGCAGGTCGATGAAAGCCTCGGCCACGTGGCCGGACAGTTTCGCCGCCTTGCCCGTGCGCGTCATGGTATGCCACTGGTCGCGCACCCGGCCCGTGTTGAGGATCAGCGGATAATCCTCGTCGGGGGCGTTGCGCGGTGCGCGCGGCGGCGTGGGCACGAAGCGGGCGCGCCCGTCCGCATGGGCGAAACGGCCGTCGCCGAACAGGCGCGCCTGGCCCCCCGGCCACTGCTGCGGCGCCAGGCCATCGTATTGCGCCGCGTCCAGGTTTTCCAGGCCCGCCAGATTGAACAGACGCGCCAGCTCCCCGCCGTTGCGAAAGGTAGACAGGCGCGCATGCTCGTCGAAGATGGCTTGCGGCGTCGTGAAATCGAAGCCCGCGTAGCCCATGCGCCGCGCCACGTCGCACAGCACCTGCCAGTCGGCGCGCGCCTCGCCCGGCGCCGGCAGGAACGCGCGCTGGCGCGAGATGCGCCGCTCCGAGTTCGTCACCGTGCCATCCTTCTCGCCCCAGCCCAGCGCGGGCAGCAGCACGTCGGCATGGGCATTCGTGTCCGACTCGGCGCTGATGTCCGACACCACCACCAGTTCGCATTTGGCCAGCGCGCGGCGCACCTGGTCGGCGTCCGGCATGCTCACCAGCGGATTGGTGGCGATGATCCACACGGCTTTCACCGTGCCCGCCTCGATCGCGTGGAACAGTTCCACGGCCTTCAGGCCCGGCTTGCCGGCCATGCGGGGCGCGTCCCAGAACGCCTGCACGGTGTCGCGGTGCAGCGGCTTGTCCAGCTCCATGTGCGCCGCCAGCATGTTGGCCAGGCCGCCCACTTCGCGCCCGCCCATGGCATTCGGCTGGCCCGTCAGCGAAAACGGCCCCATGCCGGGCTGGCCGATGCGCCCCGTCGCCAGGTGGCAGTTGATGATGCTGTTGACCTTGTCCGTGCCGGAAGACGACTGGTTGACGCCCTGGGAAAACGCCGTGACCACCTTGCGCGTGGCGGCAAACGCCTGGTAGAACGCCAGCAGGGCCTGCGCATCGACCCTGCAGATGCGCGCCACCTGCAGCGGGTCGCCGCAATCCACGTGCGCGGCGGCCAGCGCGTCGTCGAGGCCCGCACTGTGCTGCGTGACGAAAGCGTCATCGATCGCGCCTTCCCGCGCCAGATAGCACAGCAAGCCGTTGAACAGCCACACGTCCGTGCCCGGCTTCACGGGCAAATGCAGGTCGGCCAGCTCGCAGGTGGCCGTGCGGCGCGGGTCGATCACCACCAGCTTCATGCCCGGCCGCTCTTCCTTCAGGCGCGCGATGCGCTGAAACAGGATGGGGTGGCACCAGGCCGTGTTCGAGCCGACCAGCACCACCATGTCGGCCAGTTCCAGGTCCTCATAGCAGCCGGGCACGATGTCCTCGCCGAACGCCCGCTTGTGGCCCGCGACGGCCGAGGACATGCACAGGCGCGAATTGGTGTCGATATTCGCGCTGCCCACGTAGCCCTTCATGAATTTGTTGGCGACGTAATAGTCTTCCGTCAGCAGCTGGCCCGAGACATACAGGGCGACGGCGTCGGAGCCGTGCTCGGCTATGATGGCGCGCAGGCCGCCCGCCACCCGGTCCAGCGCCGCATCCCAGGAAACCCGCCGCAGCACGCCGTCGACGCGCATCTGCGGCTGCAGCAAACGGTTCTCCAGGCCCAGGGTGTCGCCCAGCGCCGAGCCTTTCACGCACAGCTTGCCCAGGTTGGCCGGGTGGCTGGCATCGCCGGCGATGCGGATGGCGCCATCGGGCAGGCGTGTCGCTTCGACGCCGCAGCCGACGCCGCAGTACGGGCAAGTGGTTTTCACGGGCGCGCAAATCGTCATGGGGGGGTTCCTGTCAGGCGGCCTGGCCGCACAGGGCCTGGCCAAACAAAAGGTGGGAGCGCAGCGCGCCGATGTCGCGGCGCTGCTGGATCAGGTCGAAATACCAGGGCCCGTCCTGCACCTCGCCATACAGCACGGCGCCCACCAGGCGGCTGCCCTGCACCACCAGGCGCTTGTAGACGCCGCGACGCGGGTCGCGCAGCACCAGGTCTTCGCTGCCTTCGCCGCCGAGGATGTCGCCGGCCGAATACAGGTCGATGCCCGTCACCTTCAGCTTGGTGGCGCTGGCTTGCTGCACGTAGCGCCGGTGGCCCGCGCCGGCCAGGTGGGCGCCGCACACGCGCGCCTGCTCCCAGATGGGCGCCACCAGGCCGAAGGTGGCGCGCCGGTGCTGCACGCACTCGCCCACGGCGTACACGCGCGGATCATAGCTTTGCAGGCAGTCGTCGACGACGATGGCCCGCTCGCAATGCAGGCCGGCCGCCTGCGCCAGCGCGATGTTGGGGCGCACGCCGGCCGTCATCACCACCAGGTCGGCGGGGATGACGCTGCCGTCCGCAAAGCGCACGCCCTGCACCCGATCCGTGCCCGTGATTTCGGCCGTCTGCGCGTGCATGAGGAACCGCAGGCCGCGCGCTTCCAGCGCCGTTTTCAGCAGCAGCGACGCGGGCTGGTCCAGCTGCTGGTTCATCAGGCTGCCGCTGGCATGCACGACGGTGACGTCCATGCCCTGGCGCTGCAGGCCATTGGCCGCTTCCAGTCCCAGCAGGCCGCCGCCGATGATCACGGCGTGGCGGTGCGTGCGCGCCGCCCGCAGCATGGTGTCGACATCGCTGATATCGCGAAAGCCGATCACGCCGGGCAGCTGGTGGCCCGGCACTGGCACGATGAACGGCGTGGAACCGGTGGCCAGCAGCAGGCGGTCGTAGCCTACCGTGATGCCGGAGCGGGCCTGCACGGTGCGCGCCTGGCGGTCGATGCGCACGACGGGGTCGCCCGCGTGCAGGGTGATGCCGTGCTGCGCATACCAGTCGCGCGTGTGCAGCATGATGTCGTCCACCGTCTTTTCGCCGGCCAGCACCGGGGAGAGCAGGATGCGGTTGTAATTGCCATGCGGCTCGGCACCGAAGACGGTGATGTCGTACAGGTCGGGGGCCAGTTTCAGCAATTCCTCGACCGTGCGCATGCCGGCCATGCCGTTGCCGACCACCACCAAGGAGGGGCGCCGGGGCGGGTTCACAGGGCCACCCACACCATGTCGGCAAACACGCGCGCGGGCCAGGCCGCCACGGAGTGCCCGGGCGCTTCGATGCATTCGCCGCTGGCCAGGTCAAAATGCTGCTTGTACAGCGGCGAGGCGACGACGACGCGCTCGCCGATGCTGCCCACGATGCCGCGCGACAGCACGGAAGCACCGGCGTTCGGGTCGATATTGTCGATGGCGTAGACGCGCGGCGACGCATCGCCGACGCGGAACACGGCCACGTGGCGGCCTTTCAGCAAGGCGCAGACCCCCGTGTCGGGCACGATGTCATGCAGGGCGCAGACGGGCTGCCAATCGGCATCCCGGGGCAAGGGCAAGGACAGGTCATTCATCATTCACGCCTCCACGGCAAGGATGGGGATCACGGTGCTGCGGCGTTCCTCAGGCGTGGCGGGCCGGATCTGGCCCCGTTCCGCGGCAAAGACGACGTTTTCATCGCGCTGGTCGCTGTTGACGAAATGGCGGAAGCGCTGGCGCACGGCGGGGTCGGTGACGGCCGCCTGCCACTCGCAGGCATAGGTGTCGACCACGTGCTGCATGTCCGCCTCCAGCTCGTGGGCGATGCCCAGGCTGTCGTCGATGATGACGCGCTTGAGGTAATCGAGGCCCCCTTCCAGGTTGTCGCGCCATACGCTGGTGCGCTGCAGGCGGTCGGCCGTGCGCACGTAGAACATCAGGAAGCGGTCCACATAACGCACCAGGGTGGCTTCATCGAGATCGGCGGCGATCAGTTCCGCGTGGCGCGGCTTCATGCCGCCGTTGCCGCACACGTACAGGTTCCAGCCCTTTTCCGTGGCGATCAGGCCGACGTCCTTGCCCTGCGCCTCGGCGCATTCGCGCGTGCAGCCGGAGACGCCGAACTTGATCTTGTGCGGCGTGCGCAAGCCCTTGTAGCGGTTTTCCAGCTGAATCGCAAAGCCCACGCTGTCGGCCACGCCGTAGCGGCACCAGGTGGAACCGACACACGATTTGACCGTGCGCAAGGATTTGCCGTAGGCGTGGCCCGATTCGAAGCCGGCCGCGATCAACTCTTCCCAGATGGCCGGCAACTGTTCCACGCGGGCGCCGAACAGGTCGACCCGCTGGCCGCCCGTGATTTTCGTGTAGAGACCATATTTTTTCGCCACCATGCCGACGGCGATCAGGCCATCGGCCGTCACTTCGCCGCCCGGCATGCGGGGCACGACGGAATACGTGCCATCCTTCTGGATATTGCCAAGGAAGTAATCATTGCTATCCTGCAGGCTGGCGTGGACGGGCGACAGCACGAAATCATTCCAGCACGAGGCGAGGATATTCGCCGCCACGGGCTTGCACACGTCGCAGCCGAGACCCCGGCCGTGCGCGGCCAGGAGCGCGCCGAAGCTGCGGATCTTGCCCACACGCACCAGATGATGCAGCTCCTGGCGCGAATACGCGAAGTGCTCGCACACGTGGTTGTCGACTGCCAGACCCTGCTTCTGCATTTCCGCCTTCATGACCTGCGTCACCAGGGGCACGCAGCCGCCGCAGGCCGTCCCCGCGCACGTAGCACTCTTCAGGGCGCCGATGCTGGTGGCGCCCGCAGCCACCGCCGCGCACAGCGCGCCCTTCGACACGTCGTTGCACGAGCAGATTTGCGCGCCATCGGGCAAGGCAGCCACGCCCAGCCCCGTCTTTTGCTGGCCGTCCGCCTGCGGCAGGATGAGGAATTCGGGCGATGCCGGCAGCTCGATCTTGTTGAGCATCATCTGCAGCAGGGTGCCGTATTCGCTGGCGTCGCCCACCATCACGCCGCCCAGCAGGTACTTGCCGCAGTCGGAAACGACGATCTTCTTGTAGATCTGCTTGCGCTCGTCCATGAACTGGTAGGAGCGGCTGCCCGGCGCATGGCCGTGCGGGTCGCCCAGGCTGGCCACGTCCACGCCCATCAATTTGAGCTTGGTGCTCATGTCGGCGCCCTTGAAGCCGGCCTCGCCCGCTTCTCCTTCCTCCTCCTGCAGCAGGTGGCGCGCCGCGATGCGCGCCATTTCATAGCCGGGCGCCACCAGGCCGAAGACGAGACCGCCCCACAGCGCGCATTCGCCGATGGCGTAGATGTCCGGGTCGGAGGTGACGCAGCGGTCGTCGATGGCGATGCCGCCCCGCGGCCCGACCTCCAGGCCGCAGGCGCGAGCCAGTTCGTCGCGGGGACGGATGCCGGCCGAGAAGACGATCATGTCCGCTTCCAGGTGGCTGCCGTCGGCGAACTGCATGCGGTGCGTGGCCGCCTCGCCGTCGACGATGGCCAGGGTGTTCTTTTGCGTGTGCACGGTCACGCCCAGTTCCTCGATCTTGCGGCGCAGGACGCGCGCGCCGCCCTCGTCCACCTGCACGGCCATCAGGCGCGGCGCGAATTCCACCACATGCGTGTCGAGTTGCAAGTCGCACAAGGCCTTCGCGCATTCGAGGCCCAGCAGCCCGCCGCCGATCACCACGCCCGTGCGGGACTTGCCGCCCCAGGCCAGCATGGCTTCCAGGTCTTCGATGGTGCGGTAGACGAAGCAGCCGTCGCGCTCCTTGCCCGGCAGCGGCGGCACGAAGGGCGAGGAGCCGGTGGCAAACACCAGTTTGTCGTAAGGCAGCACCTCGCCCGTGCTGGCCGTGACGGTCTTCGCCACGCGGTCGACGGAGACGGCGCGCGCATTGAGTTTCAGGACGACGTTGGCCTTGTCGAAGAAGCCGGGCGCCACCAGCGACAGGTCCTCGGCCGACTTGCCGCTGAAGAACTCGGACAGGTGCACCCTGTCGTAGGCGGGGCGCGGCTCTTCGCACAGCACGGTGACGTGCAGGTGCGGGGCGTTGTCCAGCGCCAGCCGTTCCAGGAACTTATGCCCGACCATGCCATGGCCAAGGACGATGATGTTCAGGGGATGGTTCATGCTGGTCTCCTCAGGCCGCGGCCATGTTCGGTTCGGCCGCCAGCCCCGTAAACCGGGCGCCGATGGCGCACAGGGCCGAGATCACCACCAGGGCGCTGAGGATGATCAGGGTCTGGCGGATGTCGCCCGTGCCCTTCATCAGGAAACCGGCCGCCACGGCGCCCACGTTGCCGCCCGCGCCGATGATGCCGGCCACGCCGCCCAGCGCCTTGCCGTCGATGAAGGGCACCAGCGCGTAGGTGGCGCCGCACGCCATGTGGGTGAACAGGCCGAAGACCAGCATGGCGATGACGGCGTACGTGACGCTGTCGACTTTCGCAAACCACAGCAGGCCCACGCCTTCGCCTATCATCAGCATGAACAGCAGGGTCACGCGGCTGTTCAGATTGCCGCGCAGGGCCAATTTATCGGACAGCCAGCCACCGAGGGCGCGGGCGAACAGGGCCAGCAGGCCGAAGCTGCCGGCGGCCAGGCCCGCCGATTTCAGGGACAGGCCGAAATGGTCGACGTAGTACACGGCGGCGATGTTGTGGATGAAGATCTCGATGCCGAAGCAGGCGCCGTAGGTGACGAACAGCAGCCACACGCGGTAATTGCCGCTGGCGGCCTTGAAGCTGGCCCAGCCACCCTTTTTACTACCCTCAATGGCGCCGCCGGCGGCGCGCAAGTCCGCGTAATTGCCTTCCGGGCAATCCTGCGTATAGCGCCAGTACAAGGCGGCCATCACCAGCATCAGCACGCCCGGCACCAGCAAGGCGATGCGCCAGCCCAGCGATTCGGACACGCCCAGCATCAGCACGGCGCCCAGCAGCAAGGGCATCAGCGCCTGCGCCGCGCCGCCGCCCGCATTGCCCCAGCCGGCGGCGGCCGCATTCGCCGTGCCCACCACGCGGGGCGCGAACATCACGGAGGTGTGATATTGCGTAATGACAAAGCTGGCACCGACGGCGCCGATGCCCAGGCGGAAGAACAGGAAGCTTTCATAGCTTTGCGAGGCCGCCACACCCAGCACGGGAATGGCGCCCAGCAGCAGCAAGCCCGTGTAGGTCTTGCGCGGGCCATAGCGGTCGCACAGCGGTCCGACGATGAGGCGCACGAGGATGGTGATGGCGACGGCCGCGATATTGATGTTCGCCACTTGCGCCAGGGACAGGCCGAATTCGCCCTTGATGACGGGCATCAGGGGCGCGCAGGCGAACCAGGCGAAGAAACACACGAAAAATGCCATCCACGTCAGGTGGAATGCGCGCATGGGCGGCGTGGCGAAGGAGAAGAGCGCGATGCGCGTTGCTTTTTGGCTGGCCATGGTGGCTCCCGAAGTATCCCGTTGATCAAACAAAACGGCGCCCGCCCCCGCCGATGCAAGATCAGCCAGAGCGGACGCCGTTGTCCAGGTGGTCCGTCGTTGGACCGTTGTGCGTGTATTCCGGGGATCGCCGTTGATCCGTCCCTTCTGTTTAGCAAGCGCCGTGCCAGCGCCCTGCACGGGCACGCGCCGCTATCCGCACATGGTTTGCGCCAGATCATGGCACCTGGCGGTGCACGGACGCCTCTTCTTGGTGCGCGCAGGAACCCGAACGTGGCAGTGCTTGTCTAAACGCTATCGGACTCATGAAGCGGAGGCGGCCATGGTCAGGCAAAGGCAGCTGCGGCGCGGCGTCGCGCGCGCGGTGGCGTGGGCATGCGTGGGGGCGCTCTTGCTCGCCTGGAGCCATAGTGCTGCAGCACAAGACCGTGCCGCCCCACCGAGGGAGCACAGCGAACTCGACGCCACCGTGCTGGCGCCGTTCAGCGCCGCGCCCGGCGCATCGCGCACGCAGGCGCGCACCTTTGTCGTGCGCCTCGCCTATCCCGCCGGCCCGCCGGGGGCGGCAGGCACGGCGGCAGGCGTGGGGACGGTGGGCAGCGACGGCAGCGACGGCGGCAGCCTCTCCCACCCGGTGCGCTGGCGCCTGACCCTGTCCGGCCCCGGCCCGCAAGGGGCGCTGCGGCGCCAGTGGTCCGGCCAGGCGAACGTCGGAGCGGGCACGGTGAGCCTGGCCCTGCCCTGGGATGGACGGGCCGATGCCGCTGCGCGCGAACGGCGGGCACTGGTCGCCGATGGCCTGTACCAGCTGCGCCTCGTGGCCGTGGCGGACGCAGGCACGCCGCAGGAAGCGCAGGTGGAGCAGCAATGGCAAATCCAGGTGCAGCGGGGCGCCAGCACGGCGCCCACAGTGCCGCCATTCCAGGCCGGCCTGCGGCAACTGTCCGGCCTCGACGGCCCGCCCGCCTACCGCATCGTCTACGCCAACCTGCACAGCCAGACGCGCCACAGCGACGGCGGCGCCCCGCTGGACGCCTGCCATGGCGCGCAGGCACCGCAAACGGGCTCCTTCGGTCCCATCGATGCCTATGTATATGCGCAGGGCCATGGCCTCGACGCCCTGCTGACGTCCGAGCACAACCACATGTACGACGGCGCCGACGGCACGAATGCACAGGCCACCCCTGCCGAGGCGCAGGCCCTGTACCAGACGGGCCTGGCCGAAGCGGCCGCCTACACGGCGGCACACCCGGGCTTCCTGGCCCTGTACGGCATGGAATGGGGCGTCATCAGCAAGGGCGGCCACCTGAACATCTTCAACAGCGACCAGCTGCTGGGCTGGGAAAGGAACGGGCGCGGCGAACTGCTGGCCGACATCGACACGCCGAAGGGCGACTACGCTGGCCTGTACGCGCTGATGCGCGAACGGGGCTGGCTGGGCCAGTTCAACCACCCGGCGTCGGCGGGCCAGTTCCTCGTCAATGGCCAGCCGCTGGGCTATACGGCCGATGGCGACGCGGCCATGGTGCTGTGCGAAGTGATGAACACGTCCGCGTTTTCCGCGAATGACGAGGAAACGGAGACGCGGCGCAGCAATTACGAAGCGGCCTGCAACCGCGCCCTGGCGGCCGGCTACCACCTGGCCTTCAGCAGCAACCAGGACAACCACTGCGCCAACTGGGGAACGGCCTACGGCAACCGCACGGCCGTGCTCGTGCCCGCCGGCGCGGCCACCGCGCCCCTGTCGCGCGAGCAACTTTTCGAGGCGCTGCGCGCGCGCCGCGTGTTTGCCACCATGGACAAGCATGCCCAGCTGCTGTTCATGGCAAATGGCAGGCTGATGGGCGAACGCTTCGAGAACCGGGGACCGCTGCAGCTGTCCACCCACTTCAGCAACAGCGCGGGACGCCAGGCGGCGGCCGTCGCCATCTTCCACGGCGTGCCGGGCGGCAACGGTTCCGTCACGCAAGTGTCCGACCAGGCCAGCGTGACGCTGACTCCCGCGCCCGGCCTGCATTTCTATTACGCAAGATTGACGCAGGACGATGGCAACATCGTCTGGTCGGCGCCCGTGTGGGTGACGCAAGGTCCCGGCGCCTGAGCGCAGGCGCCAGGCGGCGCCGGGGCCTCATCCGTACGCCAGCGAACGGACGGGACGGCGGCAAGCGTGTTCTCATCAGTCATGGTCCGGTCATTCGTGTCGGCCCACATTGAAAGAGGAGTCTCTGATGAACAGGAATATCGTCGTTTCCGCCCTGGTCGCGGCCCTGATGGCATGTGGCGCGTCGGCGTCGGCCCAGGATCGCCACGAGCAGAATGAGCGCGGACCACAGCAGCAAGACCAGCGCGGGGATGCCGCGCGCGATCACGCCGACAATGGCAGGCAGCGTGACGACAACGGCCGCGGCCATGCCGATGCGCGCCCGGAGCATGGCGACAGCCACGCCAGCAACCGCGGCGCGGGGCCGCGCCATGACTTGCACAAGGGCAATCGCGTGCCCAGCGAATACCGCAACAAGCAGCACTACGTCAGCGACTGGCGCGGCCGCCACCTCAGTGCCCCGCCGCGTGGCCACCAATGGGTACAGGTCGACGGCGACTACGTGCTGATGGCCGTGGCCACGGGCGTGATCGCGCAGATCGTCCTGGGCAATTAAGCAGGGCGGCAGCAGCCTGCCGCGACCGGCGACCGGCGACCGGCAGGCTGCCGGTGCCGGGCTGGCGCGCGCCTGCCCCCGGGACGGTGCGGCAAGCGGGAAGTGAGGCGCCGCCCGGCGCCGCAGAAAATACGGCCTGGCCGTCCAGCAGCAAATATTATAGGAAATACATGTCACGACGACATTGATATCAAGGTTACACTGGTTCCTCACAGCAATCCGTGGCACCATGGCTGCGCCGTTTTGCCCGCAACACGGCCTCCATCCGTCTCATCAAGGAACCTATCATGTCGTCATATCGTACCTTCGCCGGCAGCATGCTGCTCGGCCTGGCCGCCGTGGGTATTGCCCATGCGCAAGCTCCTGCGCCCGCCGCCGCCAATACCGATCCCCACCTGTGGCTGGAAGAAGTCCTCGGCGACAAGCCGCTGGCCTGGGTCAAGCAGCACAATGCCGTCACCGTCAAGGAACTGGAAAGCCAGCCCGGCTTCCCAGCCCTGCAGGCGCGCCTGAAAACCATCCTCAATTCCAAGGAGCGCATTCCCTACGTGAGCAAGGAAGGCGAGTATTACTACAACTTCTGGCGCGATGCGCAGCACGTGCGCGGCATCTGGCGCCGCACCACGCTGGCGCAGTACCAGCTGGCCGAGCCAAGCTGGGAAACCGTGATCGACCTCGACCAGCTGGCCGCCGGCGAGAATGAAAACTGGGTCTGGGGCGGCGCCACCTGCCTGTATCCGAAGGGCGAACGCTGCCTCATTTCCCTGTCGCGCGGCGGCGGCGACGCCAAGGTGGTGCGCGAATACGACGTGGCCAAACGCGCCTTCGTCGAGGGCGGCTTCACCCTGCCTGAAGCGAAGGGCAGCGCCGGCTGGATCGATCAGGATACCCTCTTCGTCTCCACCGATTTCGGCCCCGGCTCGATGACCAGCTCGGGCTACCCGCGCATCATCAAGCAGTGGCAGCGCGGCACGCCCCTGCCGCAGGCGCAGACCGTGTACGAGGCCAAGGCCGACGACCTGAGCGCGGCCGCCTACAAGGATTTCACGCCCGGCTACGAGCACCAGTTCATCGAGCGGCAGATCGATTTCTACAGCGGCGAGATGTTCCTGCGCGACGGCGCCACGCTGACCAAGGTGCCGAAGCCGGACGATGCCACGGCCTTCACCGTGCGCGACCAGCTGATCATCACCCTGCGCTCGGACTGGAAAGTCAAGGGCAAGACCTATCCGCAGGGCGCCCTGCTGGCCACGGACTTCAAGGCCTTCATGCAGGGCAAGCAGGACCTGGAAGTGCTGTTCGCGCCGACGGCCACGTCGTCGCTGGACAACGTCACGCCGACGAAATCGGCCATCCTCGTCACCACCCTGGACAAGGTCAAGAACCGCCTGACGGAACTGCGCCACGTGGACGGTAAGTGGCTGCGCCGCAGCGTCGACGCGCCGAAGCTGGGCACCCTGGCCACCAGCGCGCTCGACCCGGTGGAATCGGACCAGTACTTCCTCACCGTGACCGACTTCCTCAACCCCACCACCCTGTACCTGGGCACGGCGCAAAGCGACAAGCGCACGAAGATCAAGTCCCTGCCCGCCTTCTACGATGCGGCGCCATACAAGGTGGAGCAGTTCGAATCGACGTCGAAGGATGGCACGAAAGTGCCGTATTTCGCCATCATGGGCAAGAAGACGAAGTTCGACGGCAGCAACCCGACCGTGCTGTACGGCTACGGCGGCTTTGAAGTGTCGTTGAAACCCAGCTACAGCGGCACCACGGGCGTGGCGTGGCTGGAAAAAGGCGGCGTGTACGTGCTGGCGAATATCCGCGGCGGCGGCGAGTTCGGCCCCCGCTGGCACCAGGCGGCGCTGAAGGAAAACCGCCAGCGCGCGTATGACGACTTCATCTCCGTGGCGCAGGACTTGATCAAGCGCAAGGTCACCAGCCCGCGCCACCTGGGTATCATGGGCGGCAGCAATGGCGGCCTGCTGACGGGCGCCGTGCTGGTACAGCGTCCCGACCTGTTCAACGCCGTCGTCAGCCAGGTGCCGCTGCTCGACATGCGCCGCTATAACAAGCTGCTGGCGGGCGCCTCGTGGATGGGCGAATACGGCGACCCGGACGTGCCGGAACAATGGGCCTACATCAGCAAGTACTCGCCCTACCAGAACGTCTTCAAGGACAAGAAATATCCGCGCGTGCTGTTTACCACCTCGACGCGCGACGACCGGGTGCACCCCGGCCATGCGCGCAAGATGGTGGCCAAGATGGAAGAACAGGGCCACGACGTGCTGTACTGGGAAAACACGGAAGGCGGCCATGCGGGCGCCGCCAACAACGACCAGCAGGCGCTGATGTGGGCGCTGACCTATACCTTCCTGCTGGAGCAGCTCAAGTAAAACGGGCTTGACGGCCCCGGCAAGCGAGAACGCCTGCACCGGACTTCCGGCGCAGGCGTTTTTTTTGGAAGCTTACTTCGCCTGCGCGCTGGGGCGTTCGGCGATGCGGTCGCGGTAAGCCTGCAGCTTGGACAGGCCTTCCGCGCCGGGGCGGTATTTCATCAGGCCGCGCGCGAATTCCAGCGCGCAGAAGGCCGTGATGTCGGCAATCGTGAAACGCTCGCCGGCGATGTAGGGCTGGCCCGCCAGCACCTGGTCGAGCCACTGCGCCGTCTCGCGCAGCTTGCCCGCCTGTGCCAGGGCGAAGTCGGGAAACTGCGGGTTTTCCAGCGCCACCAGGGCCGGATGGCCATGGCGCACCCAGTTGGCGGCGGCGCTGAACAGGTGCAGCTCCACCCTGCGGTCGGCCATTTCGATAAAGGCGCGCTCCTCGAAGCCTTCGCCCATCAGGTTGGGCTGCGGCTGCAAGCCTTCCAGGTAGGTGCAGATGGCGCGCGTCTCGGTCAGCACGCGCCCGTCCGCCAGTTCCAGCACGGGCACGCGGCCCAGCGGGTTTTTTGCCAGGAAGGCGGGGTCGCGGTGCTGGCCCGCCATCAGGTCGAGCGGCACTTCTTCGATGCCGGCGATGCCCTTCTCGGCGATGAACATGGTGACGCGGCGGGGATTGGGCGTGCGGGGGCTGATGTACAGTTTCATGTGCGTGGGTCTCGTCTCGTTATGGAGTTGGGCAATCCGCAGCGGGGCCGTCCGGCGGCGGCACAGCCAGGCGTCCATCATACCAGCCCCCTGGCGCGTTGACTTTGCCCCCGTTTCGCCTTAGATTGCTGGACGGGAACGCTGGCCGCCAGTTCCAGCGTAGTCCCGCCACCGTCATCCTCGCCCCGGCCTATCCGGCCCGCGGGCGCTTACCCCATGAACCTAGGGCATACCATGCACCGCATCCGCACTCCCCGTTTCCGCCGCAGCCAGCTGGCCGCCGCCGTCCTGGTCCTGGCCGCCGCCGGCGCCGGCCACGCAGCGCCCGCCACCGCGCAATACGCCTCGGCCAGCCGCGCCGCCGCGACCACCACGCAGCTGCCGCGCGGCGTCACGCCCCTGCACTACATCCTGTCGATCACGCCCGATGCCGCCGCCACCTTCCAGGGCGCCGTCGCCATCAAGGTCGCCGTCGACGCGCCGACCTCCAGCATCACCTTCAATGCCTTGAACCTCACGTTCGGCGCCGCCGCCATCGAAGGCGCGGGCGGCAGCAAGCAGGTGACGCGCAAAATCGACTTCGATGCGGACAAGCAGACGGCCACCCTGCATTTCGCCGAGCCCGTGGCCAGGGGCGAGTACCTGCTGCGCATCGACTACAGCGGCAAGATCGGCACGCAGGCGACGGGCCTGTTCTCGCTCGACTACGACACGCCCGAAGGCCGCCAGCGCGCCCTGTACACGCAGTTCGAGAACTCGGATGCGCGCAGCATGCTGCCGTCGTGGGACGAGCCGGACTACAAGGCTACCTTCGCGCTCGACGTCGTCGTGCCCAGCCAGCAGATGGCCGTCGGCAACATGCCCATCGCGCGCAGCGAAGAGCTGGGCAATGGCAAGAAGCACGTGTATTTCGCCACCACGCCGCGCATGTCCACCTACCTGCTGTTCTTCGGCCTGGGCGACTTCGAGCGGGCTACCAAGATGGCCGACGGCACGGAGATCGGCGTGATCACGAAAAAAGGCGCGCTGGCGCAAAGCCGCTTCGCGCTGGACGAGTCCAGCGCCCTGCTGCGCGAATACAACGACTATTTCGGCGTGCGCTACCCGCTGCCCAAGCTCGACAACATCGCCGCGCCGGGCCGCAGCCAGTTCTTCGGCGCCATGGAAAACTGGGGCGCCGTGTTCACCTTCGAATACGGCCTGCTGCTCGACCCGGCCATCTCCACCCAGGCCGACAAGGAAAATATCTACACCACCCTGTCGCATGAAATGGCGCACCAGTGGTTCGGCGACCTCGTCACCATGCGCTGGTGGGACGACCTGTGGCTCAACGAAGGCTTCGCCTCGTGGATGGAAGGGCGCACCACGCAGCGCTTGCACCCCGAGTGGAACACGGCCCTGGCGGACGTGGCCGGGCGCGAAGCGGCCATGGCCCAGGATGCGCTGCGCACGACGCACCCCGTGATCCAGCGCATCGCCACCGTGGAACAGGCCAGCCAGGCCTTCGACGGCATCACCTATCAAAAGGGCAAGGCCGTGATCAGCATGCTCGAAGCCTACGTGGGCGCCGACACGTGGCGCACGGCCGTGCGCAGCTACATGCGCAAGCATGCGTATGGCAACACGGTGTCCGACGACCTGTGGCGCGAAGTCGACGCGGCCGCCGGCAAGCCCGTCAGCGCCATCGCCCATGACTTCACCCTGCAGCCTGGCGTGCCGATGATCCGCGTGGGCGAAGCCGTGTGCCGCAAAGGCAGGACGCGCGTGACCCTCACGCAGGGGGAATTTTCCAAGGACCAGGCGGACAAGCAGCCGCTGTCGTGGCAGGTGCCCGTGATCGCCGCGACGCTCGGCAGCAGCAGGCAGGCACGCGTGCTGGTGAAGAATGGCAAGGCCACCCTGAACGTGCCCGGCTGCGGCGCCCTGCTGGTGAACGCGGGCCAGAGCGGCTACTACCGCACCCTGTACGCGCCGTCGAACGCGCGCGCGCTGGCGGCCGGCTTCGCGCGGCTGGCGCCCATCGACCAGCTGGGCCTGCTGTCGGACAGCCAGTCGCTGGGCATGGCGGGCCTGCAGGACCCGGCCGGCTTCCTGGACCTCGTGAAGGCGACGCCGCTGTCGGCCGACCCGCAGGTGCTGGGCAAGGTGGCCGCCATCCTGAACGGCCTGTACGAACAGTATGCGGGCGACGACGCGCAGGCCAAGGCGCGCCAGCAAGCCTTCGGCCGCTACGCCATCGCGCGCCTGGCGCCCATGATGGCGCAGACGGGCTGGGAAGCGCGTCCCGGCGAAGCGTCCAGCGTGGCCACCCTGCGCGGGCAGCTGATCACCATCCTCGGCGACATGGGCGAAGCGGGCGTGCTGGCCGAGGCGCGCCGCCGCTACGCGGCCAGCGAACAGGCCGGTGAGCAGGCCGCCATGCCGGCGCCGCTGCGCCGCGCCATCCTCGGCGTCGTGGCGCAGCACGCGGACGCCGCCACCTGGGAGCAGCTGCACGCCCGCGCGCGGGCGGAAAAGACGCCGCTGGTCAAGAACCAGCTGTACGACCTGCTGGCCGCCAGCGACGACGTCGCCCTGGCGCAACGCGCCCTGGCCCTGGCGCTGACGGATGAACCGGGCGTGACCAACAGCCCCGCCATGATTTCGCGCGTGGCGCGCACGCATCCGGAACTGGCCTTCGACTTCGCGCTGGCGCACCTGGAGCAGGTCAATGCACGCATCGACGCCAGCTCGCGCAGCCGCTACTTCCCGCGCCTGGCCGCCGCCTCGGCGCAGCCGCAGATGATCGCCAAGCTGCAGGCCTACGCGCAAGCCAACCTGCCCGACAGCGCGCGCGGCGACGCCGACAGCGCCGTGGCCGGCATCGGCTACCGCATCAAGCTGCGCGCCGAGCGGCTGCCCGCCATCGATGCGTGGCTGGCGAAACAGGCGGGTTAAACGGGGCATCCCGGCGCCGCGGCGCCGG
>NZ_RFSK01000120.1 GCF_009923995.1 Janthinobacterium sp. | reverse complement strand
ACGGTGACCAACAAGGACCGCAATAGCTATGCGGAAGAGCTGGAAGGGCTGGAGCCGTGGGAACGGGCGATGCTGGAGCAGCGTGCCCGGGGCAAGCATCTGTACCTGGTCGATTTCTCGAATATCGGCGGACTGGTGATGCCGCTCATCCTGGAAATCGAACTGGCCAGCGGCAAGAAGATCATCGAGCGCGTGCCGGCCGAAGTGTGGCGTTATTCACCGAAAAAAATCAGCAAGGTACTCATCACCGATGAGCCGATGGTGGGTCTGGTGCAGGACCCATATTGGGAAACGGCCGACATCGACACCAGCAACAATGCCTGGCCGCGGAAAGTCACGCCGTCGCGCCTGGAACTGTTCAAGCAGGACCGCGACAAGAACAACCTGATGAAGGATTTTAATACGCCACTCAAGTCATCCGAGACCAAGGGCGCGGCCGTAACAGGGGTGAAGTAGCAGAAAAGCGCCGGCCCGTCCGGCGCTTTTTCCGCCAGGTCCGCGCCGGAAGTGCTATTCTGCGCGACGCCCCGGCGCACACGGACCGGGGCCTTCGCAAATCATTCAAAAGACGACCATGCAAACTATGACCTACCTGCGCGCGCTGGGCTGTGCGCTACTTTGCCAGGTGACCCTGGCCGCGCACGCCGACCCCTTGAGCTATGCGCGCTACGACCAGGTGCGCACGCGCGACCTGCAGCTGGACCTGAAGGCGGACTTCAAGCAAAAGACCCTGTCCGGCTATGCCGAGCTGTCCTTGAACTGGATCGATCCCGCCGCGCGTACCCTGGTGCTCGACACGCGCGACCTGGCGATCGCCAAGGTGCAGGTGCAGGACAAGCGCGGCGCATGGCAGATGGCGCCTTATGAACTGGACAAGGTCGACCCGGAAAAAGGGCAGGCGCTGCGCATCACCACCACGGGCCAGCCTGAAAAAGTACGCGTCTACTATCACACGGCTCCCAACGCCATCGCGCTGCAGTGGCTTACGCCGCAGCAGACCATGTCGGGCAAGCTGCCCTTCATGTTCAGCCAGTCGCAAAGCATCAACGCCCGTTCGTGGGTGCCGTCGCAGGATACGCCGGCCGTGCGCTTCACCTACAGCGCGCGCATCGACGCGCCAGCGGGCATGCGCGTGGTGATGAGCGCCGAGAACGACGAAAAGGCGACGGGCAAGGGCGGCTGGAAATTCAGGATGCCGCAGCCGATTCCTTCCTACCTGCTGGCCATCGCCATCGGCGAACTGGAAGTGCGCAAGCTCGGACCCCGCTCGGCCGTGTATGCCGAACCGCCGCGCATCAAGGCGGCCGAATACGAGCTGGCGGATACGGAAAAAATGATCCAGGCCGCCGAAGCACTGTATGGCCCGTATGGCTGGGGACGTTACGACATGATCGTGCTGCCGCCATCGTTCCCCTACGGCGGCATGGAAAACCCGCGCCTGACCTTCCTCACGCCAACCATGATCGCGGGCGACCGCAGCCTGGTCGACCTGATCGCGCACGAACTGGCCCACTCGTGGTCGGGCAATCTGGTCACCAACGCGTCGTGGAAGCACATGTGGCTCAACGAAGGCTTTACCACCTACGTCACGACGCGCATCGTCGAGCAGCTGTACGGCAGCGACGTGGCGCAGATGGGCGTGCAGGTCGACCAGGAAGAACTGGCCGCCTCGATCAAGGAACTGCCTGCGGCGAAAACGGCACTGGTCACGCGCGATGCGGATGCCAATCCGGCGGAAACCTACACGGACGACGGCATCATCTATCCGAAAGGCGCGTGGTTCCTGGCCACCATGGAACAGCGCGCGGGCCGTGCCGTATTCGACCCCTTCCTGCGCGGCTGGTTCGACCAGCATGCGTTCCAGAGCGTGACGACGGACCAGTTCATCGCCTACCTGCGCAAGAACCTGCTGGCGCAGCATCCGGACGTGATGCCGCCAGCGGAACTCGATGAATGGCTGTATGGCACGGGCGTGCCGGCCAGCGCCAAGCGCGTCGTCTCGCCGCGCCTGGCGCTGCTGGACCAGCACCGCGACGCCTGGCTGAAGGGCGAACTGGCCACCAAGGACCTTGGCATGGACAAGTGGGTCGCCATCGAATCGATGCACTTCCTGAACGACATCAACAACAAGGCCAGCGTGGCGCAATTGCGCGAACTGGACGAGGTCTACGGCGTGGGCAAGAGCGGCAACAATGAAGTGGCCTACCGCTTCTACCTGGCGTCCGTCAACGCCGGCTACGACGTGCAGCAGCCCTTGCAGGCATTCCTCATGAGCGTGGGGCGCCAGAAGTTTGTCGTGCCCCTGTACGGTGCCCTGATGAAGACGCCGCAGGGCCATGCCTGGGCCAAGGACGTGTATGCGAAAGCGCGCGAACGCTATCACCCGGTGACGCAGGAAAGCGTCGACAAGCTGATGGCCGCGCAAGCGCGTTGAACCTGATTGGGAACCATGAACATGTACACCATGAACCGTATCGCCGCCGCCGTCGTGCTGGCGTTTTCCAGCATCGCTGTACCGGCGCTTGCCGCCGATGCCGCACCAGCCGTCTCCGTCGCGGCGGTGCCGGCGCTCGCCTTCGATCTTGACCGCGACGTCAACAGCGCCCTGAAACTCTTCGACGTGCCGGGTATTGCGATTGCCATCGTCAAGGACGGTAAAGTCATCACCGCCAAGGGCTTCGGCGTGCGCAAACTCGGCGAACCGGCACCTGTCGACGCCAAGACGCTGTTCGAAGTGGCATCGAATTCGAAGGGCTTCACGGCCGCCGCGCTGGCCATGCTGGTCGACGAGGGCAAGCTGGCCTGGGACGATCCCGTCACCAAGCACCTGCCTGGCTTCCAGATGCACGACTCCTACGTCACGGGGGCCATGACCATCCGCGACTTGCTGACGCACCGCAGCGGCCTGGGCCTGGGCGCTGGCGACTTGCTGTGGTGGCCGACCACCACCTTTACCACCGACGAGATCATCGAGAAGCTGCGCTACATCCGCCCGGCCACGAGTTTCCGCAACAGCTACGCCTACGATAATCTGCTGTACATCGTGGCCGGCAAGATCATCGCCGACAAGGCGGGAAAAAGCTGGGGCGAGGCCATGCACGAACGCATCCTCGCGCCGCTGGGCATGACGGGTACCACCACCAGCCTGGCGGAAAACGCGGGCAATCCCGACGTCGCCAATGCACACAGCAAGATCAATGGCAAGATCGCCGCCGTCAAATCGATGCCCGTGCCGAACGCCGTGGGCGCCGTCGGCATCAACACGAATGCGGAAGATATCGCCAAGTGGATGATGGTGCTGCTCGACGAGGGCAAGATCGTCGGCGTGAAGGACAAGGATGGCAAGCCAGCCCGTTTGCTGAGCGAAAAGCAGGCGCGCGAACTGTGGACGGCGCAAACGCCGATCAAGATAGCGGAACCGAAACCGGCGCTGGCCGCGACCAAGCCGAACTTCAGCGCCTATGGCCTGGGCTTCCAGCTGCGCGACTACAAGGGCATGAAAGTGGCCATGCACGGGGGGGCACTGCAAGGCTTCTATTCGCGCGTGCTGATGGTGCCGGATGCGAAACTGGGCGTGGCGATCCTGACCAATGCGGAAAATGGCGGTTCCATGACGGCACTGCAGTGGCGCATCCTCGACCACTATCTGCAGGCGGCACCGTCGGACTGGCTGGCGCTGGTAGCCAAGGTGGAGCAGGACCAGCATGCCGAAGAGGTGAAAAAACAGGGCAAGGCGTCCGGCGCGCGCGCGGCGAAATCGCAGCCGTCCCTGCCGCTGGCAGCGTATGACGGCGAATATGAGGATGCCTGGTATGGCAAGGTGGTGATCAAGCCCGAGGGCAAGAAGCACATCCTGAGCTTTACCCGCACGCCGGATCTGACGGGTGAGCTGGAACACTGGCAGCACGACACCTTCATCGTGCGCTGGAAGGAGCGCAATTTCAACGCCGATGCCTACGTGACGTTCTCGCTCAACCCGGATGGCAGCATCGACCGCGTGAAGATGGCGCCCGTGTCGGCCGAGACGGATTTCAGCTACGACTTCCAGGATCTGAGCCTGGCGCCGGTAAAGCCGAAGGAAGCGAAGAAGTAAGGTGCAGATACAAAAACCGCAGCGTCGTCTGCGGTTTTTTTTCGTCCCTTGCCATGCAAGTGCGCGGCAGGATGGCGGCAAGCCGGTTTTTATTTCTTGAAACGGCTGGAAAAAGAAAGGTTATCTTGTTTTTTTGTTTGTGTATTTACTAACTTTTCAGGGTGTTACTATTTCCATGCGCCACATAATTCGTCTATCGATAGACGGTTTTTGGCGGCTGACGTCTTTGTCTTCCAGTGGTTTTTTATAACGACTCGACTCTTTGGGAATGGGATAAAAATGATCAATGTAAAAAAAGCCGTATTTGTCTTCTGTGCCGCCGTCGGTTTCGCCGGTGCCCTGGGGAGCGCCTCGGCGCAGCCAACGCGCCAGGCCTGCATGCAGGCCCTGTTTGATTGCAACGATGGCGTCATGAGCCAGTGCACGGTCGTTTCGCGCTCTTGCGGCGTGTACGGCATTTACCTGTAAGGCGCGCTGCGCGCACAAGCATCAGGCGGCGCGCCCAGCCGGCCCGCCGCCATAGGCCTTGCTAGGGTTTGACGAACTTCAGGGTCATGCGGTCGCTCTCGCCGATGGCCGTGTATTTGTCGCGTTCCACGTCCTTGTTGGCATAGGTGGGCGGCAGGGCCCAGACGCCGCCCTGGTGGTCGGCATGGTCTTTCGGATTGGCGTTGATTTCCGATTTGCCCGCCAGCCTGAAGCCCGCGTTTTCCGCCAGCTTGATCACATACGCTTCGTGCATGTAGCCGCTGCTGGCCGTGGCATCCTGTGCCTTGCTGGCCGGCAGTCGGTGCTCGACGACGCCGAACACGCCGCCCGGCTTCAGGCTGTCATACACTTCCTTGAACAGGGTCTGCATGCCTGCTTCGCCAATGGGTATCCAGTTATGGATATTGCGGAAGGTGAGCACCATGTCGGCCGTGCCTTTGGGCGCGATGCGGTAGGTGGTGGGCGGGGCGAAGGCGCCGATTTCCACCTTGCCGAAGGCAGCCGGATTGGCGTCGAGTTTCTGCTGGAAGCGGGCCGCGCCGCGGCGCGCGCCTTCGCTGGCCGATTGCGGGTCGTTGCCGGCGGCGATCAGTTTTCCATTGTCGCGCAGGTAGGGTGCCAGGATCTCCGTGTACCAGCCGCCGCCGGGCGCCAGTTCCACCACCGTCATGGTCGGCTTGATGCCGAAGAAGGTCAGTGTTTCATACGGGTGACGGGCGCTGTCGCGTGCCGCGTTGGCTGGCGTGCGCGCGCTGCCGGCAATGGCCGCCTTCAGGGCCGCGTCGCCCGCATCGGCCGCAAGTGCCGCGCCGCTGCCGCCGCAGGCCAGCATGACCGTCAGGGCCGCTGCCAGGGATACTCGCTTGATCATCATGTGCTCCGTTATTGAGTGGGTCTGGTGCTGGCTATCGCCATCAATGCCGATCATCGGCCAAGCACGCCGGACGGTCAAGCAGATTCCGCGCCCCATGCGGTGACGTAGGCGGGTGTCGCGCTGGTGTTCAGCGCATCGGCGATGGCGGCGCCGCGAGCGTGCGTGAAGGGCAGCTCGCCCGTCCAGACGACGTGTGCCATGTCACCCGCGTCGTCCAGCGGGCCGCCCTTGCGCTGCTTGACGGCGCATTCGTCGAGGGCGATGCGCAGCACGGTCGTGGCGGCGTATTCCTTGTCGCTGCCGCCGCGTACCTGCGGCAGGCGCCCCGGCGCCAGCTTTTCCATCAGCGCGTCCATCGCCGCATACTGCCCGGCGATGTCGGCCACCTTTTCAAATTGTCCGTAAATCATCGCCGAGCGGTAGTTCATGGTGTGGTTGAAGGCGGAGCGCGCCAGCACCAGGCCGTCCAGATGGGTGACCGTCACGCAGACGTCGGTGTCGTGCAGGAGCTGCTTGAGCATGCGGCTGCCGTTCGAGCCATGGATGTACAGGTGGCCGCCGATGCGCCAGCAGGCGGTGGGGATGCAATGGCGTCCCTTGTCGTCCTGGAAAGCGATATGGCACAGGTAGGCGTCGTCGAGGATCGCATACAGGGTGGCGGGGTCGTAACTGGCCAGTTCGGCGACACGGCG
>NZ_RFSK01000119.1 GCF_009923995.1 Janthinobacterium sp. | reverse complement strand
CTGGCCTTGCAAGGCCAGACCGTTACGCAGGCGTGGAGCGGTGCTCCACGCCCCCCCTGCTCCACCCCTGCCTGAAGACTAGTTTGGCAACGCAAGGAGCCGTGCCTTGCAAGGCATGGCCCTTGCGCCAAGCCCCCAGGAGCATTTGGCGCTTACCCCGAACAGCGACAATACCGGGGTCGGCCCCTGAGGGTCCGACCCCGCAGTTTGCCGTTGGGGTGAAAAGGACGCGAACTTAACAGCGTTACCGATAGAAGATTAATCCATGCTACTCGACTCCATCCGCACCCAGCTCGATTCGCTCTCCAAGTCGGAGAAGAAGGTCGCGCTGGCCGTGCTTGACCAGCCGAACCAGACGGTCAGCCAGAACATCACGGCGCTGGCGAAAAGCGCGCAGGTGTCGGAACCGACGGTGGTGCGCTTTTGCCGCACCCTGGGCTATGACGGCTGGCATGAATTCAAGCTGAAGCTGGCGCAGGGCCTGGCCCTGGCCATGCCGGGCGCGAACGAGCAGCCGGCGCAGGACGACCTGGCCGCCGACCTGGTGAATAAAATCTGCAGCCGCTCGATCAACACCCTGCTCGACCTGCGCAACAACCTGAACCCGGAAGCCATCCAGCGCGCGCTCGACATCCTGTCGCGCGCCAGCAAGATCGAATTCTATGGCCAGGGCACGTCGGGCATCGTGGCGGCCGACGCGCAGCACAAGTTCTTCCGCTCGGGTGTGCCGACGGTGGCCTACAGCGACCCGAACATCCACAGCATCGCCGCGGCCCTGCTGCGCGGCGGCGACTGCCTGGTGGCCATCTCGCAGCGCGGCAACAGCCCCGCCTTGGTCCGCTCCGTGAAGCTGGCGCGCCGCGGCGGCGCCGACGTCATCGTGCTGGCCCCATCGGGCACGCCGCTGGCCGACCTGGCCACCGTGCTGATCCCCATCGACCTGGTCTTCAACACCGACCCCTACACGCCGATTTCGGCCCGCCTGGCCTACCTGGTGGTGATCGACGTGCTGGCCGTGGGCCTGGCCCTGCAGCGCGGCCCCGAGTTCCGCAAGAAGATGCAGAATGCGCAAAAGGCGCTGCAGGAATTCGACATGCAGTTCGATTCGTTTATCGGCTAAAGAGCGGCAATCCGGGGTCAGACCCAGCGGGTCTGACATGCAGTTTGATGCGTTTATTGGATGGCGGTACAGCCTACCTTACCCCCAAAGCCACAACCGGGGTCGGCCCCCGAAGGTCCGACCCGGTCACTCTAGCCCTTGGGTTAAAAGCGCCGCCACCGTCCCGCATTCGGTACAATAGCCCGGCAAGCCCATTCACTCTTTCCCGTGCAGCCATGAACCAACTCGAACAACTGAAGCAATTTACTACCGTGGTGGCCGACACCGGCGACTTCCAATCGATCCAGGCCTACACGCCGCGCGACGCGACGACGAATCCCTCGCTGATCCTGAAGGCCGTGCAGAAGGATGAATACAAGCCGCTGCTGGAAAAGGCCGTGCGCGACCATCCGAACGCCTCCACCGCCGAGATCATCGACCGCCTGCTGATCGCCTTTGGCGTGGAAATCCTGCAAACCATCCCCGGCCGCGTCTCCACCGAAGTCGATGCGCGCCTGTCCTTCGACACGGAAGCCACCGTCGCCAAGGGCCGCGACCTGATCGCCCTGTACTCGAACGCTGGCATTGCGCGCGAGCGCGTGCTGATCAAGATCGCCTCCACCTGGGAAGGCATCCGCGCCGCGCAGATCCTGGAAAAGGAAGGCATCCGCTGCAACATGACCCTGCTGTTCTCGCTGGCCCAGGCGATTGCCTGCGCCGAAGCGGGCGCGCAGCTCATTTCACCCTTCGTCGGCCGCATCTACGACTGGTACAAGAAATCGACGGGCATCGACTACGTGGGCGCGGAAGACCCGGGCGTGCAGTCCGTCAAGCGCATCTACAATTACTACCGCAAGTTCGGCTACAAGACCGAAGTCATGGGCGCGAGCTTCCGCAACACCTCGCAGATCCTCGAACTGGCCGGCTGCGACCTGCTCACCATCAGCCCCGACCTGCTGCAAAAGCTGGCCGACAGCGATGCGCCCGTGGAGCGCAAGCTGAGCGCCGAAGCTGCGCCGTCCGCCAACATCGTGCAGATGTCGCTGAACGAGGAAGCCTTCCGCTTCATGATGAATGAAGACGCGATGGCGACGGAAAAACTGGCCGAAGGCATCCGCGCCTTCTGCGTCGATTCCGGCAAGCTGAAACAGATGATCGCCGCCCTGCGGTAATTCCCGCCGGCGTAAAAAAAGCGGCGTCCGCGCAGTGCACGGCGCCGCTTTTTTATTTGAAGCCGTCCTCGTTGTCCTCACGGCGACCGGCAGCAGCATTGCGGGCGGCCGCACATCGCGCCGCGCAGCAGGTGCCGCCAGGTGTCGTCAGGAACAGCGGAAGGTGGCGACGCCCTGGTAATTGGCGCCATTGGCCTGCGTGGTCTTGTAGCCGACCACCAGCAGATAGCGTCCCGGCCCGCCGTCGCCCAGCATCAGCTGCATGCCATTGCCGCTCGCCAGGTACATGCCGGTGAAGGCCATCGCATCCGGCATGGACGGGCTGAACACGGTACTGCCCTTCAGCTGGCCGCTGCTGCCGCCCGCCTGCGTATCGATGGTCACGTTGACCTTGACGCCGGAGGCATCGAAAACCATGCTGCCGCTGCCGCTGGCGGTGCCGAAATAGGTCGTCTGCCAGCCGCTCAAGCCCCCCGTGTAGTTGGGCGCGGTGAAGACGCCCGCATCGCAGCTGACCGTGCCGCTCGCGGGCAGCGCCGCCAGGGCGTTGTAGACGACATAATGGGTGCTGGCGTTGACGGCCTCGAAGGTGTAGTTGCCGGACGACGAAGTGACCGCGCCCTTGATCCAGCGCCCCTGGGCAAAGCTGGCGTCGCCGCTGATGTTGCGCGTGGCGGCATCGGCGCCCGTCAGGGCGATCCCGGAAATTTCGCTGAGCGCGCCCGAATTGTCCTGCACCACGCTGCGCAGCACGCCGCTGTTCTGGCCACCCACCGAATTGACCATGTAGCGCGCGACATTGGCCTTGGCGAAAGGCGCGCTGACGGCGCCAAGATCCGGCACTGCCACCGGCGGCGTCACGGGCGGTGTAACGGGCGTCACCGGAGGCGTAACGGGTGTCACCGGCGGCGTGACAGGCGCCACGGGCGGGTTCACGGCGACGGCCGGGTCGGCAGGAGAGGAAGCATCGCCACCGCCGCAGGCAGCGAGCGAAGCGGCGACGAGGGTCAAAACAACAGCGTGATTCAATTGCATACGGCTCCAGTCAAAAAAAGGGCGTCACGCAGCCTTGGCACATGCCAAAAACTTAACGCGGAGCATTATGCAATATTTCTCAAGAGAACGCTTATTCAAAAGAAAATCACTAATAGTAACAATGTGACCATGACGCGCGCCACTGGGGCGCGGCGCCATGCTGCAGTAAAATACAAAGCCAGAGTCCGTTTGCCCTACTGCATCCCGCTGCCATATTCCATGCAATCACCGATCACCATCCGCCTGGGCCGCCGCGCCCGCGCCCGCATCGCCGAACACGGGCTGCGCGCCAGTGACATCGCCATCGTGCCTGCCGCCGCCGGCGGACCGAAAGGCCTGATCCTGCACCAGCTCGACTGCTGGCTGTTCGGCGACTTCCTGCCGCAGGCGCCGCGCCCGCGCCACTTCGTCGGCGCCTCGATCGGCGCCTGGCGCATGGCCGCCGGCGTCTTTCCCGACCCCGTCGCCGCGCAGCGCCGCCTGGTGCGCGAATACGTAAGCCAGCGCTACCCGGACAAGCCCGCGCCGGCCCACGTCAGCCGCACCTGCCGCGCCCTGCTCGACGCCTTCCTCGATGGCCAGGATGCGCAGCTGCTGCAGCACGGCCAGCACAGCCTGGGCGTGCTGGCCGTGCGCGGCATCGGCGCACTGGCGCAACCGGGCACCTGGCGCGACCGGCGCGGCTTCCTGCTGGCGGCGGCCGGCAACGCCGTGGCGCGGGCGCGCCTGGCCGCCTCGCTCGAACGCGTGGTCTTCCACGCGGGAGCGGACGGCGCCAGCTGGCTGCGTTCGCGCTTCGACGCCTTTCACTCCCACTTCGTGCCCCTGGCGCAGGACAACCTGCGCGACGCGCTGCTGGCCTCCGGCTCCATCCCGCTGGTGCTCGACGCCGTGACGGGCATCGCCGGCGCCCCGCCCGGGCGCTACTGGGACGGCGGCCTGGTCGACTACCATCTGCACCTGCCCTACCAGCGCGAACCGGACCTGGTGCTGTACCCGCATTTCGCCGACCACATCGTGCCGGGCTGGCTGGACAAGGCGATGCCGTGGCGCCGCGCGCGTGCCGGCGACAGCGCGCTCGACAACATGATCCTCGTCTCGCCCTCGCCCGCCTTCGTCGCCAGCCTGCCGAACGGCAAACTGCCGGACCGGCGCGACTTTCCCCATTACGGCCAGGACCATGCGGCACGCATGCGCGACTGGCGCCGCGCCATCGCGGAAAGCGAGCGCATGGCCGCCGCCTTCGCCCGCTGGGCAGAGCAGCCGGACCTGCGCCAGGCGCTAAACCTGTAGCACGGGCAAGACTGCAACAGGCGCCGGAACTGGCGTGGTTTTCCCTCGCCTATTGGTCACTTATCGGTGCATACTATGTCGCACAGGCAATTTAAATCCCTCTGCGACAGGAGTCCGACATGCACGCCCTCTCCCACCTTCGTATCGGCACGCGCCTGGCAGCGGGTTTTGCGCTGGTGCTGCTGCTCTCCGTCATTTCCACCTCGTACGCGCTGTACAGCGCCCATGTGAATGCCGACGCGACCCGGCAAATGATGGAAAAGCCGCTGGCCAAGGAACGCCTCGTCTCGGACTGGTACGTGCTGATCTACTCGGCCATCGCGCGCACCTCGATGATCGCCCGCAGCACGGACCAAACCCTGTCGAGCGTCTTCGCCGACACCATCGCCGACAGCACCAGGCAGGGCGGCGAACTGCTGAAGAAAATCGAGGCCCTGCTCGACAGCGAGGAAGAAAAAGCCATCTTCAAGGCCTCTATCGCCGAGCGCGTCAAGTACCAGGATGCCAAGACCGTGGTGATGAATGCGCGCAAGGCGGGCAACGCAGCGCAGGCGGAAAGCACCTACCGCGACAGCTTCGCCCCGGCCGCCGCCAATTACCAGAACAACGTCAAGGCCCTGCTGGCGCAGCAGCGCAAGGCCATCGACGCCACGGCGCAGGCCATCGAGGCGGCCAATGAGCGCAGCTTCACCCTGCTGCTGACCCTGTGCGCGCTGGTGGTGGCCCTGGGCAGCGTCTGCGCCTGGCTGATCACCCGTTCCATCACCGTGCCGCTGCAGTCGGCCGTGCAGGTGGCCGAAACGGTGGCCGACGGCGACTTGCGCACGCATTTCGGTCCTGCCGCCAGCGATGAAATCGGCGACCTGATGCGCGCGCTGCACGGCATGAACGAAGCGCTGCGCAAGGTGGTGTCGGAAGTGCAGAGCGGCACCAACGCGATCGCCACGGCGTCGGGCGAAATCGCCGCCGGCAACCAGGACCTGTCGGCGCGCACGGAGCAGCAGGCCAGTTCGCTGGAAGAGACGGCGTCGTCGATGGAAGAATTGACCAGCACCGTGAAACAGAATGCGGACAATGCGCGCCAGGCCAACCAGATGGCGGTGGCCGCCTCCGGCGTGGCCGAGCGGGGCGGCAGCATCGTCAGCCAGGTGGTCGACACCATGGGCGCCATCGACACGGCGTCGACGAAGATCGTCGACATCATCGGCGTCATCGACGGCATCGCCTTCCAGACCAACATCCTGGCGCTGAACGCGGCCGTGGAAGCGGCGCGCGCGGGCGAACAGGGACGTGGCTTTGCCGTCGTCGCCACGGAAGTGCGCAGTCTGGCCCAAAGGTCCGCTGCCGCAGCGAAGGAAATCAAGGCCCTGATCGGCGACTCGGTGGAACAGGTCAACAACGGCACGCGCCTGGTGCAGCAGGCCGGCAGCACCATGGGCGAAGTGGTCGACAGCGTGCGCCGCGTCACCGACATCATGGCCGAGATCACGGCCGCCAGCGCCGAGCAAAGCGTGGGCATCGACCAGGTCAACCAGGCCATCGCGCAGATGGACCAGGTGACGCAGCAGAACGC
>NZ_RFSK01000118.1 GCF_009923995.1 Janthinobacterium sp. | reverse complement strand
GCGGAACCGCGGTTCCGCCCTTTTTACTTTACGACATCAGCAACCTTACGGCAGCGCCACCGGCAATTCCGGATACTCCTGCGTCAGCGCATACTTGGTGCCGCCCACGGTGACCGTGTAGTTGGCCGGTCCCGAGATGGGCAGGCGGTAGTTCAGGGTCAGCGCCACGGAGCCGCCCGGCGCCAGCGATTGCCAGGCGGGAATCGCGAAGCGGGCCCGGTTGTAGTTCTTCGTGAAGCCGCCGATATTGTTCGGCCCCGTGTAGCCGGCATTGATCACCGTCAAGCCGAAGCCCGACTGGTCGCTCATGTCCGACGGCGCCGACACGGGATAGTCGAACTCCACCACGGTGCCGCCCGGCAAGGTCGAGGCCGTGTTGTTCTTCACCGTCATCACCGGGTTGATGGGGAAGTTGTTGTCGCCCAGCTTCCAGCCACCGAGGGTGATGCTGATGTTGGCCGCCGTGCCCGGCATGGCGATCTCGGCGCGCTTGTTGCCATACGCGCCGGCCGTGCGGAAGGCCTGGTACAGCACGTCCGTCAGGGTGGTGCCCATGAAATATTCGCCCTTGCCGCCGTTGCGCGTGGCATCCCAGGCATAGTCGCCCGCCATTTCCCAGATCATCACGCCGCCAATATTGTTGTTGACGATGTACTGGGCCTTGGCCGCGATCGACTGCGTGGTTTCCGTGGAAATGAACACTTTCTTGGTCGCATTCCACAGCCACGGTGCCACCATGGTGCTGCTGTAGTACGGCACGTAGGTGCCCACCAGCGCCTTGTCCGTCACCTTGTAGGCGTCCAGGTAGCTTGGCACGATGCCGTTCTGCAAGTTCAGCGCATGCCAGATGGGGTTGCCGCCGCCCGGCGTGGGCTTGCCCTGCGAATCGAGGTCGTACCACACGTTGTCGATGCCGGTGGCGCCCATGCCGCAGGTCTTCACGCCCGCGCACGTGACGGTGGAATTGGTCAGCGCCGTCGTGCCCCACAGGCCGTTGGTGCCGCCCGTGACATCCTTCCAGCCCCGCGTATAGAACGGCACGCCGATATTGATGCGTCCCGCCTGCATGGCGCCCCGGTAGTAGCGGTAGGCCCAGTCCGTATTCAGGTAACCGATGTTCTGGTACTGGTAGGCGTTACCGGCGCGCAATTCGCCATCGTTGCCATCGTCAAACAGCGCCGCGTTCGGTCCCACGTACTGGTTCCACGCGCCGTGCAAGTCGTAGGTCATCAGGCTGGCGTAATCGAGATATTTCAATCCCGACATGTTTTCCTCGCCCCGCAGCACCCAGCCCGAAGCGGAACCGGCGATGGTCAGCAAGTAATACTTGTTGTCCTGCACGGCCGCTTCGTCGAGCTTCTGGCGCAGCACTTTCAGCAGCACGTTGTAGCTCGTCATCAAGCCCGCCAGGCGCGGTTTCGAGGCGGCGAAGTCGTTCGGATTGCCCGCTTCATTGTTGGTGGTCGGATGTTCGTAATCGACATCGACGCCATCGAAGAAGTTGTACTGGCGCACGAAGGCCACCATGGAATCGGCCAGGGTATTGATGCCGGCCGTGTTCACGCTGCCATCCGCATTCGTCGTGGCCGTGTAGAAGCCGCCGCTGCCGGCCCAGCCCCCCACGGAAATCATCAGTTTTACGCCCGGATACTTCTTCTTGTATTGCGACAGCAAGTTGAAGTGGCCCTTGTACGGCAAGGACGGGTCCATGGCCGCGGCCGGGATGTTCGGCCAGGTGAGGCCCGTGTCCGGATTGGCCGCGCCGCTGCCGATGGCGATTTTCGAGGTGGCCGGATCGACGGAGGCAAAGGCATAGTTCAGGTGGGTAATCTTGTCCCACGGCAGGTTATTCACCAGGTAGGTCGGGCTGCCGTCGGCGCCCGTGCGCCAGCTGGCGAAATAGCCGACGATGCGCCGGTTCAAGCCATTGCCCAGCACTTCGCGGCCATTCGCATCGTACACCTTGCAATACGGCACATTCGGCACGGCCGAGATCAAGCCGTCCGGGCGGCAGGCCGTCGGGGTGGGCGTTGGCGTTGGCGTTGGCGTTGGCGTGGGCGTTGGCGTGGGCGTTGGCGTTGGCGTTGGCGTTGGCGTTGGCGTTGGCGTTGGCGTTGGCGTCGGCGTTGGTGTCGGCGTATCCGTCACGGCCCATGGGCCCCAGGTGTCGGTGGCGCTGGGCACGTTGCCTTGCGTCCACCACTTGGCCTTGTAGCTGACGCCCTGGTAAGTGACGCACTGGCCGCCCGTGTAGACGGTGGCGGCATCCCAGACGGCGCACGCCTCGACGGTGGCGAGCAGGGTGTTCGGCGTGGCCGTCGTGCCTTCCTGGCCGCCGCCGCAAGCGACGAGCACGCCGCTGAGCAAGGCCATCAATAATGCATTCGATTTCATGTGGTATCTGTCTCCGTTATGGTTGTACATCGAGAGCTGTTGCAGGCCCCTCAAGGGGCTCTTGTCAACTGTTATCCCTGGCCGGCCTCCTGCACTTGCTGTTACTGCAATTTCACATTCCAGTTGGCTTCCACGCATTTCACGTAGTTCCCGGCCAGCAAGGCGCTGTACGGGGTTTGATAGCTGACCAGCTGGCATTGGTTTTCGCCACCCGCGCTCCAGTTTTTTTCCCAATAGATGTTGTAGGAAGCGGAACTGGCTGGGGTGAAACGCTGCATGTTGGCGCACGACAATTGTTCGCCGGAATAATTCCAGCCCATGTCCGTGGCAAATTGCTTGTAGTAATCGATGCGGTTTTGCGCGGCCTGCTTTTCCGTGCCCTGCCCGCATTCGGCATTGATGATCATGATGGTGGTGGCGAAGTTGTTGCCCGCTCCCGCCGCCGTATCAGCCGCGTTCGGCACCCACGTGCCGTCGAGCACATGCAGCATGGATGGCTTCGGCGGTTGCGGATAGACGAAGAAGAACGTGGCCGAGGCCAGGTTCAGCCAGGTCGACGCCACCAGGTCCGGATTCTTCAGCAGCACGGATTGATCCCCGTCATGCATGGCTTGCGAAAACGGCCCATAGTTATAGTTGTAGGACAGCTGCTTGGCGCCGCGGCCAAAGTATTTTTTGAAGCTGCCGTCGGCGTTGGTGCCGCACGTCCATACCTTGTTGAAGACGGGGTCGGCGCACTCGATGTTGTAGCCGCAGCCGGCGCCCGTTTCGTCGCAGCCCAGCTCGCGCAAATACTTCAAGCCCTGGCGCCATTGCGGCAGCGGGCTGCTGGCGTTATGGTCGCCCGTCTCCTGTCCGAAGTGGGCAAACATCGTGGCCAGGCTGTGGCGGCAGATGGCGTCCGCATTGCGCCCGTCGGCGTAGTCGTCGCACACGGCGGGAAACTTGGCCACGGCCTGCAGGAAACGCTGGTAGGTATAGCTGGCGTCGCGCGCGGCAAAATAATATTCCCACTTGGCCGCCGGCAACAGGCGCTCGACCCTCTTGACGTTGAGCGGATTGCTGGCCAGGCCAGGCTGCACGGCGTCGACGGCCGTATTGCCCAGCGTGCGGATCGACGCCTTGACCTTGCGGAAGAAATCGTTGTTCGTCAGCGCCGCCTCGTTCGCCTCGGCCTGGGCCTTGGTGGGCACGCCTGGCGTGGGCGTCGGTGTCGGTGTCGGTGTCGGTGTCGGTGTCGGTGTCGGTGTCGGCGTTGGTGTCGGTGTCGGCGTTGGTGTCGGGGTGGGTGTGGTCGTATCGAGACTCCACGGTCCCCACTGGTCGTTGCTCGGTGCCGTGCCCTGCACCCACCATTTGGCGCGGTAGACCTTGCCGTCATACACGGCGCACTGCCCTGCAGTGTAGACGGCGCTGGCGCTCCAGGCCGCGCAACTGTCGCTGGCGGTCGTGGCGGCCAGCAGGGCCGATGGGGGTTCGGTGGTGGAATTGCCGCCGCAAGCGAGCAGCGCGCTGCCCAGCAGGCCAGCCATCAAGGGCGAGGCCAGCCGGCTTATGTGCCGTGTCTTCACAATGTCTCCTGAACGTTATACGAAAACTATCGGGGTAGCTTTTTTGTACGTAAAGAAAGCGCAGTGAAGCATCGGCTTTCTGCACAGAGAATGCGACGCCGAAAATTGGTAGTCAAGTGGTTTTATATAACGGTGTTTTTTACAATACCAGTGATTGCAGGCGGTCTGGCCACGTCGTGAGCGGCGAAGAATGAGCCGAGAAAAAAAAGACCCTGCCGCGAGCGGCGCGGACAATACCGCGCGAGCGGTGGCGCCGCAAGTGGTATTAGCACTGCCGGGCCCGTTTCAGGCGGAAGACGCGCCGGCGCGCGGCCATTGCGGAAAATGCACGTCGCAAAAACCCGCTGCAGACACTGTCGATTTGCGTCACGCATGCCATGGGCCGGGCCATCGAATCCCCGAAACGCACGACATACAGCGCCTGCTGCACGTCGGCAGGCAGTTCCAGCACGGCTTGCAGGGTCCTCAGGGGCGCACCGCTGGTGCGATCCAGCCCGTGCCAGGCAGTTGACGAAGTCGAGCAGGAGGATGCGCTGCTGCGCCGCGGTGAAGCAGCAGACCCGGTCCGGTTCCCGCACGCAGGCGGCTACCCTGGCCTCTGGCGCCAGTTGCGGCAGCAGCTACACGCAGCGCAGCCAAGTGCGGTTCTTGTCGATCACGCCCAGCTAAAAAACATCGCCGCTGACCATGCACCGCATGCCCGGCAAGACGGAGGCGGCGCGCGGCAAGTCGGCAACGCCGATAAGGTTGGGGCCATTTACCGCTTGCGCGGGATGGCAGGCAGCAAAAAAAATGCCGCTTCGCAAATATTACGAAGCGGCATTTTTAACTGGCCAGCCCAGCTGGCAAATGCTTACTGACTTTCGATGCTGGTATTGCCCGCTTCGCCAGGCAGGCGCAAGCCCGTGTCGACCACGCTCAGGCGCAAGCCCGGCAAGACATTCGCATTGACGGAAGCGGCCACCTGCACCACCGGCGAGCTGGCCGGAGGCGGCTCGCTGCCCTGCACCGCCGCTACCACGTCTTCCTTGCTGGTGATGGTCTCGCCTTTCGCCACCACTTCAGCCTGTACCATATTGCCTTGCGATGGCGCCACATTGACGGCGGCGATCACGCTGGCCACGGCACTTTGCAGCGCTACGGTCGGCTTCACCGTCAGCACGCCAGGCGTGTAGGTCAGCGCATAGTTGGTCGACGATTGGCCGGCGGCTGACACCAGATAGCTGCCCGCCGCCGATCCCGTGGTGGCCGGCGTGCTGAACACCAGGTTGCCGCTGACCTCTGCGGCCAGCGTATCACCGGCCAGCAAGCCCGTGTAGCTGGCCGTGAAGTCCGGATTCACACGGCCCTGGTCTTTTTCAGCATTATTCACCAGCACGCCCAGTGCCGCTTGCGTGATACTGGCCGTCAAGCCGGTCGGGTTGCTCACCGTGTAGTTGCTGGCCAGGCCAGTGCTGCTGTCGACCAGGGTCGTACCCGTCACCGTCACGGCCTTGGCACTGGCCGCATTCTTGTTGGCAAACGTTGCCGTCTGGCCCGCAATACCGAGAGTCTCTCCGGCCACCAGCCCGCTCAAGGTGCCACCGGACAAGCTGGCCTGCACATTGCCGTCATAGACTTTATTGCTGGCCAGCTGGCCCGTCACCGTCAAGGCCTTCGGCGTGATGCTGGCCGTCAAGCCAGTCGGGTTGCTCACCGTGTAGTTGCTGGCCAGGCCAGTCGCCGTATCCAGCAAGGTCGTGCCCGTTACCGTCACGGCTTTGCCGTTGGCCGCGTTCTTGTCGCTGAACACGGCCACCTGGCCGCCGATGCCCAGCGTTTCACCGCCCACCAGGCCGTTCAGGACGCCGCCGGACAGGCTGGCCAGGACATTGCCGTCATAAACCTTGTTGCCCGCCAACTGGCCCGTCAATGTCAAGGCCTTGGCCGTGATGCTGGCAGTCAAGCCGGTCGGGTTGCTCACCGTATAGTTGCTGGCCAGGCCAGTGGCCGTATCCAGCAAGGTCGTGCCCGTTACCGTCACGGTCTTGCCGTTGGCCGCGTTCTTGTCGCTGAACACGGCGCTCTGGCCACCAAAGCCCAGCGTTTCGCCGCCCACCAGGCCGCTCAAGACGCCGCCGGACAGGCTGGCTTGTGCATTGCCGTCGTAGACTTTATTGCCGGCCAGCTGGCCCGTCACCGTCAAGGCTTTCGGCGTGATGCTGGCCGTCAAGCCGGTCGGGTTGCTGACCGTATAGTTGCTGGCCAGGCCAGTGGCCGTATCCAGCAAGGTCGTGCCCGTTACCGTCACGGTTTTGCCGTTGGCCGCGTTCTTGTCGCTGAACACGGCCACCTGGCCGCCGATGCCCAGCGTTTCACCGCCCACCAGGCCG
>NZ_RFSK01000117.1 GCF_009923995.1 Janthinobacterium sp. | reverse complement strand
CGGGCCTGATGACCACCGTGCACGCCTACACCAACGACCAGGTGCTGTCCGACGTGATGCATGAAGACCTGCGCCGCGCCCGTTCGGCCACCATGAGCATGATCCCGACCAAGACGGGCGCCGCTGCCGCCGTGGGCCTGGTGCTGCCTGAGCTGAATGGCAAGCTGGACGGCTTCGCCATCCGCGTGCCGACCATCAACGTCTCGCTGGTCGACCTGTCCTTCATCGCCAAGCGCGACACCACCGTGGAAGAAGTCAACGCGCTGATGAAGTCCGCTTCGGAAGGCGCCCTGGAAGGCATCCTGACGTACCAGACCGAACCGCTGGTATCGATCGATTTCAACCACAACCCGGCGTCGTCGAACTTCGATTCGACCCTGACCAAGGTCTCGGGCCGTTTGGTGAAAGTATCGTCGTGGTACGACAACGAGTGGGGTTTCTCGAACCGCATGCTGGACACCACCGTCGCACTGATGTCGGCCAAGTAATTTTTTGACCGCATAAAAAAACGCCCTGCGGGGCGTTTTTTTTCGTCTGCTTAGTCGTCGGCGCCAAGGTGCTGGCATTGGTGGAACCAGCGTTCGCAGGATTCCTGATTGCCCTGGTAACAGCTGTTGAGGATGTAGTCGCAGCTATCCGAAGGAATCCATGCGCGCACGGCGGCCGTGCTGGAGAAGGACGCGGCGATGCCGACAGCGGCGGCAAAGACAAACAGGGCTTTTTTGATGGAAATCATTTTTCTCGCTTTCAGAATTGGACAACGGTAGGGTGTCGAATCAAAAGGCCGCCACGGCACGCGTGATGCGCTTGCCGTGGCGCAGAAAAATATTAGCATTAAAACCAATAAATTATTGCTATAAAGAAAAATATTTATGCTAACGCAAGGTGTGGGCGTGCAGGCGGCGCCGGTAGAAGCGCCATAGCAGGCGCAGGTCGCGCAGTACGGGCACGCCGGAGAGCAGGGTCAGCACGCCGGCGAGGATGATGGTGGCGGCAGGAAAGCCGATGTGCTTGAAGGATAGCGCGCCGCTGACGCCGCCCATGAAGAAGCAGGCGATCAGCAGGCTGTGCGTTTTCAGCTTGCCGCGGTTGACCTTGACGACGCGGTCCGGCAGCTGGCGCCGGTTGTAATACGCCATCTTGCCCAGTTCGATGCCGATATCGGTGGACAGTCCAGTCACGTGGGTGGTGCGGATGACGGCGCCCGAGATCTTGGTGATGATGGCGTTCTGCAAGCCCATCACAAAGCACAGCAGCAAGATGGTGACGGGACCGAGCACATCGGGCATGGCGGCCAGGTAATTGCCCGTCAGCCCGAACAGCAGTAATAGCGCCGCTTCCAGCAGCAGGCTGGCGGCGAACTGGCTGTGCAGGCGCCGGCGCTTGCCCCAGTTCACCATGATGGCCGTCACGGCGGCGCCGCTGACAAAGGCCAGCCAGGCGCCTAGGGCGGCCAGCGCCAGCGTGACATTACCCAGCGCCAGGTCGTCGGCCATGCCCGAGACGATGCCCGTCATGTGCGAGGTATAGCCGCCGATGGCGAGGAAACCGCCCGCATTCACGGCACCGGCCACCAGCGCCAGCACGCAGCCCAGCTGGAGGTTGGCGTGCTGGTCGCGCGCGGCGCCGCTCAGGCGTGACAGGTAATGCAAGGGCATGGAAAAAAGTTTCCTTTGGCAAGACAGCGTTGATCCCTATCATACGCCCCGCGGCCGTCGCGGGCTATCATCAGGGCACGCTGCGCGGCAATGGCGCCAGCCTGCTCGATGCTACTGGATGCGCACCACCTTGGGCGAGCGGGAAGCGCCTTCGATGTCCAGGAAGATGGCGCCCAGCATGCCGCGCACCAGGGTGACTTTCAAGTCCTTGCCGACCACCACGCCATCGCTGCCGTCGACGACTCTCCAGCGCTGGCCATTGGCCAGGGTGATGGTCTGCCCTGGCTGCCAGCCCTCGAACTTGCCGGGAATATGGCTGTCCAGGCTGGCCAGTTGCGGCGCCGGCATGGCATCGACGGCGCGTTTTTGCTTGCCTTCCATGCCGAAGGCCTGTTTTTGTTGTTCCACCGTCCTGGGCGCCACGGCCACCGCCGCGGCTGGCGCGGCACCGACGGGCATGGCGTCATAGCAGGCCAGGCGCGCCGCGCCCTCCTTGAGCGTGCGGCAGTGCAGGGTTGCCGCATCGTCGGCCAGGGCCGGGCCGCACACTGCCAGCAACAGTAATAATTTTTTCATATCCAGTTCCTGTCGTTTCTTTTGCGGAAAAGAAAACGGCGCACCGTAGCGCGCCGTCGTTGCGGGGATGGAAGGCGGTGACGCCGTCCATCCGCTGCAGGATTACATCGTCACGCGCAGACCGGCATAGTAGCGGCGGCCGATGGCATCATACGTGCCGGCATCCGTGTTGGTACCGGTGCTGTTGCCTGGCAAACCGCTCAGGATCGGTGGTGCCGACGTGTCGAAGGCATTGTCGATACCCAGGTACAGCTGCACTTGTTTCTTCACGTCGAACGTGAGCTGGAAGTCCTGGTAGGTACGCGAACCAACCTTGAGCGAGTTCGCTGGCAGGTCGAGCTGCGCCAGGAACTGGTCATCCAGCGACGAACGGCCGATGTAGGTCGTGGTGCTGCTGATGCCGAAGCTGCCCCATTTGTAGGCCAGGTTCAGGTTAGCCTTGTTCTTGGCTGCACCGACTTCGCCAGCAAACGGATCCTTGTCTTCGCCCTTCAGAGGAATGACATAACCCTCTTTTACGTAGGTGTATTGCATCTTCGCGGTCAGGCGGCCTGGTCCGACCATATCTGCCCACGAAGCGGTCAAGTCGATACCTTCGGTGCCCAGGCCACCGCTGTTCGAGACGGCCGAATCGATGTAGCTGAGCGTACCGATGTTGTTGCCGCCACCGGTAGCAGTGCGACGCGTGATGAATTTGCACAGCTCAGGATTGCCGCCGCCATAGCACTGGCTCAGCGAGTACTGGCGTGGCGTGCTGACGATGGCATCGGAGATCTTGATGTCGAAGTAATCCGCCGTGAAGGTGAACTTGCTCAGCATCGGGATCGAACGCGGGGTCAGTACCACGCCGACGGTCGTCGAACGGCCTTGTTCCGCCTTCAGGTTCGGATTGCCGCGATCGTAGCCGCTGATGCCTTGCAGGTCCGACTGGGTTTGCGTGAACACGCCATTGGCCTGGATATTGGCCAACACGTTAGGATCGGCGCGGCAGCCTGCCGAGAATTCCGTGGTGGACGTCGCGGTGACGCCTTTGCACGGATCCGAGATGCCTGGCGGGAAGGTTTGGCTCGCTGGCGAATACAGTTCGTTGATATTCGGTGCGCGGGTCGAAATCGAACGCGTGGCACGGAATTTCACGTCCGACGTCGGCGCCCATTCCAGGCCCGTGTTCCAGCTGTTGGTGTGGCCGACCGTCGAGTAGTCACCGACGCGGTAGGCGGCACGGAAGTCCAGCTGCTTGGCCAGGAACTTGTCTTTCAGCAGCGGTACCAGGGTTTCCAGGTAGGCTTCCTTGACATTGAATTTGCCGTAGGTCGGTGGCGCGGCATTGCCGGCGTTCAAGCCTGCCTGGGTCAGCGGATCGGCCACGCTGCTCGATTCTTCCTGACGCCATTCGACGCCGCCCGACAGGCCAACTTTGCCTGCTGGCAACTGGAACAACTCGCCGCTCAAGTTACCGCCAGCCACTTTTTGCGTGGTTGACGTGATCAGGGAGCCTGGCGCCGTCACATATTTCAGGGCTTCCGGCGAAATGGAATTGAAGCCGAACAGATTCACGGGTACGCAGCCTTGCAGACGCGCGATCGGATCCGCGCACATTGCACCGCCCTTGCCATCAGGAATCGCCAGCAAGGCGTTGCGGAAGCTCATGACATTGACCTGGCCGGTCGAGTTCTGTGCTTCCTTGGTCTTGCCGTACGATACGAAGGCTTCATAGTTCCAGTCCTTGATCGTGCCTTTCAGGCCTGTCGCCAGGCGGAAGGTGTCGCGTTCCGCCGTATTGCCACGCGTGCCCACTTCGGACAGGCGGCGCGAGAAGGTGTAGTCCGGAATGCCATCGCCATTGGTGTCGGTGGCGCGGTCATACAGGTACTGCGGCACCAGCGGATTGCGCACGAGGACGCCGTTGACCATGCTGCCGACCGGCACTGCGCCAGCGGTCGGGAAGATATCCTTCGATTGCAGGCCGAACGGCTCGATGCGCGAGGTGACCTTGGTCGACGCGTAGGTGCCTTCGAAGAAGGCGCTGTGGTTTTCGTCGAAGGCATGGTTGCCGTTCGTGGCGAACAGGAAACGTTCCGTCGGCACGGCGATCGTGCGCAGCGCATTGCGGTTGTAGCCGGTTGCAGCCTGGGTGGCCGAGCCGTTGGTGGACCAGGGAATGATGTTGCCGGCGCGGTCATAGGTGAAGTCGCCCGCCGTCTTGCCGGAGCCGTACAGGAAACGGCCTTGCGGCGCGATGCCCGAGTAGAAGGGTGTTTCCGGCGTGAAGATGTCGGCCGGATCGCCCGTGAGCGTGCCCAGCGACTGGTTGTCGACATCGGTGCCCGGACGGTTGCGCGAGTACACGGCGCCTTGTTTCGAGTAGCCGAAGTGGCCCATGATATTGCTGGAGCCGTCGGCGCTGGTGGTGCCGAAGGTCACGGCCAGTTTTTTCTTCGAGTCATCGTGGTAATCGCTTTGACCCAGCGATGCGTCGACCAGCACGCCGTTGAAGTTGCGCTTCAGGATGATGTTGACCACGCCGGCCACGGCATCCGAGCCATAGGCGGCCGAGGCGCCACCGGTCAGCAGTTCGACGCGCTCGATGAAGTCGGTCGGGATGGTGTTCATGTCGACGGCGGATTCGCCGGGAACACCGGCGACGAAACGGCGGCCGTTGACCAGCACCAGGGTACGCGAAGTGCCCAGGTTGCGCAGGTCAATCGTGGCGACGCCGACGCTGGCGGTCTGGAAATTGGAGTTGGTACGGCTGATGGATGGGGCGCCCAGAGTCGGGTTTTTCAGCAGCAATTCTTGCAGGTTGGTGGCACCCGAGGCGGCGATATCGGCCGACGTCAGGATTTGCAGCGGCGATGGCGATACGGCATTGGGCGAAGTCAGGCGCGAACCAGTGACTTGCACCTTGGTGACATTGTCATCTTCTGTCTGAGCAAATGCGGAGTGCATGGTGAGCGCGATACTGCCCGCACACACCAGTCTGATCGAGCGTGAAAGAACTGTTTCCTTAAGCATTTTCGAATCCCTTGTGTTGTAAGTTAATAATTATTTTTTAAAAAACTTTACGACGATCGACTGTACCTAGGCACAAGTTTCAAGTCAATTTAATACTTACAATCTTTAAAAATAACAACAACTTGCATAATTATTATTTATTTGCAGGGGTGCTTTTTTTCATGATGGGCGACATGAATGTTGTCGTGCCTGATGCTCGCAGCGGAAAATGTTTATCTGGAATAAAAAACCTTCGCGCTTTGCCGGTACCAGGGCGCGCGATTGAATGTATAGACAATATCGGAGGAGGGCGACTGGAATTGCTCGATGCTTCTTCATTGAGGATGCACTGCTTTCATTTGCCATTATGATTTTGCATAATTGACATTATTTCCTCAGGTTAAAGGCCAGGAACATATAAAGAAACAAATAAAGACCCGCGTTTTTGCTGTTTTTGCAGGGTTTAATTTCCATTTTGAAACTTAAAATAGCATTTTGCAAATGCCTGGAGAGGGAGGGCTTCCTTAGGCGATGTTGCATGCCGATACCGGGCCGCACCGGCAGGGGGACTGGCGATGGGCATGGAATAGTTGTTTCACCGGGAAAATAAGGCGTTCATATTGCGTGGCGCGCGAATATCGTCAGCGAATCTCATTGCCGGATATTTCCAGGTAAACAGGAAATGGGCATGGCGCTATTTATTTATTTTATGGAAGGAAAATAGAATAAGAATGGCCGTCTCTGTTTTAGAACGGATTGCGGTGGAGAATATAGTGGATATTTTCTTTTTGAATGGCGAGGCATAAAAAGCCTGCGGCCACATGGCGCTAACGGGGCGCCGCCAGGACGTGGCGCGAGGGCGGCGGCGGCGCTGGCGCGCGGTGCCGGGGTCCTGCGCTTCGTTGTGGTAATTACGCGACAACCGGCGCCGTCAACGTCGCCGATGGACGCGCTGACGGGAGAAAAAAGTGGCCTTCCAGGCGTGCCCGGCACACGCCACGGCGTGCCAGGGAACGGTCGCGGCAGTGCCTGCTTGCCCTGCTAACCGGCGTCCTGGAAGATGGAGCGCCACAGGCGGCGGACATTTTCCGCGTGCAGCTGGACCCGCTCCGGTTCCACCCGGGCCAGGTCCTGCCCCTGCAGGCGCAACTGGTGCTGCAGCTTGCGCAGCGCCCGGTAGGCGTCGGCCACGGAGGCGGCCAGCTGGGCGTCGAT
>NZ_RFSK01000116.1 GCF_009923995.1 Janthinobacterium sp. | reverse complement strand
GACTGACTACGCGCACCGCGTCATCATGGACTGCGCGTGGCTGCTTGACCAGATGGACGACATGCGCTTGACCGTCGAATTCTTGCGACGGCTTGTCGGGCCTGTCGAGACTGCGGGGCAGCAGGGATACCGTCAGGGCTACACGGACGGCAAGGACGACGAACGCCGGGCCGTGCTGGAGTACCTGCGCGGCCAGAAGGGCGCGGCCGGTTCGTCCATCATCCCGCGGCTTGCGGGTGGCTGGGCCACGGACATTGAGAGCAGCAAGCACCGACGCCGGGGAAAGTCATGACCGATTTGGAAGCCATCAAGGCGCGCATCGCAAATGGGGTCTACGGGGATGACAGACTCACCGGGGCAGAAGTATTCGACGCGCTCGCTGCGTTGGATGCGCTGGTCGCAGAGGTCGAAGCCTTGCGCGCTCAGGTGCAGGAGCTGACGGCGCTGGGCGTGTCGCTGCACAAGGCCGCGGACGCGGGCGCGCAGGCCGAGCGCGCCGCCGTGGTGGCGTGGTTGCGTCGTAGGACTGCCTTGCGACACTATGCCGACTGCATCGAACGCGGCGAACACCGCGAGGAGAAGCCATGATGACCGTTCTTAGTCTGTCAGGCGGGAAAGACAGCACCGCGGCAGCTCTGTGGCTGCGGGAGCAGGGGATTGAACACGTCCGAGTGTTTCAGGACACGGGATGGGAACACCCCGCGCTTTACGCGCATCTTGACTATCTGGAAGAACAGCTAGGCCCGATTATCCGGCTTCGGTCAGATATTAACGTGGCACCGGAGTATGCCGACGCGGTGGCCGACATCGAACGGCGCCTAGGTGTGGCGTCGTCACCTATGGTGCGATGGGCCGTTAAAAAGGCCATGTTCCCTAGCCGTATGCGTCGGTATTGCACGCAAGAGCTGAAGGTCAGGCCGTTTCTTAAATGGGCGCGGGCTCAGGATGACGACATTCTAAGCGTTGTCGGAATCCGAGCGGAAGAAAGCGCGGCCCGGTCCGGACTGGCTGAACGCGAAGCCATGCCGGGCGCTGAAGATATCGAGGTCTGGCGCCCGCTCATCCGGTGGACGCTGGCCGACGTGGTGGACATCCACGCACGGCACAACGTCAGGCCGTGCAGCTTGTACCTAGAAGGCGCCTCCCGCGTCGGGTGCTGGCCGTGCATCATGTCGAATAAGTCTGAGCTAGCCATGTTGAGTAAAGATGATGCGCGTATCGATGTCATGCGCGACCTTGAGGCTTTGGTAGGACGAGTGGTAATAGATAGAAATCATCAGCACGCCGCAGGTTTGCCGACGTTTTTTCAGAACAAGCTTCCGGATAAATCTGGTACTTTCCCGCCATGGTCCATCGATAAAGTCATGGAATGGGCGCAAACGTCCAGAGGTGGCCGTCAGTTTGAGCTATTTGCGGCCGACCCGCGGGACGCTGGCTGCATGCGCTGGGGACTGTGTGACACGGGGAATAAATCATGATCGCTGTTATGGCTGGCGGGCTCCTGACCCCGCACGCGGAAGACGCATACGCTACCGAGTTGCCAAATCAGGCCTACCGCGTGGCTATCGGCATGCGCGAAAAAGGCCGGTATGTGCCGCTTCCCGATGAGAATATCCGGCCGTGGCGGTTTACCTGTGACGGCTACATAGTGCCGCGGTACGCGAAAACGTCAGCAACCGTCGTTGACGAAACGGTACTACCGGAAGCCGAAGAGCTGGGCGCGCATCCGGGGCTTACCTTGAGGCCGTACCAGCGCACCGCGCTTGCCGCGTGGTGGCGCCGGAAAAACGGAATCATTGTAGCGCCGTGCGGCGCAGGTAAGACCGCGATTGGCCTTACGGCCGTGCTTCACATTGCTACGCCCGCGCTTGTCTTAGTTCACACACACGACCTACTTAGGCAATGGCAAGCCCGCGCGCACGCTATCGGCATCCCCGTTCAGGTCATCGCAGACGGTGCGCCTCCGACCGTTTCGCGCCTTGTGGTTGCCACCATGCAAACCCTTGCGACGTGGTCGCGGAAAACGCTTGATAGCTGGGGCGAATCGTTCGGCCTTGTCGTAGTGGATGAGGCCCACCACGTACCGTGCGCGACACTTACGGACGTGCTGTACTCGCTGCCCGGCCGCTACCGACTCGCGTTGACGGCTACGCCAGAGCGGGCGGACGGCCTCACGCCGATTCTGCTAAGCCATATGGGGCCAGTTCGCGCGGAGGTCAGCAGGGCCGCGCTTATTGAGGCCAACGCTATCATCGTCCCCGAGGTGCGGCGCATTTCGACGGGCTGGGCGCCGAAGGAGGACTGCGACTATACCGAGATGGTCACGGCCAGCACCGAAAGCGCGAAGCGGAACGGTCTGATCGTGGCTTTGGCCTCGGCTGCTGTCGCGGAAGGCCGGACGGTGTTGATTCAGACGGAGCGCGTCGAACACGTCGAACAGCTCGGGCGCATGCTGCAAGGCATGGGCGTGGGCTCCGCGGCCGTGCATGGGCGCCTGCATCCCAAGGTAAGGGCGGCGCTGTTGGAATCGGTGGCATCGGGCAGGACGCCCGTGCTCATCGCCACCCAGCTCGCAGACGAAGGCCTCGACCTGCCGAAACTCGACACGCTGATACTCGGCGTCCCCCAGCGCAACGCGGCCCGCCTCGAGCAGCGCGTGGGGCGCATCGCGCGGCCTGCGCCTGGCAAGCTGGGCGCTGTGGTTTACGACCTCTGCGACGGCGGCAAAGCGGAGCGGCTCTGGTATCAGCGGCGGAAGGTCTACCGAATGATGGGATGCCCTGTGGTGGAGGCATGAATGAGCTACATCTTTTTGCTGGAGCAGGGGGGGGAATCCTCGGCGGACAGCTTCTCGGCCATACCTGCGTCTGTGCTGTCGAATGGGACGCCTACGCGCGGCGCGTCCTGCTTGCTCGACAGCGGGACGGGTCACTACCGCGGTTTCCGATCTGGGATGATGTCCAGACGTTCGACGGCACGCCGTGGCGCGGGCGCGTGGATGTTGTTGCGGGCGGCTTTCCGTGTCAGGACATATCCGCAGCGGGCAAAGGCGCTGGAATCGACGGAGATCGGTCGGGAATGTGGCGGCACATGGCCCGCATCATTGGCGAGGTACGACCGCGATTCGCGTTCGTGGAGAACTCCCCAGTTCTCACTTCTAGGGGGCTCGGAGTCGTTCTCGGCGACCTGGCCGCGCTGGGGTACGATGCGGAGTGGTGTGTGCTGGGAGCTTCCGACGCCGGAGCGCCACACCGACGAGAGCGCATCTGGATCCTTGCTGCCGACGCCGACAGTCAGAGACAGGACGAAAGACGCGCCAAACAGGATGGGTGGGATGTCGCTGGGCGTGTTTGTCAGGATGTGGCCGACGCCGACAGCTACAAACAGGCCATGCGAAGGAACGATCCGTTTGATGCGGAAAGCATGGGAAAACGGAATGGATCTTCACGAAGCGTCGGCAATTGCGGGGCGCGATGTCAGACTATCGCAGGGGAAAATACCAAAAGTGACAGAAAAAGTCAGAATGTGGCCGACGCCGACCGTAAACGATTCAAAAAACAACGGCGCACCGTCACAGCTAGAGAGGAAGACGCCGAACCTGAACGCTGTGGTTGGTGGGGCTCTGAACCCGACGTGGGTCGAGTGGCTAATGGGGTGGCCGCTCGGGTGGACAGACTGCGTTGCATCGGAAACGGTCAAGTACCGGCAGTGGCGGCGCTCGCATGGCAGACGCTGATGCGGCGGATTAACGAATAGACGCTCTCTCCGAGTGACCGTCTGATCCACGGTCAGGCCGTCCGGGTGTTGTTCCCCGGGCGGCCGTCTCGGGCGGACGTGTTACAACGTCTACAGTCGGCGCGGTGAATCAGACCGTGCCTGCATCACATTCAAGTTCTGGCCGATGATCGGCCACCCTGCTCCGTGCTGATTCCACGGGGCGGGGCCTTGGAGTGTCTATGCGAAAGGGAAAAGAGCTTATGACCATGCAGGAAGCGCGCCGACTGACCGAGCTGCGCTTGATGCTGCGGGTGGCGCGTGAATCCGGCATGAAAGACGCCAACGACATGTTCCCGCACATCGCGGCCGACCATGCCCGGTGGGCCGCTGGCGTCAGCCCCGAGACTATGGGTCAGATCAAGGAGCCGGAATGAGCAAGATTCTGACGACGGCCAAAGGCTACGTGCGCCGCGGCTGGCGCGTGTTTCCGCTTGAGGGCAAGCGGCCCTACGCGGGCACGCACGGACTGACCGACGCGAGCGCGGACGCCGCGCAGGTCGACCGCTGGTGGGCCGATAAGCCCGACTCCAACATCGGCGTCCGGACGGGCGCTGGCCCGCTCGGCTCTGGGATCTGGGTACTTGACCTCGACGCCAACACGGACGCGGAGGAGCGGGTCAACGAGGCCGCGGCAGGCGCCGACTACCGGAACACGCTGACCGTGCGGACAGGTGGCGGCGGCGTCCACCTGGTCTACCGGTACGGGCCGGAGCTGGTGGCGTGGCTGGCTGCGCAGCGGCTGACGTTGCCGACGCGGAACGGCATTGACGGCAAGGGGCTCGATGTCCGGTCGGATGGCGGGTACATCGTGGCCGTGCCGAGCGTTCACCCGGACACGGGCGAGGCCTACGAATGGCAGAACAAGGCACCGATTGCCGACGCGCCCGAGTGGCTGGTGCGGCTGGTGGCAAAGCCGATTGAGGAGCGGAAGGCCGCGCCGCCGCCGCCACGGGTCGAGGGCAACGGCTTTGGGGCTGCCGTGTTGCGGACAGCCGCGGCGAAGGTGGCGCAGGCCACGCAGGGCGAACGGCACGACGTGCTTCTTGCGCAGGCCCGCACGGTCGGCGGGTACGTGGTCAGCGCGGGCATCTCGCTGGCCGAGGCCGAGGCGGCGCTAATCGCGGCTGGCGAGGGCTGCGGAAAGCCTCCGGGCGAGGTGCGCCGAACGGTGCGCGACGGCCTGACGTATGGGCAGCGCGAGCCGTTGGCCGTGCCGGATAGACCGGAGCGCATGAAAGTCCAGGCCATGACCACGACAGACGAGCCAGCGACCGAGGCGGACGCGCCCACTCCAATAGGACAGCAGGCGCGCGACCTGATGGCGCGGGCGCTCGGCGCCGTCTACGCGCCCGACTGCAACAAGGCAACGCGGCAGGAAATCGTGCGCGAGCTGGCCGGAAGTGTCGACCTGCTGATCGAGGTGGCGGACACGGCCCCGGCCGAGTGGGCGGCGTGGTCAACGGGGATGGATGCCGCGGGCGGGATGTCGGAGCATATGCGCAGCGTCCGTCGCGCGGTCAAGGCCGGGCAGGACGACCGGCGCCGGGCTGAACGTGAAGTCAAGATGAACACGCGCAGCCAGTCGACCGGTAAGGAACGGGCCGCGCTGATGTCGCGCCTGTCGGTCAGCGAGGACGGCGTAGTACGCAGCAGCTATGCGAACATCGTTACGATCCTCAAGGGCGATCCACGGTATGCGAGCCTGCGATGTTCGACGCTGGGAAGCGTTGTGGAGCTTGATGGCAAGGTGATCGAAGAGGCGCCGGGCACGGCCGAGCTGTGCGAGTGGCTGCGCGACAGCTACGGCATGGACGCGGGCGAGGTGGCGGCGAAGTCCGCGCTGTACGCGGTCGCTCAGGGCCGGATGTATTCGCCCGTGGTGGAGTACCTGGACAGCGTGAAGGGCAAGGGCAGGGGCGACAGCGTGGGGCGCTTGCTGCGCGAATGTCTCGGCATCGCAGAGCCGACCGAGATGCAGGCCGCGATGCTGGGGCGGTTCTTGATCTCAGCGGTTGCCCGCGCGAAGCAGCCCGGGTGCAAGGTCGATACGGCCTTGATCCTTGTGGGCGAGCAAGGCGCCTTCAAGTCCACGCTGTTCAAGGGCTTGTTCGGCGAGTGGTTCGGCGACAGTCCGATCCCCATCGGCAACAAGGACGCCCCGATCAACATGTCCCGCGTGTGGGGCTACGAGGCTTCGGAGATGGATGACCTGACGAAGCGGCGTAGTGTTGAGTCGGTCAAGCAGTTCCTTGGCTCTGCCTCTGACCTGTACCGGCCGCCGTTCGCGCGCACGGCCGTGCTGGCGCCACGGCATACGGTTCTGTGCGGCAGCATCAATCCCGACAGCGGCAGCGGTGGCACGGCGTCGTTTCTGGCTGATCCCAGCGGGTCGCGGCGGTTCTGGATCATCACGGTGCCAAAGGACTGGATCATTCCGCGGGACAAGGTGCAGGCCATGCGCGACGAGGTGTGGGCCGACGCCCTGGACGCATACGAGGCGGGCGAGCGCTGGTGGTTCGACCGGTCAGAGGACAAGGTGCGCGAGGAGGACGCGCAGCAGTACCAGATCGAAGATGTCTGGACAGCCTCTGTCGCGGAGTGGATCGACGCGACGGTGGGCGAGGTCGGGAACTTCACGACGGCCGACGTGCTGGGCGGAATCGGGATCGACGTGGCCCGGCGGACGGCGAAGGAGTCGAGCCGGGTGCGGGCCGTTCTGGTTCGGCTCGGCTGGGTTGAGAAGGCCAGCCCGGCCGGGTTTCGCGGCCTCCGAGTCTGGCGGCGGGCATGATCAACACGGGCGCGTCTCGTAAGTACCCGGAATCATGCGCAACACGTCAACACGGGATGCGTGTTGATCAAGCTCTACACTCCTACGCGGGTAGAATCTGGGTAAGAAAATCTCCCCGCGTTTCTCTATGTGCAGTTGATGAAAAATGGTGTTGACGGTGTTGATCCGCTTTCTACGTCAGGAATCCGCTGTTGCGATCCGTGTTGATCCGTGTTGACGGTGTTGATCGGCTTTCGAGGCGGAAAAAGCGCGCAGGCTGTCGCTTTTGCCTTGACAGGTCGCGCGAGGCCGCACGGCATGCC
>NZ_RFSK01000115.1 GCF_009923995.1 Janthinobacterium sp. | reverse complement strand
GACCCCGCCGAGCTGGGTCTGCCCGAGTCCCACCCGCCCGTGCATTCCTTCCTGGGCGTGGCCATCGCCTCGCGCGAGCGCAGCCACGGCTGGCTGTACCTGGTGGACAAGCTGGGGGCGAACGAATTTTCCGAAGTCGACGAGCGCGTGGCCGCCACGGTGGCCGCGCAGATCGCCGTCGCCTATGACAACCTGCTGCTGTACGATGAAATCAAGCGCCACCACGAGCAGCTGACCCTGGACATGGCCGCGCGCATCCGCCTCGACGAAGACCTGCGCCGCTTCCGCCTGGCGATGGATGCGACGGCCGACGCGATTTTCCTCGTCGACCGCGCCGGCATGTGCTTTGTCGACGTCAACCAGACGGCTTGCCGCATGCTGGGCTTCGAGCGCGAGGATTTCCTGCGCGTGGGGCCGGGCCGCGCGCACGAGGGCGAAACCCAGCTCGAGGAACTGTACACCAAGCTGCTGGCCGGCGACCAGGGCGGCCCGATGACGGAATTGCAGCTGCAGCGCAAGGACGGCTCGCGCCTGTCGGTGGAAGTGCAGCGGCGCACCCTGCGCTCGGGCCAGAGCTGGATCCTGGTGGCCGTGGCGCGCGACATCACCGAACGCAAGGACGCCGAGCAGCGCCTGATGAAGCTGGCCCATTTCGACACGCTCACGGGCTTGCCGAACCGCAGCCAGTTCTACGCCTCGCTGACCCATTCGCTGGCCCAGGCGGCCGAACACCAGTGGGCCGTGGCCGTGCTGTTCATGGATATCGACCGTTTCAAGAATGTCAATGACACCCTGGGCCACACCATCGGCGACGACCTGCTGCGCCAGTTTGCCAGCCGCCTCGTCGACTGCCTGCGCGTGCGCGACACCATCGGCCGCTTTGGCGGCGATGAATTCGCCGCCATCCTGGTGCTGCCCGAAGGCGCGCAGCATGCCGTGGGCGTGGTCGACAAGATCCGCGAAGCGATGCGCAAGCCCTTCGACCTGCAGGGCCATGAAGTGACGGTGACGGTGAGCATCGGCATTTCCGTGTATCCCGACGATGCCGTCGATGCCGATACCCTGATCCAGTATGCCGACACGGCCATGTACCGGGCCAAGGAGGCGGGCCGCGACGCCTTCCGCTTCTTCACGGCGGAGATGAACGCCCAGTCGATGGCCCGCCTGGACATGGAAAACGCCCTGCGGCGCGCCATCGACAACGAGGAATTCGTGCTGTTCTTCCAGCCCAAGGTGAATATCATCTCCGGGCGCATCAGCGGCGCCGAGGCGCTGATACGCTGGCGCCGCCCCGGCCACGGCATGGTCTCGCCCGCGCTGTTCATCCCCCTGCTGGAAGAGACGGGGCTGATCGTGCGCGTCGGCAACTGGGTGCTCGACGAGGCGTGCAAGAAAATCGGCGAGTGGGGCGCCAGCAGCATCGGTCCCGTGCACCTGTCCGTGAACGTCTCGGGCATCCAGTTCTTCGTCGGCGGCCTGGAGGAGGAAGTGCTCAAGGCCATCCGCAAGTACGACATCGCGCCCGACCTGCTGGAGCTGGAGCTGACGGAAAGCTCGCTGATGTCGAATGCCGAGGAGACCATCGCCGTCTTGCGCAATCTCAAGGCGCTGGGTATCCAGATTTCCATCGACGACTTCGGCACCGGCTATTCCAGCCTGGCTTACCTGAAGCGCTTTCCCATCGACAAGCTGAAGATCGACATCGCCTTCGTGCGCGAAGTGACGAGCAACCCGGACGACGCGGCCATCGTGCTGGCCATCATCAGCATGGCGCACAGCATGAAGCTGCAGGTGATCGCCGAGGGCGTGGAAAACGATGCGCAGCTGGCCTACCTGCGGCGCCACGGCTGCGACGAGATGCAGGGTTATTATTTCAGCCGTCCCGTGCCGCAGGAGGAATTCGAGCAGATGTTGATGGGCGGCAAGCTGCTGCAGGCGCCGCACGATGCGGGCAGCGAAGAACAGCAGACCCTGCTGATCGTCGACGACGACGTCTTCATGCTCGACGTGCTCAGCGATTTCCTCGCGCAGGATGGTTACCGCATCCTGACGGCGCAGACGGCGGCCGAGGGCTTCGACATCCTGGCGCGCCACAAGGTGCAGGTGATCCTGTGCGACCAGTGCATGCCGCTGATGAGCGGCACGGAATTCATGGAGCGGGTCAAGCACCTGTGCCCCGATACCTTCCGCATCATGCTGTCCGCCTTCGCCGACTTGACGCCGATCATGGCGGCCATCAACCGGGGCGCCGTCGACCGCTTCTACACCAAGCCATGGAAGGGCGCCGTGCTGCGCGAGAACATCCGCGAAGGCTTCCGCCTGCACAGCCTGCTGCACGGTCCCGTGAAGGCGGCCGCCTGAGTGCCCGCTTGCGTGTGCTGGCGCACCCTGCATGCGCGATTCCTGGCGGATTAGACCCCCGTCTCTAGTTTTGCTCTCTAGAATAAAAGCATCCATGATGGTGATGGCCTTGCAAACGACGGGAGCTGGCGATGGTGAAGAAACTGAAGGAACTGGCGGAGGACAAGGAACTGGCGAACGCCGTGCGCTCGTCCGCGCAGCAGATCTGGCAAGCGGGCCTGGGCGCCTTCGCCAAGGCGCAGGAAGAGGGCGGCCGCGTGTTTTCCAGGCTGGTCAAGGAGGGCACGGAATTCCAGAAGCGGGCCGAGGACAAGGTGGCCGGCGTCAGCGACAGCGTCGGCAAGCTGGCCGATGGCGTGGGCAAGCAGGCCAGCGGTTCCTGGGACAAGCTGGAGCAAGTGTTCGAGGAGCGCGTGGCGCGCGCGCTGGCGACCATCGGCGTGCCCACGCAGCATGACATCGCCGCGCTGCAGGCGCAGCTCGCGGCCTTGAGCGCGCAGGTGGCGGCGCTGTCGCAGCCGGCCGCCAAGTCGGCTGTCAAGGCGGCCGCCAAGCCGGCTGCCGCAGCTGCCGTGAAGGCGGCGCCGAAAGCGGCACCCAAGGCTGCATCCAGGGCCGCCCCCAAGGCCGCCTCCAGGGCCGCGCCCAAGGCGCCGGCCAGGCCCGCAGCCAGGGCCGTAGACAAGTCCGCGACCAAGCCCGCAGCCAAGCCCGCGGCGAAGAAAAAAGTCCCGGCGGCCTGAGCTGGCGCCGCTGTTCGTCCGGCCTGCTCGCGCAGGCTTTTTTTTGGCCGGCCTTTTCGCCGGGGCCGGCGGGCGCAGTGTTTCATTACGGCTATCTTAGGTGGTATGCTTGTGGCAGAACACAGAGAGATTGCCCGCCATGCTACAAAAAGCACCACGCCGTACCCGCGAACGCATCCTGGAGTTGTCGCTGCGCCTGTTCAATGAGTTCGGTGAGCCGAATATCACGACCACCGTGATCGCGGAAGAGATGAATATCTCGCCGGGAAACCTGTACTACCACTTTCGCAACAAGGACGATATCGTCAATTCCATCTTCGTGCAGTTCGAGGCGGAAATCGAACGCATCCTGACCGTGCCGGACGGGCGCCGCTCGAACATCGAGGACGTCTGGCTGTACCTGCACCTGATGTTCGAACTGATCTGGCGCTACCGCTTCTTTTACCGCGACCTCAATGATTTGCTGTCGCGCAACCGCAAGCTGGAATTGCACTTCAAGCTGATCCTGGCGCACAAGATCAAGGTGGCCACCCAGCTGTGCGAGGATTTGCGCAGCGAACAGTCGCTGGAGGCGTCGGACATGGAGATCGGCGCCATGGCGACGAATATGGTGGTGGTCGCCACCTACTGGCTGTCGTACGAGTACGTGCGCAACCCGCGCAAGTACAGCGAGCAGCAATCCATGTCCGATGCGCTGGCGCGGGGCTGCTACCAGGTGCTGTCCCTGATCGGGCCCTACCTGCGCAATGAAACGCATTTGTTGTTCCGCAAATTGTCGGAAGAATATGTGACCAAACTCAAGAACGACTGACGGTCCGGTCCCGCGCGCCGGCGCTGCCGGGCAGGCCGGAGGACCTTTTTACAGGAGACATGGCATGGCTTGGAAACAATTCCCCTATCCTGACGCAGCGTATGCCTATACGGCGCAGAGCCTGGAAGCGGCGTGGCCGCGCCTGCATGCGGGCGACGTCGAGCCGTTTCCCACGCACCCGGCGCTGCTGCAGGCCTGGCTGGCCTTCCACGCCGGGGACTTCGAACGGGCCGTGAAGCTGGGCCTGGCCGTCGGCGTGCCCGGCTATGCGGTGGCGCACAAGGCCACCTGCATCTATGCCACGCATCTGGAGGTCAATGACAGCCAGAAGCTCGACATGTACGAAGAGGTGGCGGAGCGCTGCGAGCGCCAGCAGAGCGAACAGCCGGACAATCCGGCCGGGTATTACTGGCATGCCTACAGCCTGGGCCGCTACGCGCTGGGCACTTCCGTCGTGAAAGCCCTGGCGCAGGGCATGGGCGCGCGCGTGCGCAACAGCCTGGACCGCACGATGACGGTGGCGCCCATGCACGCGGAAGCGCATATCGCGTTTGGGATTTATCATACGGAAATTATCGACAAGGTCGGCGCCATGATCGGCAGCCTGACGTATGGTGCCAACAAGGAAGATGGCTATCAGCATTTCAAGACGGCGCTGGCCCTGACGCCGTATTCGGCGCTGGCCCACAGCGAATATGCGCGGGCGCTGAACATGCTCGACGGAAAGAAAAAACTGGCGGAAGCGCTGGCCCTGTATGAACTGGCGGCCGAGTGCGTGCCACTCGATGCCAAGGAGCGTCTCGAAGTCGAGGCGGCGATTGATGAACTGAAAGAGTAAGGATTACTGTGATCAAGGCTTTATGTGTGTACTGTGGCGCCAACGCGGGCGTGTCGCCGGACTATGCGGTCGCGGCGCGGGAACTGGCGCGCGTGCTGGTGGCGGAAAATATTTCACTGGTGTATGGCGGCGGCAAGGTGGGACTGATGGGCGTGATCGCCGATGAAGTGCTGCGCCTGGGCGGCGAAGTGACGGGCGTGATCCCCATGCAGCTGGTCGAGCGCGAGGTGGGCCACACGGGCCTGACGCGCCAGTTCATCGTCAAGGACATGCACGAACGCAAGGCCATGATGGCCAGCCTGTCCGATGCCTTCATCGCCATGCCCGGTGGCTACGGCACGCTGGAAGAGCTGTTCGAGATGCTGACCTGGGCCCAGCTGGGCCTGCATGCCAAGCCCATCGGCCTGCTCAACGTCGACCGTTTCTACGATGGCTTGCTTGCTTTCGTGCAAAACGGCAAGGAACAGGGCTTCATCCGCCCGCAGCATGCCGCCTTCCTCAATGCGGATGCCGATCCGGCGGCCCTGGTGCAGCGCTTGAAGGATTGCGCACCGTAAGTTTTCCATGCGGAAATTTCACATGAGCCATGCACTGCGAAGTGCATGGCTTTTTTATTTCCGCACGGGAAAATTGATCAAGCTCAATAAATTAATTAATAAAAATATACATAAATATTTCTATGTAGGCATGTTTTTTTGAAAATGAAGATGCATTTTAGGCATGAGTGTGGTCTACTGGACTGGTTCAAAAGTTAGGAATCCCGGACACCGACGAGCGCAGGACAGACTCCCAGAAAATGGTGCCGATCAGTTTCAAGTTGCCACAGCCACGCTACTTCATCATCTCGAAAGGATGCTATTTTGAAACCAATGACCCTCTTGCGCGCGACCGCTGTCGCCGCCATTCTCGCCGCCGGCGGCGCCCAGGCACAAAGCACCACCATCAGCTTCGATACGCTGGAACAACCCGGCTTCTTCGGCTCCGTGTTTACGTCGTACTCGGAAAGCGGCTACGACTTCAACAGCAGCTTCCTGGGGTTCTTGAGCTCTCCCCATCAAGGCAATTTTGCCTACGCCGGCTCGGCTGGCCTGGGTGCGTCGGCCCTGTCGACGACGACCCTGAAGCGCACGGACGGCGCGGCATTTTCGCTGAGCACCATCAGCCTGGCCGATCTCGTGAGCTTTCCCGGCTCTTACGACGTAACTTTCGTCGGCCACCAGGTGGGCGGCGGCACGGTGACGCAGACGTTCAGCCTCGACGGCAGCCATACCTTCAGCGATTACACCTTCACGGGTTTCAGCAACCTGCTGTCGGCCACGTGGAAGGAAGGCGCCTTCCATACCTTCCAGGTCGATAATATCGGCGCCAGCGTGAGCGCCGTGCCGGAACCGGCCACCTACGGCATGCTGCTGGGCGGACTGGGCCTGCTGGCGTTCCTGCGCCGCCGCAAGAACGCCGCCTGAGCGTGAACCCTGCGCCGGCCACGCCGGCGCGCAAGCCGCCCGGCCGATGCCAGGGCGGCTTTTTTACGTCCATCATGGGAAGGGGCATGCGGCGTTCTCCGCTTGGGCCGCAGGGCTTGTCGCGCTGCTGATTTCGCAGGGCAGGGCGCAAGGCATGGGCGCGGCGCGGCGTCGTTGGCGCCGGTCATGGCCGCGCCGTCCCGCTCATGACCAGAGGCGCTGGCCGGACAGGTCGAGCTGGGTCAGGTACAGCCGCACGTCGAATTCGTACTGGTGGTATTGCGGCTCCATGTACGTGCACAGCTTGTAGAAGGCCTTGTCGTGCTGCTTTTCCTTCACGTGCGCCAGCTCGTGCACGGCGATCATGCGCAGGAATTCCAGCGGCACTTCCTTGAACATGGTGGCCACGCGGATTTCATGCTTGGCCTTGAGCTTGCCGCCCTGCACGCGCGAGATGGACGTGTGCAAGCCCAGCGCATGCTGGATCACGTGGATCTTGCTGTCGAACGCCACTTTGTTGATGGGTTCGGCGTTGCGCAGGAATTCATTCTTCAAGTCCTGCACATACTGGTACAGGGCCTTGTCGTTGCGCACGTCGTGCGCGACGGGATAGCGCTTCAGCAGCACCTCGCCCAGCTTGTCCTGCGTGATCAGTTGCTGTACTTGCGCTTGCGTCTGTTCGGAATAGGCGCTCAGGTATTTCAGGGATGGCTGCATGCGGGGAAGGGCGGGGCGGGTCGCGG
>NZ_RFSK01000114.1 GCF_009923995.1 Janthinobacterium sp. | reverse complement strand
GGGCGCATCCCCCCGCCTCGCCCGTTAGCAATGACCTTGGCGTGAGCGGCATTGCGGGTCTGACCCCGGCTGTTCAGCAGACGAAAAAAAAGCAGCGCTATGCGCTGCCTTTGTCAATTATCAAACCCATTAAAAGTGATAAGCGACTTTGACGTTCATGTAATTGACGCCGCTATTCGGTTTCTTGTAGCCGCCGTTCGAGAAATGCTGGATTTTCGCAGCGACTTCCCATTTGTTGTTGAAGACGTAGCCGACGCCGATGTGGTCGCCGAACTGGAAGTGGGTCGACAGGCGGTTATCGTCGTTATCGTACAGCTTTGACAGCATGTGTACGCCGATACCGGCTTCCGCATAAAAGCCCAGCTTATTCGTGTTCTCAAAGCGGAATACAGGGGTCAAACCCAGATCCCACAGCTTTTGATGCTGGCCAGGTACATTGCGATAGCTCTTGCCATCCCAGCCGCCAATGCTTGCATCCCAGTAACCGCTCAGTTGCGTGCCATTCGAGACAAACCAGGCCTTATCCCAGTTCGAGGTCACGCCAGCGCGTATCATTTGCACCTTCACGCCCTTGGCGTACTCGCCGTAGACCGAGTCGATCAGTTTGTCGTCCGCTGCGAAGGCCGTGTGGCTGGACAGCAGGGCGGCGGCAAGCGCCAGGAATTTGCATACTTGATTCTGATAGGACATATCTTCTTTCATCGTAAAATTAGCCAACGGGATGCGCACTAGCCATCGGTAGCGCGCGGCAGAGTGTAGTGTAACTGCTGAACATCAAACCAATTCTTACCATTACTTAATATTTGGCCATAGGAGCCGCAGTGACATTCCCTACAAAGATTGCCTTCCTGGGTATAGGCCTGATGGGCGAGCCGATGGCGCGCCGTTTGCTGCAAGCTGGGTATTTTGTCACAGTTTGGAATCGCACGCTAAGCAAGGCCCAAGTGCTGCAAGCGGCCGGTGCGCAGGTGGCGGCATCGCTGCCCGATGCCGTGTCCGATGCCGAGATCGTGATATCGATGCTGGAAGCTGGGCCCGTTGTCGCCGGCCTCATCGGGGATGCCTTGCCAGACTTGAGGCCGGGTGCCTTATGGATCGACATGAGTTCGACCCAGCAAGTTGAAGCGCAGCAATTCCACGCCCGGCTGGCAGGTGCCGGCCACGGTTTCATCGACGCGCCCGTCTCAGGCGGTGTCGGCGGCGCGCAGGCCGGCAGCCTGGCGATCATGGCCGGCGGCAGTGGCAGCGATTACGCCCGCGTGGAAACGCTGCTAGCAGCCATGGGCCGGCCTACTCTGGTGGGGCCGGCGGGTAGCGGCCAGGTGGCCAAGCTGTGCAACCAGCTGATTGTGGGCACCACCCTGAACATCGTGGCCGAAGCCTTGTTGCTGGCCCAGGCGGCAGGCGCCGATGCGGCTGCCGTGCGCACGGCCATCCGTGGTGGTTTTGCCGAAAGCAGGATTCTGGAAGTGCATGGCCAGCGCATGCTGGAAAGGAACTTTGTCGCTGGCGGCCAGGTGAAAAGCCAGGTCAAGGATATGCACAACATCCTCGCGGCGGCCGCGGCGGCCCACGTCACCTTGCCGGTGACGCAGCTGGTGACGCAGCGCTATGAAAGCATTGCCGAAACGTATCCGACGGCGGACCATGCGGCAGCCTTGCTGGCCCTGGAAGCATTGAATCCGGGCCAGCGCCTCGGTGACGGCCCGGATAAGCTTGCTTAACTGACGGGCAGGCTCGCTTCGGCCAGCTTGACCCAGAAACTGGCACCGATGGGCAGCAGATTGTCGTTGAAGTCGTAGCTGCCGTTGTGCAGCACGCACGGCCCCAGGCCGTGGCCGCCATCGCGGTGATCGCCGTCACCGTTGCCGATGAAGATGTAGCAGCCGGCTTTTTCCTGCAGGAAAAACGCGAAATCCTCGGCGCCCATGGTGGGTTCGACATTGGCATTGACCTTGTCGGCGCCCACCACGCTTTTCATGACTTCGACGGCAAACGCCGTTTCTTTCGCATGGTTGACCAGCGGCGGATAGTTGCGTTTGAAGTGGAACTCGACTTCCGCGCCAAACGCGGCGGCCGTGTGCACGGCGATGTCGCGCATGCGCTCTTCGATGAGGTCCAGCACGGGCGTGGTGAAGGTGCGCACGGTGCCGACCAGGCTGGCATCGTCGGGTATCACATTCGTCGCGCTGCCCGCATGGATTTGCGTGATCGACAACACGGCCGTGTCCAGCGGACTCTTGTTGCGGGTGATGATGGTTTGCCAGCTTTGCGCGATCTGCACGGCCACCATCACGGGATCGATGCCCTTGTGGGGCTGGGCCGCGTGGGCACCCTTGCCTTTTACGGTGACGTGGAATTCATTGCTGGACGCCATCATGGGCCCTTCCACCACGCTCAGCGTGCCCGTTTCGGCGCCTGGCCAGTTGTGCATGCCATAGATGGCATCCATGGGAAAGCGGGTAAACAAGCCGTCTTCGATCATTTCACGGGCGCCGGCGCCGCCTTCTTCGGCCGGCTGGAAGACGAGGTAGACGGTGCCGTCGAAGTGACGGTGCTGCGCCAGGTAATGGGCGGCACCGAGCAGCATGGCCGTATGGCCGTCGTGGCCGCAGGCGTGCATCTTGCCCGGATGGCGCGATGCATGCTCGAAGGTATTCATTTCCTGCATGGGCAGGGCATCCATGTCGGCCCGCAGGCCGATGGCGCGCTTCGAGGTGCCATTCTGGATGATGCCGACCACGCCCGTGCGGCCCAGGCCGCGTACCACGGGAATGCCCCATTGCGTCAGTTTGGCGGCGACCACGTCCGAGGTGCGCTGTTCTTCATAGCACAGCTCGGGATGCGCGTGCAGGTCGCGGCGTATGCCTTGCAGCTCGGATTGAAACGCCAAGATGGGATCAACTAGTTTCATCGGACTCTCCTGTGGATGCGGGCGCGCAGCCATGTATGGCGCGCCGGACCGATCATGTTTGATCAAAAACATGCGCGGTGAATAATGCATTGTAGCCCTTGTTTGCCGGGTAAATCCAGCGCACGGACCAGCTTGCCCTGACGCCAACAGCAAGCACGCGGAATGGTTTACAGTATCGCCTTCCGCTACCGTTTCTGGATTGCCCTCATGACCACCACCCAAGTGCGTGCCGCCTGCCCGCTCGATTGTCCCGATACATGTGCCTTGCTGGTCACGGTGACCGATGGGGTGGCGACCGCCGTCAAGGGCGACCCGGATCACCCGACGACGGCGGGCGTGCTGTGCACGAAGGTATCGCGCTTCACGGAGCGCACCTACCATGCGGACCGCCTGCTGACGCCGCTGCGCCGCGTGGGCAGGAAGGGGGAAGGCAAGTTCGAACCCATCAGCTGGGACGAGGCACTGACGACCATCGCGGCCCGCTTGAAACCGATCGCCGCGCGCGATCCGCAGGCAATCTTGCCGTACAGCTACTGCGGCACCATGGGGCTGGTGCAGGGCGAATCGATGTCGTCGCGCTTTTTCAACCAGCTCGGTGCTTCCCTGCTGGACCGCACCATCTGCGCCTCGGCGGGCGCCACGGGCTACCGCTACACGGTGGGCGCCAGCATCGGTACGGACCTGGAACAGTTCCAGAACGCCAAATTGATCATCATCTGGGGCGGCAACCCGATCGCCTCGAATCTGCACTTCTGGATGCGCGCGCAGGAAGCCAAGCGCAATGGCGCCACGCTGATCGCCATCGACCCCTACCGCTCGCTGACGGCCGAAAAATGCCACCAGCATATCGCCTTGCTGCCCGGTACGGATGCGGCCCTCGCCCTGGGCTTGATGCATGTCCTGATTGTGGAAGATTGGCTCGATCATGACTATATCGAACGCTACACTGAGGGTTATGACGCCTTGAAACAGCGTGCCCTGGAGTGGCCGCCTGAACGGGTAGCCGAGGTATGCGGCATCACGACCGCGGAAGTGGTGGACTTGGCGCGCCTGTACGGCCAGACGTGCCGCGCGGGCGAGGGAGCCGCCATCCGCACCAATTATGGCGTGCAGCGCGTGCATGGCGGCGGCATGGCCGTGCGCAATATCGCTTGCCTGCCGGCCCTGACGGGCGCCTGGCGCCATGCGGCCGGCGGCATGCAGCTGTCGAGCTCGGGGTCCTTCCCCATCAACCGCAAGGCCCTGCAGCGCCCCGATTTGCTGAAAAGCACGCCACGCACCATCAACATGAGCACCATCGGCGACGACTTGCTGAAAGCCAGCTCGCCCGAATTCGGCCCGCAGGTGGAAGCGGTGATCGTCTACAACTCGAATCCCCTGGCCGTGGCACCCGATTCCTCGAAAGTGGCGCAGGGCTTTGCCCGTGAAGACTTGTTTACTGTCGTGCTCGAGCACTTCCAGACCGATACCGTCGACTACGCCGACATCGTGCTGCCCGCCACCACCCAGCTGGAACACGTCGATGCGCATGCCACCTATGGCCACCTGTACATGATGGCGAACAATGCGGCCGTCGCACCCCTGGGTGAAGCGAAGGCGAATACGGAAATCTTCCGCTTGCTGGCCCGCTACATGGGCTTTGATGATCCCTGCTTCCAGGAAAGCGACGATACGCTGGCCGCCAAGGCCTTCGATGCGACGGATGCGCGCGCCGTGCATTTCGATTGGGAATCACTGAAACGCACGGGCTGGCAAAAGCTGGCCATGCCGGAAGCGCCGTTCGCCACGGGCGGTTTCCCCACGCCGTCGGGCAAGTGCGAGTTTTATTCCAGCGCCATGGCGCAGGCGGGGCTCGATCCCTTGCCGACGTATATCGCGCCGCACGAATCGCTGGCCAGCAATCCTGCGCTGGCGGCACGTTTCCCGCTGGCGATGATCTCGCCGCCGGCACGCAATTTCCTCAATTCCACCTTCGTCAACGTGAAAAGCCTGCGCGCGGCCGAGGGCGAGCCGCACCTGGATATCCATCCGGATGACTGCGCCGCGCGCGGCATCGTGGCCGGCGACATGGTGCGCATCTTCAATGACCGCGGCAGCTTCGTTGCCAAGGCCAGGGTCACGGACAAGGCGAGACGGGGCCTGGTGGTGGGCCTGTCGGTGTGGTGGAAAAAGCTCGCCAGCGACGGCAAGAATGCGAATGAGGTGACGAGCCAGCGCTTGACGGACATGGGCCGCGCGCCCACCTTCTACGACACGCTGGTCGAAGTGGAAAAGGCAGCCTGACATGGCCCTGGCGCGCTGGCCGGCCCGGCTGCTTGTCGGCATGCTGTGCCTGTCGCTGGGCGGCTGCACGCAGCTGCGCTACTACACGCAGGCGGCGCAGGGGCAATATGCCCTGTGGTCCGGCGCGCGGCCCATCGGCGACTGGCTCGATGACCCGGCCACCGAGCCGCGCCTGAAGGTGCGCCTGGCCAAGGCGCAGCAGATCCGCCGCTTTGCCGTGAGCGAGCTGGACCTGCCCGACAATGGCAGCTACAAGAACTATGCCGCCCTGCAACGGCCCTTCGTGCTATGGAACGTGGTGGCCACGCCGGAACTGTCCTTGCAGCCGCTGCAATGGTGTTTTCCCATCGCCGGTTGCGTCAATTACCGCGGCTATTACAACAAGGATGAGGCGCTGGCGTATGCCGACGAGTTGCGCGCCCTGCACTACGACGTGCAGGTGGGCGGCGTGCCTGCGTATTCCACCCTGGGCTGGTTCGACGATCCCCTGCTGTCGACCTTTATCAATTACAACGATGCGGAACTGGCCCGCCTGATTTTCCACGAACTGGCGCACCAGGTGGTGTACGTGCCCGGCGATTCGGCCTTCAACGAGTCGTTCGCCAGCGCCGTGGAAGAGGCGGGCGTGCAGCGCTGGCTGGCGCAGGAGGGCACTGACGCCATGCGCGCGGCCTACGTCCAGTACACGGCGCGGCGCCAGGATTTTCTCGCCCTGCTGCTGAAATACCGGGGCGAACTGGAAGCCGTGTATGCCAGCGACGCCAGCGATGCGGACAAGCGTGCGCGCAAGGCGCAGGTATTTGCTGCACTGAAACAGGCATATCAATTGCTCAAGCAAGACTGGGGTGGTTTTGCCGGCTACGACCGCTGGTTCGAGCAGCCATTGAGCAATGCGCACCTGGCTTCCGTGTCCACCTACAATGAATTTTTACCGGCCTTCAAAAAATTGCTGGAAGAAAAAAAGAACTTTCGTGCTTTTTATGCTGCAGTGCACACAATGTCCCAGCTCGGCAAGCCTGAGCGCAGGCAGGCGCTGGAACAATTGTCCAGCCCGTGACCCGTAAAGATTGTCCCATGCGCCGAGGCGGGCGATCCTGCAATGGCGTATTTATCATGCTGCAATGCAGCATAAAACGGCCCTAGAGTTGCCGCTCGAATCCTGTTGAAAGCGCTTGCATGGAAGCGCGGCGCCCGATAGCATCGCGTTAGTAGCATAGAGCAATTGCTCGTCAGAATGCTCAAACTGACTGCCGGACGACAGAATCCGCAGCAATGATCCGCGTCGGCAAGGTGCGCCGGCTCCCCCACGATTATTCGAGACAAGAGGCACAGGATGGAAAAAATTTGGCTGAAGTCGTATCCTCCCGGCGTTCCCGCCGACATCGATCCTGATCAATATCGTTCGCTGGTGCATCTGCTGGAAGAAGCGTTTCAAAAATATGCAGACCGCAATGCCTATGTCTGCATGGACAAATTTCTCACCTATGCCGAACTCGACACCTATTCGCGCCAACTGGGCGCCTGGCTGCAAAGCCGCGGCTTGAAAAAAGGGGCCAGAGTCGCCCTGATGATGCCGAACGTGCTGCAGTACCCCGTGGCGATCGCTGCCGTGCTGCGCGCCGGCTATACGGTGGTCAACGTCAATCCGCTGTACACGCCGCGCGAACTGGAGCACCAGCTCAACGATTCGGGCAGCGAAGCCATCATCGTGCTGGAAAACTTTGCCCATACGGTCGAGCAGGTGCTGAGCAAGACGGCCGTCAAGCACATCATCGTCGCCAGCATGGGCGAAATGCTGGGCGGCTTGAAGGGCATGATCGTCAATTTTGTCGTGCGCAACGTCAAGAAGATGGTGCCGGCCTACTCGCTGCCGAACGCCATGCGTTTCAAGCAGGCGCTGGCGCTGGGCAGCCGCATGAAACTCACGCCCGTCGAGCTGAGCATCAACGACGCTGCCTTCCTGCAATACACGGGCGGCAC
>NZ_RFSK01000113.1 GCF_009923995.1 Janthinobacterium sp. | reverse complement strand
ATCGGCATCGATGCCGATGCCGCTGTCGCTGACGGTGAAGCGGATCAGGCTGACCTGGCGCCCGCCGGCGCCCGGCGCCACGCCCGCGCGCTCGACGCTGACGCTCACGCCGCCGCGCTGGGTGAACTTGAAGGCATTGCCGACCAGGTTGACCAGCACCTGGCGCAGGCGCGTCGGGTCGCCCACCACGAAGGGCGGCAGGTCGGGCGCGAAGTCGATGGCGAAGCCGATGCTGCGCGCGGCCGCCTGCTCCTCGAACAGGCTGACCACGTTCTCGATCGCCGCGCCGAGGGCGAAGTCGATGTTTTCGATACTCAGCTTGCCCGCCTCGATCTTGGAAAAATCGAGCAGGTCGTTGATGATCACCAGCAGCGACTGGGCGTTGGCCTGGCCGCGCAGGATCTGCTCGCGCGTGGCGTCGTGCAGCTGCTCGTCGCGCAGGGCAAAGCCCAGCATGCCGATCACGCCGGCCAGCGGCGTGCGCATCTCGTGGCTCATGTTGGCGAGGAATTCCGACTTCTGGCGCGTCGCATCCTCGGCCTTGCGTTTGGCCTGGCGCAAGCTTTCCTCGTTTTTCTTCAGGCTGCTGTTGACCTGCGCCAGCTTGTCCGACTGCGCCAGCACCTCGATTTCCTTGCTCTGCAGCTCGGCGTTCTTCTGGTACACCTCGGCCGTGCGTTCATTGACCAGCTTTTCCAGTTCGTTCTGCTGGTGCCGCACGGCGCGCATGCGCTGCCGGTAGACGGCATAGCCGGCGCCCAGCAGCAGCGCCGCCACCAGGGTGCGGAACCACCACGTCTTCCAGAACGGCGGCAGGATGGTGATGGCCAGAGTGGCACCGCTCTCGTTCCACACGCCATCCTTGTTGGCCGCCTTCACGCGGAACACGTAGTTGCCGGGATCGAGATTCGTATAGGTGGCGAAGCGCCGGCCCGCATCCGTCATGACCCAGGCCTGGTCGAAGCCTTCGAGCCGGTAGGCGAAGACGTTGCGCTGCGGCGCGGCGAAATGCAGGGCCGCGAATTCCAGCGAAAAGACGCTTTCGCGGCTCGTCAGGGTCAGGGTGCGCGTATGGTCGATCGCCGTGCGCAGCACCTGCGCGAATTCGCCGCGGCCGATGCCCACGGGCTTGTTAAAGATCTGCAGCTCCGTGATGGCCACCAGCGGCGGCACGCGGTTGTCGTGGATATCCTGCGGCAGAAACGCCGTCATGCCGTTGAAGCCGCCGAAATACATGGTGCCGTCCGCCGCGCGCAGGGCCGCGCCGTCGAAGTACGAGCCTTCCACGGTGCCGTCGGCGCTGTCGTAATTGCGGAACAGGCCGCTGCGCATGTCCAGGCGCGTGATGCCGCTGTTGGTGCTCAGCCACAGCTGCTCGTTGTCGTCGCCCAGGATGCTGGCGACGGCATCGTCGGCCATGCCGTCCTTGCGCAGGAAGCGGCGGAAGCGGATGTCCCCCTTCGCATCGACGTCCATGCGGTTCAGGCCATTGGCCGTGCCCACCCACAGCACGCCGCGCTTGTCCTCGTGCAGGAAGTGCACCTCGTCGTGGCTGAGGCTATGGGGATTTTGCGGGTCGTGGCGGTAATGGCGGAAGCGGCCGCTGGCGCGGTCCAGCAAGTCCAGGCCATGGAAGGAGCCTATCCACAACTGCCCCTTGCGGTCCTCCAGCACGGGACGCACCATGTTGTCCGACAGGCTGTTCGGGTCGGCCGGATCGTGGCGGTAGGTGGTAAATCGCTTGCTGGCCGGGTCGAAGCGGTGCACGCCGCCGCGCGTCGAGACCCACAGCATGCCGCTGCGGTCGCTCACGACGTTGCGGATGGTGTCGCTGTTCGGGTCGCCGGCGGCGAAGCGCATGGTAAAGAAGCGTCCCAGGGCCGGATCGAAGCGGTGCAAGCCCGTGGAGCCACCCACCCACAGGGTGCCGTCCGGCGCCTTGTACAAGGTGGTGACCTGCTCGTCGCGCGACATGCCCGGCGCGCTGCGCAGATCGAACAGCTGCGAGCTGCCGTCGCGCGTGTCGTACAGTTTCAGGCCGCCCTTGGTGGCCAGCCACAGCTTGCCATTGCCCGCATCGGCCACGGCGCGCACCTTCTTGTCGGCCAGCGCGCCCACGTCGCCGGGGGCGCGCGCCATGCGCGAAAAGCCCCCGCTGCCCAGGTCCACCCGGCTCACGCCGTTGTACCAGGAACCGACCCAGAAGGTGCCCGCGCGGTCGCGGAACAGCGAGGACAGCTGGTTGTCGGCCACGCTGAACCTGTCGCCCGTCTGGTGCCGGTACTGCAGGAAGGTGTCGCTCTCGGGCTGCCAGCGGAACAGGCCATCGGCATTGCTGCCCAGCCAGACCGTGGCGTCCACGTCCTGGTACAGGCTGGCCACGCGGATGGCGGAAAAGCCCTGTTTTTCGTGCAGGCGAAGGCGCGCCTGCGGCGCCTGGCCGGCGCCGCCCAGGCGCCAGCGTTCGGCCCCGGCCATGGTGCCGATCCACAGGTTCTGCTGGCGGTCGACCAGCAGCGACTGGATCACGTTGTACTTCGAGCCGGGCGTCGTGTCGACGGCGAAATGCTCGAAGCGCTCGCTGCCCGGCGCCAGCATGTCCAGGCCCGTCACGGTGCCGACCCACAGGCGCTTCTGCGCGTCGAGCGCCAGCGCCTTGATCTCGTTGTCGCCCAGGCTGTGCGGATTGTCCTCTTCATGGTGCCAGGTGCGGAACAGGCCCGTGGCGGGATCGAAATGCTGCAAGCCGTCCGAAGTGGCGATCCAGAAGCCGCCCGCGCCATCGTCGAGGATGGCATGGATATGCCGGTTGCCGTTGCCGCGCTTGCTCTTCTCCTGCGGCACATAATGCGTGAAGGTCTGGCTGGCCGCGTCGAAGCGGTCCAGCCCGTTGTCCGTGCCCACCCACAGCTGGCCCTTGTCATCGACATGCAGCTCGCCGACCCAGTTGTCGGCCAGGCTGGTCTTGTCGCCCTCGATATTCTTGTAGACGACCATGCGGTAGCCGTCGTAGCGGCTCAGGCCCGACTGGCTGCCGAACCACATGTAGCCTTGCCGGTCCTGGGCGATGGCCAGCACGGATTCCTGCGCCAGCCCCTGCTCCACGCTGAGCTGGTCGAAACGCAGGGTGGGCGCAGGCGCGCCCGCGGCCCCGCCGCCCAGCAGCAGACTTATCAGTAAGGCAACACCACAAGCACGTCGAAATACCAGCACAATCGTCCTGTCAAAAAAAACGCGAAAACTCCGGCAACGGTGCCGGGGGCCGTCTCAAGAACCAAAAAACGCCAGTACATCGTCCTTGCGGGCCTGCGTATCGCGCTGTCCAAGACGGATCAGCTCGTTAGTATACGTCGATTCGAACAACAAATACGATGCCAGCGCCGCGCCGCGCGCTTCGGCCGCGCCGATGCCCGACAACATCGTGCGGATGGGCCGGGGCAAACTGCCGATATGCCGGCTGGCGATGGCGTCGAGCCGCTCGGAGGGGGCGATGACCAGCAGCTCCACGGGCCGCAGGGCCGTCTTGCCCAGCAATTCGGGCGGCAGCATGGACAGGGTCAGGTTGATGCGGTTCAGCCGTTCGATGTCGACGGCCAGGCCGTCGAGGAAGATCGACGACAGCGCGTGGCCGGCGATCTGCGCCAGGCTGGGGTAGCGCGCCGCGTCGCCCGGCCCCGGCGCCGGCTCCGTCATGCGCCCGGCGCCCACCACCAGCACCTTGTTGGCGCCCAGGTGGATGGCGGGCGAAATCGGCGCCAGCTGGCGCATCGACCCGTCGCCGCAGTACTCGCGCTGGCCGCCCACGTACAGGGGCACGGCGGGGAAAATAAAAGGGATGGCGGCCGAGGCGAGCAGGTGCTCCACGCCGATCTGGTCCGGCAGGGCCAGGCGCTGCGTGCGCACCCACGGCGCGATATCCTCGGCCGTCTGGTAAAACGTCATGTGCCGGCTGCCCGAATACGAGGAGGCCGTGACGGCCAGCGCATGCAGCAGACCGTCTGCCAGCGCCGCGTCCAGGCGCGGCAAGTCCAGCATGCGGTGCAGCAGGCTGACCAGCGGCGTGTTGTCGAGCAGGGAATTGGGCGGCGACGCATGCCACTGGCGCAGCAGCCAGCCGAACGACAGCAGCGACAGCCAGCGCGCGCCCGAGCGGATCACGCCCAGCGAATCGGCGCGGTAGACCTGTTCGACCTCGATGTGCTGCCATACGTCGAGCAGCTTTTGCACGCCCTCGCCGAAGTTGTCCGCGCGGCAGGCCAGGGCCGTGGCGTTGATGGCGCCGGCCGAGGTGCCGCAGATGATGTCGAAGGGGTTGCGCGCGGGCGCCCAGCCCGCTTCCCACAGAATCGCCGAAATCGCCTGCAGCACGCCCACCTGGTAGGCGGCACGGGCGCCTCCTCCCGTGAGTATCAAGCCTGTTTTATTTTGCATTCCCATGCCGGCAGATTAGCAGGGTCTTGATACTTTGTGGAAATTTCAGTCGCCCCGCACCATACCCTCGCGGCGCGGATCGGCCCCGCCGAACCAGAAATCCTTGCCGTGCGCATTCAGGCGCATGATGCCCTGCAGGCCGGAATTCTGCTCGATGACGCGCACCTCGTGGCCCATGGCCCGCAGCGCCTCGACCTGGGCGGCCGGCGCGCGCCCCTGTTCCAGTTCCGTCGGGCCGTTGCGGCTGCCGAAGTTCGGCAGGCTGATGGCCTGCTGCACGTTCAAGCCCCAGTCCATGGTCCCGACCAGCACCTTGGCCACGTAGTTGATGATGGACGAGCCGCCGGGCGAACCCGTCGCCAGCACGAGTTTCTGCGTGCCCTTCTCGAACACGAGGGTGGGCGACATGGCGCTGCGCGGGCGCTTGCCCGCCTCGACGCGGTTGGCGATGGGGCCGTCCGCATCGCGCGAGTCGAAGGAGAAATCCGTCAGTTGGTTGTTCAGCAAAAAGCCGTCGACCATCTGGCGCGAGCCGAAGGCGTCTTCCACGCTGGTGGTCATCGACAGGCCGCCGCCGAAGGCGTCCACCGCTACAAGGTGCGACGTCGACGGGCGCTGCAGCGCGTTGTCCATGCCCCACGCCACCTGCATGCCGGGCGGCGTGCCGGGCATGGCCTTGCCCATGGATCTGTCGCCGATCAGCGAGGCGCGCTGCGCCAGGTAGGTCTTATCGAGCATCGAGGCGATGCCGTTGCCGGGCAGCGGCACGAAGTCCGTGTCGGCCACGTAGCGGTTGCGGTCCGCGTAGGCCAGGCGCCCCGCTTCCGAGAACAAATGGATGGCCTGCGCATCGAGCACGCCGTCGACGGGCGGGTACGGATGGATATCCTTCACTTCCAGGATGCCCAGCATCTGCGCGATGGCGATGCCGCCCGACGATGGCGGCGGCATGCCGCACACGGTCCAGGCCTTGTAGTCGCTGCAGACGGGCACGCGCACCTTGGCGCGGTAGCCGGCGATGTCGGCCGCCGTCAGCTTGCCCGGATTGGTCGGGTGCGACGCCACCTTGGCGGCGATGTCGCGCGCGATGCGGCCCTGGTAAAAGGCGTCGGCGCCGCCGCGGGCGATCTCGCGCAGGGTGCGCGCCAGCTGCGGGTTTTTCAGCACGTGGCCGACGGGCCAGGCCTTGCCCTCCTGGTCATAGAAATACGCGGCAGCGACGGGGTCGCGCTTCAGGGCCTGGTCCCAGTTCAACAGGCCGTTGAGGCGCTGGCTGACGGGAAAGCCGCCCTGCGCCAGCTTGACGGCGGGGCCGAACAGGGTCGCCCATGGCAGCTTGCCGTGTTCCTTGTGCGCCAGTTCCAGCATGCGCAGCACGCCCGGCGCGCCCACGGAGCGCCCGCCCACCACGCCCGTGGCGCGCGAGACGGGTGTGCCGTCCGGATTCTGGAACAGGTGTTCGTCGGCGCTGGCGGGCGCCGTTTCGCGTCCGTCGAACGCTTGCACGCCCTTGGGGCTCGAATACAGCAGGAAGGCGCCGCCGCCGATGCCCGACGACTGCGGCTCGACCAAGGTGAGCACCAGCTGCGTGGCGATGGCCGCGTCGATGGCGCTGCCGCCCTTTTTCAGCATCTGGTAGCCGGCATCGGCCGCCAGCGGATTGGCGGCCGCCACCATGAACTTTTGCGACGTCCAGCCCGATTTTTCCGCATACGCGGTGGCGATTTCCGGCGCCTTTTGCGGCACCTCGGCAAATACGGGGCTGGCAGCCAGGGCTCCCAGCAAGGTCAGGCTCAGCGCCAGCGGCTTCAATGTGATCATGGATTCTCCGATAAAAAAGGGCGCACAGCCAGGCAAGGCTGTACGCCCCATACGGGGGTATCCTACATCAAATCACGCCAGGCTTATTTGGGCTGCATGCGGATGGCGCCGTCCAGGCGGATGGTCTCGCCATTGAGCATGACGTTTTCCACGATGGCTTTCACCAGCTGCGCGTATTCGCCCGGCTTGCCCAGGCGCGAAGGGAACGGCACCATCTTGCCCAGCGCATCCTGCACTTCGGCCGGCATGCCCAGCAGCATCGGGGTTTCGAAAATGCCGGGCGCCACCGTCATGACGCGGATGCCGTTGCGCGACAGGTCGCGCGCCATCGGCAGGGTCAGCCCCACCACGGCCGCCTTCGACGACGCGTAGGCAGCCTGGCCGATCTGGCCGTCATACGCCGCCACGGAGGCCGTGTTGATGATGATGCCGCGCTCGCCCTCGGCCGTCGCATCGAGCTTGGCCATGGCATCGGCCGCCAGGCGGCACATATTGAAGGTGCCCACCAGGTTGATGTTGACGACCTTCTGGAACAGGGCCAGCGGGTGCGGGCCATCCTTGCCCACGGTCTTCACGGCCGGCGCCACGCCGGCGCAGTTGACCAGGCCGCGCAGGATGCCCAGCTTGCCCGCTGCCGCCACCACGGCCATGCCGTCTTCCTCGGACGTCACGTCGCACTGCACGAACACGCCGTTCAGCTCGGCGGCCAGTGCCTGGCCCGCCTCGGTCTGCACGTCGGCCAGCACGACCTTGCCGCCCGCCGCCGTCAGCATGCGCGCCGTCGCCGCGCCCAGGCCCGATGCGCCGCCCGTGATGATGAATACATTGTCCTGAATCTGCATGAAGTCTCCTGAATGATAGGGGCCGTGTTCCCGGCGCCGGATGGTTGCATGGTACATGATGCCATCATTACGTTTACGTAAACGTA
>NZ_RFSK01000112.1 GCF_009923995.1 Janthinobacterium sp. | reverse complement strand
CCTGGAAGCCGTGTACCAGGAAGCGCGCGGGGTGGCGCACGTCGAGGCGGGCTACACGGGCGGCGCCGTGCCGCATCCCACGTACGAGCAGATCTGCACGGGTGGCACGGGCCACGCGGAAGTGGTGCGGCTGGAATTCGATCCGGCCGTCATCAGTTATCATGACATACTGGAAATATTTTTCACGATCCACGATCCCACCACCCTGAACCGGCAGGGCAACGACGTGGGCACGCAATACCGCTCCGTCATTTACTACCAGTCGGCCGAGCAGGAAAAAGTGGCGCGCAAGGTGCTCGCCGAGATGGCCGGCGTGTGGGACGCGCCCATCGTCACGGAACTGGCGCCGGCGCAGCCGTATTACAAGGCCGAGGAGTATCACCAGCATTACGTGGAGCAGCATCCGCTGCAGGGCTATTGCGCCTGCGTCGTCGCGCCCAAGGTGGAAAAATTCCGCGCCATGTATGCGCACCGCCTGAAGTGAGGCGCCCGGCGCCAGGCCAAGCGCGTCCCGCCGTTCACGCCGTCAGCACGGGCGCCGGGCTGGCGGCCTGCTCGTACATGTAGTTGCGCGACCACGGCAGGGTGGACGAGCGCCGCCCCGCCTTGACGCAGACGATCTGGTACAGGCTGATCAAGTCCTGTTCGAAGGCATAGGCGCAGCCGGCCAGGTACACATGCCAGATGCGGAAGCGCCGCTCGCCCGCCAGCGGACGGATCTGCTCGGCATGGGCCTCGAAATTTTCCGTCCACAGGGCGCAGGTGCGCGCATAGTGGCGCCGCAGGTTTTCCACGTCCAGCACTTCCAGTCCCCCCTGCTGCATGGTCTTGAGCACATTGCCGATGTGGGCCAGTTCGCCGTGCGGAAACACATATTTCTCGATGAATTCGCCGCCGCCATACGGCGTTTCGCCATTGTCCGGGTCGGTGGAAGTGATGCCGTGGTTCATCGCCATGCCGTCCGGCGCCAGCAGCTTGTTGATGATGGAAAAGTAATCGGGTAAATGCTTGAGGCCCACGTGCTCGAACATGCCCACGCTGGTGATGCGGTCGAACTGGCCCGTGACGTCGCGGTAATCCTGCAGGCGGATCTCGATCAGGTGCTCGAGGCCGGCCGCCGCCACGCGCTCGCGCGCCAGCGCATACTGGTTTTCCGACAGGGTCACGCCCACGCAGCGGGCGCCATATTGCTGTGCGGCACGGATGACGAGGGCGCCCCAGCCGCAGCCGATGTCGAGCAGGGTCTGGCCCGGCTGCAGCTGGATTTTCTTCAGGATGTGGTCGATCTTCTTGACCTGCGCCTGTTCCAGGGTTTCATCGCCGTGTTCGAAGTAGGCGCAGGAATACACGAGGGCGGGGTCGAGGAACAGCTGGTAAAAGTCGTTCGACACATCGTAGTGGTAGCGGATGGCCTCGGCGTCCTTGCTCTTGTCGTGCGTAAAACTGCGCACGATGCGGGCCAGCTTGCCTTCCGGCTTGAGCGTGTTGCGCGCCAGCGCGTTGCAGATGGCAATCATGTCCATGGCCGTGCCCTTGACCTCGATATTGCCTTCCACGTAGGCCGAACCCAGGTTGGCCAGCGACGGGTTCAGCAGGTAGCGGGCCGACGCGGCCGTCGGCAGGCGGATGGTGACGCGCGGCGCTTCACTGGACAGGTCGACATGCTGGCCGTTCCACAATTCGATGCGCAAGGGCAGGGCGGTCTTGCTGCGGATGCCCGCGATCCAGGACTTGAGTTGGTTTTGTACAAACAAAATGGCCTCCAATGAAGCGGCCGCTGGTCGCGGCCGCAAATTGAGAAACAATGATCCAAGTACTACACCTCATAGCCTACACCTATATTGTCCGGCCTGCTTTGCGCCATGTGTTCACGGTTGCAGGCGCTGCATGCGCCATTGCCCGTCCGCCCCGCGCGTGTAGACGATGCGGTCGTGGAAGCGCGAGCGGCGCCCCTGCCAGAATTCGATGCGCTCCGGCTGCAAACGATAGCCACCCCAGTGCTCGGGGCGGGGCGGCGGGGCGTCGCCGATGGCGGCGGCCACGGCTGCATAATTGCTTTCCAGCGCGGCGCGGCTGGCGATGGGCGCGCTCTGTTCCGACGCAATCGCCGACAGGCGGCTTTGCACGGGACGCACATTGAAATACTCGTCGCTCTCGGCGGCCGAGGTCTTCACCACCGTGCCTTCGATGCGCACCTGCCGCTCCAGCTCGCGCCAGAAGAACAGCAGGGCCGCATGCGGGTTGTGCTCCAGCTGCCGGCCCTTGTCGCTGTGGTAATTCGTGTACCAGGTGAAGCCCCGCTCGTCGAACTGCTTGATCAGCACGATGCGCGAGCTGGGCTTGCCGTCGGGGCTGACGGTCGCCAGGTCCATGGCGTTCGGCTCGACGACCTGGGCCTTGACGGCTTCGGCGAACCATTTCTGGAACTGGGCGACGGGGTCGGCCAGCACGTCCGTCTCGCTCAGGCTGGACTGGGCATAATCGGTGCGCATGGCGGCCAGCCTGGCGGCCGGGTCCGGCGCTTCGGCCGCATCGGGCGCGATGCCGCGGCGGCGCTGCATGGCCGTGCCCAGCTGTTCCATCTGCTGCGGGCTGAACAGGCGCTTGGCCATGGGCGCCAGCTGGCCCTCTTCCTTGCTCATGTGGGCCTGGTAGGCGGCGACATAGTCGCGCACGCCATGGGCCGGCAGCTGCGTGCCCGTGCCGGCCGCGATGGCGTCCAGGGCCGGGCGCAGGGCCAGCCAGGCGTCGTCCATGCGCTGGTGGTCGGCGAGGATTTCCGGCACCAGGCTGGCCAGCACGGCCGCATCGTCGCCCGTGGCCGTCGCCTGCAGCATGGGCATCAGGTCCTGTTCTTCATCGTCATGGTGCAGATGGGCGGCTTTATTGAAATATTGCAACACTGCCTTGGCCGCCTGCTGCGCCTCCGCCGTGTTGCCGTGCTGTGCCAGGTGGGCCAGCAAGCCTTGCAGGGTGGTCAGCTGCTTGCGGATCTTGTCGTGGCAATGCTTGAGCACGGCGATAGGCTGGTCAAAGCCGGGAACGGAGTCGAACAGGGGAGTGGTCATGGCGTGTTCTCATGGTGGGCAGTGTGGGGGCACGGCGACAGTTGTTCTTGTCGCTCTGTCTATCCGGCTATTTTAGAATATCCGCCGGCGCAGTGTCCGTTAAAATGGCGGCATGCATACCTCCACCAATGAACAAATTTCCATGGACTTGACCGAGATCGATTTTGACCGGCGTTTCGGCGGCATCGCCCGCCTGTACGGCGCCCCCGCGCTGGCCCGCTTCCGCGCCGCGCACGTGTGCGTGATCGGCGTGGGCGGCGTCGGTTCCTGGATCGTCGAAGCGCTGGCGCGCAGCGCCGTCGGCCGCCTGACCCTGATCGACCTCGATAATGTTGCCGAATCGAACATCAATCGCCAGATCCAGGCCATGAGCGACACCATCGGCAAGGCCAAGATCACGGCCCTGGCCGAACGCATCGAACTGATCAACCCCTTTTGCCAGGTCACGCAGATCGAGGATTTTATTACTCCCGAGAACCTGGAGCAGTTGCTCGGCGGGCGCGACTTCGACTACCTGGTCGACGCCATCGACAATGCCAAGGCGAAAGCGGCTGTCATCGCGTATTGCCGCGCGCGCAACATTCCCATGCTGACCATCGGCAGCGCGGGCGGCCAGACGGACCCGACCCTAATCGCCGTGCGCGACCTGTCGAAGACGGAACAGGAGCCGCTGCTCAAGCGCGTGCGCAAGCTGTTACGCACGGAATATGGTTTTCCGCGTGGGGTGAAAAATAAATTCAATGTCGATGCCGTGTTTTCCATGGAGCCGTTGAGCACGCCAGAGAGCGCGGAAGCGTGCGCCATCGACGGCACGCCCGCCGGCGTGACGGGTTTGAACTGCGCCGGTTTCGGCTCCAGCGTGGTGGTGACGGCCAGCTTCGGCATGGTGGCGGCCGCGCATGCGCTGAAAAGCCTGCGCCAGGAGCACGCCGCTGCCGTGCCGGCACCCGTGCCGGACGCCGCCTAAACCAGTTTCTAAACCAGTTTCCTGCTGGCCACGATGCGGTAGTCGCCGCTGCTCTTGAACGATTCCACCAGCACCAGTTCGTCCGCCTGCCAGACGATGGGCGCGAGGTCCAGGACGGGCGGCGGCGGTGCCTGGCGCACCAGGGTCACGTGCGGCGTAAAGCGGTCGTGCTCGAAACGGGGCGCCAGGCCCTGTCCGGCCAGCGCCTGCATGCAGGCGGCGCGCACGTCCAGCAGGGCGGGCGAGGGCTGCGCCAGCGCGGCCCAGGCGAGGGCCAGCTTGGGGAAGTGGCTGGCGTGATCGAATGCCAGGCGCATGGGGCGCGCCGGCAATTGCTCCAGGATGCCCAGCAGGGCGGGCAGCTCGCCGGCCGGGCGCTGGCCCAGGAAGGCCAGGGTCAGGTGCAGCTTGTCGGCGCGCACGGGCTTGCCGGGCAAGCGGGCCTGCCAGGCGGCCAGGGCCGCGCGCGTGGCCGCATCGGGCCACAGGGCGTAGAACAGGCGGGGAAAGTGTGAGTCGGGTGACAAGTTTTTCCTATCGTTGCGGCGGTTTGCTATCATTGGCCTTCCCTGCCGTGCTCACCGGCGCTTGCAGGGATCTCACCGACACTCAATGAAAGAATACATCATGACGCGTAGCTCCGTTTTGTTTGCCCTGATCTGCTCCGTCGCCGCGTCGCTGGCGCAGGCACAGGCGCCGGCACCTGTTCCCGCCTCCGCCGTATCGATGAGCCCCGGCCCCGCCGCCGATAAATTGATCCTCATCGACAACAAGGTCGGCACGGGCAAGGAAGCATCGGCCGGCAATACCGTCGTCGTGCACTACACGGGCTGGCTGTACCGTCCGCTGGCGAAAAATTCGCGCGGCAAGCAGTTCGACAGCTCCGTGGGCCGTGGCCCGTTCGACTTCCAGCTGGGCAAGGGCATGGTCATCAAGGGCTGGGACCAGGGCGTGGCCGGCATGAAAGTGGGCGGCAAGCGCACCCTGATCATTCCGGGCGAGCTGGCCTACGGTCCCCGCGGCGCCGGCAATGGCGACATTCCGCCGAACTCGGCACTGATCTTCGACGTGGAATTGCTGGACGTTAAGTAATTGTTCAGTTTCGGCAGCGCACCGCGTGCGCTGCCGTGAAAAAGCGGTAGACTGGGATTTTCTGATACCGCTGTGGAGATTCCCATGAACATCGCCAACGACGTCACTGAACTGGTCGGCAACACCCCCCTGGTGCGCATCAACCGCATCGCCGCCGGCAGCGTCGCCACCATCCTCGCCAAGCTCGAATTCTACAATCCCGCCCACAGCGTCAAGGACCGCATCGGCCTGTCCATGATCGTCGCCGCGGAAAGCGCCGGCAAGATCCATGCCGACACCATCATCGTCGAACCCACCAGCGGCAACACGGGCATCGCCCTGGCCATGGTGTGCGCCGCGCGCGGCTACCGCTGCACCCTCGTCATGCCCGATACCATGAGCCGCGAACGGCGCATCCTGCTGCGCGCCTACGGTGCCGAGCTGGTGCTCACGCCGGGCAGCGAAGGCATGCTGGGCGCCATCCGCAAGGCCGAGGAGCTGGTCGCGGCCGACCCGCGCTACCTGATGCTGCAGCAATTCAACAATCCCGCCAATCCCGCCATCCACCGCGCCACGACGGCCGAGGAAATCTGGCGCGACACGGACGGTCAGGTGGACATCGTCGTCGCGGGCGTGGGCACGGGCGGCACCATTACCGGCATCGGCGAAGTGCTGAAGGAGCGCAAGCCCGGCGTGCAAGTGATTGCCGTGGAACCGGAAGCGTCGCCGATGCTGTCGAAAGGCACGAAAGGGCCGCACCCCATCCAGGGCATCGGCGCCGGCTTCGTGCCGCAGATCCTGAACACGGCCATCTACGATGAAATCATCTGCGTGAAGAACGACGACGCCTTCGCCACGGCGCGCCTGGCCGCCAGCGATGAAGGTTTGCTGGTGGGCATTTCGTCGGGCGCCGCCCTGTGGGCCGCCCTGCAGGTGGCGCGCCGTCCGGAAAACGCGGGCAAGACCATCGTCACCATCATTCCGTCGTTCGGCGAGCGCTACCTGAGCACGGCCCTGTACGCGGGACTGGGCGACTGATCCCGGTCAAACAGTAGCGACAGGTCTATCTTTTCCGCCAGCGCCCGGTTGCCCGCATCGCCCGGGTGCAGGTGGTCGCCCGAATCGTAGGCGGGCAGCAGGCGCTGCGGATGGGCCGGGTCGCGCGCCCACGCGTCGAAGTCCAGCACGGCGTCAAAGCTGCCGCTGGCGCGTATCCACGCGTTCAGCTGCTGGCGCAGCGCATCTTTCTCCGGCTGGTAATAGTCGTCCAGGGGCGTGCCGGGCAGGGCGCCGGCGAATGGCGTCAGGGTGGCGCCGATGACGCGCACGCCGCGGCGGCGCGCCTGGGCCACCAGCCGGGCGTAGCCGTTAGTCAATTCTTCCAGCGTGGGCCGGGGTGCCCGCGGCGCGAACGCCGTGCCGGGCCAGCTGATGTCATTGATGCCGATCAAAACGATCACCGCGCGCACGCCCGGCTGGTCCAGCACGTCGCGCCCGAAGCGGGCCAGGGCCTTCTCGCCCATGCCGTCGGATAACAGCCGCCCGCCGGAAATGCCCGCGTTCAGCACGGCCACGCCCTGCGGCGCCAGTCGGGCGGCGAGGAAATCGGGCCAGCGCGCATCCATCCCCAGGCTGGCGCTGGCGCCATCGGTAATCGAATCGCCGAGGATGGCCACGGCTTGCGCCGCCGGCGTGGCCTCGACTTCGATGGCACTGAGCAGCAGGCGCGCCGTGGTGGTCTGCACGCCGGCTTGCGCGGCATCGATGCGGGCGGCCCGCGTCTGCTCGCCGGGGGCGATCCATGCCGTTTCGCGCCCGTCCCAGTGAAACGTGGATACCGGGCTGGACTGCGGCAGGTGGACGCTCACCGTCAGCCGCGCCAGATCCGGCACGGACAGGTCGACGGGGTCGCTGACGAGGGGCGCGCCCGGCGCCGCCGTGGCCGCAGGCTGGCCGGCAAAGGTCAGCGTGCGCAGGCTGCCCGGGCGGATCGCCGATGCGCCGTCCGCCAGGGCCACGGTGGCCGCGCCCACGTGCAGCGGCACCTTGCCATAGGCATTCGACAGCACGATGCGCACGCGGGGGCCGCCCACGCTGATGCGGGCTACCTGGCGTACGGTGTGCCCGTGCAGCACGGCGGGCACGTTGCTGGGGAAGAGGAAGCCGGCGTCCCACACGGCTTGCGGACTGGCCGTCCAGCTGGCCAGCCAGGCGGGTGCGGGGGCGGCCGCATGGACGGGGGGCGTGTTCAGCGCCAGGGCGTGCGCGCGGTGATCGTTTTGATCGGCATCAATGACATCAGCTGGCCCGGCACGGCGTTCGCGCCGCGGGCACCCCGGCCCACGCTGGAAGA
>NZ_RFSK01000111.1 GCF_009923995.1 Janthinobacterium sp. | reverse complement strand
CCGCAACCGCGCCGCGACTGGCTGCTCGATTTGCCTGACGACGAGGTGACGTGGCATTTGATGGATGCGTCCCTTCAGATCCCGTCTGACGCTTGACGTTCACGATCTCTGTCATAAGGGAGATGGACAGGATTCAGGACAGCGGTGCCGGCGTCAGCGCCTCCACCGGCAATTGGAAAAAGCGCGGCACCATGGCCGGCGACAGCTCGTCGCCGCCGTCCGTCATGGCCAGGCGGCCGCTCAGGAGCAGCATGACGTAGCCGTGGCCCAGCGACCAGCCGGCGCTGGCGGCGGCGCGTTCCCAGCGCGGGTCGGCGCCCGCCTCGCGCACGGCCGCGCCCGCCGTTTGCAGCACGTACTGGAAGCAGGCCTGCGCCGCCGCCTGCAGTACGGGGAACTGGCGCACGTCCTGGTGCTCGAACATCAGCCGGTAGTGGGCGGGCGCGGCCAGGGCGAATTCGATGTATTGCTGGCCCAGCAGCTGGAAACGCTGCTCGGCCGGCAGGCTGCCCGGCGGCGGCAATTCCGTTTCCCATTTGGCGACCAGGCTGGCGAAGCCGGCCGCGGCCACCTCGGCCAGCAGGGCTTCCTTGCTGGGGAAGTGGCGGTACACGGCGGCGACCGACACGCCCGCCGTGCGGGCCAGTTCGCGCAGCGAGAGGGCGGCGTCGCTCTGTTGCGCCAACTGGGCGATGGCGGCGGCGAGCAGGGTGTCGCGCAGGTTGCCGTGGTGATAGGTGCTGGTGTTGCCCGTTGCTGTAGTCATTGAATGTTAATGCTGTTCACATTGTCGTGTATGATGACCATGTTATCACTGAAAACATGGAGATCGCATGCAAGAGATGAACAAGCTGGTCCAGCACGAGGCGGTACGCGCCGTGGCCTTGCCGCCCGGCGCCGGCATCGCGCCCCTGTATGCTGGAAGCAACCTGGCTGACGCCTATGCCGTCGCCTTGCCCACGGCGCAGGCGCGGCAGATGGACATGCCCGGCCTGGCGCGCATCGTGCTGGGCAGCCAGCCGGGCTGGGCGCGCAAGCTGATGGTGCTGCGCGACGCCATCGTCGCGCGCTTCGGCATCCAGACGGCGAAACAGCTGGAAGCCAAGCCAGGCAAGCGCATCGGCATCTTCCGCATTTATAGCGTCAGCGACGACGAGATCATCCTGGGCGAGGATGACAGCCACCTCGATTTCCGCCTGTCGGTGCTGCGCGACAGGAATGTGGGACGGCATGGCAGCGTGACTGTTTCCAGCGTCGTGCATTGCCATAACGGGGTGGGGCGCGCCTACATCCTGCTGATCCGGCCGTTCCACAAGCTGATCGTGCGGCGCTCGCTGGCGCGCGCGGCCAGGCGCGGCTTCGCCTGAGCGGGAAGCAGGACGACGGCAGGGGCGAGGACGGCAGGGGCAATCTTGCTTATTCATGCCCGGTATTGCATACTGCGCCACCAGCCTCATCCCCCGCCTCCCTTTCCGATCTCATGAACGATACGCTGCTACTGCTGGGTTTTGCCACCACGCCGCTTGAACTGATTTCCTTTGTCCTGGCACTGACAACCGTGGCGCTGAACATCCGCCAGAATCATTGGGCGTGGCTGTTCGCCATCATTTCCTCTGCCGCCTATGGCTTCGTGTTCTTCGAGTCGCGCCTGTATGGCGACATGGCCCTGCAGCTGCTGTTCATCAGCGTCTCGTTCTGGGGCTGGTACCAGTGGCTGCACCCGGCCAGCGGCGGCAAGACCCTGCCCGTCACGCGCCTGGACGGACGGGGCTGGCTAGCCTGCGCCGCGGGCTGGCTGGCGGGCTTCCTGCTCATCGCCTGGCTGCTGACGACGACGGACACGGACGTGCCGCACGCGGACGGCTTCCTCACGGCCGGCAGCCTGGTGGGACAGTTCCTGCTGTCGCGCAAGAAACTGGAAAACTGGGTCGCCTGGATCATCGTCGACGTGCTGTATGTGTGGCTGTACGTGCACAAGGGCCTGACCCTGACGGCCGTCCTGTATGCCTTCTTCGTCGTGATGGCCGTCATCGGCCTGCTGGCGTGGCGCAAGTCGGCGCCGGCCGCGCCCGGCGCGATGGTCCTCAAGTGACGGCGCACTGCGTGCGCGTGGCCATCCTGGGCGCGGAATCGTCGGGCAAGTCGACCCTGGCGGCCGCGCTGGCCGAGCGCTACGGCAGCGTCTGGGTACCGGAATACCTGCGTGAATTCGTGGAAAGCCAGGGCAGGGTGCCCGTCGCGGAAGACCAGTATGGGATTGCGCTAACGCAAGTCGAGCGCGAGGCGGCCGCTGCCGCGCACGCGAAGCGCTTCCTGTTCTGCGACACGACGCCGTTGATGACGGTGGTCTACAGCCGCCATTATTTTGGCGGCGCCGATGCGCGGCTGGCGGCCCTGGCCGCTGCCACGCAGTACGACCTGACGCTGGTGACGGCGCCCGACAGTCCGTGGGTGGCCGATGGCCTGCAGCGCGAGTCGGAAGCCGTGCGCCAGCTGATCTACCGCCTGCTGCTCGACGAGCTCGATACGCGCGGCATCGCCTACCACGTGCTGCACGACAGCCTGGAGGCGCGCCTGGCCCAGGCGGCGCCCCTGCTGCAGCAGGCGCTCGCTGCGGCGCCTGCCCATCCCCCCGCTTAGAAGTCGAACTGCGCCGATACCTTGAAGGTGCGGCTGGCGCCCGGGAACAGGTAGCCGCCCGCATCCGGCGTCACGTCGCGCCAGTAGAACTTGTCCGTCACGTTGTTGACGGTGGCGCGCAGCACGGCCGGCGTGCCCGCCAGGCGCGTGGCATAGGCGGCACCGAGGTTGAACACGCTGTACGAGGGCACGAAGGTGGTGTTGCTGAATTCAAAGGCCTTCTTGCCCGCATATTCCCAGCTGCCATTCACGTTCAGGCCCGCCACCTGCGGCACGGCATAGTCGGCGCGCACGGCCGCCTTCAGGGCCGGCACGTTGGGCACGCGCTTGCCGTCCAGGTCCGCATTGCCCGTGCCGGACTGCTGGCTGTTCAGGGCCGTGAGCGAGGCGCCCAGGCTCAGGTTGGCGCTGGCCTTGCCCTGGGCCGACAGTTCCAGGCCGCGGTGCTGGGCCTGGCCTGCGCGCACGAAGTTGTAGGTGCTCATGCTGCTGTCGAGGTACTGGTTGAATTCCAGGCCCTTGCGGATCTGGAACAGGCTGGCCGCGACCATGAGGTCCGCCGTCACATCCGCCTTCACGCCGAACTCCAGCTGTTTCGAGCGGCTCGGCGTCAGTTCCACGTTGGCATTGTTGGCATAGCGGTCGGCCGTGCCGCCATGTTCCATGCCGTGCGAGTAGGATGCATACACGGCGATATTGTCTTGCGGGTTGTACACCAGCGCCACGTTGGGCAGCAGGAAGTCGTGTTTGGCGCGGATTTCCGTCGCTGCCTTCAGCACGTACTGGTAGCCGTCCACATCGATATGACGCAAGCCGCCATGCAGTTTCCAGTTCTGGCCCAGGCTGACGATGTCCTGCACGAAGACGGATTTTTCCTTGTCGTTGCGCACCAGGCGCACGGGGCCCGTGACGCCAGTGGACGGGGCCACGACGACGGGGTGGTAGATGTTGCTGATGCCCACTTCATCATAGACGTACAGGCCGGCGCGGTCCTTGCGGTTGAAATACGATACGCCGGCCGTGAATTCATGGCGCAGGCTGCCCGTGGCGAACTTGCCCTGGAGCATGGCTTGCGCGCTCAGGGGCTTTTTCGTTTCACCGAGGCTGCGGAAGTCCCATACGGAAAAATCGCCATTGCTGCAGAACACGGGGTTCCAGCCTTCCGGGCTGCAGCCATACGGATACGCCGTGTAGTCGTCGCGCTTGAACGAGTGCTGGTTGGCCGAGAGGGTGGCGTGCCAGTCGTCATTGAAGGCGTACTGGAAGCGCAGGCCCAGGTTGCTGGTGACGGTTTCCACCGGATGCGTCCACGGCTGCTTGTTGAGCATGGTGTCGGCGCTGACGTTCGCCGGCAGGCTGCCATTGCTCAGCAGCTGGAAGCCGGGCGCCGTCACCTGCGCCTTGTCCTGGTAGTCGGCATCGAGCTGCAGCAGGGCCTGGGGCGAAATCTGCCAGTCGAAGGCGCCGGAAATGAACTTGCGGTTGCCGTCGGCGCCCTGGATGTAGGAGCGCAGGCGCTCGGCCGCCACGTTGACGCGGTAGCCGAAGCGCCGGTCTTCCAGGCGGCCGCCCAGGTCGACGGCGCCGTACAGGGTGCCCCGCTCGCGCGCTTCCACGGTGACGGTGCGCAGCGGGGCGGCGGTGGGGCGCTTGACGATGAAGTCGATCACGCCGCCCGGCGCGGCCATGCCTGCCTGCAAGCCGGCCAGGCCTTTCAGCACTTCGATGCGTTCCTTGTTTTCCAGCGGAATCTGCGTGTCGCCGGGAATGGCCACGCCATCCTTGCGGTAGCTGGAATTGTTGTCGAGTTCAAAGCCGCGGATGGTGAATTGCTCCGCATAGCCGACGGCGTTGTAGGAATCGTTGATGCTGGCGTCCAGCTTGACGGCGTCGCTGAGGTTGCGGATTTGCAAGTCTTGCAGCTCTTTTTGCCCGATCACGGTGACGGCGGCCGGCGTCTGCAGCAGCGGCGCATCGGCAAAGCCGCCGACGGAGGCGCGCTTGGCGGCCGGGGCCTTGCTGGCCGTGACGACCACTTCGGCCATGCTTTGGGACTGTGGCTCGGCGGCTTCGCCGACGGTGTCGGCAGCCAGGGCGGGCGCGGCAAACGCGTGCAGGATGGCCAGGGTCAATACAGGACGGGAAAAATGCGCAGATAAATTCGGTGTGGACATAGATTGCTCGTGGTTCAGGCCGTCTCGGGAAAGAGCACGGCAGGCTGCTTGTTCGGCTGGCGCCAACGCAGGAGCTATCAAAGGAGGGAGGTACTTTGCGCTTTCCTTCGCTGGCATTATCCAGATCAGGTACGAAGGGTATCTCTCACCCGGATGACAGCTCCAGGACCCCTAGCGAAATGACAGCTTAGCATGAACCACGGCCAGCTGTCCCCCTGGCTGACCGTTTTACAACAGTGTCGTGCGAAACTACAGACTCAGTTCCAGCACCTTGCGGCTGACTTCCGGCGTCACCTCGCGCTGCTCGCCCAGGGCCGTCATGCCGTGCGCTTCCAGGGCGGACACGACGGCGTCCACGCTGGCATGGTTCAGGCCGTAGTCGGCCAGGCGCGTCTTGACGCCCATGTGGCGGAAGAAGAATTCCGTGCGGGCGATGGCGGCCTCGATGCGGCCATCCTCGTCGCCGCCATCGAGGCCCCACACGCGGGCCGCGTACTGCAGCAGCTTGGCGCGCTTGGCCTGCTTGCGCACGCGCAGCATGCTGGGCAGGATGATGGCCAGGGTCTGCGCGTGGTCGAGTTCGTACAGGGCCGTCAATTCGTGGCCGATGGCGTGCGTGGACCAGTCCTGCGGCACGCCCACGCCGATCAGGCCGTTCAAGGCCAGGGTGGCGCTCCACATCACGTTGGCGCGCACATCGTAGTCGTCCGGCTGCGACAGGGCCTTCGGTCCTTCCTCGATCAGGGTCAGCAAAATGCCTTCGGCGAAGCGGTCCTGCACGGAGGCATTGACGGGGTAGGTCAGGTATTGCTCCATCACGTGCGCAAACGCATCGACGACGCCGTTGCCCACCTGGCGCAGCGGCAAGGTAAACGTTTTCGTGGGGTCCAGCACGGAAAATTTAGGATACACCTTGCGGCTCATGAAGGAGCGCTTTTCCTGCGTCGCCTTGCGCGTGATCACGGCCGAGCCATTCATTTCCGAACCCGTCGCCGGCAAGGTCAGGACCGTGCCGAAGGGCAGGGCGGCTTCGACGATCTTGCCGCCCTTGGCCAGGATGTCCCAGGCCTCGCCGTCGTGCAGGGCGGCGGCGGCGATGAACTTGGTGCCGTCGACCACGGAACCGCCGCCGACGGCCAGCAGGAAGTCGATGCGCTCGCTTTTCACGAGGGCCACGGCCTGCATCAGCGTTTCATAGCTGGGATTGGGTTCGATGCCGGCAAATTCCAGCACCGTGTGGCCGGCCAGCGCCGCCCGGACTTCATCGTAGACGCCGTTCTGCTTGATGCTGCCGCCGCCGTAGGTCATGAGTACTCTGGCCCCGGGCGGGATCAGGGCCGCGATGCCGGCGATCTGGCCCTGGCCGAAGAGGATTTGCGTTGGATTGTAAAAGTCGAAATTGAACATGGGGCTCCCGCTGCGGATGTGTAGGGTAGGCTGCTGCCGAGCCATGATTATGGCCGAACGGGTGGAATCGTGTCGTGGACGCTTGAGCTTTTCGCCCGCGCGGCGGAGAATGCAGCCGATGTCACCCACCACGCGAAAAGGAATGCGCATGACCACCCTCCCACTGGAAGAATCCGACCTGCCCGCCACGGCGCTGGACATGCACCGCGCCATCGGCGCCGCCATCGCCGCGCTGCAGGCGCTGGACCTGAACAGCCAGCGCTTCGAGGCCTGCACGGACCCGGAACTACGCCGCGTGCTGGCCCATGCGGGCGACACGAGCCGCAAGGAAGTGGCCATGCTGCTGGAATGGATGCGCCGCCGCGACGCCCGCCTGGACAAGGAAATGAAGGAAGCGCTGTTCAAGGCGGGTCCCATCGTGGCGCAGTACCATTACGATCAGAACGTGCTGTAACTATTGGTTTGTTGCTGTGGCGTACCATACGCCACCCCGGCGCCGTTTCGCGTAGACTGTGCCCCGATCACGATTTTGGGGGAGTTTGCAGAAATGAAATCATTACCATACCGAGAAGGCAGCTGGTTTGCCGTGCCCCTGCCGGGCGGCGGCTATGCCGTCGGCGTGGTGGCGCGCACGGCGCCTGCCGGACGCATCATGCTGGCGTATATGTTCGGGCCGAAGCGCGATACCTTGCCGGGCCTGGACGAACTGGAAGGCTTGCGGCCGGAACAGGCCGTGCGCCGCCTGCGCACGGGCGACATGGCCCTGCTCAACGAGCGCTGGCCCCTGCTGGGCGACAGCCGCCACTGGGAGCGCGACGCCTGGCCCATGCCCGCCTTCATCCGCCGCAACGAATCCCTGCAGCGCGCCTGGCGCGCCAGCTATGCGGACGCGGACCCGGCCAAGCTGGACCGCGAAGAATCGATCCCTTTCGACACGCCGGGCATGGAAAGCGATTCCCTGTACGGCTACGGGGCGACGGAATTGCTGATGAATAAATTGCTGGCGCAGGAGCAGGCGTCCGCCTGATGGCGCGGGGTCAGGCCCGACGGGACTGACCCCGGCATGCCGGCCTACACCGCCGGCAAACTGATCTGGAACGCCAGGCCGCCGCCTTCGCGGTTGCGCACCTGCAGTTCGGCGCCGTGGCGCAGCAGGACGCGGTCGACGATGGCCAGGCCGAGACGATCGTCCACCTGCCTGCGCCGGGTGTCTCCTACACCGCCGGCAAACTGATCTGGAACGCCAGGCCGCCGCCTTCGCGGTTGCGCACCTGCA
>NZ_RFSK01000012.1 GCF_009923995.1 Janthinobacterium sp. | reverse complement strand
GCCAATACCGCCAGTGGCGGTGTTGCCGCCCGCACTGCTGTCAAGAAGAATGTCTTCATCCGCTACCCATGGTGAGGCTTCACGTCACTCCGACATGGAGCGCTTCTCGAAGCCTGAACGACTCTTATAACATGGATAATATTGATGAAATATAACAAATTCTCACGCTCTCACTTGCGCACGGCCCGCGCCTGCAAGGTGAGGTCGCTTTCGGCCACGGCCACGCAGGGCAGGATGTAGCCGTCGAGGCGTTCATCGGGGCTGATGCCGGGCCAGTCCACCGTGTAGCGGATCTTGCCCTCAGGCATGTGGCACAAACAGGTGCGGCAGGTGCCGTTGCGGCAGGAACTGAGCAGGCGGATGCCCGCCAGCTCGGCGGCGGCCAGCACCGTGGTGCCGGCCTCGGCAGGGAATTGCCAGCCCTGCGGGACGAGGGTGACGGTAAACGGGGTGGGGGGTAAGGGCGCGTGCATGCGCCCAGTTTACCAGTCCGCCAGCGTGGTCCAGCGGGCGCCATCCGCATGGCTGCGCAGCACGGCCTCGGCAAAGGCCAGGCCCGCCACGCCGTCCGCCACGGTGGGCAGCCAGCGCGCCGCCTCGGGCACGGGCTGGCCCGTTTGCAGCGCGCGGATATGCAGGGCCGCATCCAGGTACAGCTGGGCGAACGCTTCCAGGTACCCCTCCGGATGGCCGGCCGGCACGCGCGTGGCGTGGCGCGCGGCGGCGCTGTCGACCCGGCCCGGGCGCAGCAGCTGGCGGTTGCCGCCCTGCGGCGTGAACCACAGCGCGTTCGGCTGTTCCTGGTCGAAGTCCAGTTGCGCCTTGCTGCCGAACAGACGCAGGCGCACCGTGTTTTCGCAGCCCGTCGCCACCTGGCTGGCCCACAGCGTGCCCCTGGCGCCGCTGGCATAGCGCAGCATCACCTGCACGTGGTCGTCCAGGCTGCGGTGCGGCACGAAGGTGGACAATTCCGCCAGCACCTGCTGCGGTGTCTGGCCGCTGACGAACTGCGCCAGGTGATAGGCGTGCAAGCCCACGTCGAGCAGGACGCCGCCCGGCCCCGCCTTGCGCGGGTCGTTGTGCCAGTTGCCCTCGCACATGCCCCCGGCCGCGATGGCGTCGGCCAGCCAGTCCTGCGAATACTCCACCTGCACGAGACGCAGTTCGCCGATGTCGCCCGCCTCGACCATGGCCCGGGCATGGCGCAGCAGCGGATAGCCGCTGTAGGTATGCGTGAGGGCCAGCAGCAGGTTTTTCCGCTGCGCCAGGGCCGCCAGCGCCTGGCCTTCCGCAAGCGAAATGCCCAGCGGCTTGTCGCAGATCACGTGGATGCCCGCTTCCAGGAAAGCCGTGGCGACGGGCGCATGCAAATGGTTGGGCGTGACGATGGCGACGGCCTCGATGCCGTCCGCGCGCGCGGCTTCCGCCTGCGCCATGGCGCGGTAATCGCTGTAGCAGCGCTCCGGCGCCAGATGCAGCGCGGCGCCGCTGTCGCGCGCGCGCTGCGGGTCGGACGACAGGGCGCCCGCCGCCAGTTCATACTGGTCATCGATGCGCGCCGCGATGCGGTGCACGGCGCCGATGAACGCGCCCTGCCCGCCCCCTACCATGCCCAGCCGTAAGCGTCGCTGCATGTCTTCTCCCTATTTCAAGCCAAGCAAGTGATGAATTTGATCCTGGTCAACCGCGCTGCCCGCGAAATCGTCGAACGCGTGCTCGGCCACATGGATGATGTGTTCGCGGATGAAACGCGCCCCTTCGGCCGCGCCATCCTCCGGGTGCTTCAGGCAGCATTCCCATTCCAGCACGGCCCAGCCGGGAAAGTCGTACTGCGCCATCTTCGAGAAGATCGCCTTGAAGTCGATCTGCCCGTCGCCCAGCGAGCGGAAGCGCCCTGCCCGGTCCTGCCAGTCGCCATAGCCGCCATACACGCCCTGGCGCCCGTTGGGCCGGAATTCCGCATCCTTGACGTGGAAAGCCTTGATGCGCGCATGGTAGATGTCGATGAAAGCGAGATAGTCGAGCTGCTGCAGCACGAAGTGGCTGGGGTCGTACAAGATGGACGCGCGCGGGTGGTCGTCGACGGCGGCCAGGAAGCGCTCGAAGGTCACGCCATCGTGCAAGTCCTCGCCCGGATGCAGTTCATAGCACAGGTCCACGCCGGCCGCGTCGAAGGCGTCGAGGATGGGCAGCCAGCGTTTGGCCAGTTCGGCGAACGCCGTTTCCACCAGGCCCGCGGGACGCTGCGGCCACGGATACAGATACGGCCACGCCAGCGCGCCGGAAAACGTCACGTGCGCCCTCAATCCCAGGCGCTGCGAGGCGGTGGCCGCCCACAGCAGCTGCTGCGTGGCCCAGGCCGTGCGCGCGGCAGAGTCGCCGCGCACGTGCTCGGGCGCAAAGCCGTCGAACAGCGCATCGTAGGCGGGATGCACGGCGATCAGCTGGCCCTGCAGATGCGTCGACAGTTCCGTCACCTGCAAGCCGTGGCGCGCCAGCAGGGCTTGCACGTCGTCGCAGTACTGCTGGCTATTGGCCGCCTGCTCCAGATCAAACAGGCGCGGCGCCGTGGGCAGCTGCAAACCCTTATAGCCCAGGCCGGCCGCCCATTGCGCCAGGTGCTCGAGCGAATCGAACGGCGGCGCGTCGCCGAGAAACTGGGCCAGGAAGATGGCCGGGCCCTGGATGGTTTTCATGTCAATGTCCTGTTAACCCAAACCGAAACCCGGGGTCGTACCCTAAGGGTACGACCCCAGCCCTTGTTTTGGGGTGTCGTTAAAAAGGCGAGTTCGGAAAGTAGAACTGCTTGGCGTTCTCGCGCGTGATCAGCACCGAGGGGATGATGGTGTTGGCCGGCAATTTATCACCTTTCAGGCGCGCTTCCGTCGTCAGCTTGATGGCGTCGTACATGAACTTCGGCGAGTACGACACGTCGGCCACGATCAGCGGGTCGGAGCCGTCCATGATCTTCTTGACGGCGCCCTTCGCGCCCGCGCCGCCGAACACCTGCTTGATGTCCGTGCGCTTGGCTTGCGCGATGGCTTTCTGCACGCCGATGGCCATGTCGTCGTCGGCGGCCCAGACGGCGTCGATGTGCTTGAAGCGGGTCAGGTAATCCTGCATGACCTTGAAGGCGTCGTCGCGGTTCCAGTTGCCGTACTTGGCGTCGAGCACCTTGATGTCGGGATGGCCTTTCATGACGGCACTGAAGGCGTCAAAGCGCTCGTTGTCCAGAGTGGTGGGCATGCCGCGCAGCACGACGATATTGCCCTTGCCATTCAGGCTTTTCGCCAAATATTCGGCCGGCAGCTTGCCGAAGGCCGTGTTGTCGCCCGCGATATACGCATCCTGCGACTGCGTGTTGGTCAAGCCGCGGTCCACCACCGTCACGTACACGCCCTTGTTCTTCACCTGCGCCACGGGCTGCGTCAGGGACGCCGACTCGATGGGGAAGATCACCAGGGTGTTGATCTTGTTCACCGTCAACATGTCCTGCAGCTGATTCGCCTGCTCGGGCGCCGTGGCGGCCGTCTTGACGATGATCTTCAGCCCCGGATGGGCCTTTTCCAGTTCCGCCTTGGCCTGGTTGGCCCACCAGACGATGCCGGACGTGAAACTGTGCGTGGCCGTGGGAATGGCCACGCCGACGACCAGCTTGTCGGCCGCCTGCGCCGGCCCCATCGGCAGCGCCCACGCCTGCATCACCAGCACTGCCATCCCTGCTACCCGTATAAAGCTCTTCATGCTGCTCTCCTCCAAGGTTGTGGGCGCCCGTTGGCCGCCCTTTCAGAACGCCGCTGTGGTTTTATTTGCGGCCCCGCTGCAGGAAGGCGACGGCAATGATCACCACGCCTTGCACTGCGGCATTCAGGTAGACACTGATGATGCTGGTCAAATTCAGGATATTGCTGATCACGGACAAGAGGATGGCACCGATGACGGTGCCGACGATGCGCCCTTCTCCCCCTTTCAGGGCCGTGCCGCCCACAACGACGGCGGCGATGGCTTCCAGTTCCCACAGCAGGCCCGTCGTCGGCGTGGCCGAGCCCAGGCGCGGCACGTACAGCACCGTGGCGATGCCCACGCACACGCCCAGCAGCATGTAGGTGGCGATCTTCACCCGGTCGACGTTGATGGCCGCATAGCGCGCCACTTGCTCGTTGGAACCAATCGCCTGCACGTGGCGGCCGAACGTCGTGCGGTTCAGGATGACGGCGCCGGCCGCCGCGACAAAGAGGAAAATCCAGATGGGGATGGGCGCGCCCAGCACGCTCGTGTAGTAGACGGGGCTGTACAGCTCGGACAGGGTGGCATCCAGGGTCAGCGCGCCGCCGTCGGCCAGGTAAGTGAGCACGGCGCGGAAGATGCCGAGCGTACCCAGAGTAACGATGAAGGGTTCGATATTGCCCTTGCTGATAAGCAAGCCATGCATGAGGCCGAAGCCCGCGCCCAGGATCAATGCCATGGCGATGCCCAGCACCAGCATGGTGATGGGGGCGAGATTCCCCCCGGCCCCTTGCGCCAGCGCATTCATGAAATAGATCATACAGCCGGCGATCAGGGCCGCCATCGAACCGACAGACAGATCGATGCCGCCCGAAATGATGACAAAAGTCATGCCGACGGCGATGATGCCGATAAAAGCCGTGCGCGTGAGCACGTTCATCAGGTTGTCCACGGTGGCGAAGTCGCCGTTGAGCAAGGTGCCCGCGATGCACAGAGATAACAGGCCCAGCACGGGGCCGAAACCCTTGATGCGCGCGCCCAGCCTGGCGATGCTGGCGCTGGTGGCGCCGGTGGATACAGTGTTGTCAGTGCGTGCCGGTTGCATGGGCAATCAACTCCTCTTCGGTCAGGTGGTCAGCAGACAGGGTGGCTTGCAGGGTGCCGGCGCGCATCACCGCGACTCTGTGGCACAGGCCGATCAATTCGATCAGTTCGGAGGAAATCACGATCACGGCGCGCCCTTCGGCGGCCAGGCGGTGAATCAAAAAGTAAATGTCGCGCTTGGCGCCCACGTCCACGCCACGGCTCGGCTCGTCGAGCACGACGACACGGGGGTCCGAATGCAGGTATTTCGCCAGCGCCAGCTTTTGCTGGTTGCCGCCCGACAGCATGCGCGCGCGGCTGTCGAGGTCGCCCGTGCGGATATTGAAATCAAGCACGGCCTGGGCCAGCGCCGCTTTCTCGCCGGCCACATCGAGCCAGGGCCGCGCATAGCGCTCCATCGTCATCAGGGTGAGGTTTTCCCGCAAGCCCAGGTTCACGTGCAAGCCCTTGCCCTTGCGGTCTTCGCTCAGATACGTCATGCCGTGCTGCATGGCTTGCCTGGGCGTGCGGATGTCCACGGCCTGGCCATTGAGATGGATCAACCCCGCGCTGCGCGGACGCAAGCCCAGCAGCGCTTCGAACGATTCCGTGCGCCCCGCGCCCACGAGGCCCGCAAAGCCCAGCACTTCACCGGCGCGCACCTCGAAGGACAGGTCCCTGGACCAACCCGGCACCGTCAGCCCCTCGACTTTCAGCAACACAGGAGCTTCTTTCGCCAGCGCCGCCTTGGCCGGGAACATGTCGGACAATTCGCGCCCCACCATCAGGTTCGCCATCTGCTGGCGCGTGAGGCTGGCCGTCGGCTCGCGCGTGACGAAGCGCCCGTCGCGCATGACGATGACTTCGTCCGTGTTGCGTTCCACTTCGTCGAGCTTGTGGGAAATGTAGAGGATGGTGACGCCATCGCTTTTCAGCTGCGCCATGACGGCGAACAGGCGCTGGGTTTCCGACGACGTCAGGGTGGCCGTCGGCTCGTCCATGATCAAAAAGCGGGCGCGGCGCGACAGGGCCTTGGCGATTTCCACCAGCTGCTTTTCAGCCACGATCAGGTCGCGGATTTTCGTCTCGGGCGACACGTCCAGCCCCACCTGCTTCAGGTAGCGCGATGCCTCTTCCCGCATGGCGGCCTCGTCGAGCAGCCAGCCCCGCGTCTTTTCGTGGCCTAAAAACATGTTTTGCGCCACCGTCAGGTGCTCGGCCAGGTTGAATTCCTGGTGGATCAGCACGATGCCGGCGGCCTCTGCCGCCCGCGAACTGGCGAAGCGCCGGGGCTGGCCATCGATCAGCAATTGCCCCTCGCTCACGCCTTCGTAGCCGGCGAGGATTTTCATCAGGGTCGACTTGCCGGCGCCGTTTTCGCCCAGCAAGCCATACACGCGCCCGGGCGCCAGGGTAAAGCTGACGCCATGCAGGACGCGCACGGGGCCGAAATCCTTGCAGACTCCCTCGAAACCGACGGCTACGCTCACTATGCACTCCCTCGCAAGACCAGATGATGGTTCAGCAGCACGCCCGGCACCTGCGCCGCCGGGTCCGCCAAGCGCTGCAAGAGCAGACGGGCCGCCGTCTCGCCCAGTTCGCGCATGGGCTGGGCGATGGTGGTGAGGCCGGGGTCCATCTGCGCGGCGATGGCGATATCGTCGAAGCCGATGACGGCCACGTCCTCGGGCACCCGCTTGTTCAGCTGGCGCAGCGCGCTCAGCACGCCGATGGCCAGCGTGTCGGAGACGGCAAAGATGGCCGTGGGCGCATCCGGTCCCGCCATCATGTCCAGCGCCGCCTGCGTGCCGGCCCCGTAGTCGAGGCTTTGCACGGTGCGCACCCATTGCGGCTGCACGGGCAGTCCGGCGGCCGCCAGGGTGTCCAGATAGCCTTGCTGGCGTTGCCGCGCATACAGGTAGCGCTCATCCGAATTGATCAGGCCGATGCGCGTATGGCCGCGCGACAACAAATGCGCGACGGCATCGGACGCGGCCCGGTGGTTGTCGATGCCGACATAGGGCACGGCCACGCCGGGATCGAATTCGCAGCAGGCCACCCACGGCAGGCTGGCAGACTCGTGCGACAAGGCATGCTGCACCGTGTCCGGGTCCAGGCAGATGGCGCCGTCGGCGCGGTGCATGCGCAGCAGGTCGAAATACGAGCGCTCGCGCCCCGCGTCGGCGCCCGTGTCGCACAGCAGGACGAAATAACCGTGCTCGCGCGCCACCGTGTCGATGCCGCGCACGATCTGCGCATAGAAGGGGTTGCCCACGTCCGGCACCATGGTGAGCAGCATGCGGCTCTCGGCCGTGCGCAGGCTGCGCGCCAGGTGGTTCATGCGGTAGCCCAGCGCCGCCACGGACGCGAGCACCTTGTCGCGCGTGGGCGCCCGCACCCCGCTCTGCTCGTTCATCACGCGCGAAACGGTGGCCACCGACACGCCCGCATGCGCGGCGACGGCGCTGATGGAGACAGTTTCTGTCGGTAAAGAGGATGGAACGGTTGCTGGCATGGGGTTCTGCATAAAATGTAATCGATTACATTTATATGCCAGCTGTCCGCCCGATGCAAACATTATCGATGCTGCAATGCGCAAAAATACGGCAAGAACGCTGTCGTAGCAACCGTCAAAACAGGGGGTTCCAGGCAGGAAGAAGCGCTGTCTGCTGCGCGGCAAAACGACCACGCAGCAGAGAGGAAGCAACTACTGCATCATCGCGCAAAACGTCTCGGGGTTGCCATCGAGGATGACGCCGCTGGGCCAGCGGTGGCTGCGCTGCTGGGCACGCCGGAGGGAGGCGGCCAGGGCCGAGTCGCCATCGACGGCGTAGACGAAGACGGGCATGTTCAGGGTGGCCGCGTCGGCCAGCAAGTTCGGATTGGCATCCAGGCTGCGCGCATCGACGTGCACGCCGACGGGCATGCCGATCTGCTGCTGCACGCGCTGCAGCCAGGGCTTGTCCAGCCTGGGCGGGCGGGCATTCTTCGCGATAAAGCGGCTGACCTTGTTGGCGCCCGCCGCCTGCGCGTTGCGCGCGTCGAACACGAGCAAGCCCAGGTAGCCTTGCGGGTCGGCGCGGCGCGCGCAGACGAGGTTGTTCGGCACGCCCGACGTCAGGAACCAGTTGCCATGCTTGATGCCACCGCGCAATTGCGCCACCAGAGCGCCGATCGGGGCGCACGAGGGCACGACGTCCTTGATTTCCGCATTCAGGGTCTTGTTCGGGAAAGCCGTCGCCAGGTCGGCGACGTCGCTCACGAAAGGCGGCGTTTCCGGCGTGGCCACGCCGCGGTTCTTCATGCTGGCGGCGCGCCAGTCGTCGGCCGTCAATTGCTTGACGGTACGCGGCGCGCCCGTGTCGACGACGCGGCCCGTCAGCAGGTCGTGGTGCACCACCCAGCTGCCGTCGCCCAGCAGCTGCAAATCCGTCTCGACTCCGTCCCAGGTGCCGAAATACGTGTTGCGCAGGGCGCTCAGCGAGTTTTCCGGCGCATTGCCGGCGCCCCGGTGGGCGTGCACCTGCATGCCCAGGCAGTCGGCCTGGGCCGCCGTGCTCAACATGCTCAATAGCAAGACCAGTGCGGCCGCCTTATTTTTTTTCCGGGTGATAACCATATTCGAGTCCCTGCAAAACATTGATGCGGATCGCTTCGTTGACGGGGTAGCTGTAGCCTTGTCCCACGGCCACGACGTGCGTGATATTGGCCAGCGCGGCCTTGCCGGCGATGTTCCAGCGCGTGCTGTCCGGCTCGCTCTGGCGCGTCCAGTCCAGCATTTGGCGGAACAGTTCGCTGCGCGTGACGTTGTTGTCGAGCAGCGACAGCATGCCCCAGATGCCCAGGAACGCCGTCGCCAGCACGCCCGTGGCGATCCAGGCGGAGCGGCGGCTCAGCTGTCCATCGGCGCCGGCCTGCTCGCCCCGGCGTGCCGCCAGCAGCAATAATACGACGGTGGCGACCAGGTACAGCAGTTTCGAGAAGTGGCCGATGGCGCCCAGCAGCGAGAAGAACAGGGCCACGGGCGGCACGATGGCGGCGCGCGCCGCTTCCTTGCCCTCTGTAAAGTATTTGCCGCCGCCCTCGAAGTCGCTGCGGCTGGCGCGATATTCCACCAGCCGTTCCGCCGTCTGGCGCGCGGCGAACTGGTCGAACAAACGGCTGAATTCGGCCGGACTCGCATACGCAACTTGCACCACGGCCCCCTTGGGCAAGCGCAAGCCCTTGGCCGCTTCGCTGCCGTCGCCGCCATCCGGCCCGTCGCGCAGCACGGCCTGGATGCCCGGGCGCGCGACGAAGGCGGGGAAGGACAGGCCAGGAGGAATGCGGTCGCCCTTGATGTTCAAGCCCTTGCCGGCCGCTTCCGACGCATAGCGGCGCTTGACGGCCAGGCGGAACGAGAACTGGTCGGCCGGGTACCAGTTGGCCCCGACAGGCACCTTCTTGCGGACGTTATTGACCACGGCCGCGCGCCGGCGCGCCGGCACCGTTTCCGGTTGCCAGCCGTGGCGCGACAGGCTTTGCCGGTAATCGCTCCAGGCCGATTCCTGCTGCTGGCGCAAGCCCGCATCGTTGTCGGGAATAATGCCCGAATACAACTTCCACTTTCCGTGCACTTCCTCGATCGCCTGCTGGTACTTTGCATAGTAGCCGGCCGGGCCGCCGGCGAGCTTGCGGACATTGAAATTGATCAACTGTTCCTTGGCCGGCTCCATGCGCTCGTCAAGATGGCGCACGGACACGGCCAGGAAGGGGAACAGGGCCAGGAAGGACTTGCCTTCCGGCTTGGCGAACAGGGTAGGATCATCGACCAGGCCCTGCAGCTGCAAGCTGCCGCCTACCAGCGAGCGCTGCAGCAAGGTGGTGTTGAAGGCCAGGCGGCGAAATTCCGCGTCGCGCGTGTTGACCAGCACGTTCACCGTGGTCTTCAGCACGCCGAACACGACGGTGGCCGTCACCAGGCAGCAGACGATGATTTTCTTCCAGCTTGGACCGCTGCCATCCCTGCCGCCGTTCTTCAGGCGGCGGCGCCACATCAGCTGCAGCACCACCAGCGCGGCGGCGATGCCGGACAGGCTGCGGCCATAGAATTCCACCCCTTCCACATCTTCCGGCTGGACGTTGCCGCCCACCACGTCGAGCAGGCGGGCATTGAAACCCAGCTCGAAGCACAGATACGCGATGGTGAGGACGATGAGGATCAAGGTCTGCCGGATTTGCAGACTGCGCAGACTCGCGGCCATCTTATTTCCTCAGGTCGATGACGACGGGCTTGATCTCTTCCGTCTGGAACGTCATGGCGGCCGGCGCGCGCGCGGCGGACGCGGCGGGCGCGCCCGGCACCGTGCGGACCGGCGCAGGCGCAGGCGCTTCCTGTGCCACCTGGCGGCGGCTCTTGGCAGTCGCGCGCGTGGCGGGCTTGGCGGCGGGCGCCGGTGCGGCGGCGGCCGGCGGCGCGGGAATCACGCGCCCCCCGTTGCCATCGCTGTCCGGCACGGTGGCGATGACGGGACCGGTGGCGCGCAAGGCGTCGTCGGCAAACGGCTGCGCGCGCGTATCGACGCCGGGCGGCACGGGCACGCTGGCGTTGAGCAGGCGGCTGTCCGTGTAGATCATGCGCGACAGCTGCCTGTAATTGGGGAAGTCGATATTCAGCGACTTGCCGTCGGCCGCCAGCTCCACGCGGGGACGGTCCTTGCAGTTGCCCACCGTCCACTGCAGCACGTCCGTGCCCTGGAAGGCCAGCACTTCATAGCGGTAGGCGCAGCTGCGCTCCTGGGTTTCCACGATCACGACCGTGCGCTCCCCCACGTTTTCCACGCGCGCCACGCGGGCCGTGACGGCGTTGGCCAGCGGCACGACGCGAAACGCTTGCGACAGCTTGATCGAATACTTGCCCTGCGGGTCCTTGCGCAAGGTGCCCTCCGTGCCGTCGCGCAGGCGGAAGGTGGAGATGGGCGTGCCGAACAGCTCGGCCGTATCGAGGCCCACCATCACGCCGCCACGGCCATTCGGCGTCATGGCGCAACCGGTCAAGAGGACGCCGGCGGCCACGCCGGCCATCAGCTTGCGCCAGTGCGCGGATACAAAATTCTTATACGTTGTCATGCTGAATAACTTTCTCTTATTTCGGGTCAGGGATTGATGACGGCCAGCGGATTGCCCGGCCCGGGCGGCGGCAAGACTTTCTGGCGGTTGCGCGACAGCAAGGTGAAGGCACCGAGCGTGTCCGGGCCGGCGACGATTTCCAGCTGCTCGCGCTGCAACCAGGTGCGCAGCTCCGCTTCCGTCGCGTCGGCGCGGAACAGCACGCGCAAGCGCACGCCCGTCTCGACGCCGCTGCCGCTGCGGAACTCCGCATTGCCGACCACGGCCTCGTCTTTCGGCAGGAACAGCCACGCCGACTGCACCACCATCACGCTGGCGGCCACGGCCGTAACGACCTTCAGCCAGCGGCTGGCATTGGCCGCCTGCACCGGCTTCGATACGGGAGCGACGGCATCGGCCGGGGCGATCTGCAGCTGCTGCAGCCCCTGGCGCAGCAATTGCCGATAGGCCAGGCGGCCATCCTTGCCCAGTTCCCCGGACAGGGGCGTGCCCGTCAGCGCATAGCCGTCGCCGGGCAAGGCCACGCGGGCGATGACGCCCGGCGCGGCGGCCGCGGCATTGGCGCGGCCATGGGCTTCCAGCCAGCGCGCCGCCTGCAGGCGCTCCTGGCTGAACACGCCGATGCAGGCGCCCAGGTCCGTCACGGCCAGGGCCAGCGGCATGTCGCACAGCACCAGCCCGGCGCGGGGATCGGCGGGCGCGTCGCGCTCCTCGACCACCAGGCCGCAGGCGTCCGCATACGCCGTGTCGGGCGTGACGAGCCAGCCGCGCCAGCGCTGCCGCGTGCTGTCCCAGGCATCGAGCAGCACGGCGCCGAAGCCCGGATGGCGCGCCAGCAGGTGCACCTGGCCGCCGGCAATGGGCCGCGCGGCCAGCGGCGCGGCATCGCTGCGGCGCGCGAACCGCTGCAGCAGGTGTTCCGGCACGGCAATGCCGCGCCAGTCGGGGGTCGCGCCGGCCACCTCGTCGTCCAGCATGTCGGTGGACGACGGCGGCGACGGCAGGCGGGCGGCAACGATGGCCAGCGGGGGCGTCAGTGCATTCATGCCGGTGGCCTTTCATCAGTGTCGGGGGAAGTGGACACGGGGTCCATGTGCAGGGATAACGCGGCGGCGCATAAAATATCCAAAACTATTTGCGCCGCCTGCAGGTCGCGCGCGCCCAGGCTGTCGCCCACGCGCAGCTTGAGCAGGGTCAAGACCCAGCTGCCCAGCAGGGTGGCGCGGTGGGCCGGCTCGACCACCTGGCGCCCCGCGCTGGCAGGATCTCCCTTCTGCCGGTGCACGAGGCCCAGCTTGCCGCCGTGATAGTGGGCGGAGGCGATCTGTTCGGCCAGCTCCTTGACGGGCATGCCGCCGCAGCCGCAGTGGCGCAACAGCAAGATCAAGTCGCGCGGCAAGGTCGCGATGAAGACGTCCGCTTCGGCGCGCACCTGCTGCGGCGTGAGCTGGTAGTCGCGCAGCGGCGCGGCATAGGCGTCGGGCGCCTGCAAGTCGCAGCCCTCCTGCGCATCGGCGTCCTCGTCATCGCGCAGCTTGCGCAGCTGGTCGATGACGAAGCGCTTGAAATACAAAAACAGGGCGCCGACGTGGTGCGGCGCCGCCTCGCTGCCGCCATGCAAGACTTTTTCGATGAAAAACTGGTGGCGCAAATCGGCCAGGGAATCGCCCAGCGAAGCCGCCTCGCGCGGGCGGCACGGCGTCAGCGCGGCGATCACACGCTGGTAAAACTCGCCCAGTTCGCCTTGTGTCAGCTGCTGGCGGCGGGTCCAGAAATCATGAATCCGTTCAAATTGTTCCGATTGCAAAGCCGGTCCGATCGTGGGTTGGGCGGCACGCGCCACTGGCCGGCGGCACTGCGCACCGGCAAACAAGCAATGCGCTGCCAGACAAGAGAAACTTGTCAGTAAGGTAAAATGCATTTAAGCAATTTTCTCATATCAAACTGGAAATCGCTAACTTTTGTTACTTCAACGACAATTCCACCAGACACCGATGCGCCGCCTATTTGCCCTGTTGTTGCCCCTCTTCTTTTTGCTGAACAGCAACTTCGCACTGGCCGCCGCGACGGCCGTGGCGGGCAAGGCCGCCAGCGCGCCCGGCAAGCGCATGGCCCTGGTGATCGGCAACGCGGCCTATCCGCAGCCCCTGTTAAATCCCGTGAATGACGCGCGCGCCATGGCAGAACGCCTGCGCCGCCTGGGCTTTGAAGTGCTGCTGCGCACGGACGTCACGGCGGCGCAGCTGCAAAAGGCGTCGGCCGAGTTTTCCACCCAGGCACGGGGCGCCGATCTCGCCCTCGTGTTTTACGCGGGCCACGGCGCGCAGGCGGGCGAAGCCAATTACCTGCTGCCGCTGGGCGCGAACATGAATGCGCTGAGCGCGTCCGCCATCGCCGCGCAGGGCGTGTCCGTGTCCAGCCTGGCGGGCGACCTGCAGCGCACGGGCGCGCGGGGCGCCGTGCTCATCCTCGATGCTTGCCGCCAGGAATATACGCGCGGCGGCGCCGTGGCGGTGCCCGGCGGCAATGCGGCCAGCCACGGCTTTGCCGATACGGCCGCTCCACGGGGCGTGGTGATCGCCTATTCGGCCGGTCCCGGCGCCCTGGCACGCGATTTCTGGTCGCCCGATTCGCGCAACAGCCCCTACACGAGCGCCCTGCTCGACGCGCTGGACGCGCCGGGCCTGTCCATGGGCGAGCTGTTTTCGCAGGTGGCGGCGCGGGTGGCGGCCATGACGCACGACGTGCAAAAGCCCCGCGTGTCGTTCGGCGAAACGTCGGCCCGCCTGGTGCTGAACATGGGCAGCGGCAAGGGCGTCAGCCCGCCGGCGCCCGGTGCGCTGGCGTCCGGCAACAACAGCATGCGCGCGCCCCTCCCGGCGGCGGCGCCAGCGACGTCGCCCGCCGTCCCGGGCGCGAAAGTCTGGCCCGGCAATGTATTGCAGGACATCAACTATGAAATCCGCATGCAGATCGCGGCCCGGCCGTTTCCCCGCCAGCAGCTGGAAAAGCGCGCGCGGGGCGGCGACCTGGTGGCGCTGACGGCCCTCGGCTACGGCCTCGGCGGCGGCGATGCGGGCATCCGGCAGCCGAAGATCGGCATGCAGTGGCTGGAAAAGGCGGCCGCGAAAGACTTTCCCATCGCCCAGACCTATCTGGCGGAATTGCTGATGGTCAAGGGCGATCCCGCCTCGCTAAAACGGGCGGGCGTGCTGCTCGACGCCGCCTCGCAGGCCGGCTACAGCCCCGCCCATGCCTACAAATTCGACCTGGCGCGGCGCACGGGCGCACCGCCGCAGGACGCGGCCCGCCATCTGCAGGACGCCTTCATGGGCTTGATGAAGGATTACCAGGGTGCCGCCAAGGACCTGATGCAGCCGCCGAAAAAATAATTCAAAATAATTTTAGATTTCCCTGAACTGCCCCCGTTATGCGGAGGTACATGCAATACAGCATGACAGTGACCAGGGAAATTCCATGCAAGCATCCAGCCCGGCAACACCTACCACCAGCGGCCAACGGGGCCGCATCCTCGCCTACCAGCCCAGCGGACAAGGTTCCGTCAGCGTGGCTGGCATGCAACATACCTTCGACGTGGCCACGCACTGGCGCTCGGATGTGGCGCCCGCCATCAACGCCGTCGTCGACGTGCGGTTCAACGAGGCAGGCGGCCTCGACACACTCAGCGCCGTGGCGACACAGCAGCTGGCCCAGGAAGAGATGGCCGGCGCCGCCAAACTGGCGCGCGACAAGGGCCAGCAACTGTGGGGCCGGGCCGTCGATGCCCTGGGCGTCAAGGTGCTGGCCAGCCTCGGCGTGCTCGTCGCGGGCGCCTTTGTCTTCAATACCATCGGCATCCGTCTGTTCACCGCCGTCTCGCGTACCTATTGGCAGCTGCTGGGCCTGTCCGCGGACAGCCTGGAAAGCTTTGCCCGCGACGGCGGCGGCGGTTTCACGTCGGCGCAATGCTTCTTCCTGCTGGCCATTGCCGCCTGCTGCGCCACCATGGCCAGCAGCCACCCGAAAGCGGCGCTGGGCAAGTGCGCGCCCCTGCTGTTCATCGTCATCCACAGCAGCTTGCTGTTCATCAAGATCAAGGGCGCCGTCAGCGATGCGGGCAACGCCATGGGCGGCATCATGGGCAGCCGCGCGGCCCGCATGGCCGAGCAGATGGCCAGCGAAATGCTGGGGCAGGTATGGCAGGGACTCTCGTTCGGCATCGGCTTTTATTTGGTGCTGGCCTCTTCCATCGTCCTGGCCGCCTACGGCGTCGGCGAATACAAACGCTTAGGAGGCAAGCACTGAAAACCTACTGCGCAGCCCACTTCCGGGTCGGCGTTGCTCACCGTACATAAAGTACGGCTCCGCTACTCAACCCGGCATTGGGCTTGCTCGCTACGGTTTTCAGCGCTGCCGTGACTTTCGTCACTCTAAAAAAATTAAAACCGCCATTGCCGTTTAACTCATCTTTGAAGGAAATATCATGATCCGTACCCTCCCCGCCCTGCTCGCCATTACCGTCCTGCTGTCCGCCTGCGGCAAGTCCGACACTGCCGCGCCGGCCGCTTCCGCCCCCGTCGCCGCGAATGTCGCCGAGCTGGCCGCCAAGGCCCAGGTGAAGGCGGCCGCCGCCAGCCTGCCACAGGCGGACCCGGCCACGCCCACCTCCAGCTATGTCGACATCACCAGTGGCAACCAGTTGATGTACAGCTACATCGCCCTGTCCGGCGTGCCGCCCGACTATGCGGCCGTGGCGCAGCGCGTCTCGCGCGAATATGCGGGTAGCAACGACGCCTTCCGCAAGCAGGAAGTGCTCGATGCCCTGAAGCCGCAGATCGACGCCAAGGTCAATGAAGCGAAGACGAAGCGCTACCTGCGCTACCAGATCAATGGCCAGGGCGCCCTGTCGCCGTACGCGATGGACAAGGCCGCCTTCCCCGCCAAGTTCGCCGAAACGGGCACGTATTACTACATGTACGACAATGGCGACTACAAGCTGGCATTTACCAACGGCGACGGTTATTCCTTGCTGAAAGTGGACCAGGAGGCGGCCCGCAAGATCGAGGCGGCCCGCAGCGGCTACAAGGACTTCGCCATCATCGTGTATGCCTACGCCCAGGAAGCGGACATGGCCAGCAACCAGGTCAAGGCGCAGATCGTCAAGGTGGCGGTCAAGCTGAACGGGGAAGAAATTCCCGTCAGCCAGGCACTGTAGAACGGCCTCGGTTACACTGTTCGCCACATTGCATCGGGATCGACACATGGGCGAACAGACACTGGCGGAACAACAGCTGGCCAAGGGCCGGCAACTGCAGCAGCAGGGCAAGCTGATCGAGGCGATCAACGCCTACCAGGCCGCGTACAAGCAGGACCCGGCCCTGGCCGCAGCCCAGCATTTCCAGGGCCTGGCGATGCTGGAACTGGGCCAGGGCACCATCGGCCTCGGCTTGCTGAAACTGTCGCTCAAACAACAGCCGGACAATGCCCTGTTCCACTACAACCTGGGCAACGTCCTGCGCGCTACGGACAGCGAGGCGGCGCTGGCCAGCTACGCCACGGCGGCGCGGCTGGCGCCGCACGAACACGACTTCGCCATCAGCCATGCGGAATTGCTGCTGGGGAAACAGCGGCTGATGGAAACCATCGCCGAACTGGAGCGGGCCCACGCCCTGCGTCCGCAACGGTGGCAAACCCTGCAGGGCCTGGCCGAGCTGTATTACCGCACGGGACAGCAGGAACTGGCTTTGGCCCGCTACGCGCAAGCCCTGGCGCTGCATCCGGCGCTGACGCAGACGTGCCGCATCGGCTTTGCCAGCCCGCAAGCCGGGCACGCCGAAACCTTGACGCCGCTCAACGTCGAGCCAACGCTGCACGATTTTATCCGCGAAACGGATTTGCACATCCTCGACGATTTCCTGCCCGATCCCGCCGCCTGGCGCGCCCAGGCGCTGGCCTTGCCGTTCGAGCAGCAGCGCTATGCGGGACAGAACTACCCGGGCAGCCAGACGGCGGGCCAGCCCTGCCAGGCCATCATGGAACGCATCGCCACGGCCCTGGGCCGCCCCATCCGCTTCATCTCGCCCGACAACGGCTCCTGCCGCCTCAGCTATGCGGACGCCATGGCGCGCACGGATATCCACGTGGACAATGAGACGGGCAACAATTTCAATTTCTATGCGGGCGTGCTGTACTTGAACCCGCCCGAACAGTGCCAGGGCGGCACCACCTTCTGGCGCCACCAGCCCAGCGGCTGGTACCGGCGACTGCCGGAAGCGGACGTGAAGGCGGGCGGCTACGCCAGCTTCAAGGAGTTCCAGAAACGCTGGCTGCCGAACAGTAAAGTGCAGAAATTCAACGACTTACAGGAACAGCGCGACAGTTGGCAAGCCCTGCTGGAAGTACCCATGCGTCACAACCGCCTGATCGTCTACAAGGGCCATTATTTCCACTCGATCAGCAATGTGTTTGGCGACACGCCGGAGAATGGCCGGCTGGTGCAGCTGTTCTTTTTTGAAGTGCCCGACTGAACCCCAAAAGCAAGATCCGGGGTCGTACCCTGAGGGTACGACCCCGGCATTTGCCGTTGGGTTTAATACATGTCCGCGGCGGTAGCCCGTACAGCCTTCAACAACATATCCGCCCCCGGCGACAGCAGATGGTCCTGCTGGCGGATGATGCCGAAGGCATCCATCTTGCACGGCAGTTCGATGGGCAGGATGCTCAGCACGTTCAGCGATTCGTAGTAATGGGCCACTTCCGTCGGCATCACGTGCAGGGAATCCGTCTGCTGCAGCAAGGACGTGATCAAGAGCAAGGCCGTCGTGTCGACCACGTCGACGGGCGGCTCCAGGCTCGCGCGGCGGAACATCATGTCGAAGCGGTGGCGCAGGATGCTGCCCTGCGGCGGCAAGATCCACGGCTGGGCCGCCAAGTCCTTCAATTGCAGATTCTTGCGTGACAGCAGCGGGTGGCCATTGCGCGCCACGGCGCTGGCCGGCTCTTCCGTCAATTCCTCGTAGATGAGTCCCGCGCTGCTTTCCTTTTCCAGGATGCGCCCGATCATGAAGTCCAGGGTGCCATGCTGCAGCATGTCCATCAGGGTATTGCTGTGCTCCAGGTGCACGCCGATGCGCATCAAGGGCGCCTGCTGCTTGATGCGGGCAATGGCGCGCGGCAGCAGGGCCATCGCGGGCGTCATGATGACCCCCACTTCCACCTGGCCCGTGAGGCCCGACTTCAGCGCGACGATGTCGTCATGTGCCAGCGACAGGCTGGTTAATGCCATGCGCGCGTGGCGTATCATCGTCTCGCCGTAGATGGTCGGCTCCATGCCGCGTGGCAAGCGGTCGAACAGGCGCACGTCGAGCATCTCTTCCAGGTCCTTGATTTGCTTGGACGCGGCCGGCTGCGTCATGTGCAATTCTTCCGCCGCGCGGTGGATGTTGCGCTGCTCGTCAAGGGCGATCAGCAGCAGCAGTTGCCGCGTCTTCAGGCGGGCTCGCAAGAACCAGTTGGGGTTGAGGGTATCCATGAATAAATCATATCATGATCGATATCAGTTTCTGGCTGATATCGATATTATAGATATCGGTGTGTCTCCTTTTTGTGCATGATCAACGGGCGCTCAGGAAGCCTTGCAGGCGGCGCTGGGGTTGGCGGCCGGCCCCTGCTGCGTCTGGTGGATGAACTCGATGGTGCCGTCCGGCTTGTACTTCAGCTCTTCCACGGCAACGGAACGGCGGTACTCTCCGCCGCCGGGCAATTTATCGTTGTGATAGAAGATGTAGGACTTGCCATTGAACTCGATGATGGCCTGGTGAATGGTTTTCACGATGGCATTCTTGTCCATGATGGTGCCGCGGAAATGCCACGGCCCCGTCGGCGTCGGTCCCGTCGAATACGCCGTTTCTTCCGGGAAATTGCGCGAGTACGACAAATAATATGTGCCGGCATGCTTGTGCATATAGGCCGCTTCCGTGAACGCATCCATGCCGAAGGTCAGGATCGGGCCGTCCAGCTCCGTCATGTTGGCTTTTAGCTTGGCGTACTTCAAGACCGTGTTGCCCCAGTAAATGTAGGCCTGGCCATCCGTGTCGATGAAGACGGCCGGGTCGATGTCGTCCCAGGGGATCGCCGTCTGCTTCGTCATGTCGTTCGTGATCAGGGCGCTGCCGCGCGCGTCGACGAAGGGGCCGGTCGGGCTGTCGGACACGGCTACGCCGATGGCCTTGCCGGGGATGGTCTTGTGGTCGACGGTGGAGTAGAAATAATACTTGCTGCCGCGCTTGACGATGTCGCCCGCCCAGGCATCCTTGCCGGCCCACGCGAAGGTCGAGTAGCGCACGGGCGAGCCGTGATCCGTCCAGTTCGCCATGTCGCAGGAGGAATACACGCGCCACTCGTTCATGCGGTAATCCGTATCCGTGACGCTCGCTTCATCGTGGCCCACGTACAGGTAGACGCGGCCATTGTCGACCAGGGCGGCCGGGTCGCCCGTGTAGATGTTTTTCACGATGGGATTGGCTGCCTGTGCACCAAATGGGGCGCAGGCGAGCGCTGCCGCCATGCCGATGGCTGCGGCAAGTGTGTGTTGCTTCAACATAAGGTTAACTCCCGTTGGTATTTTTCTGGCCCATGGCCATCAGTCTTTGCACGACGCAAAAGACGAACAGCAGGCCGCCGATGACGATCTTGGTCCACCACGAGCTGAGCGTGCCGTCGAAGGCGATCAGGGTCTGGATGGTGCCCAGCACCAGCACGCCGGACAAGGCGCCCGCCACGTAGCCGTAGCCGCCGCTGAGCAGGGTGCCGCCGATGACGACGGCAGCGATGGCGTCCAGTTCCGTGCCTTGCGCATGCAAGCCATAGCCGGACAGCATGTAGAACGAAAACAACACGCCACCCAAGGACGCGCAAAAGCCGCTGAAGGCGTAGATCAGCACCTTGGTGCGGCCCACGGGCAAGCCCATCATGAGGGCCGACTGCTCATTGCCGCCGATCGCATACACGGCGCGGCCGAATGGCGTGACGTGCGCCAGCCAGATAGCCAGCAGCAGGGTTGCCACGGCGATCACCACGCCGGGCGACACAAAACCGCCCAGGAAGCCCAGCTGCGTCTGCGACATGGCGACGAACAGGGGGTCATCGATGGTGATGGAATTGATGCTGATCAAGTAGCACAGTCCCCGCGCCAAAAACATGCCGGCCAGGGTGACGATGAAGGGCTGCAACTTGAAATAGTGGATCAGCGCGCCCATGCTGGCGCCGAATACGGCGCCCAGCGCCAGCACGGTGGCGATCACCAGGCTGGGCGGCCAGTGCGCCACGTGCAGCAGCCAGGCGGCGATCATGGTCGACAGGGCCAGCACGGAACCGACGGACAGGTCGATGCCGCCGGAAACGATGACGAAGGTCATGCCGACGGCGATCACCAGCAAAAAGGCGTTATCGATCAACAAGTTAAAAATGACCTGCGTCGACAGCAGGCCCGGGTAGGCGGCGCCCCCCAGGCCCAGCATCACCACCAGCAGCAGGACGGTGACGAGCGAGGTGAAGTACGGGGTGTGCAGCAAACCCTTCATGCTTTTCTCCGATGCAGCAATTGCTTGAATTCCGACGACTGCGACAGGCAGACGAGGAAGACGACGACGGACTTGACGACCATGTTCACTTCCGGCGGCACGCCCAGCGAATAGATGGTGTAGGTCAGGGTCTGGATGATGAGGGCGCCGATCATGCTGCCCACGAGGCTGAACTTGCCGCCCGCCAGGGATGTGCCGCCCAGGGTGACGGCCAGGATGGCGTCCAGTTCCAGCATCAGGCCCGCGTTGTTCGCGTCGGCGCTCTTGATGTTCGAGCTGATCATCAGCCCGGACAGACCCGCGCAGGCGGCGCAGAAGACGTAGACGAAGAAGATCAGGGTCGCCGTCCTGATGCCCGCCAGGCGCGCGGCGACGGGGTTGATGCCGACGGCCTGGATGAACAGGCCCAGGGCCGTCTTGCGCATCAGCACGGCCGTGATGAGGAACACGGCAGCGACGAGGAACAGCGAGAACGGCAAGCCGAACAGGTAGCCGCTGCCGATGAAGAAGAAAGGCTGGTAGTAGACGGTGACGATCTGGCCATCCGTCAGCAGCTGCGCCAGGCCGCGCCCGGCCACCATCAGGATCAGGGTGGCGACGATGGGCTGCAAGCCCAGGCCCGCCACCAGCACGCCATTCCAGGCGCCGCACAGCAGGGCCGCGCCCAGGGCCGCCGCCAGGGCCCAGCCCATGGGAATGTTGCTCACGTAGGTGGGCACGCCGTTGTCCATCACCATGGTGCCGCCGATCAGCATGGCGGCCACGGTGCCGGACAGGGCCACGACGGCGCCCACGGAAATATCGATGCCCCGCGTGGCGATGACGAGGGTCATGCCCAGCGCCGCCAGCATCAGCGGTGCGGCGCGGTTGACGATGTCGATCACGCTGCCGTACAGATGGCCGTCACGCACTTCCAGATGGAAAAAGCCGGGGATGGCGAAGAAATCGACCAGCAGCAGCAAGAACAGCGCGGCCAGGGGCCGGCTCAGGGGGTGATGCAAGACACTCTGCAACATGGAAGCATTCGTAAGGGATGCCGCGCGCGCCAGTGGCGCACTCGACGGTGTGGATAAACTCATGCTGTCTCTCCGGCGATCACCTGCAGCACGGAGTCATCGTCCAGTTCGCCGCGTGCATAATCGCCGCAGGCCTTGCGGTCGCGCATGACGACGATGCGATCGCTGCAGCGCAGCACTTCCGGCAGTTCGGACGAGATGAACAGGATGGCCATGCCCTTGCGGCACAGTTTGGCCACATAACTCATGATTTCCTGCTTGGCGCGCACGTCGATGCCGCGCGTGGGTTCATCAAGGATCAGCATGGCGGGCGACGTCACCAGCCAGCGCGCCAGCAAGGCCTTCTGCTGGTTGCCGCCGGACAGGCTGCCGATCGGTGTCTCGATGCTGGCCGTCTTGATGCCCAGCGCTTTCACATACTCGTCGGCCAGCGCCTGCTGGCGTTTAAACGGGATGGCGCGCAGCAAGCCCGTGCGGGCCTGCAAAGCCAAAATAATGTTTTCGCGCACGGACAGCGACAAAATCGCGCCTTCGTGCTTGCGGTCTTCCGAGCAGAAGCCGATGTCGGCGGCGATGGCGTCGCGCGGCACGGCGAAGTGGCGCGGCTTGCCATTGACCATGATGCTGCCCGAGTCCGCCTTGTCGGCGCCGAACAACAGGCGCGCCAGTTCCGTGCGGCCCGAACCGAGCAAGCCTGCCAGGCCCAGCAATTCGCCCTGGCGGATGTGGAAATCCATGGGCAGCAAGGCGCCCTTGCGGCCCAGCCCGGTGGCTTCCAGCACCGTGGGACCGAAGCTGGCGGCGCCCGCTTCTTGCGCCAGATCAAGCTCCTGCGCCTGCGTATCGGCCGCCACGCCGATCATCTTGTTCACCAGCGCCAGGCGCGACAGTTCGCTGCACGCATATTCGCCCTCGCGCTCGCCGTTGCGCATGACGGTGATGCGGTCGGAAATGGCGTAGGTCTGGTCGAGGAAGTGCGTCACGAACAGGATCGCCATGCCCTGCTCGCGCAGGCGGCGCAGCACGGAAAACAGCAGATTGACTTCCGCCTCGTCCAGGCTGGACGTGGGTTCGTCGAGGATCAGCACGCGGGCAGAAATGTTCAGCGCGCGCGAAATGGCCACCATTTGCTGGATGGCCAGCGGAAAGCTGGACAGTTGCGCCGTGACGTCGATATCGATCTGCAATTGCTGCAGCAAGGCCCGCGCCTGCTGCTGCATGGCACGCCAGTCGATGGGGCCAAAACGGGCGCCGAAGCGGCGCGGATAGCGGCCGATAAAGATGTTTTCCGCCACCGACAGGTTCGGGCACAGATTGACTTCCTGGTACACGGTGCTGATGCCCAGCGCCTGCGCATCCGAGGTGGAGGCGGGGGCGATGGGCGTGCCGTCGAGCAAAATCTGGCCGCTGTCGGGCGTGTACACGCCCGTCAGCACCTTGATCAGGGTCGATTTGCCGGCACCATTCTGCCCCATCAGGGTATGCACTTCGCCCGGATACAGGCGCAGGGCGACATGGCTGAGGGCTTTGACGCCGGGAAAGGATTTACTGATGCCGCGCAACTCCAGCAAGGGAGCTGGCGCGGCGTCGTGATGCGCTTGCGTCTTCATCATGCGGCAAGCTTAGTATTTACGGTTAGGAAATTCCTTGGCGGCCACCTCGGCAGGGAACACGCTTTCCACCGTCGTGATGCGCGCCGGCACGGGTTTACCCGCCACCACGTCGCGCGCCACCGACATCAGTTGCGGGCCCAGCAGCGGGCTGCATTCCACGGTGACGTTCAGCTTGCCGGCGATCATGGCTTCGAACGCGCCCTTGACGCCATCGATGGAGATGATGATGATGTCCTTGCCCGGCTTCATGCCCGCTTCCTCGATGGCCTGGATGGCGCCGATGGCCATGTCGTCATTGTGGGCGTACAGCACGTTGATCTTCTTGCCTTCCGCCTTCAGGAACGCTTCCATCACTTCCTTGCCCTTGGCGCGCGTGAAGTCGCCCGTTTGCGAACGGATGATCTTCATCTTCGGATTCTTGCCCACCACTTCCAGGAAGCCCGCCTTGCGGTCGATGGCGGGCGCGGAGCCGACCGTGCCCTGCAGCTCGACGATGTTCAGGGTGGCATCCGGGGTTTTCTTGGCGTAATCGAGCAGCCACTGGCCGGCGCGGCGGCCCTCTTCCACGAAGTCGGAACCGATGAAGGTCACGTACAGCGATTTATCCGCCACGTTGACGGCGCGGTCCGTCAGGATGACGGGAATCTTGGCGGCCTTGGCTTCGCGCAGGACCGTGTCCCAGCCCGACTCGACGACGGGCGAGAAGGCGATGACGTCCACCTTTTGCGCGATGAAGGAGCGCAGGGCCTTGACCTGGTTTTCCTGCTTTTGCTGCGCGTCGGCAAATTTCAGGGTGACGCCATCTTTCTTGGCAGCATCTTTGATGGAGACGGTATTGGCGGTGCGCCACTCGCTCTCGGCGCCCACCTGCGAAAAGCCCATGACGAGGGGCTTGGCGGCAAACGCGGACGAGGTGGCGAAGGTGGTGGCGGAAGCGGCCAGCAGCATGGCGCTGGCGAGGAGGGTGCGGCGGCTCAATGTCATTCTTGTCTCCAGTTTTTTATTGGAATACCATCACAGCCGGATGCCGGATGGGCGGTTTTTTTATGAACCCATGGTAGGAGAAAGCCACATAGCCATCCAATCAATTCTTTTTCGCTTGCGATACCGATTTGCGTATCGCTTGACGGCTACCGTGGCCTTCCCCGGGCGTGCTTTCTGTCAGCGCAGCAGGCGCAGCCCGTACAGGCCGCCGGCCACGCTATCCTTGCCGGCGACAAATTTCACGCTGAGCTTGCCCTTCGCCGCCGCCACGAGGGCCTGGGGAATGGCGATATCGAGCGTGTGCAATTCCTGCGGCGCATCGGCCGCCACGGCCACCGTCTGCAGCGGCGTGCCATTGACCAGCACGTCGAAGGTGCGGCCCGCGTCCAGGGTGGACAGGGTCAGGCGCAGGGTTGTCGCCTCGCCTTGCGGGTCGTTCAGCTCATAGCTGAACCATCCCGTCGCATGGCGCCAGTGCCGGCCCTTGTTGACGCCATTTTCCCCGCCCTCGGCCTTGAAGAAATGGTCGGACTCGGGCTGCTGTTGCCCAGGCGCCACCTGGTCGATGGTGCGCGCATCGAGGGCCAGGCGCTCGGCTTCCGCCTGGCGCGTGCTGTCCTGCAGCTGCGCCAGCCTGGCGGGCGTGGAGACGGGCCAGTACAGCATGTAGCGCGAGTCGTGCAGGCGGAAGAAGGGGATCAGCCGCAAGGTGGCCGCATCCTTGCCCTGGATCAAGCCGGGCGCCGTAAACGTCAGCGGCTGGCCCTGCACGGGCTTGATCTTGTGCATGAAGTCCCTGGTATCGCTGACGAACAGGGGCGACGATTCCAGCGGGCACACTTGGCCCTGGGCGATATGCCCCATGCGCGAGTCGTCGGCAAAATAGTTCAGCGCTTCATTGGCGAACGGCTGCGTCTTGGCGGCCAGCACGATGGGGCCGTGCAGCACGGCATAATAGTTCGACTGGTCCGGCATCTGCTCCAGGCGCGTCGTCATGGGCAGGGTCACGTCGACGCTGTCGCCCGTTTTCCAGGCGCGCGTGACGGTCACGTACTCGCCCGGCCCGCCCCGCACGCGCAGGGCCTTGCCGTTGAGCTTGACGCGCAGCTTGCCCTTGGCCACCCACTGCGGGTAGCGTATCTTCAGGCTGAAGGTCCGATTTCCCTGCACCGTGATGCGCGTCGTGTCCCGGTCGGGAAACTGGGTCGACTGGACGATCCTGACGCCCTGCTCCTTCCAGTCCAGGGTGGAGGCCATGAACAGGTTGACGTACAGGGCGTCGCCCTCGTGGGCGTAGATGAACTCGCCATACTTGGCCTGGCTTTCGATGCCGGAACCCACGCAGCACCACATGCCCTTGTCCACTTCCGAATACACGCGGTAATGGTTCGGCCGCATGGGCGTGAAATACACGAAGCCGCCCGTGCCGGGGCGCTGCGACGAGAGGATGTGGTTGTACAGGGCGCGCTCGTAGTAATCCGCGTATTTCACCTGTTCGTCGCGCCGGAACAATTGCTCGGTAAGCTTGAGCATATTGTAGGTATTGCACGTTTCCGGCCCTTCCACTTCCTCCACCATCGAGGAAAAGTCGTGTTCGTCGTGGAAATGCTCCTTCACGCTGTTGCCGCCGATGGCCACCGTGCGCTTGTCGTGCACGGTTTGCCAAAAGAATTGCGCGGCCTGCTGCCAGTCGCGCCGGCCCGTCAGTTCGCCGATGCGCTCGAAGCCAATGACTTTCGGGATTTGCGTATTCGCATGCAGGCCCGTCAGCTTGTCCTGGCGGGCCGCCAGCGGCTGCAGGATCGCCTGGTGCGAGAAGCGCACGGCCAGGTCCATGTAGCGCTGCTCGCCCGTCATCGTGTAGACGTCGGCCAGCACTTCGTTCATGCCGCCGTGTTCGGCGCGCAGCATGGCTTGCATCTGCTCATCCGTGAGCGAGGCCGACAGTTTCACGGCCCAGTCCGACAAGGCGATCAGCATGGCCTTCGCTTCCTCGCTGCCCGCCTGCTGGTAGGCGTCGCGCAAGCCCGCATACACCTTGTGCAGGTTGTACCACGGCACCCAGCGCCCATTGACGGAAAAAGTGTCGGCCTGCAGCTCGCCCCGGGCCACGGCTTGCCAGGCGGCGCTGCCATCGGGAATGCCGCCCAGGTAGCCATTGCCGTTGGCATCCTGGCATTTCTTCAGTTCCACCAGCACGTAGTCCAGGCGCGCGCGCACCTGGGCGTCGCCCGTGGATGCATACATCAAAGCCAGCGCCGACAGGTAATGCCCGCCCATGTGGCCATCGAGGCCCGTCGCTTCCCAGTTGCCATAGCTGGGCTGCGGCTGCGGCAAGCCCGCCTCGCGGCGGAATGGCGCCAGCAATTTATCCGGGTCAAACGCCATCAGATACTGCAGATCCGTCGTCTGTGCGTCGAGAAACGGTCCCGCACCGAGGCGCACGGCCGAAAGGGGAAACAGCTCGGCCGCCTGGAGCAGCGGCGTGGCCAGGCCGCCGGCGGCCAGCGCCAGCGTCAACAGGGTTTTTTTCACGGTGCGTCCTTACGGTTTGGCTGTGGCGGCGGGCAATTCGCGGCTCTGGTAGCGGTTCAGGTCGTGCGGGTCGACGTGCGGCCAGCCCTCCTTGTCCCACGTCATGGGCATGATCTTGAGTTTCTGCAAATAGTTGTCCGCCGTTTCATAGGCGTGCAGCACCAGGTAATCCTTGCCGTCGAAGGTGTAGGCGCTGTTGTGGCCCAACCCCTTCCAATCCTTGTCGCCTTGCAGCAGCACCGTGCCGCCGCCCTGCGCCATGTCGCGGCCATCCCGGTCCAGGTACGGCCCCGTCACGCTCTTGGCGCGTCCCACGGCCAGGTGATAGGTGCTTTTTTCCTTCTGGCAGCACAGGCCCCACGAGACGAAGAGGAAATACTCGTCGCCGCGCTGGAAGATGAACGGCGCTTCGATTTCCTCGGGCGCGGGCTTGAATTCGCCGGCGCGCGGCGGCAGCGGCACGCGGCGCGCCAGCGAATGCCATTCTTGCGGTTCGGCAATCGTTTTCCAGTCGGCATTCAACTTCACCAGCTTGATGCCGTTCCAGAACGAGCCGAAGGCCATCCACGGCGTACCCTGCTTGTCCGTGATGATGTTCGAATCGATGGCGTTCCACTCGTCGCGCTCGGGCACCGATTGCAGCAGCATGCCCTGGTCTACCCAGCGGTAGTCGGGCGAGCGGGGATTCAGCGTGGCGTTGACGGTCACGCCGATGCCGGAGGTGTTCTTGCCGAAGCCGGACACGGAGTAGTACAGGTAATACTTACCGTTATGAAACTGCACGTCGGGTGCCCAGATGTGGTCGTCGAACGAGGGCGCGGCCGTCTTCGCCCACGCAGGCTGGCCCGCGAAGATGCGCCCTTCCGGCTGCCAGTCGACCATGTTCTTCGAGCTGTAGAAGGTGATGCCGGGTCCCGTGCTGTACAAATAATAGGTGTCGCCTTCCTTGGCCATCACGGGGTCGTGCACGCTCACTTGCGCGGCATGGCAGGACAGCGCCATCAGGGTGGCGGTAACGGCGGCCAGGCCGCGCTTGAGCGTTTGCATCATGGTTCTCCTTGATTGTTACTTCATGTGCCCGTGCGGGCGCCCCACAGCGACACGCCGTCGGCCGACTGCGCCGTGAACGTGACGACGAAGGCATTCGCATTGGCATTCCACTGGCGCGACAGCACGCCATTGAACAGACCGCCGGACGCCAGGGTGATGGCGACCAGGTTGTTGCCCTGGTGCTGCCACGTGCCCGTCTGCGCCCCGCTGACCGTCCCATTGGCCAGCAGCGCGATATTTTGCGACAGCTTGAGCGCCGTGGAAATATCCTTGCCATGGTTGATCAGTTGATAGCTGCCCGCCACGTCCGCGGCCGCCACCTGCGCCGCCAGCGGCGTGACGCTCTTGCTCAAGGGCACGTAGCGGAACGGCGCCGCCACCAGCCAGCCATCGGCATTGATGAACAGCTCGTGCACGCGGATTTCGTGCAGCTCGCCCGTGTTCGGGAAGCGCGTGTGGAAGATGAGGAAATACTGCTGCGTGGCGGCATCATAAAACGCCGAATTGTGTCCTGGCGACACATATCCCGGCGGCGTGCCCGTTTCTCCCGTTGCCAGTGCGAATTGATGGTTGCCCATCAGCTTCTGGCCGTATGGCGCGATGGACGCATCGTCGAACAGGGGCAAGGCGGGGTTCGACTTGACCTGGCGCATGTCCTTGCCCTTGGCATCCACGTAGGGACCGTCCGGATTGCGCGAGCGGGCCACGCGCATATTGTAGGCGCCGTTTGCGTCCAGGCCGCCAAACGAGGTGAACAGGTAGTAATACTGCGTTTGCGGGCTGTACAACACGTACGCGCCCTCGATGCGGCTATGGTTGCCGCCGATCACATGCTTGCCATAGCCCTGCCCGGTGACGGGCAAGCCCGTGGCCGGGTCCATGGCCAGGATGAAGATGCCGCCCGAATACGAACCGTAGATCATCCACAGCTTGCCCGTGGCATCGCGGAAAGTGTTCGGGTCCACCACGTTCGGTTGCGTCAGCGCATCGTAGATGGTCACGCCATCTTCGCTGACCTGGCCCCACATGCCGGACTTGAGGAAAATCTGCTGGTTGACGTACGGGCCTGTCACCGCGTCGGCCAGGGCCAGGCCCATGGCGGAACGGGGCGAATCGCCCTTGCAGCTGTTGTAGTACATGGCGAACTTGCCATTGTCGAGCCGGATCACGTCCGGTGCCCACAGCCCGGTTACTTGCGACCAGGCAAAGGTATCGGCCAGGGCCGTGACGACATTGTTGAACAGGGGATTGCTGGCGTTGACGCCTTCGGCAATCTTGCTCCAGTTCATCAGGTCCGAGGACTTGGCGGCCGCCAGGTGCGAACCGAAGACATAATAGGTATCGGCCACCTTGATGACGGACGGGTCATGCACGGAGGCATTCATAAAGGTGACGGCGCCCTGTACGGGCGGCGTCACGACGGGCGGAACGACCGGGGGCACGACGGGCGGCGTGACGGACACGACGGGAACACTATCGGAACCGCCCCCGCCACAGGCGACCAGGGCCATGGCGCTACCGAGCGCCAGCACAGCTTCTCTTCTGTTCATGGAATACTTCCTCTACAACGTGCAGCACGATGCGGCTGGCCGGCGCGGGAAGGCTCCCGCGCCGGCGCAGAGTAGACAACAGGAAGCGGGAAGCTTATTCGACGGCCACCACCACGACGGCCTTGGCCGGCACCGAGACAGTCAGCTTGCCGCCCTGCGCCTTGGCATTGAAGGCCACCGGCTGCACGGCTTGCGGCTGCGCAAAGCTGTTGACGGCATCCATCTTGCCTGCGGTCAGCACACGGCCATCCACGCTGGCCACTTGCTTGCCGGCCAGTGCCACGTTGACGTCGACGGCCTTGTGCGGGTTGGTGTTGACCAAGGACAAGTACACCTTGCCATCCTTGGCCCGCGCGGCCGAGGCGCTCACTTCAGGAATGCTGAACTTGCCCAGGCTGTACTTGCCATTGCCCTGGATGGCGACCGGCAGGGAGGTGGCGTCCTGGAACGGCACGTACATCTGGAAGGCGTGATACGTGGGCGTGAGGAAATACTTATCCTTGTCCGTGATGATCATGGCCTGCAGCACGTTGACCATTTGCGCGATATTCGTCATGCGCACGCGGTCCGCGTGTTCATGGAAAATATTGAAGTTCAGGGCGGCGACGAGCGCATCGCGCAAGCTGTTTTGCTGGAACAAAAAGCCCGTGTTGGTGCCTGGCTCCACGTCGTACCAGGTGCCCCATTCATCGACGTACAAGCCGGTCTTTTTCGACGGGTCGTTCTTGTCGATGGCGGCGATATTGTTCTTGATCAAGCTATCGATGCGCAAGGTGCGGCTCAGAGTCGAGATCCATTCATCTTCGCCAAAGCCCGTGGCCGCGCCCTTCTTTTCCCACACGCCCGTCGGCACCGTGTAGTAGTGGAAACTGATGGCGTCCATCATGTTCGGCTTGATTTCGCGGCTCAGGGTGTCGGACCAGCTGATGTCGTCGTCATTGCCGCCGCTGGCGATGAATTTCGGCCGCGCGCTTTCCGGCGTCTTCATGAAGGTGTGGTAGTGCTTGTACAAGTCCGTGTAGTACTGCGGGCGCATATTGCCGCCGCAGCCCCAGGCTTCGTTGCCGATGCCAAAGTAATCGACTTTATAGGGCTGGGCGCGGCCATTCTTGCGGCGCAGCTCGGCCAGGGTCGACTTGCTGTCCGAGGTCATGTATTCCAGCCATTCGGACATTTCCTGCGGCGTGCCGGAACCGAGGTTGCCATTGATGTAGGTCTGTGCGCCCAGCAGCTCGGCCAAGTCGAAGAATTCGTGCGTGCCGACGGCATTCGACTCTTCCACGCCGCCCCAGTTGGTGTTGACCTTGGTCGGGCGCTTGTCGCGCGCGCCGATGCCGTCCTTCCAGTGGTATTCATCGGCGAAGCAGCCGCCCGGCCAGCGCACGAGGGGCACGTGTAACTGTTTCAGCGCGCCCAGCACGTCGTTGCGCCAGCCCTTGGTGTTCGGAATCGGCGAATCCGGGCCCACCCACATGCCTTCGTAGATGCCCGTGCCCAGGTGCTCGGCGAACTGGCCGTACACGTTCTTGTTGATCACGGGACCGGGCTTGGCCACGTCGATGGTGACATTCACGGGGGCGGCGAAGGCGCTGCCGACGGCCAGGCTCAAGGCCAGGATGCTGGTGTTGACGAATTTCATGCTGTCTCCTGTTGTTTTAATTAAAGATTGCTACAAAGCCGCCATGCGGCTTGATCGTGATGACGGCCTTGCCGGCCGCAATTTCCTGCTGGCTGAATGTGCGCTCGCTGGCGCCGTCCGTGATGAGGGCGCCGCGCTTGCCTTCCAGGAAGGACAAGTCCACGGTGAAGGTCTGCGCGCTGGCCTGGGCATTGATGCCGGCCACGTACCAGCGCTCGCCCGCCTGGCGCGCCAGCATCAGGTACTGGCCGGGCACGCCATCGAGGAAGCGGCTGTCATCCCAGCTGCGCGGCAGTTCCTGCAAGAACGTTTTGACATAGGCGGGCACGCCGGCCATGCCGGCGGGCACTTCCGCAAAGTTCTGCACGCCCGACAGGAACAGCACGGACAGCGCCAGCTCAAAACCGTTGCGCGTGGCGCGGCGGATGTTGGGCACGTCGCCAAACACCATGGGCGTGAAATCCATGGGGTCGAACAGGTTGCGCGCGAAGGGCAGCATGGCCGCATGGGCGGGCATGGCATCCTGGTCGCGCTGTTCAAAAGTGGTAAATTCCAGGCCCTTGACGCCTTCGGCCGTCATCAGGTTCGGGTAAGTGCGCGCCCAGCCCCGTGGCAAGGTAGCGCCATGGAAATTGACCAGCAAGCCATGCCGCGCCGCATCGTTCAGGATGCCCAAATAATAGGCAATCATCGACTGTCCATCGCCGGCAAAGAAATCCACCTTGATGCCCTTGATGCCCATGCCGGCCAGGCGCGCAAATTCCTCTTCGCGCTGCGCGGCAGTCAACAGCTTGCCTTTCGGGGAATACGTCGTCTTGTTCCAGCTGCCCGAGGAGTTGTACCAGAGGAACAGCCCGACCTTCTTGCTCGCCGCATACGCGGCCAGTTCGGCAATTTTCGCGTAGCCGATCTGGCGGTCCCAGTCCGCATCGACGAGCACGTAATCCCAGTGCATGTCGGCCGCGTAATCGATGAACTGTTTCTGCACCGCATACACGGTGGCATCGTCCTTCAGCAAGCCCCAGCTCCAGGCCGCGTGGCCGGGCAGCACCTTGGCCGTGTCGAAGGCAATGGCGGGGGCGGCCAGGTCCGTACCCAGGGTGCTGTCCATGACGGTGGCCAGGCTGCCGATGGCCAGCACGCGCCATGGCGAACGCAGGCCCGTGGCCGCCTGCGCCAGCAAGGCGCCGCCGGGCGCCACTTCGGCCGCCATCGGCGTGCCGATGCGGTAGACGCCGCCCCTGGACTGCGCCTGCAGGCGCGAGGCGTGGAAGCTGCCATCCATGTCCGCTTCCGTCAGCGCCACCCAGGTGTCGCCCGACTTGAACAGGGCCGGGAAGACCCAGCCGGCCGCCAACGGCGACGGCGTGCCCACGGGGATATCCATGCGGTAATGTTCTTCGTAGGCGGGATTGGTGTTCATCCAGCCCGTCTGCGCCACCTGCATCGGCTGCAGCCAGGCCCGCGTGGCGGGTGCAAAGCTGAAGGCCGTGCTTTCCTGCAGCATGGCGCCGGCCCCGCCCGGCACCTGGCCCAGCACGTAGCGCAAGGCCACGCCATCGTTGGAGACGCGGAACACCACGTCCATGGCATGCCCCTGCGCATTTGTCACCGTGAAGCGCTGCTCGTTGGCCGCGTAATCGATGACGCGGCGCTTGCCCGTGGCCATGGTGTAGCGCTCGGCCACGGGCGTGACGGGCGAGGCGGCGCCCAATGTCAGGCGGCGCGACAGGTCCAGGCCGGCAAACTGCAGGCCCAGGGCCGATGGCAGGATGACGGGCGCACCCGAACGCTGCACGGCATAGGTGACGCTGCCGCCCGGGTCGGGCGCGACCTGGACGTGCAAGGTGCCGTCGGGACTCTTCAATGCCTGCGTGCCTTGCGCACTGGCGGCGCCGGCGCAAACGAGGGCGATGCTGCAAACGAGAAATTTCATGTTCAGCTTCCGGATGTGGCGATGCCTCTCCTGCCGCGGGGTTGGGGCGGCATGAGCGGTGCTTCAAAAGGAGGTATGGCTGCGGAAAGGCCCGCACCCGACAAAACGCCCAGGGCTAGGCGCCTTGCCGAAGACAGTACGCAAGTACGGCTAGGCAAGGCAACAACGCCCTGGACGTTTTGTCAGACCCAGCCGGCGTCGACGATGAATTCCTGGGACGAGCACATGGCGCCGTCATCGGAAGCGAGGAACAGCACCATGGCGGCGATGTCCTGCGGCATCAGTTTATTCGGCAGGCACTGGCTTTTCTTGATTTCCACTTCCGCCGCGTCGTCGACCCACAGATCGATCTGGCGCTGCGTCATGACCCAGCCGGGCGTGACCGTGTTGACGCGGATGTTATGCGCGCCGAAATCGCGCGCCAGGCCCCGCGTCAGGCCGACGACGGCTGCCTTGGTGGTGGCATACACGGGGTAGCCGCCCGACTTCATGTGCCAGGAAATCGAACTGACGTTGATGATGGAACCGCCGCCCTGGCGCTTCATGCCTTCGAAGACGGCCTGGCAGGTGAAGAACATGGGACGTTGATTGATCGCAATGCGCTCGTTCCAGTACTCGAGCGTGACGTCCTGCGCCTGGTGGCGCTGGTCGTTGGCGGCATTGTTGACGAGGATATCGAAGTCGCCCAGCTTGCCTGCCAGCTCGGCCATGACGGCTTGCAGGGAGGCAATATCCGTGATGTCGCAATAACGGAACAATGGTGCGGTCCAGCCCGCTTCAGCCAGGCGGCGGCACAGGGCCTCGCTCGCATCCACGGCAATATCGACAAACGCCACCAGGGCGCCCTGGGCGGCAAACTCCGTCACGAGGGATTCGCCGATGCCGCTGCCGCCACCCGTGATGAACACGCGCTTGCCCTGCAAGCTGCCATATTTCGCCAATTGCTTCATTCTCGTCTCCACCTGTTTATTTTTTTAGGTACAACGTACAACACAAGCTGGCGCGGCAAGGCCATCGGCCCCGCCGCGCAGCAGCTTTTTAGTCCTTGCCCAGCACGCCGTCCTTGCGGCGCCAGATGCCCAGCGGATTATCGTCGCGCAACGACTCCGGCAGCAAGTCCTGCGCCAGGTTCTGGTAGGACACGGGACGCAGGAAGCGGTTGATGGCGGCCGTGCCCACCGACGTGCTGCGGCCATCGGACGTGGCCGGGAACGGGCCGCCGTGCACCATGGCCGTCGACACTTCCACGCCCGTGGGGAAACCGTTGGCCAGGATGCGGCCCACGCGGCGTTCCAGCACGGGCAGCAAGCGGCGCGCATCGTCCAGGTCGCCCGCATCCATCTGCAGGGTGGCCGTCAGCTGGCCTTCCAGGCTTTCGGTGATCGCCAGCAATTGTTCCATGTCGCGGCACGCCACCAGCAGCGAGGCCGGGCCGAAGACTTCGTCGCGCAAATCGTGCTTGGCCAAAAACGCCTCGCCCGAGGTGACGAACAGGGCGGCGGCGCCCTTGCCTTCCTCGCCCGCGTTCTGCACCAGCGGCGTCACGTCCGCGTGCTGCGCCAGGGCGGCGACGCCCTTGGCATAGCTGCTGGCGATGCCGGCCGTCAACATGGTGGCGGCCGGGGCCGGCGCCAGCGCTTCGGCGGCGGCGGCGGCGAAGGCCGTGAAATCAGCGCCGGCCAGGCCCAGCACGAGGCCGGGATTGGTGCAGAACTGGCCCACGCCCATCGTCAGCGAAGCGGCAAAGCCGCTGGCGATCGTGGCGCCACGGGCAGCCAGCGCTTGCGGCAGCACAAACACGGGGTTGATGCTGCTCATTTCCGCGTAGACAGGAATCGGCTGCGGACGCTCGGCCGCCACCTTCATCAGGGCGATGCCGCCCGAGCGCGACCCCGTAAAGCCGACGGCCTGGATGGCCGGATGGGCTACCAGGCCCTGGCCGATGCCATTGCCCGTGCCCGTCAGCAAGGCGAAGACGCCCGCTGGCAGCTTGCAGATGGCGATGGCTTTCACGATGGCGCGCGCCACCAGTTCGGACGTGCCCGGGTGGGCCGAGTGGGCCTTCAGGACGACGGGGCAGCCGGCCGCCAGGGCCGAGGCCGTATCGCCACCGGCCACGGAAAAGGCCAGCGGGAAGTTACTGGCCGCGAAGACGGCGACGGGGCCCAGGCCGATCATGCGCAAGCGCAAGTCAGGACGGGGCGGCACGCGGTCCGGCAGCGGGCTGTCGATGCGCGCATCCGTCCACGAACCCTCGCGCAGCAGGCCGGCGAACAGCTTTAATTGACCTACCGTGCGGCCACGCTCGCCTTCCAGGCGCGCGCGCGGCAAGCCGCTTTCCGTCATGGCGCGCACGATCAAGTCGTCGCCCAGTTCCACGATTTGCGCGGCGATGGTGTCCAGGAAGTCGGCGCGTTCGGCGTCGCTGGTGGCGCGGAAAGGGTCGAATGCGGCTTGCGCCAGGCGGCAGGCTTCGTCGATTTGCGCTGCGTCAACCATGTGGAAGGCGGGCGCGATGTGCGCGCGTGCGGCCGGATCCCAGGCCTGGAAGGAACCGCCATTGCCCTTGACGGCAACGCCGCCGATCAGTGCATCACCGGTGATAGGGAAACTCATAATGTGCTCACTTTCGCAAATTCGGTTGGGAAGACGTCGAGGCGGTTGCGCAAGGCAGGGCCAAAGGCCGGCGCTTCGATTTCAAAGGTGTCACCCGGCGCTACGCTGACGCCATCGGCAAAGCTCAGGGTGGCCGTGCCAAAGAAATGCACGTGCACGTCACCGGGGCGCTTGAACAGCGGATACTTGAAGTGATGGTGTTCCAGGTTGGCGATCGTGTGCGACATATTCTCTTCGCCGCTGACGAAGGCTTTTTCCCAGCGCACATTGCCATCCGCGTCGCGCACGCGCGAAGTGCCGTCTATGTGCGGGGGCAATTCGCCCACCAGCAGGGCCGGACCCACGCTGCACACGCGCAGCTTCGAGTGGGCCAGGTACAGATAGTTCTGGCGTTCCGTCACGTGGTCCGAGAATTCATTGCCGATGGCGTAGCCGACCCGGTAGGGCTGGCCGTCGTCGCCGATCACGTACAGGCCGGCGATTTCCGGCTCTTCGCCGCCATCGAGGGCAAAGTCCGGCATGCGCAGCGGCTGGCCGCCTGCGCGCACGATGGAGCCGTCGCCCTTGTAAAACCATTCGGGCTGGGCACCGGCCGTGTCGGCGGCGGGCTTGCCGCCTTCCACGCCCAGGCGGAACATCTTCATGGAGTCGCTCAGGGATTCGGCGTCGCCGCCGATCTTCTTGTGCATGGCGTCGCGCGCGCCGGCGCTGCCCAGGTGGGTCAGGCCCGTGCCCGTCACGTAGCAGTGCGCCTCGTCCGCGTGATCGAGCGGCGCCAGCAAGCGGCCGCCGGCGGCCACGTCCGCATAGGAATGCGTGGTAGTGCCGACGCTGGCGTTCACCAGCTCCGCCAGGTTGACCTTCTTGCGGATGGCGTCTTGCGCCAGCGCATACGTCGTGTTGTAGCCTTCGATGACGCGGATCACGTCGTCTTGCAGCAGGCCGACAAGGCGGCCGCCGTGTTCATTCGTAAATTGCAGCAACAGCATGGGAGTCTCCGCTTAGTGTGAGTGGCGCGGCACGGCGGAACCGCGATTGCCGACCAGGAAGTCGAAATCGCAGCCTTCGTCGGCCTGCAACACGTGTTCGATGTACAGCTGCTGGTAGCCGCTCTTCGGCCCCGGTGCGCTGCCCAGTTCGCGGGCCGCCAGGCGCTCGGCGATTTCCGCGTCGCTGATGTCGATGTTCAGGCTGCCGTTATGGCAGTCGAGGGCGATCATGTCGCCATCCCTGACGATGCCCAGCGGGCCGCCGGCCATGGCTTCCGGCGCCACGTGCAGCACGACGGTGCCGTAGGCGGTGCCGCTCATGCGCGCATCCGAGATGCGCACCATGTCCGTGATGCCCTGCGCCAGCAGCTTGGGCGGCAAGCCCATGTTGCCCACTTCCGCCATGCCCGGATAGCCTTTCGGGCCGCAGTTCTTCATCACCAGCACGGAATTGGCATCGACGTCGAGATCCGGATCAACGATGCGCGCTTTGTAATGTTCGAAATCTTCGAAAACGACGGCCTTGCCCCGGTGCTGCATCAAGTGTGGCGAGGCGGCCGAGGGCTTCAGCACGGCGCCGCGCGGCGCCAGGTTGCCGCGCAGCACGCAGATGCCGCCATCGGCCAGCAGCGGGTTGTCCAGGGTGCGCACCACTTCATCGTTGTAGATGGGTGCTTCGACGCAGTTGTCCCACAGCGACTTGCCATTGACGGTCAGCGCATTCTTGTGCGGCAGCAAGTCGCCTTCGCCCAGGCGGCGTATCACGGCCGGCAAGCCGCCCGCGTAGTAAAACTCTTCCATAAGGAAACGGCCCGATGGCAGCAGGTCGACGATGGTCGGCGTGCCCCGGCCTACCTTGGTCCAGTCTTCCAGTTCCAGCGGGACGCCGATGCGCCCGGCGATGGCCTTCAAATGGATCACGGCATTGGTCGAGCCGCCGATGGCGGCGTTGACCTTGATGGCGTTTTCAAACGCTTCGCGCGTCAATACTTTCGACAGGCGCAGGTCTTCGTGCACCATTTCCACGATGCGGATGCCCGACATATGCGCCAGCACGTAGCGGCGCGAATCGACGGCAGGGATGGCCGCGTTGTGCGGCAGCGAGGTGCCCAGCGCTTCGGCCATGCTGGCCATGGTCGAGGCCGTGCCCATGGTGTTGCAGGTACCGGCCGAGCGCGACATGCCCGATTCGGCCGACATGAACTGGTGCAGGGTGATGGAGCCGGCCTTCATCTGCTCGTGCAGCTGCCATACGGCCGTGCCGGAACCGATATCCTTGCCATTCAGCTTGCCGTTCAGCATGGGGCCGCCGCTGACGACGATGGTGGGAATGTCGACGCTGGCCGCACCCATCAGCAGCGCCGGCGTCGTCTTGTCGCAGCCGACCAGCAGCACGACGGCGTCCATCGGGTTGCCGCGGATCGATTCTTCCACGTCCATCGAGGCCAGGTTGCGCGTCAGCATGGCCGTCGGGCGCAGGTTCGACTCGCCGTTCGAGAAGACGGGGAATTCCACGGGGAAACCACCCGCTTCCAGGATGCCGCGCTTGACGTGTTCGGCCAGCTGGCGGAAATGCGCGTTGCACGGAGTCAGCTCGGACCAGGTATTGCAGATGCCGATGATGGGCTTGCCGTGAAACTCGTGGTCAGGTATGCCCTGGTTTTTCATCCAGCTGCGGTACATGAAGCCGTTCTTGTCCTGCGAGCCGAACCACTCGGCGGAGCGCAGGGCTACCTTCTTTTTTGTCTCAGACATGCCATTCTCCTGGTTGTGCTATGCCGGATCTAATGTCGTCGGCCCGGGCAGCGATGTTGGGATACTAAAGAATCCTGCCATGCCTTTCCAATCAATTTTTAATCCGTTCCGATATCGAAAACGATATCGGCATGCGCCAATGAAAACGCCCTGCGGGCGCATGGCGGCAGGGCGTGGACGGTTTCGAGCGCGGCGCTTACTCGGCGGAAAAGCGGTACACGGTTTCCGTCCGATACTCCTCGCCCGGACGCAGGATGGCGCTGGGGAACTGCGCCTGATTGGGCGCATCGGGGAAATGCTGGGTTTCCAGGCACAGCGCGCTGCGGTAGCTGATGGCGCGCAGCTTGCCGTACTGGCTGCTGTCGAGGAAATTACCGGAATAAAACTGGAGGCCCGGCTCCTGCGTGTACACCTGCATGCTGCGGCCCGAGGCGGGATCGCGCACGGTGGCGGCCAGGTTCAGCAGCTGGCCCGGCTTTTGATTCAACACAAAGTTATGGTCGTAGCCCCGGCCGATGCGGATCTGCTCGTGCGGCAAGTCGATGCTGTCGCCGATGACGGTGGGTTGGCGCAGGTCGAATGGCGTGCCGGCCACGTCCGCCAGCTCGCCCGTGGGGATGGAACCGGCGTCGACGGGCAGGTAGCGGTCCGCGTTGATGGACAGTTCGTGGCCGAGGATATGCCCCTGCCCCGCCAGGTTGAAATAGCTGTGGTTGGTCAAGTTGACGGGCGTGGCCTGGTCCGTCACGGCGTGGTAGCGCAGGCTCAGCGCGTTGTCGTCGTCCAGCTCGTAGATGAGGGTCACGTCCAGCTGGCCCGGATAGCCATCTTCGCCGTCCGGGCTGCTGCGCGTGAAGGTCACGCCCACGGCGTCTTCCTTGGTGAACGGCGCGGCCTGCCACATGACCTGGTGAAAGCCCTGGTTGCCGCCATGCAAGTGGTTCGGCGCGTTATTCACGGCCAGCTGGTAATCCTTGCCGTCGAGCTGGAAGCGTCCCTCGGCGATGCGGTTGCCGAAGCGCCCGATGACGGCACCCAGGTAGGCATTGTTGTGCAGATACGGCTCGATGCGCTCGAAACCGAGCACGACGTCGGCAAACACGCCGTCGCGGTCCGGCACGTGGATTTCGCTGATGATGGCGCCAAAATCGAGCACCTTCACTTGCATGCCCTGGCGGTTCGTCAGGGTAAACACGGTGACGTGGTCGCCGTCGGGCAAGACGCCGAAGGGCGCCTGGGTGACGGTGGCGGTGGTAGCAGATGCGGCGGCAACAGGGGTCATGGGCGCTCTTCCAGGGATTACAGGGTCGATGAACGGCCAAACACGGGCATGCCTTGCGCATCCCAGCGCAGCGGCTTCACAAAGGTATGGCGGTCCGGGTTCCACAAAGGATCGCCGACGATTTCCGTGTAGGTGCGGGCATGGTACACCAGCAACACATTATCCCCATCTTCCGCCGTCGTAAAACTGTTGTGGCCGGGGCCGTAGATGCCGTGCTCGTAGCAGGTGGCAAACACGGGCTCGGGCGACTTCGTCCACGAGGAAGGATCGAGCAGGTCGGCGGAGGCATCCGCCCACAGCAAGCCCATGGCGTAGTTTTCATCCGTGGCGCTGGCGGAATAGCTGATGAAGATCTTGCCGTTGCGTTTCAGCACGGACGGTCCCTCGTTGACCCAGAAGCCACGGATTTCCCAGTCGAATTCTGGCTTGCTCAGCATCACGGGCGGGCCGCCCAGCTGCCATGGCGTGGCCATGGGCGCGATGTACAGGTTGGAATTGCCTTCGATGGCGATATCTTTCTGCGCCCACAGGTAATACAGCTGGCCATCGTGCTCGAAGGTGGTGGCGTCCAGGCAGAAGGTGTCGATGCCCGTGTCGACCTGGCCCATGAACTCCCATTCGCCTTCCAGCGGATTCGCATTCGTATTGCGGATCGCATACATGCGGTGCTGGAACAGTTTATGTTTGATCTCGCGGCTCGGCGCGGCGGCGAAATACACATACCAGGCGCCCTGGTTGAAGTGCAGCTCCGGTGCCCACACCAGTTCGCTGTACGGACCCGTCTCCGGCTTGTGCCACACGGCGACTTGCTCCGCATCGGCCAGGCCGGCGATGCTGTCGGCGCGGCGCAGTTCGATGCGGTCGTACTGGGGCACGGATGCCGTAAAGTAATAATAGCCGTCGCTGTGGCGGTAAATATGCGGATCGGCACGTTGTTCGATCAGCGGTTTCAAGATGTCAGCCATGTTGCTTACTCCAAATAATTAATCTCAGGCGGCGACAAAGCCGCGTTTGTGCATTTCCACCTTCACGCCGCGGTAATACTCATCACTGATGCGGTACTTGAACATCAGCAGGCCCATCAGCAAATGGAAGAAGCCGGGGATGACCGACAGCATCAGGGCGATGCCGTTCAGGGCGAATTGCGTCTGCTCATGGTTGGGCTGGTAGTCGAAATACGACAGCAGCATGCCCACCAAAAAGCCTGCCACGGCCATGCCCGCCTTCTGGCAGACGGAAATGCCGCCGAAGGCGAAGCCGGAGACGCGCTTGCCCGTCTTCACTTGACCGTAATCAATGGTTTCCGCGATGGCCGACCAGAACACGGGGGCATGCAAGTCCACCACGAAGGACAGCAGGAAATACAGGGCGAAGGCCAGCACCGTATCGCTCGGCTTGACGAAGAAATAGATCGCCAGGCTGATCAGCGCCACGCCGATCTGCGTGTAGCGGAACAGCTTGACCTTGCAATAGAACTTGGTGATCCACGTCGAGGCGATCATCGCCAGGATGGCGGCCACCACGCCCGTGGTGAGGAAGGCGGCCACGGTTTCCGTGTCGCCGCCCAGGTAGTATTTCGCGTAATAGATGGCGACGGAACCGCGCACCACGTAGCCCACCGTGCCCGTGACGCACACGCCGCACAGCACCAGCCACTGGTCGTTTTTCAGCAGTACGCGCAGCTGCGCCATCAGGGACTGTTTTTCCACCACGTGGACGACGCGCTCGGTGGTGGTGAAATAGCAGAACAGGAACAGGGCCACGCCCATCACGGCCATCACGGCCATGGCCGCCTGGTAGCCGACGGCCGGGTTGCCGCCGCCCCAGCGCTGCGACAGGACAGGCACGACGATGGTCACCATGAAGGCGCCGATCTTGGCGAAGAACAGCCGGTAGCCGTTGGCCGACAGGCGTTCGTGCGGGTCGCTGGTCAGGCCGCTGATCAATGAAATATACGGGATGCCCACGCCGGCCGTCATGATCGTCATCAAGATGTAGGTGGAATACGCCCAGATGAGCTTGGCGTCATAGCCCCATTCCGGCGTGGTGAACACAAAGAAGACGCTGACGCCGAACGGCACTGCCAGCCACAGCAGGTAGGGGCGGTAGCGGCCCGAGGCAAAGCTGTAGCGGTCGGTGATCTGGCCCATGACCAGGTCGGCGATGGCGCCCACGACCTTGACGGCCACGAACAGCAGGGCCAGGTCGGTGGTTTTCAAGCCATAGATATCGGTATAGAAAAAGGTAATGATCAACATCATCGACGAGATGACGACGTTGAGCGCCATGTCGCCGGCGCCGAAGCCGACCTTTTCAACGGTAGATAATTTTTGCGTCTCCATGCTTTCCGTCCATTCTTTTTATGATGAATCGTGCCTGACTGCCCAATTGACAGGGGCGCTGCCGGCCGAAACCATGGCAACGCCCTTGGATACTGCTTTTTTCACGCATGTATAACGTTCAGGACAAGGCGCGTTGCCGAAGACAGTACGAGGAGTACGGCGAGGCAATGCAACGCAGCCATGGACGTTTTACATTTTCCAGCGCAACGAGAGGCCAACGGTCCGGTCATAGCGTCGCGTATCGCGCGCATACACGCCCGGCGCGTTCCAGTAATCCTTGAACTTGGTATCGAGCAAGTTATTCCCGTCCAGGGTCAAGGTGAACTGGTCGTTGAGCTTGTACGACAGCGAACCGTCCAGCTGCGCCGTGGCCGCCACTTTCAGGTCCAGGCCGGGGCCGCCCTGGTTGTAGCTGTCGATGAATTTCGAGCGCCAGTTGTAGGCCAGGCGGCCCGACCACGCGTCTTTCTCGTACAGCACGACCAGGTTGTAGGCATAGCGCGACACGCCCGTGATGGCATGGCTGCCCGTCTCGTCGTCGGTCGTGCCGCTCATGTAGGTGCCGTTGGCCTGCAAGCCCAGGCCGTTCAAGATGCCGGGCAAGCCGTCATAGAACTGCTGGTAGCCAATTTCCAGGCCCTGCAGCTTGCCGGCAGCCGTGTTGTACGGGCGGTCCACGTCGTAGACCTTGCCGCCGATGGTTTCGCTGGAAATGCGCTGCTGGATATAGCCGTCGAACTTGTGGTGGAACACGGTGGCGTTGACGGAGCCGGCGGGCGCGAAATACCATTCCAGCGCCGCGTCGATATTGTCGCCCGTCACCGGTTTCAGATCCGGATTGCCGCCCGCGCCCGTCGCTTTCACCGTTTCCGTCGAGTTCACGAGGGCCACGCCCGGGTTGAGCTGGGCAAAGCCGGGACGGCTGATGGTGCGGCCCGCCGCGAAGCGGCCGATCAGGTCGGAGCGCAGCTTGATTTTTAAGGCCACGCTCGGCAGCACGTCCGTGCTGGACGTGTCGCTGACGACGGGCGTGTACACGCCATCCTGCGAACTGTTGCCCTGCAAACTCTGCTCCGTGCGCACGACGCGCACGCCCACGGTGCCGTCGACGGGGTAGGCGCCCAGCTTGAAGGCGATCTTCGCCTTGCCGTAGAGGGAGTACGTCTTTTCCGTATCCTTGAAGAACGAGCCCGGGTCCATGGCGCGCGCCGCGCTGCTGCCCGTGATGGCTTCGCGCAAGGTGCCCGTGTGATTGAGCAGGAAGCTGGCGCACGGCGTGTACCACTGGCTCAAGCCATAGTTCGGTCCGCCGCTGGACATCGGTTCCGACAGGCAATTGAGGCCCGGAATCGACGTCACGCTCTGGCGGCTGAACGGGAACGCGGCGCCGGACACGTCCGGTGCTTCCGCGTTGCCCTCGAAACTCTTGATCGATTGCGCTTCGCGCTTCACGCCGCGCACGCCGACGCTGATTTCCTTGAAGAAGCCGCCGGCACTAGGCGTGTACGCCAGGTCGGCACGCAAGTCGTTCGAGCTGCCTTCATCGCGGCCGTAGCGGTCGAAAAAGCCCTTCAGGTAATAGTTCGACGGGTCTTTCAGGTCGATGCCCGTGTAATCGACGTTCAGGGTGCCGTTCAGATTGGTATTGATGGTGGCGTTCGGCACCTGCGTGATGGCGTCGAGGATGGGGTTGCGCCAGTTGAACGTGCTCCTGGTGCTGGCCAGTTCCGACGTGAAACGCCATTCCGGATTGATTTCCCACAAGCCGCCCACGGCGAACTGGTGCGTATTCGACTCGCTCTTGTTCGCCTGCGTCGACATGATGGTGTTGACGTTGGTGGAGGTCAGGGTTTGCAGCTGGTCCGTGCCGGGAATCCTGGTGGCGGACACGGGCGTGCCCCACCATGGCAGGCCGACGAAATAATCGGATTCCGAGTCCAGCAGGAAACGCGTGGCCATGCCTTCCGCATACAGTTCCACGTCGGCATTCGGCCGCCATTGCAGCACGCCATTGGCGGTCGTGCGGCGGCGGTCGCCCTTGATCGGCAGCAAGCCCACCTGGTCCGGCGCCGTCAGGCCCGGCGAAAAATAACTCTTGTCCACGGGCGCCGTGTTGAACGCGCGTTCCTCATGGTAACGCTGTTGCTGCTGCGACAAGCCGAACAGCGCGCCCACGTCGCCGATGCCCGTCTTCCAGCGGTTCGACACCATGCCGCTGACGTTCGGGTCCGTGGCTTTCGATTTGTCGCTGTAGACGGCGCGCGTGTTCACGCTGGCCGTGAATTCCTTGAAATCGAAGGGGCGGTTGGTGCGCACGTCGATGATGCCGGCCACGCCCCCTTCCACCTGGTCGGCGCCCTGCGACTTGTAGACGTCCACGCGCTGCAGCATGGTGGCGGGAATGTCGGCCAGGTTGACGTAGCGGCCCGTGGTGGTGAACAGTTCGCGGCCGTTGAGCAGGGTCGTGACGTCGCGCAAGCCGCGGATCATGACGGCGCTGGCCTCGCCCGAATCGCGGCGGATCTGGATGCCGGAGACGCGGGCCAGGGTCTCGGCCACGTTGTTGTCGGGGAATTTGCCGATATCGTCGGCCACGATGGAATCGATGACCTGGTCCGAGCGCATCTTGATCTGCTGGGAATTTTGCGCCGAGCGGCGCACGCCGCTGACCGTTACCACGGACACTTCGGCCGCCGCTTCCGCGCCGGCGTCAGCGGCCGCCGTCGCCTGCGCCCCGACCGAGGCGGAGCTGAGCAAGCCGATACCGGCCAGTGCCGCAACGGCTGCCTTCAAGGTGTAGGGACGAGGGGAAGTGGCCGCGAGCGGGCCGGTGGCGTTCGACATCATGCATCTCCAGATATTGTATTGATATTTTTCCTGCTGCTTGCATGTCGGACGCATGCTCGGCGTTTATCTTAGGGGCTGGACGATAATCTCTCCAATCAATTTTTCCACTGTTTTGATATCAATTTCGATATCAGCGCCGGGAGGACTGGGAAGGTTGTAAACCGACAACGGCAGGGGCGTCATGGGCAGGTTTCCCCTGGCCATGCCCAAAAAAGTGGCAGCGCTGGCGTGCAGCATGAAAACGCGAACAGGACTAAGCTGACGGCGTGGCAACCGCCATTCCATCCACCGCTTGCACAGGAGTCCGCATGAACGTTTTAATGGTATTGACCTCGCACGACCAGCTGGGCGACACGGGCCACAAGACCGGCTTCTGGCTGGAAGAATTCGCCGCGCCGTATTACGTGCTGAAAGACGCGGGCGCCCGCCTGACCCTGGCCTCGCCCAAGGGCGGCCAGCCGCCGCTGGACCCGAAGAGCGATGCGCCCGAGTCGCAGACGGCCGCCACGGCCCGCTTCAAGAAGGATGCCGCCGCGCAAGCCGCGCTGGCTGCCACGGTCCCTCTCGCCACGGTGAAGGCGGCCGACTATGACGCCGTGTTCTACCCGGGCGGCCACGGCCCCCTGTGGGACCTGGCCGAAGACCAGGATTCGATCGCCCTCATCGAAGCGCTGCACGCGGCCGGCAAGCCCGTCGCCGCCGTCTGCCACGCCCCCGGCGTCTTGCGCCACGTCAAGGGCAGCGACGGCCAGCCCCTGGTGAAAGGCAAGAAGGTGACGGGTTTCACGAATACGGAAGAAGAGGCCGTGGGTTTGACGAAAGTCGTCCCCTTCCTCGTGGAAGACATGCTCAAGGAAAACGGCGGGGTGTACTCGAAAGGCGCCGACTGGGCCTCGTATGTGCTGACGGACGGCATCTTGATCACGGGCCAGAATCCCGCCTCGTCGGAGGCGGCGGCGCAGGCCTTGCTGAACTTGCTGAAATAAGCATCAAAACGGGACAGGTGGCTGCGCAGCGACAAGCGCAGCCAACGCCTCGTGCGTTGCAGGCGTACTGGCGCTGGAAGATACGGCAAGTCGTGATTTATCTTGGTGCGGCTGGCGGGGATCGAACCCACGACCCTTGGCTTCGGAGGCCAATACTCTATCCACTGAGCTACAGCCGCGTAGGGGGAATTTCTGAAGTGATGCGAAGGATACCGTTTTTCTTTACCTACGTCTACGGAAACTGTCGTATCGCCGGCAATTGCATGTCACTGCTCAATTTTTGTGCCTATAATTGTGGGTTTCATAAAGGTTTACATCCAGGCATGTAAAAATGCTACCTTACACGGCCATCAGTTTCGAATCTGGACTAAGGACATCATGAGCGACGCACATAACGAACAACAATCAGCGATCAAAACGCCTAAACAATTGCTTGCCGCCGTAGCTGGCTTCTTCCTCATCACCGTCATCGGCATCATCTTGCTGGTGCAATTTGTCACCACCCAAAAACTGACGGGCGCCGGCTCGGACAGCCAGTCGCCGGAAGCCATTGCCGAGCGTCTGAGCCCGGTAGCCAATGCGGGCTACACCTTCAAGGATGCCAGCGGTCCGAAAGTGCTGCAAGGCGGCGAAGCCGTGTACACGGCCACCTGCGTGGCCTGCCATGGCGCCGGCGTGGCCGGGGCACCCAAATTTGGCGATGCGGGCAGCTGGTCGGCCCGCCTGGCCCAGGGTTACGATACGGTCCTGAAACACGCCATCGAAGGCTTGCGCGCCATGCCGGCCAAGGGCGGCAATCCCGACCTCGACGACGTGGAAGTGGCGCGCGCCGTCGTCTACATGGCCAACGCCTCGGGCGGCAAGTTCAAGGAACCGGAAGTGCCGGCGCCCGCCGCGGCCGCTGGCGGCGCCTCCGCCCCTGCGGCAGAGCCTGCCAAGTAAGCGCATCGCAGCAGCAAGGAACCGCCCCGATGGGCGGTTTTTTTTCGCCTGGCGCCGGCGCAGACGCAAGGGACGGCGTTGCCGCACGGCGCGGTCCGCGACGCCGGCCCGGACGACTGCCGCTTGCGCCAGATCAAACGACATGAAAAAGCCGCCCGGCTTGCGCGGGGCGGCGGCAACTTACGCGGTCAACAACCGTCTTACCACATGATGACGCGGTCTTTTGGCGGCAGGTACATCTTGTCGCCCGGTTTCACGTCGAAGGCTTGATAGAAGCCTGGCTGGTTGCGCATGGTGCCGTTGGCGCGGAACTGGCCTGGCGAGTGCGGGTCCGTTTTCAGCAGCACGAGCTGCTGCGCTTCGCGCATCTTCATGCGCCATACCTGGGCAAAGCCCGCGTAGAAGCGCTGTTCGCCCGTGAAGCCGTCGATGACGGGCGCTTTCTTGCCGTTCAGCGACAATTTGTACGCCTTATAAGCGATGGCCACGCCGGAGTTATCGGCGATGTTCTCGCCCAGGGTCAGTTCGCCATTGACGAAATGGCCCGGCACGGGGCTGAAGCTGTTGTACTGCGCCACCAGCTGCTTGGTTTTCTTGGCGAAGTTCTTGTGGTCGGCCTTGGTCCACCAGTCGCGCAGGTTGCCGTCGCCGTCGTACTGGGCGCCCTGGTCGTCGAAGCCGTGGCTGATTTCATGGCCGATCACGCCGCCGATGGCGCCGTAGTTGACGGCGTCGTCCGCCTTGGCGTCGAAGAACGGCGCTTGCAGGATGGCGGCGGGGAAGACGATTTCATTCAGCTCGGGGTTGTAATAGGCGTTGACGGTCTGTGGCGTCATGCCCCACTCGTCGCGGTCGATCGGCTGGCCCAGCTTGTTGAGTTCACGGTTGTAGTTCAGCAAATGCGAACGCTGGATGTTGCCCACCAGGTCGTCCGGCGCCACCGTCAGGCCCGAGTAATCGCGCCATTTGTTCGGATAGCCGATCTTGGTGGTGAACTTGGCCAGCTTGATCTGCGCCTGTTTCTTGGTGACGGGGCTCATCCAGTCCAGCTTGTCGATGCTTTGCTTGTAGGCCGTCATCAGGTTTTTCACCAGCGCTTCCATGCGCACCTTGCGCTCGGCCGGGAAATACTGTTCCACGTACAGCTGGCCCACGGCTTCGCCCAGGGCGCCTTCGACGGCGCCCACGCCGCGTTTCCAGCGCGGACGCATTTCCGTCACGCCCGTCAGGGTGGTGCCATAGAAGCCGAAGTTTTCATCGACATACGCTTTCGACAGGTAGCCGGCGTTGGCGTGCAGCAAGTGCCATTGGAAGTACGCTTTCCACGTTTCCAGGGGCGTCTTGTTGGCGATCTCGGCAAAACCCTTCAGGTAGCTGGGCTGGCTGACGATCACGTAATTGACCTTGCCGGCGATGCCCGTATCCTTCAGGTAGCGGGCCCAGTCGTAGCCGGGCGCCACGTCGGCCAGTTTCGCCAGGTCCACCTTGTTGTAGGTCTTGACGGGGTCGCGGTTCTGCACATTGCTCCATTGCGCCTTGGCCAGGTCCGTTTCCAGCGCCAGGATGGCCTTGGCGTTGGCCGCGGCGTTCGCGTCACCCGCCAGGCTCAGCATTTTCTCCACGTGGACCAGGTACTTGGCGCGCGTGTCGGCCTTGCCAGCTTCCAGGTAGTAGTCGCGGTCAGGCAGGCCCAGGCCGCTTTGCACGATGTCGGCCACATACTTGGTGGAATCCTTGGCGTCCTGGTGGATGCCGAAGTCGTAGGGCGAGGTCACGCCCAGCTTGCTGAAGTGGGCGATCACGGCCGGCAATTCCGCCTTGTCCTGCAGGGCGGCGATCTTCGCCAGTTCCGCGTTCAGGGGCGTCAGGCCCAGGCTTTCCAGCTTGGCTTCGTCCATGAAGCTGTTATAGAAGTCACCGATCTTCTGGGCATTCGAGCCGGCCGCGCGGGCCTTGTCGGCGGCCGCGCCCTCGACGATGCCGCGCAGCTGCGTTTGCGTATCATCGGCCAGCTTGGCGAAGCTGCCCCAGCTCGACTTGTCGGCAGGAATGACGGTTTCCGCCAGCCATTTGCCGTTCAGGTGCTGGAACAGGTCATCCTGCGCGCGCACGGCGGGGTTGATGTATTCGATGGCGATGCCGGAAGTCAGCGCCGCGGGCGCGGCGGCCGTGGCGGCGACGGCTTCTTTCGCGGCGCCCGCCATGCCGGATACGCTGGCCAGCAAGCTCAGGGTCAATGCACTTAACAAATAACGATTCACGGTAATCCTCAATATTGTATGGTGTGGAATATCAGGGTCAGAACGCCCAAGGCTTCTGGCCCGGTTTTTGACTGTAGCATACCGGCCGAAACGACAGAAAAAACTTTGGCCAGAATGCAAAAAAGACCACGCAAGGTGGCCTTTTTTGTTGCTACAGTCGTACGTTTTTCACGCAGCCGCGCAAGCGCTTACCAGATGATGACGCGGTTTTCCGGGGCAACATACATCTTGTCGCCCGGTTTCACGCCAAATGCCTCATAGAAGGCAGGCTGGTTGACCATGGTGCCGTTGGCGCGGTACTGGCCCGGCGAATGGGGATCGGTCTTGATCTGCACGATTTGCTGCGCTTCGCGCATCTTGCTGCGCCATACCTGGCCAAAGCCCATGTAGAAGCGCTGGTCGCCCGTCAAACCGTCCAGCACGGGGGCCGGCTTGCCGCCCAGCGAGATCTTGTACGCCTTGTAGGCAATCGCCACGCCCGAGTTGTCGGCGATGTTTTCGCCCAGGGTCAGCGCACCGTTGACGTTGTAGCCAGGCAATGGGCTGTAGCCGTCATATTGCTTGGTCAGCGCATCGGCCTTGGCGGCGAAGTTCTTGCGGTCGGCCGGCGTCCACCAGTCGCGCAGGTTGCCGTCGCCATCGGACTGGCTGCCCTTGTCGTCGAAGCCGTGGCTGATTTCATGGCCGATGACGGCGCCGATGGCGCCATAGTTGACGGCATCGTCCGCATTGGCGTCGAAGAACGGCGGCTGCAGAATCGAGGCGGGGAAGACGATTTCATTCATCGTCGAGCTGTAATACGCGTTCACCGTCTGCGGCGTCATGCCCCACTCTTCGCGGTCGATCGGCTTGCCCAGCTTGGCCACGTTGCGGGCGGAGCCAAAATTGGCGGCGCGCATCATGTTGCCCACCAGGTCACCCTGGACGATCTGCAGCTTCGAGTAATCGCGCCACACGTTCGGATAGGCGATCTTCGGCGTGAACTTGGCCAGCTTGGCTTGCGCTTCCTTCTTGGTTTCCGGGCTCATCCAGTCCAGGGTGTCGATGCTGTCCTTGTAGGCGGCCAGCACGTTTTTCACCAGTTCCTGCATGTGCGCCTTGCGCTCAGGCGGGAAATATTGCGCCACGTACAGTTTACCGACGGCTTCGCCCAGCACGCCATCGACGGCGCCCACGCCACGCTTCCAGCGCGGCTGGTTCTGCGTCACGCCGCTGAGCACCGTGCCGTAGAAGGCAAAGCTCTCGTCGACGAAGTTTTTCGACAGGTAGCTGGCGTAGCTGCGCAGCAAGTGCCATTCGAAATACGCTTTCAGGGTGTCCAGGTCCGTGGCGGCCAGCACCTTGTTGTAGCCAGCCAGGTAGCTCGGCTGGTTGACGATGACGTAATCGACCTTGTTGGCGATGCCCAGGGCCGCGAGGCCTGATTTCAGGTCGTAGCCGGGGGTCAGGTCGTTGAGCTTGGTGATGTCCGTCTTGTTGTAGCGCTTGACGGGATCGCGGTTCTCGACCTTGGTCCATTGCACTTCGGCCAGCGACGTTTCCAGGGCAACCACGGCCTTGGCGTGGGCGGCGGCGTTCTTGTCACCGGCCATGGACAGCATTTTTTCCACGTGCGCCTGGTATTTTTCCTTCACGCCCGCCTGCTTGGCTTCCAGATAATAGTCGCGGTCCGGCATGCCCAGGCCGCTCTGGCTCACGTATGCGGCATATTTGGTCGAGGCGCGCGCATCCTGGCCCACGTACACGGCGTACGGCGTGGCGACGCCCGTCTGGCTCAGGTGGGCGATCAGGGCCGGCACGCCCTTCTTGTCGCGCAGCGAGCGGATACGGTTCAGTTCGCCTGCCAGCGGCTTCACGCCCAGCGACTCCAGCTTGGCTTCATCCATGTAGCTGGCGTACAGGTCGCCGATTTTCTGCGCTTCCGACCCGGCTTTCTTGTTCTTGTCCTGCTGCGTGGCTTCGATGATGCCGCGCAGCTGTGGCGTCGTGTCGTCGCGCAGCTTGGCGAAGGAACCCCAGCTCGATTTGTCGGCCGGGATCTCGGTCGTGGCCAGCCACTTGCCGTTTAGATGGGTGAAGAAATCGTCCTGCACGCGCACGGCAGGGTCGATGTATTGCACGTCGATGCCGGAGACGGCACCGGCGGCGGCAGGCGCGGCGCTGGGAGCGACGGTCGGCGCGGCGGCGGCGGATGCGGGCTCGGCGGCGTTGGCAAACGCAGCCAACAGGGACAGGGTCAGACTGCTTAAGAGGTATCGGTTCACGGATTGTCCTTATGGGGCATGTCAAAGAGATCAGGCGGGTAGCCTCTGGCGGAGTGCCTCATATGAAGAGCCCGCCGCGCCAGGCGCTTCAGGAATGTAGCACGGCAACATAAGGCTTGACCATCCCCGCCGCCCCGGCGCCGGCACCGTCCGCGCGCGGCGCCAGCCCCGTCAAGACTCGGTTACCCCCTGAACGCGCCTGAAAGTCGGCCCCCTGCCGGCAGCCCCGCATGCAGCGCCTTGCGCCATCTTCGCCCGGAAATGGCGGCCTCCTGCACACGCGGCCAGCACCGGCGCGGCCGCCCGCGGCGCGGGCCCCAGGCGGCGGCGCGGCGATTTTTTTACTTTACGATACATTTGCACGACAATTCCGCAACAATTCCGTGGCCAGGCTTACAACACTTTGTGGCGCCAGCCCCGTTCCGCCCGGTGGCGCGCATCCTTGCCAGCCAGGCAAGCAGTTACGCGGCCTCAGTTGCCAGGCATGTTCATGCTGGCGCCGCCGCTGCCCACGTTCATGCCCATGCCGCCCTTGCCCCCCTTGCGCCCGCCGTGCTCGCCGGCCGGCGCGCTGCGCGGCTCGCCGTGCGGCACGGCCGCATCCATCACGCGCGCCATCTGGCCGGCGATGAACTGGGCCACCAACTGGCGCTGCTGCTCGTCGAGGGCGTCGTTCACGCTCAGCCACCATTCGCGCACCTGCTTTTCCTCGGCCAGGCTCACGGTGCTTTCATTGTCCAGTCCTCCCACCAGGTCGCGCAGTTCCAGGCGGGGCGCCTGCAAGCCCTGCGCCACGCTGGCCTGCAGGCGCTCGCGGCGCGCCTTGCGTTCGCGCAAGAGCTGGCGGGTTTTCCCTTCCACTTGTTGCCACAAGATGGTCTGATTCGCATTGAGTTTCAATTCCGTCTTGAAGTCGGGCGCCATGGGCAGCAAGTCCTCCAGGCGCATCTCGGCGATCGGCACGGCCGACGCGGTCAAGGCACTGGTGCCCAGCAGGAAAGCCAGGCCGAGGCGGCGCAGGGCGGGGGAAAAGGTCAACGATGTCATGGGAACTCCGGCTAAAAAAAAGCCCGCGTCCGGAGACGCAGGCAAAACCACTTCGGGTCGAGAATGCGAATTCACTATAGGCCCGCCGCACACGCTTTTTTTCGACTCTTACAAATGCTTACTCCCCTCAAGACTAACTATACATCGCATACAAAACAGCAACACATGGCAAGCTGGCGGACGCCATTCCCCGTCTAGACTGTGCCAAGGCACGCTTTTTCCCCGCCCGGCCCACGCCGGCCGGGATTCAGGTCTATACTTTCAGGAAAGCGCCGCTCCACGGGGACTGGCGCTTGTGCAAGACACTACCGCTGCAAAGGTGCAATGATGGGCAAACTCAAAAATACCGGCTTGATCGGCCTGGGCGTGGTGGCCGGCGTCGCCGTTTCGCTGCAATTTTCGGCGATGGCGCAAAAGACCGTCGAACCACCGCTGCCCCTGGAAGAATTGCGCCAGCTGGCCGATGTGTTTGGCCTCATCAAGTCCGACTACGTCGAGCCGGTGGAAGACAAGAAACTGCTGGAGGAAGCCATTTCCGGCATGGTCGCCTCGCTCGACCCCCATTCCGCCTACCTGGACAAGAAAGCCTACGCCGAGCTGCGCGAAGGCTCCGAAGGCAAGTTCGTCGGCCTGGGCATTGAAATCGGCCTGAGCGAAGACGGCTACATCAAGATCGTCTCGCCCATCGAGGATTCGCCCGCCTACCGCGCCGGCATCAAGGCCGGCGACCTGATCACCCGCCTCGATGGCCAGCCCGTCAAGGGCGTCAACCTGGACGACAACGTCAAGCGCATGCGCGGCGAGCCGGGCACCAAGGTGTCGCTGACCATCGCCCGCAAGGATGAACCGCAACCCTTGTCCTTCGTCATCACGCGCGAGGAAATCCATCAGAAGAGCGTCAAGTCCCGCATGATCGAGCCGGGCTACGCCTGGCTGCGCGTGTCGCAATTCCAGGAACCGACTGTCGACGACATGGCCGCGCAGATCACGGCCCTGTACAAGCAGGACCCGCACATCAAGGGCATGGTGCTCGACCTGCGCAACGATCCGGGCGGCGTGCTGCAGGGCGCCATCGGCGTCTCAGCCGCCTTTTTGCCGAAGGACTCGCCCATCGTCTCGACGAATGGCCAGTTGCCGGACTCGAAACAGGTGTTCTACGGCCGCGCCGAATACTATACCTTCCGCTCGGAAGGCGATGCCCTGGCGAAATTACCAGCCGCCATCAAGCAAGTGCCGCTGGTGGTGCTGGTCAACACGGGTTCCGCCTCGGCCTCGGAAATCGTCGCCGGCGCCCTGCAGGACTACAAGCGCGCCACCATCATCGGCACGCAAACCTTCGGCAAGGGCTCCGTGCAAACCATCCGCCAGCTGACGGCCGACACGGCAGTGAAGCTGACGACGGCCCGCTACTACACGCCGAATGGCCGCTCGATCCAGGCCAAGGGCATCGTGCCCGACCTGCTCGTCGATGAAAACGCGGACGGCGACGGCTTGAACGGCTTGCGCATCCGCGAAGCGGACCTGACCAAGCACCTGAGCAACGACCGCGACCCGGAAAGCGCCAAGGCCGCCGCCCCCGTCAACGACGAAATGGAAGAACAGCTGCGCATCATCGCCCTGGAAAAAACCCGCAAGCCGCTGGAATTCGGCAGCAAGGACGATTTCCAGCTGCACCAGGCGCTGAACCACCTGAAAGGCTTGCCGGTGCAGCTGGCCAAGGCGGAACCGGTGGTGGTGCAGGCCGACGTCAAGAAGGAACAGAAAAAGTAGGCCATTGGGGGCAGACCCGCCGGGTCTGCACCCAACCCAGCGGGGCGCCATGCCCCCGTTATCCCGTCCACGCGACAAAAATCCATCTTGCGCCACACATCGCCCGCCCCCGCAACACGAAACTCTCTACAGTCGAGCACGTTTGTGTAAAATTTGCTTCACTTATCGGCATCGCGCCGATTGCCAAATTTGAAAGTTTAACCATGAAACAAGTCGTCATCAGCGGTACCGGACTGTACACGCCGCCATTTTCGATCTCCAACGAAGAACTGGTCGCCTGCTTCAACGCCTACGCGGAAAAGTTCAATGCCGACAATGCCGACGCGATCGCCGCGGGCACGGTGACGGCGCTGGAACTGTCGAGCGTGGCCTTCATCGAAAAGGCGTCCGGCATCAAGTCGCGCTTCGTCATGGAAAAGGACGGCATCCTCGACCCGGCGCGCATGGTCTCGCGCATCCCGGAACGGGGCGATGACGAACTGTCCCTGCAGGCGGAAATGGCCGTCGCCGCCGCGCGCGACGCGCTGGCGCGGGCCGGCCGCACGCCGGCCGACATCGACATGGTGCTCGTCGCCTGCAGCAATATGCAGCGCGCCTACCCGGCCATGGCCGTGGAAGTGCAGGATGCGCTGGGCATCGATGGCTATGGCTTTGACATGAACGTGGCGTGCTCGTCGGCCACCTTCGGCATCCAGCAAGCCGTCGCCGCCGTGCAAAGCGGCCAGGCGCGCGCCGTGCTGGTGCTGAACCCCGAAATCACCAGCGGCCACCTGAACTGGCGCGACCGCGACAGCCATTTCATCTTCGGCGACGCCTGCACGGCCATCATCGTGGAAGCGAAGGACACGGCCGTCTCGCAGCACCAGTTCGAGATCATCGGCACGGAACTGAAAACGCGCTTCTCTAACGCCATCCGCAACAATTTCGGCTTCCTCAACCGTTTTGACGAGTCCGGCGTGGGCAAGGCCGACAAGCTGTTCCGCCAGCAAGGCCGCAAGGTCTTCAAGGAAGTGTGCCCGATGGCGGCCGAGATGATCAAGGCGACCCTGGCCAAGGCCGGCGTGGAAGTGGCGCAGGTGAGCCGCTACTGGCTGCACCAGGCCAACCTGAACATGAACCTGCTGATCGCGCGCCTGATCCTGGGCCGCGATGCCGAGGCCAACGAAGCGCCCGTCATCCTCGACACCTATGCCAACACCTCGTCGGCCGGTTCCATCATCGCCTTCCATAAATATCAGGATGACATGGCGGCGGGCGCCACGGGCGTCATCTGCTCGTTCGGCGCCGGCTATTCCATCGGCTGCGTGATCGTGCGCAAGGTCTGAGCGCTTCGGCGTAGAATCGCCTGATTCATTGAATTAGGCGCAGTTCATGGTGGATTGGCATCAATTCGCGGCTACCTGGACGAAGATGTGGCACAAGTTTTTTACAAAAAAAGCGGCAGGATAGTTCCAGCCGCAGCTTTGTTGCGTTTATACTTAGCCCCTGAGCAACATCTTTTTCCATCCGCACGACGCCATAAGGAACCCACCCCGCATGCCCCATGACATCAGTCTGATCACCACCATCGCCGCCGCCCTCGGGTTCGGCCTCATCTTCGGCTTCATCGCCGCGCGCCTGAAACTGCCGGCCCTGGTCGGCTATCTGGCCGCCGGCATCATCATCGGACCGGCCACGCCCGGTTTTGTAGCGGATGCGGAAATAGCCGGGCAATTGGCGGAAATCGGGGTGATGCTGATGATGTTCGGCGTCGGCCTGCACTTTTCCATCGAGGATTTATGGGACGTGCGCAAGATCGCCCTGCCCGGCGCCATCCTGCAGATCGCCGTCGCCACGGCGATGGGCATGGGCCTGGCCCACTGGTGGGGCTGGAGCCTCGGCGGCGGACTGATCTTCGGCCTGGCCCTGTCCGTGGCCAGTACCGTGGTGCTGCTGCGCGCGCTGGAAGAACGGGGCATCCTCGATTCGCTCAATGGCCGCATCGCCGTCGGCTGGCTGGTGGTGGAAGACCTCGTCACCGTGCTGGTGCTCGTGCTGCTGCCGGCGTTTGCCGGCGCGCTGGGCGGCAAGGTCGCTGCCGGCGGCGAGGAAGTCAGCCTGTGGCATACCCTGGCCATTACCCTGGGGCAAGTGGCCGGCTTCATCGTCTTCATGCTGGTAGTCGGCCGCAAGCTGTTCCCGTGGATCCTGTGGCAGGTGGCGCGCACCGGTTCGCGCGAACTGTTCACCCTGTGCGTGATCGCCGCCGCCGTCGGCATCGCCTACGCATCGACCAAGCTGTTCGGCGTGTCCTTCGCACTGGGCGCCTTCTTCGCCGGCATGGTGCTGCGCGAGTCCGAACTGAGCCACCGCGCCGCGGAAGAGTCCCTGCCCCTGCGCGACGCCTTCGCCGTGCTGTTCTTCGTCTCCGTCGGCATGCTGTTCGAGCCGAACATCCTCATCGACAAACCCCTGCAGGTGCTGGCCGTGTGCGCCATCATCATCTTCGGCAAGTCGATCGCCGCCTTCCTGCTGGTGATGGCTCTGCGCTATCCGCCCAAGACGGCCATCATCGTCTCGGCCAGCCTGGCGCAGATCGGTGAATTCTCCTTCATCCTGGCCGCCCTGGGCCTGTCGCTGGGCCTGATGCCGCAGGAAGGGCAAAGCCTGATCCTGGCCGGCGCCATCCTCTCCATCGCCCTGAACCCGCTCGTGTTCAGCATGGCCAAGCCGCTGCTGCGCGTCATCGGCAACAGCGATTTCGCGCGCAAGTTCGAACGCACCACCGACCCGCTGGCCGAGCTGCCGATGACGGTGCCACAGGAAAAGCTGTCGGGCCAGATCGTCCTCGTCGGCTATGGCCGCGTGGGCCGGCGCATCGCCGCCGCCCTGATGGAGCGGGGCATCCACTTCGTCGTCGCCGAGGAAAACCGCGAAATCGTCGACCAGCTGCGCAAGCAGGGCATCCCGGCCGTGGCCGGCAATGCGGGCGAACCGGCCGTGCTGATCCAGGCGCACATCACGCATGCCACCATGCTCGTCATCGCCACGCCCGATACCTTCCACGTGCGCGCCATGATCGAGACGGCGCGCGCGCTCAACCCCACCATCATGACGGTGGTGCGCACGCACAGCGAGGAAGAGGCGGAATTGCTGCGCGCGGAAAACGCCGGCAAGGTGTTTATCGGCGAGCACGAACTGGCGAATGGCATGGCCGAGCACGTGCTGCAGAGTTTTGATGCGGCGAAAAAGGGGCATGGCCATTAAGGTTCCTTGATGCCGAACCGCTAGCCCATGCAAATGCCGGGGTCGGATCCTGAGGGTCCGACCCCGGTTTTTTTTCCGGGTTATAAACTGGCGGCCAGCTCCGCCCCTTCCCGTATCGCCCGCTTGGCATCGAGCTCCGCCGCCAGCGCGGCGCCGCCGATCTTGTGGAAACGGGGACCGCCCGCCTGCAGGGGCTTGCCCTCCTTGTCCGTTTCCGGCATGAGTTCCGTCAAACTGTCCTGACCCGCGCAGATGACGACGTTGTCCACCGCCAGCAGGCGCTGCTCGCCGCCCACGGTGATGTGCAGGCCCTGGTCGTCGATCCTGTCGTAGCTCACGCCGGCCAGCATGGCCACGCCGTTTCTCGCCAGCGCCGCCCGGTGCACCCAGCCCGACGTCTTGCCCAGGCCCGCCCCCACTTTCGACGTCTTGCGCTGCAGCAGGAAAATCTGCCGCACGGGCGTCGACGCCACGGGCGGCACCAGGCCGCCGCCCGTGGCCGCGTCCAGGTCCACGCCCCACTCGCCCGCCCACGTGGCCACGGGCTGGGGCAGCGGGTGCGCCGGGTCGTGCAATAAATACTCGCCCACGTCGAAACCGATGCCGCCCGCGCCGATGATGGCCACGCGCGCGCCCACGGGTTTCTTCTCCTGCAGCACGTCCAGGTAGGACAGCACTGTCGGGTGGTCGATGCCGGGAATGGCCGGCAGGCGCACCTTGATGCCCGTGGCGATGATGACGTCGTCAAAGCCGCCGGCCAGCAATTGCTCGCGCGTGACGCGCTGGCCCAGGCGCAGCTTGATATTCGACAAGGCGATGCGGCGGGCGAAATAACGGATGGTTTCCGTGAATTCCTCCTTGCCCGGTATCTGCATGGCCACCTTGAACTGGCCGCCCACGCTGTCGCTGCTGTCGAACAGGGTCACCTGGTGCCCGCATTCGGCCGCCACGGTGGCGGCGGACAGGCCGGCCGGTCCCGCGCCGACGACGGCCACGCGGCGCGGCACGGCCTTTTTCGCGTAGACGAGTTCCGTTTCATGGCAGGCGCGCGGGTTGACGAGGCAGCTGGCCCGCTTGTTGGCGAATGTGTGGTCCAGGCACGCCTGGTTGCAGCCGATGCAGGTATTGATCTCGTCGGCGCGGCCCGCGGCCGCCTTGGCGACGAAGTCAGGGTCGGCCAGGAAAGGGCGCGCCATCGACACCAGGTCGCAGTCGCCCCGCTCCAGGATGGCGTTGGCTTCCTGCGGCATGTTGATGCGGTTCGAGGCCACCACGGGAATGGCGACTTCGCGGCGCAGCCGGCCCGCCACGGAGGCAAAGGCGGCGCGCGGCACGGAGGTGACGATGGTGGGCACCCTCGCCTCATGCCAGCCGTAGCCCGTGTTGAGGATCGTCACGCCCGCCTGTTCCAGGGCCTTGGCCACCGCCACCACGTCGTCCCAGGTATTGCCGCCCTCGACCAGGTCGAGCAGGGAGTGGCGGTACATGATGATGAAGTCGGGGCCGACGGCGGCGCGGATGCGGCGCACGATCTCCACGGGCAGGCGCATGCGGTTCTCGATGCTGCCGCCCCAGCGGTCCTGGCGCAGGTTGGTGCGCGCGCACAGGAACTGGTTCAATAAGTATCCTTCGCTGCCCATCACTTCGATGCCGTCATAGCCCGCCTTGCGCGCCAGGCGCGCGCAGCGCACGTAGTCGCAGATGGTGCGTTCGATGCCCCGCTCGCTCAAGGGACGGGGGCGGAAGGGCGAGATCGGCGATTTCTTGGCCGACGCCGAGACGACGAAGGGCTGGTAGCCGTAGCGGCCCGCATGCAGGATCTGCATGACGATCTTGCCGCCCTCCTCGTGCACGGCGCGCGTCACCTTGCGGTGGTTCGGCACGTCGCCGAGGAAATTGAGGGTGCCGCCGAACGGCAGCAGCCAGCCCTGGCGGTTCGGCGAGATGCCGCCCGTGACGATCAGCCCCACGCCGCCCCGCGCCCGCTCGCGGTAAAACGCGGCCAGCTTGCCATAATGATAAAAACGGTCTTCCAGCCCCGTATGCATGGACCCCATGATGACGCGGTTGCGCAAGGTGGTGAAGCCCAGGTCGAGCGGGGCCAGCAGATGGGGATAGGCAGTCATGGTGATCGGTCCGATAGAAGGTGGTATGCAAGCCGTACGGTAACAAGCATTGCGGGCCGCCGCAGCGACTTTCTCTAGACCGGGGGTTCTAAATCGGCCTGCGCGCGGAGGCTGCTGGCGCGCGCAGCTTGTGCCGGGCGCAAGTTTCCCGTAGGCTAGGTGCCATGACGCGACTCTTTCTCTGCCTGCTGATGCTGTGCGCCGTCGCCACCCCGGTGGCCGTCTCGGCACAAGCGCAGGCGCAGGCGCCCCGCCTGGACAAGCTGAAGGTGGACGTCAAGCGCATCGAGGTCGACGGGCAGCGCATGTATGAAGTCGATGCCAGCGGCAGCGTGCTGGCGCCGCCGGCCTCCGTGTGGAAGACCCTCACCACCTACGAGCGCATGAGCGAATTCGTGCCCGACCTCAGTTCCTGCCGCGTGCTGTCGCGCAACGGCAACGAAGTCATCATCGAACAGCAGGGCATGGCGCGCTTCCTGTTCATGAACCACGCCATCCACCTGGTGGTGCGGGCGCTGGAAACGCCGCCCACGGCCATCGACATCGCCCTCATTTCCGGCGACATGCGGCACTACGAATCGCGCTGGAACCTGTATCCCGTGCCCGAGACGGGCGGCACGCGCATCGTCTTTTCCAGCCGGCTGATGCCGGGCTTTTACGTGCCCGGCATGCTGGGCACGACCATGATACGCGGCGATATCGAGCGCATGATGGCGGCCGTGCTGGCGCGCATCGACAGCCAGTACACGGACAAATCCAGCTGAATTACGCCAGATAGTTACGCCAGATAGGTGTCGCGGTCGCGGATCTCGGCGAAGTTCTCCAGGCTGCCCAGCTTCACGGTGACGGGGTTGAGGCTGGCCTGCGGCTGCATCGAACGCCAGGCGAACAGCCATTCCTGTTCCAAGGCCTCGGCGCGCGTCTTGGTAAAGGCGGCGCCCAGGGCGGCGCGCTGGCCATATTCGACGACGCCGTCGATGCCCGCCCAGCTGGGCAGGGTGCGCTGCACGGCGCGGTGCAGGCGCTCGCCGAATTCTTCCGTATTGTGGATGATCAAACAGGCGTCGGCCGGGGCGAACAAATCGAACAGTTTCTTGTCCCACACCTGGGAAAAGCTGAGGGTCAGGCAGTTGCCCGCCGGCGTCAGGCGGAACTGGCCCAGGCTCAGCGCCAGTTCGAGTTCGCTGCGCTGGCCGTAGCGGTGCAGGGTGGGAGGGCGTTGGTAATCGTGCATACGTGACTCGTTCTTCAATAGTAGGGTAAACCGGCGCGGCCGCTCAACGGGGCGGGCGGATGTGGCGCCGGATGCGCTGGGCCGTGGCGGCCAGGTAAATTTCGCGCAATAAATAAATAAAACAGCCGATCAGGCACAGCACGGCCAGCACGAAGAAGGCGGCGATGTACTTGTCCAGAGTCAGGTTCAGAATATCGCCCAAAAACAGCATGGCGATGATGACGCAGACGAAGAAACCGCAGGCCGTGCTGAGGGAAATCGAATAATTGATCAGATGGGTGCGCTTATACAGGGTATCTAGCTCATCCATATAGAAATCGTTGTAACCGATGTCGAGCCGGTCTTCCAGCACGCGCGTGCGGTCGATGATGCGCCCCAGGCGGTTGGTCAGCACCACCAGCATGGTGCCGATACCGGTCAACAGGAAAACCGGCGCGATCGCCAGCTGGATGATATGGCCGATGTCGCCGATCTGTATGTTCATGGATAAAAAGTCGTGGGTTCACACCGGCGCCCGACCGTGGCGCCAGTACAGGCCATAGTGTAGCAGGTGGCGCATGCCGGCTGGCCACTTTGCCGCCAGGCATGGTGGCCGTTCATGCGAAGCCGCGTCCCGGCACGAAACGCTCGGTGGCGCGCACCAGCGCCGAGGCGATGCCGTGCTCCAGCGCGCCATGGCCCGCGTCCGGGATCATGTCCAGCTGCGCGCCGGGCCAGGCCTGCTGCAGGCGATACGCCGACAGGGGCGGGCAGATGGCGTCATAGCGCCCCTGCACGATGACGGCCGGCAAGTGCGCGATGCGGTCCATGTTGCGGATCAGCTGGTCTTCCTCGAAGAAACCCAGGTTCGCCATGTAATGCGATTCGAGCCGGCCCACGCCCAGGTCCAGCGCGTCGTTCGGCGCATCTTCCGGCTGCGGCATCAGGTACACGCGGCGGCCCTCGAAGCGGCTCCAGGCGCGCGCGGCCGGCCAGTACACGGCGGGATCGCTGCTGAGGATGCGTTTCGCGTAGGCCGCCAGCAGGTCGCCCCGTTCCTCGGGCGGGATGAGGGCGGCGAATTCCTCGTGCAGTTCCGGATAAAACCAGCGCACGCCGTCGATGAACCAGTCGATTTCCGCCTGCGTGCACAAGAAAATGCCGCGCAGCACGAAACCGAGACAGGCTGCCGGGTGCGCCTGGCCGTACGCCAGCGCCAAGGTCGAGCCCCACGAGCCGCCGAACACCAGCCACTGGTCGATGCCGAACTGGGCCCGCAGGCGTTCGATGTCGGCGATCAGCAGCTGCGTCGTGTTGTTGTGCCATTCGCCCAGCGGCGTGGACTTGCCGGCGCCGCGCTGGTCGAACAGGATCACGCGGTAGCGCAGTGGGTCGAAGAAGCGGCGGTGCTGCGGCGACAGGCCCGCGCCGGGGCCGCCATGCAGGAACAGCACGGGGATGCCGTCCGGATTGCCGCACTCTTCCCAATAGATGGTGTGGATATCGTCGACCGCCAGCATGCCGTGCCGGTTCGGCGTCAGGGCGGGAAACAGGGGCGACAGGGAGTCTGGCATGGCGGTCCTCGTGAGCGGTCAGGGTTCGGGCAGTCCGCCAGGCGGTCTTGCCTGGCAACTGCCCCAATTATAGTGCGCCCCCGGCGCCTCAGGCCAGCAGCAGGGGCAGGCGGTTCGACGACTTGATTTCCCGCATCGACAGGCTGGACTGGATTTCCGCCACGCCGGGCAGGCGCCGCAGGACCGTCGAGACGAATTCGCCATACGCTTCCAGGTCGCGCGCCACCACTTGCAGGAAATAATCGGCTTCGCCCGCCACATTGTGGCAAGACAAAATCTCGGGAATCGTGGCGATGGCCTGCTCGAACTGCGACGGCTGCTCGCCGCCGTGGTTGGCAAACACGACGCGCACGAAGGCGACGAGGCCGATGCCCAGCTTCTTGCGGTTGAGCAAAGCCTGGTAGCCGGTGATGAAGCCCTCCTCTTCCAGGCGGCGCAGACGGCGCCAGACGGGGGTTTCACTGAGCTTCAAGCGCTCGGCCAGGCGCGCGTTGGACAGCCGTCCTTCATCCTGCAACAGCCGCAGAATCTGCAAATCGGTGGCGTCGAGGCTAACTTCTGAAATTTTCATCTAATTTTTGTTTTTATAGGAGTGGAATCTACCCGAATACTAGGGCATGGGAGGCAGGAAAAGCAAGCACATTTCATCTCAGCAAGAACATAATGGGGCCCGGCGAGCATGCGGCACACGCCGTTGCTCCCGCCCTTACTCTTAGCCGTTACCGAGCCGCGCCATGTCTGATTCTACCTTCCTGATGTACCTGCTGGCACTGGCCGGCGCGTTTTTATTGCCGGGCCCCGACATGGCGCTGGTGCTGGCCACGGGCGCCGCGCGCGGCGTAGGGACAGCGCTGGTGACGGCGCTGGGCATCGCCGGTGCGCGCGCCGTGCACGTGGCGCTGTCGGGCGCGGGCCTGGCCGCGCTGATGGTGACGCATCCGCAAGCCCTGCAATGGGTGAAATGGGCGGGCGCCGCCTACCTGCTGTACCTGGCCCTGCGCCTGCTGCAGTCGGCCCTGTCGCACAAGACGGCGCCGGAAGCGGCGGCGCCGGCCACGGCCCACAGCGCCCGTGCCAGCCTGGTGCGGGGATTCCTGACCAACTTGCTCAATCCCAAGGCCCTGCTGTTTTGCAGCATGTTCCTGCCGCAATTCGTTGCCGGCAGCGACAGCGTCGGCCTGCAATACCTGCGCTTGGGCGCCGTCCTCGTGCTGGTGGGCCTGCTGTTCGATGCCGTGTACGCCATCGCCGCGGCCCGCCTGGCGCGCCGCCTGCGCGGCAAACCCTCGCCTTACGGCAAGTTCGTGCTGCCCACCGTCTTCGTGCTGCTGGCCGGACGGCTGGTGCTGGGCTGAGCAGCGGCCTCGCCGCCGTCGAAGAAGGCCGGATAGTCGCGCAGCAAGCCCTGTTCCAGCCGGTTCACGCCGGCAAACAGGCGGTGCGCGGGCACCAGCGCCCGGCCCGCGTCCCAGCTGCGCCAGGCGTTGGGCATGTCGAATTGCGCATACAGGGCGTCGCCCAGATCCTTGTACGCTCCCGTCAGGCGGGGCCGGGCCTGCAGCACCTGCAGGTACAGGGCCGTCGCTGCGGGCCACTGTCCCAGCTTGCCGCGCAGGTTGGCCTCGAACACTTGCAGCACGGGCTGCTGCCCGTCCGCCTGGGCGCGCAGCGCTTGCACGCTCGCCAGCCCCGCCCCGATGGCGTCCTGGTCCTTGGCCGACAGCGCGCGCAGCAGCTGGTGCGCGGGTTCGCACGTTTCCAGCGCCAGCCGCTGTTCGCGCGACAGCTGGTCCACCAGCGCCCCCGTGGACAGGTTATCTTCCAGCATCAGCAAGAAGGCCTGGAACGGTTGCTGCGCGGCAAAAAGCCGCTCCGCTTCCGCCCGCAGCGCCAGGTGCAGCTGCGCATCGAGCGGCGCCAGACGGGCCGCCTGCGCCAGCACGCGCTCCAGTTCGGGGGCGCCGGCCGCCACGGGGCGCGGCCGATAGGCGGCGAGGGAAAAGTCGTCAGGCGCATCGGTGCGCACCTGGCTCACGCGGAAGCGGCGCGTGACACTGCCGGCCACATCCTGATAATGCAGGGTGAAGTCGGCTGGAATCTGCTTGCCGCCGGCCAGCATGGCCAGCACCAGCGGATGGCCGCCCCAGGTGTAGCGCAGGAACTGGGCAAAGGCCCGCGCGTCGTCGTCGCTGACGGGCGTGCCGGCGATGCCGAGGCGCAGCAGGGGCTGCTTGTCCAGCGACCACAGCACGGCGCCATCGAGCACGCTCGGCTGCAGCGGGCCGCGCCGCCGGCCGGCCGCCACGGATAATGCCTGTTCCTCGTACACGGGCGGCGTCGCCTGCAGCGCCACGCCGCCGGCCTGCAGGGCGCCGGCGATGCCTTGCCGCTGCCGCAGCTCGGCAGCGCGGAAGCCGACCGTGTCGAACAGGGAATAGGCGTCATAGGTCGCCGCCGCCGTGTCGATGACGTAGCGCCGGCGCGCGGCAATGTCGAGCACGGACAGGCGCCGGCCTTCGCGCACGCGGATGCCGTGCGGCCCCAGCACGACGTCGCTGCCGGTGCTGGCCGTGGCGGGCAGGCTGCTGCTCGCGCCCGGCTTGATGACCCTGTCGGTATCGACCGTGACGTGAAACGCGACACTGGCCTGTGCCGCGGCGGCGGCCAGGAAAAGCACGGCGGCCAGGCTGGCGCGGCGCAGGGCGGGAACAGGAGGCATGGCAGAAAGGAAGGGGAAAGCGCCGATTCTACGGCATGGCACGCGCTTTTCCCGTTTTGCTTGGCGGCATAAAAAAAGACAGCCGCAGCTGTCTTTTTGTTTTACCTCAACAACGCTTACGACATGTGCTGGCCGCCGTTGATGGAGATGTTGGCGCCCGTGACGAACGCGGCTTCATCGGAAGCCAGGTAGGCCACGAGGCCGGCCACTTCTTCCGGCTTGCCCAGGCGCGCCATCGGAATTTGCGGGATGATTTTGCTGTCGAGCACTTCCTGCGGAATCGCCATGACCATCTTGGTGCCGATGTAGCCGGGCGAGATGGTGTTGACGGTGACGTTCTTGCGCGCCACTTCCAGCGCCAGCGACTTGGTGAAGCCGTGCATGCCCGCCTTCGCGGCCGAATAGTTGGTCTGGCCGAAGGCGCCCTTCTGGCCATTCACGGACGAGATGTTGATGATGCGGCCCCAGCCCCGTTCCACCATGCCGTCGCAGACGGGCTTGGTCATGTTGAAGACGGAATCGAGGTTGGTGCCCATCACGGCGTCCCAGTTCGGCTTGTCCATCTTCTTGAACGTCATGTCGCGCGTGATGCCGGCGTTATTCACCAGCACGTCCACGGGACCGATGTCCTTTTCCACGGCCGCCACGCAGGCCGCTGCCGAATCGTAATCGGCCACGTCGCACGGATACGCCTTGAAGTCGTAGCCCATGTCCTTCGTCGTCGCCAGCCATTCCGCGACCTTCGGATTGCCCGGGGAATATGTGGTCACCACGCGATAGCCGAGCGCCGCCAGCTTGAAACACACCGCTTCGCCCAGACCACCCATGCCACCAGTTACCAATGCAACTCTTGCCATTTTCATCCCCTCAGTGTCGTTCTGTTGCTAAAAAGTTAATAATCTAATGAAAGCAATCCACAACCGCCGCGTGACAGCGGCGTACCGCATCGCACTCAAGCGTAGCGAGCGACGATGATTTGTGGCCAAGAAGCGCAACCGTGCTGGAGCACGGTGAGCATCGCAGGCCGCAAAGCGCGCCGCGCAGTAGCTTGGGTGCGGTGCCAGCTACCTAGTCGCGTTCGATGGCCAGGGCCACGCCCATGCCGCCGCCGATGCACAGTGCGGCCAGGCCTTTCTTGGCGTCGCGGCGTATCATTTCGTGGATCAGGGTGACCAGGATGCGCGCGCCCGAGGCGCCGATCGGGTGGCCGATGGCAATCGCGCCGCCGTTCACGTTGATCTTGCTGGTATCCCAGCCCATTTCCTTGTTGACGGCAATCGCTTGCGCGGCAAACGCTTCGTTGATTTCCATCAAGTCCAGTTCTTCATGCGTCCAGCCGGCCTTTTTCAGGCACAGGCGCGAGGCCGAGACGGGACCCATGCCCATGACGGCCGGGTCCAGGCCCGACGAGGCGTAGGCCTTGATGCGTGCCAGCGGCTTGAGGCCCAGTTCCTTCGCTTGCGAGGCGGACATCATGATGACGGCGGCGGCGCCGTCGTTCAGGCCGGAGGCGTTGCCCGCCGTGACGGTGCCGTCCTTGGCGAACGCGGGGCGCAGGCCGGCCAGCGATTCCAGGGTCGAACCGGGCTTGATGTATTCATCGCTGTCGAAGACGACGGTGCCTTTCTTGCTGGTGATTTCCAGCGGCAGGATTTCATCCTTGAACTTGCCCGCCTTGTGCGCCGCTTCCGCCTTCAGCTGCGACTGCAGGGCGAACTCATCCTGCTCGGCGCGCGTCACTTCGTATTTCTTGGCGACGTTTTCCGCCGTGATGCCCATGTGGTACTGGTTGTACACGTCCCACAGGCCGTCGACGATCATGGTGTCAATCATCTTGAAGTCGCCCATGCGGAAACCGTCGCGCGAACCGTTCATCGCGTGCGGCGAGGCGCTCATGTTTTCCTGGCCGCCGGCGATGATGATGTTGGCGTCGCCGCACTTGATCGCCTGCGCCGCCAGGTGCGTGGCCTTCAGGCCGCTGCCGCAGACTTTATTGATGGTGAACGCGGGTATGCTGCTCGGCAAGCCGGCCTTGATGACGGCCTGGCGCGCGGCGTTCTGGCCGACGGCGGCCGTCAGCACCTGGCCCAGGATGGCTTCGCCGATCAGGTTCGGGTCGATGCCGGTTTGCGCCAGCAAGCCCTTGATTACATGTGCGCCCAGTTCGGACGCAGGAATCTTGGCCAGACTGCCACCGAATTTGCCGACTGCGGTACGGCCGGCGGCCACGATTACGACATCATCCATTTATTTCTCCGATATGCAGGCCACGAGGGCCAAGGTCAAGGTGCTAAAACAATCCAATGAATTCGCGAAGACACAGCGGGCTGTGTTTCATTCTAGCGTGGCAGGTGCCACAGTTCCAGCGCCGCACCGCAGGCGGCAACGATGTCTGCCTGCCCTGCGGTGGCGGCGGGCGGCCTGGCGCGGCGGATAGCCGCAGCCCGGGCCGCGACGCGCTTACGTCCGGCTTGCCGGACGCGTGTGTTTATTTTTATCATACCCTTCATCGGCAGCGCCGAAAGGGGTTTTTAGAAAATTATTGAAGGGAATAATCAGGGGTACGGGGGTTTGCTTTACCACCTGCAACAGCTCATCCATTTTTTGACGCGATGCAGCAAACTCACCCTTTGTCACGGTGGCAAATTTCTCCTGGGTTTCTTGGGCAACATCCTTTGCCTGGCGGCCATACGCACCGATGCGCTCCATGGCCAGCTGCGACTGCGTGCGCGACAATTGCAGCAGGGCTTGCGGGTCTTTCGCCGACAGCAGCTGATTGCCCGCTACCGTAGCGGCAGCCAGCGCCGTGCGGGCCGCGTCGAGCTGCAAGTCGAGCACGCTGGCGCCGCTGTCGAACGCCGCCTGCGCATACGCTTGCGCGCTGATCCATTGCGCTTCCACCACGGCCTTGCCGGCCAGTGCCCATTGCTCGGAAAATGAAAACATTTCGTTCCTCCCCAATTTGAAGGCGGTGCCATGTTGCGCCGCACAGTACTCCACTGTAAGCGGCGGTTCCTTGCTAAACCTTGATATATCTCAAGCTTTTCTGTTGGTTTGTTGCCGACTCGCGTGGCTCAGGACAGCAACTTGATACCATCGAGCGTGGCGGCGCACTGTTCCCGTATCACGCTGACGAAATCGCGCACATACGCCTTGTCCTGCAGATGGTCGGGCACGGACACATACAGGTCGCTCCACAAGCCGTGCTCGCCCACGGGGCGCGCCACCACATAATCGTAATCCACGTAATTCTTGATGGCCCAGTTCGGCAAGGCGGCGATGCCGCGCCGGCTCGCCACCAGCTGCAGCACGGCCACCGTCAGTTCCGCCGTGCGGCGCTCGAATTCGATGCCGGCGGGGCGCAGCACTTCGCGGATCAGGTCAATGCGCTCTTCCGGCACGGGATAGGTGATCAGCGTCTCGCCCGTGAAGTCGGCCGCCGCCAGCCGCCGCTGCGCCTGCAGCCGGTGCTTCTGCGCCATCACCACCAGCATTTCAAAGCGGAACAGGGGAAACACGGTGAAATCGGGGCCGTACGGCGAGCCGATCACGAGATCCGCCTCGCCCGAGCGCAGCAAGTCCGCCGGCTCGCTGTGAAAGCCGGACACCAGATCGATCTCCACTTCCGGCCAGCGCTGGCGGAACGCATCCATGACGGGCATGAGCCAGTCGAAACAGGTATGGCATTCCAGCGCCACGCGCAACTGCCCCTTGTCGCCCTGCGACAGGCGCGCCACGTCGCGCTCGGCCAGCTCGATCTCGGGCAGCAGCTTGTCGGCCAGCTCCAGCAGGCGGCTGCCCGTGGCCGTGAAGGCGATGGGCATGGACTTACGCTCGAACAAGGGCGCGTGATAGCGCTCTTCCAGCAGGCGGATCTGGTGCGACAGCGCCGACTGGGTCAGGTTGAGCAGCTGCGCGGCGCGCACCAGGCTGCCGGACGAACGCAAGGCACTCAGGGTGCGCAGGTGGCGGATTTCTAGCATCGGGGCAGGAGGAGATGGACGTGAATTATTTTCATGTTATTCGGCAAAATGTTTCGTTTTGATTATAGACCAGATTGCCGCACACTCTAGCGCATCCACATTAAATCTCGATGACATCATGACCATCCACACGCATATTCTTGGTTTTCCCCGCATCGGCGCCGCGCGCGAACTGAAATCGGCGCTGGAAAGCCACTGGCGCGGCGACCTGTCCGAGGCGGACCTGGAAGCGGCGGGGCAGCAATTGCGCGCGCGCCACTGGGCGCAGCAGCGCGACGCCGGCCTCGACTACGTCACCGTGGGCGACTTCGCCTTTTACGACCAGGTGGCCAGCCATATCCAGCTGCTGGGCTGCGAACCGGCCCGTTTCCACTTTGATGCGCAGCAATCGCCGCTGTCGCGCTACTTCACCATGGCGCGCGGCGCAGACACGCACACAGCCCACGCCGGCTGCAGCCACGGCCACCCCGCGCAGGACGCCAGCGACCACGCGCTGGAAATGACCAAGTGGTTTGACACGAATTACCATTACCTGGTGCCCGAATGGTCGCCGCTGACGCGCTTTTCGCTGGCTTGCGAGCGCCTGTTCGACGAAGTGGCCGAGGCGCAGGCGCTGGGCCACCGGGTCAAGGCGGCCCTCATCGGTCCCCTCACCTTCCTGTGGCTGGGCAAGGAAAAGACGCCTGGTTTCGACCGCCTGGCCCTGCTGGAACAATTGCTGCCCGTGTATGGCGCCCTGCTCGACCGCCTGAAACGGCAGGGCGTGGCCTGGGTGCAGGTCGACGAGCCCATCCTGGGCCTGGACTTGCCCCACGCGTGGCGCAGCGCCTTTGAAAGCACCTACTGGCAGCTGAACCAGGTGGGCGTGAATATCCTGCTGGCCACGTATTTCTCGCCGCTGGAAGAAAACCTCAGCCTCGCTTGCCGCCTGCCCGTGGCCGGCCTGCACGTGGACGGCATCCGCGCGCCGCACGAGCTGGTCAGCGTCACGGACTGGCTGCCTGCGCATAAAGTCTTGTCGATCGGCATCGTCGACGGGCGCAATGTCTGGCGCACCGACCTCGACGCGGCCCTGGCCGTGCTGCAGCCGCTGGCGGCCAGGCGCAACGGCCACCTGTGGCTGGCGCCGTCGTGCTCCCTGTTGCACGTGCCGTTCAGCCTGGAAGGGGAAACGGCGCTCGACGGGGAAATCCGGAGCTGGCTGGCGTTTGCCACGGAAAAGCTGGAAGAGCTTTCCCTGCTGAAGGGTGCGCTCGCCGGCCAGCCCGACACGACGGCCCTGGCTATTTCGCGCCTGGCCATCGCCGGCCGCCGCGCCAGCGCCCGCGTGCATCGCGCGCCCGTGGCGCAGCGCCTGCAGGCGCTGTCGCCCACCGCCGACCGCCGCGATTCCAGCTTCCCCCAGCGCCAGGCCGTGCAGCGCGCCCGCCTGCAACTGCCCGATTTCCCCACGACCACCATCGGCTCCTTCCCGCAAACGGCGGCCATCCGCGCCGCCCGCGCCAGCCACAAGCGGGGTGAACTCAGCACCGCCGACTACGCACGGCAGATGCGCGCCGAGATCGCCCACGCCGTGGGCCGCCAGGAAGCGCTGGGCCTGGACGTGCTCGTGCATGGCGAGGCGGAGCGCAACGACATGGTGGAATACTTCGGCGAACAGCTCGATGGCTTCGTGTTTACCCGCCTGGGCTGGGTGCAATCGTACGGTTCGCGCTGCGTCAAGCCGCCCATCATCTACGGCGACGTGCAGCGCCCGGCCGCCATGACGGTCGCCTGGACGGTGCACGCGCAAAGCCTGACGCGCAAACCCATGAAAGGCATGCTGACGGGCCCCGTCACCATCCTGCAATGGTCGTTCGTGCGCGACGACCAGCCCCGCGCCAGGACGGCGCTGCAGCTGGCCCTGGCCATCCGCGACGAGGTGGAAGACCTGGAAACGGCCGGTATCGGCATCATCCAGATCGACGAGCCAGCCATCCGCGAAGGCTTGCCCCTGCGCCGCGGCCAGTGGGACGCCTACCTGGACTGGGCCACGCGCGCCTTCCGCATCGCCGCCTCGGTGGTCAGCGACACGACGCAGATCCACACGCACATGTGCTATGCGCAGTTCAACGACATCCTGCCGCAGATCGCCGCCATGGATGCGGACGTGATCACCATCGAGACGAGCCGCTCGGACATGGAGCTGCTGGCGGGCTTTGGCGACTTCCAGTACCCGAACGAGATCGGCCCCGGCGTGTACGACATCCACTCGCCGCGCATACCCACGACCGTCGACATGGTGCGCCTGCTGCAAAAGGCCAGCGCCGTCATCCCGCCCGCCCATTTATGGGTCAACCCGGACTGCGGCCTGAAGACGCGGGGCTGGGCGGAAACGGAAGCGGCCTTGCGCAATATGGTGGCGGCGGCAAAGCAGATGCGCGCCGGCTAAGCGCTGCAGTACCGCCCTCTCAGCTGCGCCAATAGCGCCATGGAAAAAACGGGGGCGCCTGCACTGCCGCAGCCGCCCCCGTTTTCTCCCATGCACAGACTGTTCATATAGCAACTTCAGTCAGGACATTGAAAAGCCATGTCAAACAAGTAGGTGATTTGCCAGCCTTTCTTTCCTCGACCGAGATATATGCGGGCATGCTCCTTGCACCACCCGCGGTAATAAGACAGGGCATCCCTGTTGTCAGAAAAATCCCGCCATTGGGTATTCTTTAATGCCGCATCGATTTCGCCGACATCCGGTTCGCCACTGAGCAGGCACGTTTCCGCAATCACCCCGCCACTTGCGCCTCCACAGTCAACAATATACTTGTGCAGTGATGTCCCCTGTATTTTGAGCGCAAGATAGAAATGCTTCGTCGATGGCGCTCTATATTTCTCCTGGAGTAAAAGTAGGGAGATGCAAATAAAAACAAATAAAAACCCGAACCTATTCTTTTTCATCGTGCAAAGCCATGCATTTTTATTGTTGTGCCTGCGGAAGCTGAACCTTCCATTTCAGGCGATGATTTCTTGCGGGGACTTTCACCCAGCAGATAAGGTGCAGTTGCTTCATTGTTAATGTTATCACAAGCAATCCAGGGCGGAGACGGCGCAGCAGATGCGCGCCGCTTGATCCAGGAACAGCGCCGTCAGGGCGCATTCTCGGCTGCTTTCGGGGCGCCGCCCGGTTTTTTTGACATGAAGTAGGTGTTGCCCTGCGGAATAGCACGCGCCAGGCCCCTGATGCCGATTTTTTTGCAGTAGAATGCAAGAAATTTACTGCTCCCATTGTTGCCGTACGGAACATCTGGCCTGCCGCAGTTTCACCTTGATTAAATGTTTATGTCCAAAAGCCCGTCGCAGAAGCCTATTGAAATCAAGATTTCCACCGTCGTCGCTGTCTCCGCCATCCTGCATAGCGCCGATACGCAGGCACTCGATGCCGCCTTGCACGACATGACAGGAGGCGTAGCGGACTTTTTCGAGGACGACCTGGCCGTGCTGGACGTGGCCGCCCTGCCGTCCGGCAGCACGCCCGTCGACTGGGCCGCGCTGGTGGCCCTGCTGAAAAAATACCGTTTGAATGCCGTGGCCGTGCGCAATGCGCCGGCCGAGATGCACGAGGCCATCCTGGCGCAAGGCCTGAGCCTGGACAGCGGCAAGACGCGCGACGATGCGCCGCCCAAGGATGGCCCGACGGCCGCCGCCCAGTCCGGCGCCGAAGCGCAGGTGATGGTGGTCGACACGCCCGTGCGGGCCGGCCAGCGCATCTATGCGCGCGGCTGCGACCTGATCATCACGGCCGTCGTCAACAATGGCGCCGAAATCATCGCCGACGGCAGCATCCACGTGTATTCCTCGCTGTACGGCCGCGCGCTGGCCGGCGCCTCGGGCAATGCCCAGGCACGCATCTTCGCGCTGGCCATGGAACCGGAACTGGTCTCGATCGCCGGCGTGTACCGCACGTTCGAGGATGGTTTCCCCCCAGAAATGGCGCGCGGACCCGCGCAAATTCGTTTGGCTGGAGACAGAATCGATATACACTCTGTCAATCCGGTCACTCCCGTGAACCGCTCTTAAGCTGCACAATTCAAGAGATATCTGAAAAGGATTATTTGTGGCAAGAATTATTGTTGTGACGTCCGGCAAGGGCGGTGTCGGCAAGACGACCTCTAGCGCCAGTTTTTCCACTGGCCTGGCCATGCGCGGCCACAAGACAGCCGTGCTCGACTTCGACGTGGGCCTGCGCAACCTCGACCTGATCATGGGTTGCGAGCGCCGCGTCGTCTACGACCTGATCAATGTGATCAATAAAGAGGCCACCCTGAACCAGGCCTTGATCAAGGACAAGCACTGCGACAACCTGTTCATCCTGCCCGCCTCGCAGACGCGCGACAAGGATGCCCTGTCGGAAGAAGGCGTGGAACGCGTGTTGAACGACCTGATCAACATGGGTTTCGAGTTCATCATCTGCGATTCGCCGGCCGGCATCGAGCATGGCGCGCTGATGGCGCTGACGTTTGCCGACGAAGCCATCATCGTCACCAACCCGGAAGTGTCGTCCGTACGCGATTCGGACCGCATCCTCGGCATCCTGCAAGCCAAGTCGCGCCGCGCGCAGACGGGCGGCGAACCCGTCAAGGAACACCTCCTGATCACCCGCTACTCGCCGAAACGCGTGGAATCGGATGAAATGCTGTCCTACCAGGACGTGCAGGAAATCCTGCGCATCCCGCTGGTGGGCATCATTCCCGAATCGGAGCAAGTGCTGGCCGCCTCGAACCAGGGCAACCCGGCCATCCATTTCAAGGGCACGGACGTGGCGCAAGCCTATGAAGACGTGGTTTCGCGTTTCCTCGGCGAAGATGTCGAGTTGCGCTTTACCAACTATGAAAAGCCTGGATTACTCCAGCGCATTTTTGGGGCGAAGTGATATGGCCTTGCTTTCTTTCCTGTTCCCCCCCAAGCCGAAGACGGCCACCGCGGCCAAGGAACGCCTGCAGATCATCATCGCCCGCGAACGCAGCGGACGCGATGGTCCGGATTTCCTGCCCGCCCTGCACAAGGAACTGATCGCCGTCATTTCCAAGTACACCAAGGTCAACGCCGACGACATCAAGATTTCGCTGGACCGCCAGGGCAACCTGGAAGTACTCGACGTCAACGTGGTCTTGCCTGACGCCTGATGCCTTTCGCCCCTCCTGGCCACGCCCGGGACGGGCGCTCCAGGCTAATCCGGCCGCACCGTGAGCAACTCCTGCGCCACCGCGGCGCAGGCATTCACGTGCTGGTTGCCGATCTGCCGGAACACGGCATAGCCGATCGCCGCCGCCACCGCCTGGCCGGCAAACGGCACGAAGCGCGCCACCTGCTTGGTGGCAATCTTGACGCCACTGCGCTTGAGCAGCTGGAGTATCAGTTCGCGCGACACCAATTTTCCTACCAGCATGCCGCCCATGCCCACCGCCGCGCGGTAGGCCATCAGCTTGAACTGCGGATTGAGGCGCTCGATCTGCTCGGGCGTGAGGCCGAATTCGTGGTTGATATCGTTGATCAGCATGGAAAACAGGCCCACGTCCGACATCAGGTCGATGCCGGGAATGGGGATGGCCGAGGCACCGGCCGACATCATGGCGCGCCGCTGCACCAGGCGCCGGCAACGCTCGCGCACCTGCTCGATTTCGGCACGGCTGCCCGGTATCAGGGTCCAATCGGTGCTGCTCTTGTCTGCCATTGCCATTTCTCCGCTGGTAGGGGTAGATGAACAAGTGTAACGTAAAGACGGTGCCCGCCGATTTCGCTGGACACAGTTGCAATCTCTGTTATATTTCACTTGAGCATTCCTTAACATTACGATAAGCAGAACAGACCGTCTGTTTGTTGCTACACACTTCAGCCCATTATGCGAATTGCCGTACTCGATAGCGACCATAGTCAGGCAGAACTGATCTGCCAGGTGCTCACCGCCGCCGGCCACGCTTGCCACGAGTTTCAGAGTGGCAAGGAAATGCTGGGCCAGCTGCGCAAGGACAGTTGCGACATGCTCATCCTCGACTGGCATGTCAGCGACCTCGATGGCGCCGAAGTGCTGCGCCGCGCACGCGAAAAACTGGCGCCCAAGGCGCCCGTGTTGTTTATGACCAACAGCTCCGGCGAGGATGACGTGGTGGCGGGCATGACGGCCGGCGCCGACGACTACATGATCAAGCCCCTGCGGCGCAGCGAACTGACCCTGCGCACCCAGGCGCTGCTGCGCGTGGCCTATCCCAGCCAGAACGGCGCCGAACAGTTGCAATTCGGCCATTACACATTTGAAACCCGCCCCGGCCGCCTGCTGCGCGATGGCGAAGTGCTGGACGTGACGCACAAGGAATTCGCCCTGGCGCTGCTGTTCTTCCGCAACCTGGGCCGGCCCCTGTCGCGCGCCTACATCCATGAAGCCGTGTGGCAGCGCGATACGGCCCTGCCGTCGCGCACCATGGATACCCACGTCTCGCGCGTGCGCAACAAGTTGCAGCTGAAACCGGAACACGGCTACCGCCTCGTGCCCGTCTACAGTTATGGTTATCGCCTGGAAAAACTGGGGGGGTGACGCCCGCGCGCCAGGAGGAAAACAGGCGAGCTGCTCAAAGAGCGGGCACAAAGCGCTATAATGTCGGCATAAGAATTCCCAACAGCCCTGAAATGCAACTGCTCGCCGTCGGCCTCAATCACACCACCGCACCAGTGTCGCTCCGCGAACAGCTGGCGTTTGCGCCTGAGCATCTGGGCCAGGCGGTGATGGCGGCGCGCACCTGGTTCCAGCGCATCGACCTGCGCGACAACGACGAAGCGGCCATCCTGTCGACCTGCAACCGCACGGAATTGTATGCGGCCAGCCACGTGCCCAATCCGCTCGACGCGGGCGCGCATTTCCTCGCCGACTACCACCAGCTGAACTACAGCGAGCTGCGCCCCCATCTCTATATGCTGCCGCAGCACAATGCCGTGCGCCACACCTTCCGCGTCGCCTCCGGGCTCGATTCGATGGTGCTGGGCGAAACGCAGATCCTGGGACAGATCAAGGATGCCATCCGCACGGCCGACGAGGCGGGCGGCCTGGGCACGTATCTGCACCAGTTGTTCCAGCGCAGCTTTTCCGTCGCCAAGGAAGTGCGCAGCAGCACGGAAATCGGCGCCCACAGCGTCTCCATGGCGGCCGCCGCCGTGCGCCTGTCGCAGCGCATCTTCGACAAGATCGCCGAACAGAACGTGCTGTTCATCGGCGCCGGCGAAATGATCGAGCTGTGCGCCACGCACTTTGCCGCACAAAATCCGAAAAGCATCACGATTGCCAACCGCACCATGGAGCGCGGCGAGGAGCTGGCGCACCGCTTCAACGGCAAGGCCATCCGCCTGGCCGAGCTGCCGGAACAGCTGCACCGCTTCGACATCGTCATCTCGTGCACGGCGTCATCCCTGCCGCTGCTGGGCCTGGGCCTGGTCGAGCGCGCCATCAAGGCGCGCCGCCACAAGCCCATGTTCATGGTCGACCTGGCCGTGCCGCGCGACATCGAAGCGGAAGTGGGTCGTTTGAACGACGTCTTCCTGTACACGGTCGACGACCTGGGCAAGGTCGTGCAAACGGGCCTGGAAAGCCGGCAGGCGGCCGTGGCGCAAGCCGAATCCATCATCGAGACGCGCGTGCAATCGTTCATGAGCTGGGTCGACGACCGCGCCATGGTGCCCGTCATCCAGAATTTGCATGAAAGCAGCGAAGCCCTGCGCCTGATGGAAGTGGAACGGGCGCGCAAGATGCTGGCCAAGGGCGCCGACATCGATGCCGTCCTCGAAGCGCTGTCGAAAGGCTTGACGGCCAAGTTCCTGCACGGCCCGCAGCAGGCGCTGCACCACGCGCAAGGCGACGAGCGCAAGCAGCTGGCCACCCTGCTGCCGAAACTGTTCCGCCCCCGCCGTTAGCGCTGCCCCGCTGGCCGCCCGCGCGCGGCCGCCCCTGCCCGCCTGCCGGGCGGGCCTGACCCGCACTCTCCCTACACTCTCTACCACGAATCGCTATGAAACCATCCATGCTGGCCAAACTCGATCAACTGGCGAACCGCCTGGTCGAACTCGACGAACTGCTGATGCACCCGGACGCCACATCGAACATGGACAGCTACCGCAAGATGACGCGCGAGCATGCCGAACTGGGCCCGCTCGTGGCCCTGTACCGTTCCTACCAGGAAGCGGGCAATGATATTGCGACAGCGCAAGAGATGCTGGCCGACCCGGACATGAAGGAGTTCGCCCAGGAAGAAATCGAGGCGGCGAAAGCCACGATGGCGCAGCTGGAACGCGAGCTGCAGACCATGCTGCTGCCGAAGGACGTCAACGACGAGCGCAATATCTTCCTGGAAATCCGCGCCGGCACGGGCGGCGACGAGTCCGCCCTGTTCGCCGGCGACCTGTTGCGCATGTACACGCGCTTTGCCGAGCGCAACCGCTGGCAGGTGGAACTGGTGTCCGCGTCCGACTCCGACCTGGGCGGCTACCGCGAAGTGATCGTGCGCATCGTCGGCAATGGCGCGTATTCGAAGCTGAAATTCGAGTCGGGCGGCCACCGCGTGCAGCGCGTGCCGGCCACGGAAACCCAGGGCCGCATCCACACGTCGGCCTGCACGGTGGCCGTGATGCCGGAAGCGGACGAAGTGGAAGACGTCAACATCAACCCGGCCGACCTGCGCATCGACACCTACCGCGCCTCGGGCGCGGGCGGACAGCACATCAACAAGACGGATTCGGCCGTGCGCATCACCCACTTGCCGACCGGCATCGTGGTGGAATGCCAGGATGACCGCAGCCAGCACAAGAACAAGGCGCAAGCCATGAAGGTGCTGGCCGCCCGCATCAAGGACGTGCAGCTGCGCGAACAGCAGTCGAAGGAAGCGGCCACGCGCAAGAGCCTGATCGGCTCGGGCGACCGCAGCGAGCGCATCCGCACGTATAACTTCCCGCAGGGCCGCCTGACGGACCACCGCATCAACCTGACGTTATATAAGCTGGACTTCATCATGGACGGGGATTTGACGGAACTGACGAATGCCTTGGCGGCAGAGCACCAGGCGGAGCTCTTAGCAGCGCTGGGCGATTAAAAAGCGTCCATGGCGGCGTTGCAGCGCCTGGCCGTACCTTCTCGTACTGCCTGCGGCGCTGCGCCTTGCCCTGAACAGTTTTTAAAGCGCCCAGCCAGATCAAGGGTTTAAGTAGCGGCTAAGCAACAAAAATCCGGCCTTGTGCGAGAATGCGTAGCTCGATTCCATCCACCTCACCGTGTCGCCCATGAAAAATTCACGCACCGTCCTCCTGTTGATCGCCGTCCTGTGTTTCCTGATGCTGGGCGTGGCCATGTATTTGCAGCATGCCATGAACATGGCGCCGTGCCCGCTGTGCGTGATCCAGCGCTACCTGTTCCTCGCCATCGCCATCGCCTGCCTGGCGGGCGCGGCGGCGAACAAGCCAACCATCGGCGCCGGTGTCGGCCTGCTGGCCGCCCTGGGCGGCCTGGGCGTGGGCGCCAAGCACCTGTACGTGCTGGCCCATCCCGGCTTCTCGTGCGGCATCGACCCCGTGGAAACGGCGCTGAACAAGGTCTTCACGGCCGAGCTCATGCCCTTCATGTTTGAATCGTATGGCGCCTGCGAAAACGCCGGCGAGCCGTTCTTCGGCCTGTCGATCCCGCAATGGGCATTCGCCTGGTTCGCCATTTTTGCCATCGGCCTGCTGTGGACCTTGCTGCGCCGTAAGAAATAATTGAAAGCACCATGCCAGAAACCTTGATTCCCGCCGGCAGCACTGTCGGCGCCCTGCAAATCCGTCCGCTGCTCGACCCGCTCGACAACCGCATCCTGCTGGGCCACGCGCTGGGGCTGTCGCGCGTGGGCCTCATCACGCAATCGGAGCGAGTCCTCACTGGCAGCGAAGCGGAGCGCCTGTCAGGCTTGCTGGCGCGCCGCCTGCAGGGCGAACCGATCGCCTACATCGTCGGCCAGCGCGAATTCTTCGGCCTGCCCTTCGAAGTGAACGACGCCGTGCTGATTCCCCGCCCCGACACGGAAGTGCTGGTGGAACTGGCGCTCGAGCGCCTGCCGCCCGGCGGCCGCGTGCTCGACATGGGCACGGGCAGCGGCGCCATCGCCGTCGCCCTGGCGCACACGCGGCCCGACGCCGTCGTCACGGCCCTGGACGTGAGCAGCGCGGCCCTGGCCGTGGCGCGCCGCAATGCCAGCGCCAACGGCGTCAACATCACCTTCATGGCCAGCGACTGGTTCGAGGCGCTGGGCACGGAAAAGTTCGACCTGATCGTCTCGAATCCCCCCTACATCGCCAGCGGCGACCGCCACCTGGCCGAAGGCGACCTGCGCTTCGAGCCGGCCGGCGCGCTGACGGACCACGCGGATGGCCTGTCGGCCCTGCGCACCATCGTCGCCGGCGCCGCGCGCCACCTGGCGGCCGGCGCCTGGCTGCTGATGGAACACGGCTACGACCAAGCGGCCTGCGTGCGCGCCTTGCTGGCCGAGGCCGGCTACGCCAAGGTGCAAAGCTGGCGCGACCTGGCCGGCATCGAACGGGTCAGCGGCGCCCGCCTGGGCTGACCCGCTTCCTGTGCGCGGCGCTTGATCCAGCGACGCGCCAGATCCCCCTCAGTTTGTTAAAATATCAAGCGAATTCCTGACCGAAGCGCCGCCCCCGTTCCCCGGGGCGGACGCTGGCGACGCGGCGTTTTTTGGGCCGGCGCCGACGCATTTGCCAAAATTCGGTTAATCTCAGCACAAATTATTTATCTGCTGCACAAGAAAGGAAGCTCAAATTGCCCAACCTGTTGACTCGCCGCCTGGCATTGCTGACCGAAGATGCCAACCGCGCGCTGCTGGGCGGCTTGCGCGGCATCGAGCGTGAAACCCTGCGCGTCGACGCCGCCGGCCATCTGGCTTCCACGCCCCACCCCGCCGCCCTGGGCTCGGCGCTGACGCACCCCGAGATCACCACCGACTACGCCGAAGCGCTGCTCGAATTCATCACGCCGGCCGAGGCCGACATCGCCACCACCCTGGACAAGCTCGACACCGTGCACCGCCACGCCTACAGCCGCCTCGGCGACGAACTGCTGTGGAGCCAGTCGATGCCGTGCCAGCTGCCGCCGGAAGCGGACATCGCCATCGCCAACTACGGCACGTCGAACATGGGCATGCTCAAGCACGTCTACCGGCGCGGCCTGGCCTTGCGCTATGGCAAAGCCATGCAATGCATCGCCGGCATCCACTACAACTATTCGCTCGACGAGCAGCTGTGGCAAGTGCTGGCCAGCCAGCCGGACACCAGCGCCAGCCCCGCGCACGCCACGGCCACCCCGAAAGACGTGCAGTCGGAAAGCTACCTGGCGACGATCCGCAATTTCCGCCGCTACAGCTGGCTCCTGATGTACCTGTTCGGCGCCTCGCCGGCCTTGTCCAGCGGCTTCCTGCGCGGCCGCGCGCACAAGCTCGACATCCTGTCCGAGGACACCCTGTTCCTGCCCTACGCCACCAGCCTGCGCATGAGCGACCTGGGCTATCAGAACGATGCCCAGTCCGGCCTGCGTCCGCACGAGAACAGCCTGGACGACTACGTCAACGCCCTCACGCACGCCGTCAACGATCCATACCCGCCGTATGAAGCGCTGGGCACAAAAAAGGATGGCGAGTGGATCCAGCTGTCCACCAACGTGCTGCAGATCGAAAATGAATACTATTCGACCATCCGTCCGAAGCGCGTGATCCGCACGGGCGAGCGCCCCATCCAGGCCCTGTGCCTGCGCGGCGTGCAATACATCGAAGTGCGCTGCATGGACGTCGACCCGTTCGAGCCGGTGGGCATCAGCCTGGAGACGGGCCGCTTCCTCGACGCCTTTTTGCTGTTCTGCGCGCTCGACGACAGCGGTCCCATCTCGGCCGAGCAGAGCGCCTGCTACACCAACAATTTCGCCCGCACGGTGAAGGAAGGCCGCACGCCGGGCCTGACCCTGCGCCGCGACGGCCAGGACATCACCCTGCAAGCGTGGGGCGAAGAACTGCTGGCGCGCATCGCGCCCGTGGCGGCCCTGCTCGACGCGCGCCAGGGCGGCACGCAGCATGCGGACAGCCTGGCGGCGCAAGCCGTGAAACTGGCCGACCCGGACGCGACGCCATCGGCCAAGGTGCTGGCCGAGCTGCGCGCCAACGGCGGCTCGTTTGCCGCCTTCGGCCTGCGCCAGAGCGAGCGCCACGCCGCCTACTTCCGCGCGCATCCGCCCACGCCCGAGCAGAGCGCGTATTTCGACGCGCTGGCCGCCAGCTCGCTGGCCGAACAGCGCGCCATGGAAGCGGCGCCCGCCGGCAGCTTCGACGATTTCGTCGCCGCCTACCGCGCCAGCACCCTGTGTTCGCACACCTGATCCTGACCTTGCGCAAAGCGCCCCCATGCTGACCTTCTACAATGAATTGCACGGCCAGCACCGGGGCCGCTTCGAATGGTTCCGCGGCGCCATGGTGCCCTGCTTCGAGACGCCGGAACGGGCCGACATGGTGGTGGCCGAACTGGGACGGCGCAACCTGGGCCGCATCGTCACGCCGCACGGCGTGCCGCTGACGTCGCTCGAACGCATCCACACGCCCCGCTACCTGCACTTCCTGCGCCACGCCTGGCACGACTGGCTGGCGCTCGATCCCGACAACGCGGGCAAGGATGCCCTGCCGTCCGTGTGGCCCGTGCGCACCCTGCGCCACGACATCGAACCGGACGACTTCACGGCCAAGCTGGGCCTGTACTCGATGGACAATGGCACGCCGCTGACGGCCGGCACGTGGACGGCGGCCAAGACGGGCGCCGACTGCGCCGTCAACGCGGCCCACGCGCTGCGCCTGGGCGAGCGGGCCACGTTCGCCCTGACGCGGCCACCGGGCCACCACGCGGGCAGCGATTTTTTTGGCGGCTACTGCTACCTGAACAACGCGGCCCTGGCCGCGCAGCACCTGCTCGACGACGGCGCGCGCAAGGTGGCCATCCTCGATATCGACTACCACCACGGCAACGGCACGCAGAGCATCTTTTACGGACGCGACGACGTGCTGTTCGCCTCCATCCACGCCGACCCGCGCAAGGAATACCCGTTCTACCTGGGCCACGCGGACGAGACGGGCAGCGGCGCGGGACTTGGCTACAACGTCAACCTGCCGCTGCCGGCCGGCAGCAGCACGGCCAGCTGGTTTGCCGCGCTGGAGACGGCCTGCCTGCGCATCAATATGTACGCGCCCGACGCGCTGGTCGTTTCGCTGGGCGTCGATACCTTCGTCGGCGACCCGCTGTCGCACTTCGCCCTGCAAAGCGGCGACTACCTGCGCGTGGGCGAACGCCTGGCCCATCTGGACCTGCCCACCGCCTTCATCCTCGAAGGGGGCTATGCGGTCAAAGAAATCGGCATCAATGTCGTCAATGTGCTTGAGGGTTTTGAAACGGCGGAGTAATTCTGGGGTCAGACCCCCCGTCCACGTTGACGGTGAGCCTGGCGTTAGTGGTGTTGAGGGTCTGACCCCGGCTTTTGCAGCCCTACATATTCCGGAACAGCGCCATGAACGGCTGGCTCACGGCCAGGGTTTCCGGGCGCGTCTTCAGGCGCAGGGTGCCGCGCCCCACTTCGTCGCGCGTGACCGAGGCCACCGCCTTCATGTTGACGATGGTCGAGCGGTGGATCTGCTTGAAGATGGCGGGATCGAGCACGTCGAGCAGTTCGCGGATCGGCTTGCGCAGCAGCGCCTCGCCTTCCGCCGTCATGACGGCCGTGTACTTGGTATCGGACTGAAAATAGGCGATGTCGTCCACCATGATCAGCCGCGTATCCTTGCCGCTGCTGGCCGTCAGCCACACCAGCGGCGGCGACTTGGCCGCCGCCGGCAGGGCGTTCGTCAGGCGTTGCAGCAGGCCGGCCAGGGCGTCATCCTGCGCCAGCCCCTTGCCGGCCCGCGCCTGCACGCGCTGCAGGGTCGCGTGCAGGCGCTCGCGGGCGATGGGTTTCAACAGGTAATCGACGGCGCCCTTGTCGAAGGCATCGATCGCATACTGGTCGTAGGCCGTGACGAAGACCACCTGCGTGCCGGGGCTGGCGGCCAGGGCGCCGGCCGCCACTTCCAGGCCCGTCAGGCCCGGCATGCGGATATCGAGGAAGGCCACGTCGGGCCGCAGGGTAGCGATGGCTTCCAGGGCCGTGCCGCCGTCATCGCAGGCGGCGACGATGCGCAAGCGGGGCCACAGTTCGCCCAGCATCGCCACCAGCGCATCGCGCAGCAGGGTTTCGTCTTCGGCGATGACGCAGGTCATTTCGGGCTTATCCATACGATGCTCCCTGCGCCGTGCTGTCCGGCACCGTGATGGTGGCCGTCACGCCATCGGGAAAGTTGGCGACGATGGCAAACGCGGCGGCATTGCCGTAGGTCAGGCGCAGGCGTTCGCGCACATTGCGCAGGCCGATGCCCGTGCCGGCGCCATCGTCGCTGAAGCCCTTGCCGTCGTCGGCCACCGTGACGATCACGGTGCCGTTGCCGCTGCGCGCCATGATCCAGATGGTGCCGCCGCCGCTCTTCGGCTCCAGGCCATGCTTGATGGCGTTTTCCACGAGGGTTTGCAGCATCATGGGCGGCAGTTCCACCTGGCGCAGGTATTGCGGCACCTCGATCTGCAGGTTCAGGCGCGCGCCCATGCGGATTTTCAGGATATCGAGGTAGGCGCGCGCCCGCTCCAGTTCCGTGCCCAGGGTCGACATGGCCTGCTCCGTGCGCGGTAGCGAGTGGCGCAGGTAGAGGATCAGGTTGCCCAGCATTTCGTCGGCGCGCACGGGGTCGCTGCGCGTGAGCAGCTGCGCGCTGGCCAGGGTGTTGTACAGGAAGTGCGGCTCCACCTGCGCATGCAGCAGGCTCAGCTTGGCCACCGTGAGTTCCTTTTCCGTCACCGTCTGGCGCGCCTCGGCCTGCTCGCCGCGGCGCCGCTGCGCCACCCGGCGGGTCAGCGCCCGCGTCACCGCTTCCGCATTTTCCAGGTTGCTGCCATGGTCGACGAGGAACCAGTCCGTCCAGGCATTGCGCGCCGGCTCGCAGATCAGGGTCACGCTGCCCGCCTCGCCATTCGGCGTGACGGTGGCGAGGATCTGGTTCGGCCGCGGCTCCAGGAAGCCCAGCACGCGCATGCGCGGCAAGCCCGTGTCCGTGTAGGGCGCCGCGCGGCGCACGCGGGCCTGCACCTGCAGGCTGTCGCGCGCGCTTTCGACCACTTCGCTGCCCGGCAGTTCGCGGATGGCCGCGTCGATCATGTCGAACGCTTCGCCCGCCTCGAACGGTATCTCGATCTGGCGCCGCTGGCGGCTCGACAGGGTGCCGGCATTGACGGCGCCGGCGATCAGCCGCACGCGGCGCACGTGCGAAAACGCATTCGTGATGACGGCACAGGCCAGCAGCGCGCCGACGATGACAAAAAAGCCTTCGGTATGTCCGAAGACATGGCGCAGGAAGTTCTCGACCAGGATGGCGGTGGCGATGATGTAGGTGATCATCGTGGCCAAGGTGAGGCGGAGAATAAAAAAGAAGCTGGTCATGATTTTTTCCCTGGGTGTGAAGTGGGACCCAGCATAACCATGGGCCCCGGCAGCGGGGGCCATTATGCGACGGAAGGGCAATCCTGGCGACAAAGACAAGAAAATAACGCATCAACAGGCGCCACCCTCAAATAAAATCGCTTGCAATTAAATAGCGCACGATATATATTGAACACATGGACGCCGGATTCGCTTCTTCAGACGGGCTCCTGGGGCGATGTGCCCATGAAAAAAGTAGCACACTATTTAGTCGTTAACTATTTAACTCACCGAGGAAAACCATCATGTCGATCAAACAAGTCCTGTACCGCGCTCAAGCTACCGCCACCGGAGGCCGCGAAGGCCGTGCCGTCTCGTCCGACAATGTGCTGGACGTGAAACTGACCACGCCGAAAGAACTGGGCGGCAACGGCGCCGTGGGCACCAATCCGGAACAACTGTTCGCCGCCGGCTACTCGGCCTGCTTCATCGGCGCCATGAAATTCGTCGCAGGCCGCGACAAGATCACCCTGCCGGCGGACCTGTCCATCGAAGGCAATGTCGGCATCGGCGCCATCGAGACGGGCTTCGGCATCGAAGTGGAACTGAAGATCTCGCTGCCAGGCATGGAGCGCGCCGCCGCCGAAGCGCTGGTCGCCGCCGCCCACATCGTCTGCCCGTACTCCAACGCCACGCGCGGCAACATCGACGTCACCCTGACGATCGTGTAATGGCATAGACGACGCGGCACCGCGCGCGTTGGAATCCCCGGCCACGCCCCTGGCGCCGCCGGGGATTTTTTTAACGCAGCGCCCGCAGCAGCTGTTGCGCCAGGGCCGGCGCCGAGGCGGGATTCTGTCCCGTGATCAGTTCGCGGTCGACCACCACGTTGCTCGTCCACGGCGCCTCGTTCTGCACATACTGCGCACCCGCCGCCTGCAAGCCCGACTGAGGATAGAACTTCATCATCCCGCCCTTCAGCGCGCCCTGCGCCGCCTGCTCTTCCTCGTTGCTGATCACCGTCATGCGGTAGCCGCTGTAAATCCAGTCCGCCGGCGCCGCCGGCGTGCTGCCCGCTTCCAGCGCGGCCGCAAATGCCCCCGCCTGCGGCAGCGCCGACAACAGGGCGATGGGACCGTGGCACAGCAGCGCCGTCGGCTTGCCGTCCGCGTGGAACTGGCGCAGCAGCGCGCCCAGGCTGGCATCCTTCAACAGATCCTGCATGGGCGCGTGGCCGCCCGGCACCAGCACGGCCGCGTAGTGGCCATAGCCGATCTGTTCCACCCGTTTCAGGCTGATCACGGGCGAGCGGCCCGGCACCGTCAGCGCCAGCCGCTCCAGCAAGGCCTTGTGCAACGCGTGCGCGGCCGCGTCGCCGCCAAAATAGGCGTCCGTATCCGAGCTGGCATCCAGGGTCGGCGCCTGGCCCTGCGGCGTGGCAAACGTCACCGTGTGGCCCGCGTCGAGCAGCTGCTTCACGGGCTGCATCAGTTCATTCAGATAAAACCCTGTCGGGAAGACCTTGCCGTCGCGCAGGTCGAGGTGCTTGGCGTCGGACAGCACGACAAGGACGTCGGCCGCCTGGGCGGTGGAAAAGGCGGCCAGCAGCAGGCTGCTGAGAAGTAATTTTTTCATGGTGTGGCCTTTCTGTGGAGAGGACACCAGCATATTCCGAATCAAAATACAGAAAAATGATGAATAATGCAGCTGACTAATGCCGAATACGACCGAATGGGAACGCGATGGATAAATTGCAGGCGATGCAGCTGTTTCGCCGTGTGGCCGAGCTGGGCAGCTTTCGCCGCGCGGCCGATGAACTGGACCTGTCGGCGTCCTACGTGAGCCGGCGCGTCGGCCAGCTGGAGCAGGAGCTGGGCGGGCGCCTGATGACACGCACCACGCGCCAGCTGGCCCTGACGGAAACGGGCGCCGCCTACCTCGAGCACTGCCGCAAGCTGCTCGACGAGCTGGCGCAGGCCGAGGACATGGTGGCCCATTCCACGGCCCACGTGACGGGCCGCCTGCGCATCAACGCGCCCTTGTCTCTGGGCGTGGGCGAGCTGGCCGAGGGCCTGGCCGACTTCATGGCCGACTGGCCCGCGCTGCGCCTGGACGTCGACCTGAAGGATGAATATGTGGACCTGGCGGCCGCCAACTACGACCTGGGTTTCCGCGTGACGACGGCGCTCACGGATTCGAGCTACGTGGCACGGCATATCCACGACTACCGCCTGCACATCTGCTGCGCGCCCGCCTACCTGGAGCGCCACGGCCCCCTGCAGGATCCCATGGACCTGACGCGCCAGCGCTGCTTCATCTACAGCCACGCCCTGTTCGGCAGCCGCTGGCCGCTGCGCCATGCGGGGCCGTACAGCGACATCGAAGTGCCGAACTGGGTACGCACCAACAACACGCTGTTCATGCGCAGCCTGATCCTGCGGGGACTGGGCATCGGCATCCTGCCCACCTTCGTCTGCCGCGAAGAACTGGCCAGCGGCGCCCTGGTCGAGCTGTTCCCCGACGTCGGGCGCCCCAGCCTGGCGCTGTTTGCCATCTACCCGTCGCGCCAGCTGGTGGCGCCCCGCGTGACGCGCTGCATCGAGCACCTGAAGCAGTGGTATGCGCGGCGCTATCCCACGCCGGCGGCGTGAAGCCGGTAAAATCACGGCCACTCTCAATCAAGGATGCCCCATGATCAGCTGGCAATGGAACACGTTCGACGAACTCGGTCCCCACGACTTGTACCAGGTGCTGGCCTTGCGCCAGCGCGTCTTCGTGCTGGAGCAGCAATGCCTGTATCCCGACCTGGACGGACACGACCAGCACGCCATGCACTTGCTGGGCTGGCAAACGGCCGGCGGCCAGCGTCGGCTGGCGGCCTACTTGCGCGTGCTGGCGCCGGGCGCCAAGTATGTGGAAATGTCGCTGGGCCGCGTGGTGACGGCGCCCGAGGCGCGCAGCACGGGCGCCGGCAAGCAGTTGCTGCTTGAAGGCATCGCCCGCGCGGAACGCCAGCACCCGGGCCACGCCATCCGCATCGGCGCGCAGCAGTATCTGGAGCGCTTCTACCAGTCCTTCGGCTTCGTCACCGTCAGTGCGCCCTACGATGAAGACGGCATACAGCACGTCGACATGCTGCGCGCGGTGGAGACACCCGCATGACGACGGCCCTGATTTCCTGGAGCGGCGGCAAGGATTCCTGCCTGGCCCTGTGGCGCGCGCGCAACGCCGGCATGGCCGTGCCGCTGCTGGTCACGGCCATGGATGAAGACGGCCGCAAGTCGCGCTCGCACGGCGTGCCGCCGGCCTTGCTCGAAGCGCAGGCCGCCAGCCTGGGTGCGCGCCTGCAGCGCTATCACGCCAGCTGGGCCAGCTACGAGGAGCAATTCATCGCCACCTTGCGCGCCGCGAAGGCCGAGGGCATAGGCCACGCCATCTTTGGCGACATCGACCTGCAGCCGCACCGCGACTGGGAAGAAAAAGTCTGCGGCATCGCCGGCCTGACGGCCCATTTGCCCCTGTGGGGCGGGGAGCGGCGCGCGCTGGTGGACGAATTTCTCGCCGCCGGCTTCAAGGCCATCGTCGTGTGCATCAATGGCCGGCACCTGCCGCGTGAATTCTGCGGGCGCGAGTTCGACGCCGCCTTCCTCGCCGACCTGCCGCCCGGCGTCGACGCCTGCGGCGAAAATGGCGAGTTCCACACCTTCGTCTACGATGGCCCCGCCTTCAGCACGCCCGTGGCGCTGCGCCGCACGCAGGTACTGCAATATGACGCGCCGGCCGACCTGGGCGGCGCGACGTATTACTTCCAGGAACTGGCGCCGGCCTGAAGGGGCAACCCGGTCGCCCCAAAGCAAAAAGGGCGATTCCGTGGAATCGCCCTTTCGTCAGCCGCCTTGCGCGCTTACTTTTTCGTCACGCCGATCAGCTTGACCTCGAACAGCAAGCCGGCGTAGCCGGGAATCTTCGGCAGGCTGCCCGCCGTGCCATAGCCGAGGTCATAGGGAATGGCCAGCGTGCGCGTGCCGCCAACCTGCATGCCGACCAGGCCGCGGTCCCAGCCCAGGATGACGCGGCCGATGCCCAGCGGGAAAGTGAAGCCGACGTTCGCCGCGGTCGCATCGAACTGCGTGCCCTTGTTGCCCGGCTTGCTCGCGTCATACAGCCAGCCCGTGTACGTCACCGTCAGGGTATCTCCCGCCGCCGCTGCCACGCCGGTACCGACTACGGTATCGGTAATGGTCAGTTCCTTCACCTGCGTATTCGGATCGAGCACGACCGGCTTCTCGGTGTTTGCGGCGGCGCCGCAGGCGGTCAGTGCCACGGCGCAGGCGAGCGTGGCGATCAATTGAAATACCGATTTCATGGTTTCCCTTTAAATATTGGAGTGTGACTGGGGCCCGTACGGTGCGGACCGGTACGGGCTGGAGTTTAACAGGAGTCGCGCAGCCCATTTGTAAGCAGACGTAAGCACGGCGGTAAATGGTGTATCAATACAACATTGACAAAACAACCATTTCGCCGCGCCCCGCCGCTCAGATTTCCACCTGCGTGCCCAGTTCGATGACCCGGTTGCTGGGGATCTGATAATAGTCGGCCGCCGTGCGCGCATTGCGCGACATGGTGACGAACAGGTGTTCGCGCCACGGCATCATGCCGGCGCCCGGCGTCGAAATGATGGTCTGGCGGGCGATGAAGAACGACGTTTCCATCATCTCGAAGTCCAGTCCCTGCTGCGCGCATTGCGCCAGCGCATCCGGAATGTCGGGTTCGTCCTTGAAGCCGTAGTGCACATTGACCTGATAGCACTGGTGGCCCAGGTCCACCACGCGCACGCGCTCGGACGGCGCCACCCATGGTTCTTCATGCATGTAGACGGTGAGGAAAATGACTCTTTCATGCAACACCTTGTTGTGCAGCAAGTTATGCAGCAGCGCATGCGGCACGCCATCCGTTTCGCCGCGCAGGAAGATGGCCGTGCCGGGCACGCGCATCGGCGGCGCGATGAACAGCGACGAGAGGAAGTCGTCGAGCGGGATCGCATGCTTTTCCAGGTTCTGGAACACCAGCTGGCGGCCCCGTTTCCAGGTCAGCATGACGATGAACAGGATGGCGCCCAGCAGCAGCGGGAACCAGCCGCCGTGGAACAGTTTCAGGGCGCTGGCCGAGAACAGGTTGACGTCGATGATCAGGAAGAAGCCCGTGGCGGCCCAGCACAGCAGCAAATTCATCTTCCAGCGGTAGCGGATGACGAAGAAGGTGAGGATGGTGGTGGCCAGCATGGTGGCCGTGACGGCGATGCCGTAGGCGGCGGCCAGCTTTTCCGAGGAACCGAAGCCGACGACGGCCATCAGCACGACGGCCAGCTGCAGCCAGTTGACGGCGGGAATGTAGATCTGGCCGATTTCGCTTTCCGACGTGTGGCGCACGCGCATGCGCGGCAGGAAGCCCAGCGCGATGGCTTGCTTGGTCATCGAGAAGGTGCCGGAAATGGTCGCCTGCGAGGCGATCACGGTGGCCATCGTCGACAGGATCACCAGCGGATACACGCTCCAGGCGCCCAGCTGCTGGTAGAACGGATTGGAAATGGCTTCCGGATGCGCCAGCAGCAGGCCGCCCTGGCCCAGGTAATTCAAGGCCAGCGCGGGAAAGGCGATCAGGAACCAGGCCATGCGGATGGGCTTCTTGCCGAAGTGGCCCATGTCGGCGTACAACGCCTCGGCGCCCGTCAGCGCCAGCACCACGGCGCCCAGCGACAGGAAGGCGATGCGGCCATTTTCCAGCAGGAAAGCCACCGCGTGCAGGGGATTGACGGCGGCCAGGATGGCCGGCGACTTGATGATGTTGACCACGCCCATGCAGGCCAGCGCGACAAACCAGATCAGCATGATGGGGGCGAAGAAGCGGCCGATGCCGGCCGTGCCGTGCGACTGCACGGAATACAGCCCCACCAGCACGGCGATCGTCAGCCACACGACGTAGGGGCTGAAGGCGGGCGTGGCCACTTCCAGGCCCTCGATGGCCGACAGCACGGAAATGGCCGGCGTGATCACGCTGTCGCCATAGAACAGGGTGGCGCCGAAGACGCCGATCACCATCAGCGGCACGTGCCAGCGCGACGACTTGCTGACGGACGACAGCACCAGCGCCATCAGGGCCATGATGCCGCCCTCGCCGCGGTTGTCGGCGCGCAGCACCAGGGTCACATACTTGAGGGAAACGATCAGGGTCAGGCCCCAGAAGATCAGCGAGACGATGCCCAGCAGGTTGTTATGCGTGACGGACAGGCCGTGGGTCGGGTCGAAGACCGTTTTCAGGGTGTACAGGGGACTGGTGCCGATATCGCCATAGACGATGCCCACAGCAGCCAGTGTCAAGCCGACCAGGCTGCTTTTTTTGTGTTCCGACGTCAAGATTGCACCCGTTTTTGTTTTGTTGCATCGCACAATATGATAGGTATTAGCAAATAGCAAGAGTATTTTTGCATGGTTCCGGGCTGCCCCAAGGTCGTTGTTTTATGCCGCGGCGCCCGCTTGCGCGCGCGTGCGGCCGTTGATTTGTTGCCATTCTACGCCTCGCCAGCGGCGCCGGGCAGCCCCGTGTGTTTTCAGCGATAATGACAGACTGTCTACTCCGGAGCGAACGCCATCATGAATCCAGGCATGTTGTACGCCTCCCTCGCCTTCCTGTGCTGGGGCCTGTTTCCCCTGTATTTCCATGCCATCGGCGAGATTGCACCGCAGGAAATCCTGGCCCACCGCATGGTCTGGTCGCTGTTGTTCCTGGGTATCGTGCTCACCGTGCGCCGCCAGTGGAGCTGGCTGGGCAGCCTGAGGAGCCAGCCGAAAGTGGTGGCCAGCTTCGTTGCCAGCGCATTTCTGCTCTCCGCCAACTGGTTCATCTATATCTGGGCCGTCAACAATGGCCACGTGGTCGACGCCAGCCTCGGCTACTTCATCACGCCCCTGATCAACGTCATGCTGGGCTTTTTGCTGCTGCACGAGCGCCTGCGCCGCCTGCAGTGGCTGGCCATCGCCCTGGCCGCCTGCGGCGTGGCCTGGCTCACCTGGCAGGCGGGGCAGGTGCCCTGGATCGCCCTGCTGCTGGCGGCCACCTTCGGCGGCTATGGCCTGCTGCGCAAGACGGCCGCGCTGGGCGCGCTGGAAGGCCTGTCGTTTGAAACCCTGATCCTGTTCCCCCTGGCGCTGGCCTACATGCTGTGGCTGGGCTGGCAGGGCCAGAGCGGTTTCGTCAATACGGACTCCACCGCCACGCGCGCCCTGCTGCTGGCGTCCGGTCCCATCACGGCCATTCCCCTGCTGCTGTTCGCCGCCGGCGCGCGGCGCCTGCCGCTGGCCGTGCTGGGCCTGCTGCAATACATCGCCCCCACGGGCCAGCTGCTGATCGGCGTGTGGGTCTTCCACGAATCGTTCACGCCCGAGCGCATGCTGGGCTTCCTCGTCATCTGGACGGCGCTGGCCCTGTATGCGGCCGAAGGGCTGTGGAACGGCCGCCGCGCCCGCCTGGCGGCGTAATCGCCTCTTTGCCCGGCCCGGCAGCGCGCAGCGCTGGCCGGAAGCGGGCGTTTACCGTATCCTGTCCGTCTTTGTATATCACCCGAGATTTCTAATGGCAAATTACGTCTACACCATGAATCGCGTGGGCAAAATCGTCCCGCCCAAGCGCCAGATTCTGAAAGATATTTCCCTGTCCTTCTTCCCAGGCGCGAAGATCGGCGTGCTGGGCCTGAACGGCTCCGGCAAATCGACCCTGCTGAAGATCATGGCCGGCATCGACACCGACATCCAGGGCGAAGCCGTGCCGATGCCGGGCCTGAACATCGGCTATCTGCCGCAGGAACCGCAGCTGGACCCGGAAAAGACCGTGCGCCAGGAAGTGGAATCGGGCCTGGGCGAAGTATTTGAAGCGCAAGCCAAGCTGGAAGCCGTGTATGCCGCGTATGCCGAGGAAGACGCCGATTTCGACGCCCTGGCCACGGAACAGGCGCGCCTGGAAGCGATCATCTCGACTTCCGACGGCGGCAATCTGAATTTGCAGCTGGAAATGGCCGCCGACGCGCTGCGCCTGCCGCCATGGGACGCCAAGATCGGCGTGCTGTCCGGCGGTGAAAAGCGCCGCGTGGCCCTGTGCAAGCTGCTGCTGTCGAAACCGGACATGCTGCTGCTCGACGAGCCGACCAACCATCTGGATGCGGAATCGGTGGACTGGCTGGAACAATTCCTGCTGCGCTTCCCCGGCACCGTCGTGGCCATCACCCATGACCGCTACTTCCTCGACAACGCGGCAGAGTGGATCCTGGAACTGGACCGTGGTCACGGCATTCCATGGAAGGGCAACTACTCGACCTGGCTGGACCAGAAGCAAGCCCGCCTGAAGCAGGAAGAAGCGACGGAATCGGCGCGCCAGAAGGCCCTGCAGAAGGAACTGGAGTGGTCGCGCCAGAACCCGAAGGCGCGCCAGGCCAAGTCGAAGGCCCGCCTGGCCCGCTTCAACGAGCTGTCCGAGCACGAATACCAGAAGCGCAACGAGACGCAGGAGATCTTCATTCCCGTGGCCGAGCGCCTGGGCAATGAAGTCATCGAGTTCAAGAACGTGTCGAAGGCGTTCGGCGACCGTTTGCTGATCGATAACCTGAGCTTTACCGTGCCGCCCGGCGCCATCGTCGGCATCATCGGCCCCAACGGCGCCGGTAAATCGACCCTGTTCAAGATGATCACGGGCAAGGAAACCCCGGACAGCGGCGAAGTGGCCATCGGCCAGACGGCGCGCGTGTCCATCGTCGACCAGAACCGCGATTCGCTGGCCGACAACAAGACCGTCTTTGAAGACGTGTCCGGCGGTGCCGACATGCTGACGGTGGGCCGCTTTGAAATGCCGTCGCGCGCCTACCTGGGCCGCTTCAACTTCAAGGGTTCGGACCAGCAGAAGCAGGTGGGCAACCTGTCCGGCGGTGAACGCGGCCGCCTGCACCTGGCGAAAACCCTGCTGATGGGCGGCAACGTCCTGCTGCTCGATGAACCGTCGAACGATCTGGACGTGGAAACCCTGCGCGCGCTGGAAGACGCCCTGCTGGAATTTGCCGGCAGCGTCATGGTCATTTCCCATGACCGCTGGTTCCTCGACCGTATCGCCACGCACATCCTCGCTTTCGAAGGCAACTCGCAAGTGACCTTCTTTGACGGCAACTATCAGGAATACGAAGCCGACAAGAAGAAACGCCTGGGCGAAGAAGGCGCGAAACCAAAACGTATCCGCTACAAGCCGCTGACCACGTAATATAGGTCCGGCAATGCAAAAAGGCAGTCACCTCGCGGTGACTGCCTTTTTTTTCAGCATACTTCCGGTTTTTAAAACCGTAGCGAGCGGCAACGCGGCTCGGCGCCCCCATTTGCCTGAGAAGCGGAGCTGTGCCATAGCATAGTGAGCATCGGAGGCCGCAAAGCATGCCGGGCAGTAGGTTTTTAGAAGTTGTAGCGCGCGCCCAGCGCGATGCCGGTCGCCTTGTGGCCCTGGTCGGCGCTCTTGCCGAAGTGTTCCACTTCCGCCGTCAGCGAGACTTTCTCGTTGATCGCGTACTGGGCGCCGAGGGAGGCGTACACGCCCGTCTTGTTCTCGCCCGTCACGCCGGTCGACAGGCCAGTGCCGCTCAGGCTATTGTCGACGCGGGCCACGCCCAGCTTGCCGAACACACCCACCTTGTCGGTCACGGGCATCGTGGCCTTGCCGGCCAGATAGTAGCCGTGCGAATCGCTTTTCACGGAACCGTTGCCGGCCCCGGTGACATAGCTGTAATCCTTGCTGCCGAAATCGGCGTAGCCGCCCTCGACTGCCCAGGTCTTGTCGAAGTCATAGCCGGCGAACACCTTGCCGCCAGCCTTGTAGCCGCTGTGGTTATCGGCGCTGGTGGCGCCAGGAACATCAAAATTGTAGCGGTTGCCGGTGATGCCGGCACCCACGTAGGCGCCTTCAGCGTGCGCGGCGCTCATGCCGGTCAATGCGGTAACGGAAGCGATCATTGCAAACAGGATTTTCTTTTTCATCATGTTCTCTCTTTCAATTAGTTGAAGTGCCGTGATTCGCAGTTCAGCGAAGTGCGATGACTACACAATAACAGCCACAAAAAGCTACGTCTTTCTCCATTCCGTAAGAACTGTGACAAGATGTAAGCCGACATTCCAAACTGACAATAACAACAAGATGCGCCCTGTTGAGCGAACTTAAGATAGACTTAAGAGAATTAAGGCTAGTCAGCCGACGAGGAGAAGTGCATGCACAAACGCCAGTTTCTTGCCGCTGCCGCGACGGCGGCCACGCTGCCGGCCATCGCCCGCGCGGCGCCGGCGGCCCTGCGCGGGCCGGCCCTGCTGACCGTCACGGGCAGCATCGCCAAGCCCAACCGTGGTCCATTCGATGCCGTGCGCGACCAGATGATGCACAAGCAAAAGGTCAGCTTTGAGCGGGCGCGGGCGTTCGACTTCGCGGCACTGACGGCCTTGCCGGCGCGCACCATCCGGCCCACCCTGGAATATGACGGCAAGGCGCATGCGCTGCGCGGGCCGTTGCTGGAAGACGTGCTGAAGGCGGCCGGCGCGCCGGAGGATGGGGCGACGCGCCTGCTGCTGCGCGCCGTGGACGGCTATGCGGCGGCGCTGACCGTGGCACAGGCGCGCGCGCAACATGTCATTGTCGCCACCCACCTCGACGGCCAGCCGATGGCGCTCGGTGGCCTGGGGCCGCTATGGGCGATCTACGATGCGGACCGCATGGCCGCCGCCGTGGCCCTGCCCCTGGCCGAACGGTTCGCCAGCTGCCCATGGGCGCTGTACCACATCGGCGTGGAAACGGCTTGACGCTGCTTGAAACGCCAAATACCACCGTAGCGTGCGCAAGGGAGAGGTGGCTGAGAAGCACAACCGTGCTTTGACGGGGCCGCCGAGGCGGCGAGCATCGCCGGCCGCCTATGCCGACGCGCAGCAGGTTGTGATCGGCGCTCAGGCGTAGGCTTCGGCCATCGACATGACGCGCGGGGCGATGGCAATGCCGTGCTCCTGGAACAGGGCCGTGATGGCCGCCAGGTTGTGCGTGCATTCGTCCGTCTTCCAGCCCTTGAAGATATCCGTGCCGTCTTTCTGGAAATGCAGGTCCAGCACCTTGCCCTGGTCCTTGTGCAGATACGGCGAGCTGTAGGTGTTCTCGTAGCCGAGCGCCTTCAGCTGGCCCAGCAAGGCATGCGGCGGGTGGTCGGGGTCGGTGGCGAGGAACACGCCGAAGGTCTTGCCGGGTGGCTTGGCGGCGATATCGACTTCATAGATGCCGGGCGCCTTGCTGACGGACGTACTCTTTAAAAATAACATGCAACACTCCTTGCGCGTGGCGTCCTGCGCCGGAAACGGGCAGCAAGACAGGGGGATGCGCCATGATTCCCCTCGTCAAATCTTATTGCTAATTTGCATCTTTGTCGACAAATCGGCGCTGTTATTTGGTAAGTCGTGGTTATCTTGTCGCGTCCGCCAGCATAAATTGCCAGGAAAGCTAGTTATCATTGCATCAATATCAACCCTGCTGCATACTTTTGGCTTGCGCAGAGATTGTCCCCGGCTTGGCGGCCTGGGCCAGGATCCGCGCGCCCCTGGCCCGCCAACCCTCTTCCCCATGCGTCTTCTGTCGATCAAGTACCGCCTGCTAATACTCCTGACCCTGATCCTCGGGGCGGGCTTCATGGCCACCAGCCTGGCCAGCTACCTGGCGTCGCGCAAGGCCATCGAGCACGGCATCGCCGACCAGACCTTGCCCCTGACGGGCGACAACATCTATTCCGAGATCCAGAAGGACATGCTGCGTCCCGTCTTCATCTCCTCGCTGATGGCGCACGACACCTTCGTGCGCGACTGGATACTCGCCGGCGAAAGCAACCCGGCGCAGATCGTGCGCTACCTGGCCGAAGTGAAGAAGAAATATGGCGCCATCACCAGCTTTCTCGTCTCGGACAAGAGCGGCAAATATTATTACGCGGAAGGCACGCTGAAGTCCGTCAGCCCGGAGGCGACGCGCGACATCTGGTACTACCGCGTGCGCGCCATGGAAAACAGCGACTACGAAACGAATGTCGACGTGGACATGGCCAACCGCGACAGCATGACCATTTTCATCAACCACCGCGTGGTCGACTACGACGGCCAGTTCATCGGCGCCACGGGCATCGGCCTGACCCTGGACACCATGAGCCGCATCATCGACCGCTACCAGGCGCGTTTCCACCGCAACATTTATTTTGTCGATGCCGCCGGTACCCTGGTGCTATCGGGCAAGACCATGCGCAACGGTCACGGCAACATCCATCAGTTGCCTGGCGTCAATGCCATCGCCGACCAGATCGTCAACCACCGAAGCGAGCCGACGCATCTGTCCTACCAGCTGGGGCGCGCGCAAATCCTCGTCAACTCGCGTTTCATTCCCGAGCTGGGCTGGTACCTCGTCGTCGAACAGAACGTCAGCGACGAGGTCAAGTCGCTGCAGGGCGTGTTCATCCTGAACCTGGCCATCAGCTTCGGCGTCACCCTGCTGGTGCTGCTGCTGACCCTGCTGACGGTGAACCGCTACCAGCGCCGCATCGAGCGCATCGCCTCGACGGATGCGCTGACGGGCCTGTTGAACCGCCAATCGCTGGAACTGCTGTTCCAGCGCGCCATGTTATTGTCCAAACGCAATGCGCAGCCCATGTCGGCCATCCTCTTCGACATCGATTTCTTCAAGCGCGTGAACGATACCCACGGCCATCTGTGGGGCGACAAGGTCATTTGCGGCGTGGCCGACGTGGCGCGCGCCACCGTGCGCGAGAGCGACGTCGTCACGCGCTGGGGCGGCGAGGAATACCTCGTGCTGCTGAACAACTGCAGCCTGGCGCAGGCCGTGGAAGTGGCGGACAACCTGCGCAATGCCGTCGAACGCCACGATTTCGGCTTGCCCGAGCCGCAGCTGCCCGTGACGATCAGCCTGGGCGTGGCCGAATACCGGCCCGACGAAAGCGAATCGGCGTTCTTTTCCCGCGCCGACAGCGCCCTGTACCAGGCGAAACAAGGCGGCCGCAACGGCGTGTATGCCGGCTGAGCGGGCTTATTGCCCGCGCTTGCGGCGGGCCAGCTCCTGCGTGGGCGCCACCAGGGCACGGTAGAGTTCACCCGTGGCGGCATCCCACTGCTGCACCGCCTGCAACTGGCGTTGCACGGTAGCATCATCGCCGCGCGCGATGGGACCACTCAAGGCCGGCGCGGCGCCCAGGCGAAACACGTTCGCCGCCGCTTCCGTCACCAGCGGCTGGGCCAACTGGCGCGCCACGGGCTCGGGAATGCCCGCCGCCTGGTAGGCGCGCAGGGCCGCATCGAGCACCGTCACCAGGTAATTGCTGGCGAACACGGCCGCCGCGTGATACAGGGTCTTGGCGGCCGGGTCGATGGGCACGGGGCGCGCGCCGATGGCGATCAAGGCTGGTGTCAGGAAGGCCAGCGCCAGCGGATCACCTTCGATGCCGCAAAAGGTGCCGTCGAACGTGGCCGCCACCTGGGCCGGGTCGGCAAAGCTGCGGATCGGATGCGCACTGGCCACCGAGGCGCCCGCCTGCGTGGCCGCCAGCAGCACGTTCGACGCCAGCGCGCCGCTGCAGTGGAAGACGATGGCGCCCGCCTGGCGTCCTTCGGCCACCAGCGCCGCGCAGGCCGGGCCGATCTGGTCATCGGAGACGGCCAGCATGGTGACGTCGGCATGGCGCAAGGCCGCATAGCTGTCGACGGGGGTGCCGGCGCCGATGAAGTCCACGGCCGAGCGCGCCGACGCCATCGAGCGCGTCAGCACGTCCTGCACCAGGATGCGGCCACCGTTCGTGCCGTCCAGCTGCGCGAACAGGCGTCCCAGTACGCGGCCCACGTGGCCGGCGCCGATGATATTCAAGGTCAGATGCATGGCGGTGCGCTAGAAACTCGAACCCGGCTGGCGCAGGAATTCCACCTCTTGTGGCGAGGAAGCGCGGCCCAGGATGGCGTTACGGTGGGGGAAGCGGCCGAAGCGAGCGATCACTTCCTGGTGGCGCTGCGCGTAGTCGAGCATGCTCTCGAAACCGGGCTGCGCCTGCGACAGCAGCTGGAACAGCTCGACGGCGCGCGCCTGCATGGCCAGGTCTTCCGCGTGCTCGAACGGCAGGTACACGAAAGCGCGCAGCATCGGCGGCAGTTGCCGGTCAAGACCTTGCTCCGTCATGGACACGGCCAGCGCCAGCGCCTGGCTGTCGCCGGCAAACGCGCGCGGCGTGCCGCGATACACATTGCGCGTGAATTGATCGAGCACGATGATGCGCGCCAGCGCGCCAGGCGGCGTCGCCTCCCATGCGCGCAAGCCGCCAGCGATGGCGGCATCGATCAGCGCGCCGAAGCGCTCGCGTATCTGCGCGTCGAAAGCGTCGTCCTTGCGGAACCACTCCGCGCGCGCCTGGCCATGGCCGGGATGATCCGGCGGCAGAAACCAGAAATCGAGTACGTCTTGGGCCTGTGCATCCATGTTCATTCTGTTGACGTCCGGTTAATTGCGGGCATGCGACAGCTGGAAGCCGGCGATGCCGTCGAAGGCGGCCAGTTCGGCCGACATGGCCGACAGGCTGGCGCCCGTGTTCTTGCCGTGTGCGATGGCGACGAAGCGCCATTCCTGCATGCCGTCCGTGCTGCCGATGGTCAGCGAACCGCTGGCGATATCGTAGCCGCGCTTGGCCGCCATGCGCCGCAGCGCATCTTCACGGGGGATGAAGTCGCGCTTGAAACGCATGGTGATGGCCACGGCGTGGCGCGATGGCAGCCAGTTTTCCAATTTTGACAGAAAAATCATCGCCATCGCGCACAGGAAGGCCAGGCCCATGGCCGACAGATAGAAGCCGATGCCCACCATGATGCCGATCACGGAAGAGGCCCAGATCGAGGCGGCCGTCGTCAAGCCGCTGATGTTGAACCCCTCGCGCATGATGACGCCGGCGCCGAGGAAGCCGACCCCGGTGACGATGCCCTGCACGATGCGCGTAGGGTCGCCGCCGACGACGGCGCCGTGGCCGCCGTACCAGAATTCGGGATAACCGCCCAGCACCGTCAGGGCGGCCGAGGCCATGCAGACAAGGCTGTAGGTACGCATGCCGGCCGCGCGCCCATGGTACGAGCGCTCGTAACCCACCAAGAGCCCCAGCAGCAGCGCGCCCAGCAGGTTCAGCAGGATCACGCCATTCGTCGCCAGCTCGGACGGCGACCAGTAGGCGCGCAGGAAGTCGATGGTCGGCATTTAGTCCTGGGGCTTTTTCGTCAGCTGCTTTTCAAACGCCACATCGAGCTTGCTGACGCGGCGCGCCTTTTGCGGCCCCAGGCCGCTCACGAACGCGACAAAGGCGTCCAGCTCCAGCGGCGGGCACAGAGGCGGCAAACCGGGACCTTCCGTGAGGAAGAACAGTTCATCGCCCGTGCGCGCCATCGTGTACAGGCGGTTGCCGGTGCGTTCCTTGAGGCGCTCGATGGCGGAGGTAGCGCGGGTCGAGCGCATCAGATGGCTCCCGTGCGCTGTTCCAGCCACGCCAGCGCGTCGCCGGAGAGCAGCGGCGCCAGGCGCGCGCGCACAGTGGCGTGATAGTCGTTCAGCCAGGCCGCCTCGTCGTCGCGCAGCAGGCTGCGCTCCACGCAGCGCGTGTCGATCGGGCACAGGGTCAAGGTCTCGAAGCGCAGAAATTCTCCGAATGGCGTCGTTTCGGCCGATACATTCAGCACCAGGTTCTCAATGCGGATGCCCCACTGGCCCGGACGGTAGATGCCCGGCTCGACGGAAGTGATCATGCCCGGCTCCATGGCCGTCTGCGGCTCCGGCATGGCGGACTGCGAAATCGACTGCGGACCTTCGTGGACGTTGAGGAAGAAGCCCACGCCGTGGCCCGTGCCATGGCCAAAGTCGATGCCCTCTGCCCACAGGGGCGCGCGGGCGATCGAGTCCAGCATGGGCGACTTCACGCCGCGCGGGAACTGCGCGCGCGACAGGGCGATCATGCTGCGCAGGACGAGGGTGAAGTCGCGCCGGTGTTCCGCCGTGATGCTGCCGACGGGGACCACGCGCGTGATGTCCGTGGTGCCGCCCAGGTACTGGCCGCCGGAATCGATCAGCAGCAGGCCGTCGCCCTCGATGGTCGCCTCGCTGCCTGCATGGGCGTGGTAATGCATGATGGCGCCATGCGCATTGAAGCCGGCGATGGTGCCGAAACTGGGACTGACAAAGCCGCTGCGGCGCGCGCGGGCGGCCGTCAGGTGCTCGTCGACGCCGATTTCCGTCAGCGGTGCCCGCTGCGGGTCGGCCAGGGTGGCATCGAGCCAGCTGAAAAATTCGCACAGGGCGGCGCCATCCTGCTCCATGGCGGCGCGCACGTGGGCCGCTTCGCTGTCCGTCTTGCGCGACTTGGCAAACGTGGTGGGATTGATGGCTTCCACCACGCGCACGCCGTCAACCACGGCCTGGCGCGTGCCATAGGTGATGCGACGCGGGTCGAGCAGCAGGGTGGCGCCGGCCGGCAAGGCGGCCAGCGCGGCGGCCGCGCGGTCATACGCGGCCACGTCCACGCCCTGTTCTTCCAGGGTGGCGCGCAGGGCCGCAGGCACTTTGCCGTCGGCGACGAATAAGGTAGTGCGCTCTGGCCCCACCAGCGCATGCGCGAGGAAAACGGGGTTGTAATGCACGTCGGCGCCACGCAGGTTGAACAGATATGCGATGTCGTCGAGCGTGGAAATCACGTGGTGGCTGGCGCCGTGACCCGCCATGCTGGCGCGCAGGGCCGCCAGTTTCTGCGTGCGCGACAGGGCCGGATACGCGGCCGCGTGCTCGTACACGGGTGCGGCCGGCATGGCCGGACGGTCCGGCCACACGGCGTGCAGCACGTCGGTATCCGTGCGCAAGGTCACTTGCGCGCCCAGCGCCTGCTGCAGCAGGCGCGCATTGGCCAGGCCCAGCACGGCGCCGTCGACGGCCACCGTCTGCCCCGGCTGCATGGTCTCGCCCAGCCAGTCGATATACAGCACGCTGGCGCCGGACGGGATTTTCTTCAGCACGATGCCGCTGCCGGCCAGTTCGTCTTCCGCCTGCTCCCAGTAGCGGCCATCGGTCCACACGCCGGCAAAATCCTGCGTGACGACCAGGGTGCCGACGGAACCCGTAAAGCCCGACAGCCACTCGCGGCCCTGCCAGCGCGCCGGCAGGTATTCGGACAGGTGCGGGTCGGCCGAAGGCACGATCAGCGCATCGATCCGCTGCGCGCGCATGGCGGCGCGCAGCTCGGTCAAACGGGAGGCGGGGGTACTCTGAACGGATGTCTGCATGGCGGCGAAAAGGTGCGGTGCTGGGAAGCGCCTATGATACCGCGATTAGCCCGGCGCTTGCAGGGCGTTCCGGCGGCGCGGCCTCATTCGCCATCATCGGCTTCATAGCGGCGCAAGCCATCGAGGTCCAGCACGCGGATGCCGCCGTAATCGAGGCGCAGCAAGCCCTTTTTTTCCAGCACCTGCAAGGCCTGGTTGGCGCGCTGGCGCGAAGAGCCGGACAGCAGGCCGATTTCTTCCTGCGACAGCTGCACCAGCGTGTCCACGCCCGGGTACAGGTGCGAGTTGAACATCGACGCCAGGCAGCGCGCCACGCGCGTGTTCAAGTCCAGCAGGCGCTCGTTTTCCACCATGCCGATGAACTGGCCCAGACGCTCGTTGAGCTGCATCAGCAGGAAGCGCGTAAATGGCAGGCTCGTTTCCAGCAGCCAGTGGAAGGTCGCGCCGGGCAGGCGCGCCACGCGCGTGTCGCGCAGGGCCATGGTGTCGTATTTGCGGATTTCATTCTTCAGCAATGAACCTTCGCCGAACCAGCTGCCGGGCGGCACGCCGATGAAGGTCATGGCCTTGCCCGAGGCGGAAAAATTATTCATTTTCACCATGCCGCTGATGACGCCGATCCAGTTGTCCACCGGCTCGCCCTTGCGGCAGACAAAGCCGCCTTTCGGCACGAAGGTTTCAAACACATCCGCCTCGACCCGCGCCAGTTGAACGGGGTCGAGCAGCTGCGCCCAGTGGGCCGCGCGCACGGCATCCTTGAGACTGATATCAGGGTTGGTCATTGTGCGATGCACCATCGAAAAGTGGGTAAATGTCCCCGAAAAGACAACTCGGCAAACTAACGCAAGCTACTATCATTGCACAAACGCCTTACACATAAAAAACACAGAGCGCCATCCAACGAGGTGGGGCCTGAGACAAGCAACAGGGAGACACTGGTGCAGACACATACCACAGCAGCAATGCCGACTTTTCCGCGGCGCTTATTGCAACACGGGACGGTACGATCCGACAAGCCCGCCTTTCGCGAAAAATACCTGGGCATCTGGCAGACCTGGACCTGGGCCGAAGTCAACGAGGAGGTGCGCGCGCTGGCCTGCGGCCTGGCCGCCATCGGCTTTCAGCGCGGCATGAACCTAGCCATCATCGGCGATAACCGTCCCCGCCTGTACTGGGCCATGCTGGCCGCGCAAAGCCTGGGCGGCGTGCCCGTGCCGCTCTACCAGGACGCGCCGGCCGCCGACATGGCCTACGTGCTGCAGGATGCGCAGATCCAGTACGCCATCGTCGAAGACCAGGAGCAGGTCGACAAGCTGCTCGAACTGAAAGCGCTGTACCCGCACGTGGCCCACATCGCCTATGACGACGAGCGGGGTATGCGCCACTACCGCCAGCCGGAACTGCTGTCCTTCGCCACCCTGCAGGCACTGGGCCGCAGCTACGACCGCGAACACCCCGGCTTTTTTGAGGCGTCCGTGGAGGCTGGCCTGGGCAGCGATTCGGCCGTCATCCTGTACACCTCGGGCACCACGGGCAAACCGAAGGGCGTGTGCCAGAGCCACGCGGCGCTGCTGGCCGCCGGCGAAGGCTGCGTCGCCTTCGACAAGCTCACCGACGATGAAGACATCCTCTCCTACCTGCCCATGGCGTGGGTAGGCGACTGCCTGTTTTCGCTGGCGCAGGCCATGGTGGCCGGCTTCACCGTCAACTGTCCCGAATCGGGCGACACGGTGATGATCGACATGCGCGAAATCGGCCCCACCTGCTATTTTGCGCCGCCGCGCGTGTTCGAGAACATGCTCACCAGCGTGATGATACGCATGGAAGACGCGAGCAGCATCAAGCGCCGCATGTTCAGCCATTTCATGGACGTGGCCAAGCGCTGCGGCGCGCAGATCTTGGATGGCAAGCCCGTGCCGCTGGCCGATCGCCTCAGCTACAAGCTCGGTGAAGTCCTCGTCTACGGTCCCTTGAAAAACGTGCTGGGGCTGACGCGCGTGCGCGTCGCCTACACGGCCGGTGCCGCCATCGGCCCGGACCTGTTCCGCTTCTACCGTTCCATCGGCGTCAACCTCAAGCAGCTGTACGGCTCTACCGAAACCTGCGCCTACGTCTGCCTGCAACCGGACGGCAATATCAAGTTCGACAGCGTGGGCTTGCCCGCGCCGGGCGTGGAAGTCAAACTGGCGCACAACGGCGAAGTGCTGGTGAAGTCGCCGGCCACCATGAGCGGCTACTTCAAGCGCCCCGATGCCACCGCCGAAGTGATCGACAGCGACGGCTATTTCCATACGGGCGACGCCGGGGTATTCGATGGCGAAGGCCATTTGAAAATCATCGACCGCGCGGCCGACGTGGGCAAGATGAATTGCGGCGCCATCTTCGCGCCCAACTACATCGAAAACAAGCTCAAGTTCTTCCCCTTCATCAAGGAAGTGGTGGCCTTCGGCCATGCGCGCGACCAGGTGTGCGCCTTCATCAACATCGACATCGAAGCCGTGGGCAACTGGTCCGAACGGCGCGGCATCGCCTACTCCGGCTACACCGACCTGGCCGCCCGCGCCGAAACGTATGGCCTGATCCGCGACTGCATCGAGCAAATGAACGCGGAACTGGCGGCCGACCCGCTGATGGACCGCACGCAGGTGCACCGCTTCCTGGTACTGCACAAGGAACTCGATCCCGATGACGATGAACTGACGCGCACGCGCAAGGTACGGCGCAAATTCATCGCCGAAAAATATGCGGTACTCATTTCCGCCCTGTATGAGGGCAAGGCAACGCAATACATCGAGACCCAGGTGAAGTTCGAGGATGGCCGTATAGGGTCGACCAGCGCCGACCTGCAGATCTGGGACAGCAAAACGTATCCGGCCCTGGGCCTGGCCGCATGATGGAGCACAGCACGATGCAAATGAACGAACCCGACGCCCATTTCGGCACGGCCCGCAAGACCGGCCCCGTGATCCTCGACCTGAAGAACATCTCGCTGTCGTTCGGCGGCGTGAAGGCGCTGACCGACATCTCCTTTGACGTCAAACAACATGAGATCCGCGCCATCATCGGCCCGAACGGCGCCGGCAAAAGCTCGATGCTCAACGTGATCAACGGCGTGTACCGCCCGCAGCAGGGCGAAATCATCTACCGGGGCGAACACCGGCGCGGCATGGATTGCTACGCGGCCGCCAAGTCCGGCATCGCGCGCACCTTCCAGAACATCGCCCTGTTCAAGGGCATGACGGTGCTCGACAACATCATGACGGGGCGGAACCTCAAAATGAAATCGAATTTCCTGCTGCAGGCCCTGTACTGGGGCCCGGCGCGGCGCGAGGAAATCGAGCACCGCAAGAAGGCCGAAGAAATCATCGACTTCCTGGAAATCCAGGCCATCCGCAAAACGCCCGTGGGACGCCTGCCCTATGGCCTGCAAAAACGCGTGGAACTGGGCCGCGCGCTGGCGGCCGAGCCGGAGATCCTGCTGCTGGACGAACCGATGGCCGGCATGAACGTGGAAGAAAAACAGGACATGTGCCGCTTCATCCTCGACGTCAACGACCAGCTGGGCACGACCATCGTGCTGATCGAGCACGACATGGGCGTGGTGATGGATATCTCCGACCGCGTGGTGGTGCTCGACTACGGCAGGAAGATCGGCGACGGCACGCCCGACGAGGTGCGCAGCAACCAGGATGTCATCAACGCCTACCTTGGCACGAGCCATTAATCCCCGGGACCCGTATGAATATCAATTTCTTCTTTGAAGTGCTGATCGGCGGCCTGCTGTCGGGCGTCATGTACGCGCTGGTGGCCATCGGCTTTGTATTGATCTACAAGGCTTCGGGCGTCTTCAATTTCGCGCAGGGCGCGATGGTCTTCTTCGCCGCCCTCACCTGCGTCGGTTTCATGGACAAGTTCGGCCTGTCGCTGTGGCTGGCCATTCCGCTGACGATGGTCACCATGATCGTTCTGGGCATGGCGATCGAACGGGTGGTCTTGCGGCCCCTCGTCAACCAACCCGAGATCACCCTCTTCATGGCCACCATCGGCCTGACCTTTTTCATCGAAGGCCTGGCCCAGCTGATGTGGGGCTCGCAGGTGCACAAACTGGACCTGCCCATCGAAGACGTGCCGATGCCCTTCCTGATGGACCATTTCAACATCATCGTCTCGCAGTTCGACGTGGTGGCGGCCGGCATCTGCGCCCTGCTGGTGATTTGCCTGGCCCTGCTGTTCTCGAAAACCAAGGTGGGCCGCGCCCTGCGCGCCGTCGCCGACGACCACCAGGCGGCGCTGGCCGTGGGCATTCCGCTGCAGCGCATCTGGGCCGTCGTGTGGGGCGTGGCAGGGCTGGTGGCCATGGTGGCGGGCCTGCTGTGGGGCGCGCGCAACGGCGTGCAGTTCGCGCTGACCTTCATCGCCTTGAAAGCGCTGCCCGTGTTGATCCTCGGCGGCTTTACCTCCGTGCCGGGCGCCATCGTCGGCGGCTTGATCATCGGCGCGTCGGAAAAGCTGGCCGAAGTCTATCTGGGTCCCATGGTGGGCGGCGGCATCGAAGGCTGGTTCCCGTACGTGCTGGCCCTGCTGTTCCTGCTGGTGCGCCCGGAAGGCCTGTTCGGCGAACGCATCATCCGGCGCATCTGACGCCGCACCGCCGTCGTCGCAACATGCATACCGCGCACAACGCAATCGCTCCACCGCAAAGGACACCCCATGATTTATCGTGAAGCAGGACAATTCAAGACCAGCTACCAGGCGGACAACCAGATCTTCCCGATCCGGCAAGACCGCCTGGCATTGACGGCGACATTGATCGCCGCCGTGTTCATCCTGCCGTATTTCGCCTCGCCGTACATGCTCTCGGCGATTCTGATCCCCTTCCTGATCTTCGCCCTGGCGGCGCTGGGCCTGAACATCCTGACGGGCTACGCGGGCCAGCTGTCGCTGGGCACGGCCGCCTTCATGGCCGTTGGCGCCTTTGCCTCGTATAACTTCATGGCGCGCCTGCCCGGCTTGCCGCTGCTCGTGTCATTCATCCTCGGCGGCCTGTGCGCGGCCATGGTGGGCATCGCCTTCGGCCTGCCTTCCCTGCGCATCCGCGGCTTCTACCTGGCCGCGTCGACGCTGGCGACGCAGTTCTTCGTCGTCTGGTGCCTGACCAAGATCCCGTACCTGACCAACTACAGTTCCTCGGGCGTGATCACGGTGCAGAAGATGAGCATCCTCGGCTACCAGTTCGACACGCCGCAAAGCAAATACCTGCTGGTGCTGGCCATCGTGGCCGGCATGGCGCTGCTGGCCAAGAACATGATCCGCTCGAACGTGGGCCGCTCGTGGATGGCCGTGCGCGACATGGACATGGCGGCCGAAGTGATCGGTTTCCGCCTGATGCGCACCAAGCTGCTGGCGTTTGCCGTCAGCTCGTTCTACTGCGGCGTGGCCGGCGCGCTGTATGCGTATGCCTACCTGGGCACGGTGGAGCCGGAAGCGTACAACCTGGACCTGTCCTTCCGCATCCTGTTCATGATCATCATCGGCGGCGTCGGTTCGATCCTCGGCTCCTTCCTGGGCGCGGCCTTCATCGTGCTGCTGCCCGTCTTCCTGAACACCATCGCGCATGGCCTGGCGCTGCCCACCAGCGTGGCCTCGAACCTGGAATTGATGGTGTTCGGTGCGCTGATCATCTTCTTCCTGATCGTCGAGCCGCACGGCCTGGCCAGGCTGTGGCAGATCGCGAAAGAAAAACTGCGTTTGTGGCCTTTCCCGCATTAAGAATTTGTACCTTGCAGTCAGATGTCGGTTCTGTTGAAAACCAAATAAAACAAGAGGAGACACAATGAAACACATCCAATCGCTCATGCTGGCCGCCGCCATCGCCAGTGCCGCACTCACCATGGCCGGCAGCGCGCAGGCACAGGACAAGGAACAGTACATCGCCCTGCCGTCCTACCGCGTGGGTCCCTACGCGGCCGGCGGTTCCGGCTTCTACGGCGGCATCATCGACTACTTCAACCTGGTCAACCAGGCCGGCGGCGTGAATGGCGTGAAGATCAGCTGGGAAGAGTGCGAAACGGAGTACAACCCGTCGCGCGGCGTGGAGTGCTACGAACGCCTGAAAACCAAGCAGGGCGGCGCCACCCTGGTGGAAACCCTGTCCACGGGCGTCGCCTACGGCATCCTGGACCGCGTGGCACAGGACAAGATCCCCATGACGATGATCGGTTACGGCCGCTCGGACGCCGCCAACGGCAAGGTCTTCCCGTATGTCTATCCGCTGATCTCCAGCTACTGGAGCCAGGCCGCCGCCATGATCAAGTACCTGGGCGACAAGGATGGCGGCATGGACAAGCTGAAAGGGAAAAAAATCGTCCACCTGTACCACGATTCGGCCTTCGGCAAGGAGCCGTTGCCCGTGCTCGAAGCGCTGTCGAAACAGTACGGTTTCGAACTGGTGAAAATTCCCGTCGCGCCGCCAGGCAGCGAACAGCAGTCGCAATGGCTGCAGATCCGCCAGGCCAAGCCGGATCACGTGATCCTGTGGGGCTGGGGCGTGATGAATTCCGTGGCCATCAAGACGGCGCAGCGCAACGGCTTCCCGCGCGACAAAATGCTGGGCGTCTGGTGGGCCGGCTCCGAGGAAGACACGATTCCATCGGGCGACGCGGCCAAGGGCTACACGGCGATGACGTTCAATACGCCGGGTAACTACCCCGTGCTGGACGACATCCGCAAGAAGCTCTACGCATCCGGCAAGGGCAACCTGGCCGACCAGTCGCGCATCGGTTCCGTCTACCACATGCGTGGCGTGACGGCCGGCATCCTGTGGGTGGAAGCAATCCGCACGGCGCAGGAAAAATTCGGCAAGGGCAAACCGATCACGGGCGAGCAGATGCGCTGGGGCCTGGAAAACCTGAACGTCGACGATGCGCGCCAGAAGGCCGTGGGCGCGCTGGGCATGTTCCCCACCGTGAAAACCAGTTGCGACGACCATGAAGGTTCGGGCGCCGTGAAGGTGCAGCAGTGGGATGGCAAGAAGTGGACCGCCATCACGCCGAAGTGGATCGTCGGCGACAAGGCCCTGGTGCGCAAGCTCGTCGAGGAATCGTCGAACAAGTACGCGGAAGAGAAGAAGATCACGCCGGCATGCATGAAGTAATGCCGTAGGCGGGAAGAACCGGATCGGCGCCGACGCGCCGGTCCCGTGTTGAACATTTTAAAGAAGCAGCCATGACCCACACTGCCACGCAATCGCCGCCCCAGGCGGACGCACCGCCACCCTACCTGTCGGTGAACAATATCGAAGTCATCTACGACCACGTGATCCTGGTCCTGAAAGGCGTGTCGCTGCAAGTGCCGCAAGGCAAGATCGTGGCGCTCTTGGGCGCGAACGGCGCCGGCAAGTCGACCACCCTGAAAACCATCTCGACCCTGCTGCGCGGCGAGCGGGGCGACGTCACCAAGGGCGAAGTCCAGTTCAAGGGCGAGCGCGTGGACCAATTGACGCCGAATGAACTGGTGAAGCGGGGCCTGTCACAGGTGATGGAGGGACGCCACTGCTTCGGCCACCTGACGATCGAGGAAAACCTGCTGACGGGCGCCTACACGCGCAGCCTGTCGCGTGGCGAATTGAAAGAGGCGCTGGACAAGGTGTACCACTATTTTCCGCGCCTGAAAACGCGGCGCAGCAGCCAGGCCGGCTATACCTCGGGCGGCGAGCAGCAGATGTGCGCCATCGGCCGCGCGCTGATGGCCAAGCCGTCGATGATTTTACTGGACGAGCCGTCGATGGGCATCGCGCCGCAGATCGTCGACGAGATCTTCGGCATCGTCAAGGACCTGAACCACAAGGAAAACGTGTCGTTCCTGCTGGCCGAACAGAATACCAACGTGGCCCTGCGCTACGCCGACTTCGGCTACATCCTGGAAAACGGGCGTGTCGTGATGGAAGGGCAAGCCCAGGAACTGGCCAGCAATGAAGACGTCAAGGAGTTTTACCTGGGCGTGTCCAGCGCCGGGCGCAAGAGCTTCCGCGACATGAAGTTCTACCGCCGCCGCAAACGCTGGCTGGCCTGACGCGGGAGGCAAGACATGGACCTGGAGCGGGCGAAAGCAGTCTGCCGCGGCTTTCCCGGCGCGACAGAAGACATCAAATGGACGAACGTGCTGGCGTTTTCTGTCGGCGGCAAGATGTTCGCCCTGTGCGGCGCGGAAGCCGGCAGCACGCGCGGCATCAGCTTCAAGGTCGATGCGGAACGCTTCCTGGAACTGACGGACCGCCCCGGCTTTCGCCCGGCGCCCTACCTAGCGCGGGCTGGGTGGGTGCTGGTCGCCAGTCCCGACGCCCTCGACGACGCTGAAATGGCCGCTCTGCTGCACCGTTCATATCGCCTGATTGTTGCTGGGCTGACGAAAAAACTGCAATTGACATTGGAGAATCCGTAACATGACCGATACGCTCGACAGTCTGGAAACGCGCGCGCCCGACGCACGCGAACGCGAATTGATGGCCGCCCTGCCGCAGCTGATCGCGCGCGCGCAACAGGCGCCGGGCTGGGCCCGCATCCTCGATGGCATCGATGCGGCCAGCATCACCAGCCGCACGGCGCTGGCGCAACTGCCCGTGACGCGCAAGTCCGACCTCAAGCAATTGCAGCACGATGTCCTGCCGTTCGGCGGTTTGAACACGACGCCGAAGAACGCCCTGTCGCGCGTGTTTGTTTCGCCCGGTCCCATCTTCGACCCGGAAGGCCGGGGGCCCGACTGGTGGCGCTTCGCGCGGCCCATGTACGCAGCCGGCGTGCGCGCCGGCGGCCTGCTGCAAAACTGCTTTTCGTACCACTTCACGCCGGCCGCCTTCATGGTCGAAGGCGGTGCCGCACGCATCGGCTGCACCGTCATCCCGGCCGGCATCGGCCAGACGGAAATGCAGGTGCAGGCGATGATGGATCTGAAGCCGGACACGTATATCGGCACGCCGTCATTCCTGAAACTGATCATCGAAAAGGCGCGCGAGATGGGCGCCGACATCAGCAGCGTCACCAAGGCCGTGATGGGCGCAGAAGCCTTGCCCGAGTCCCTGCGCAGCTGGTTTGCAGCGAACGGCGTGCCGCACGTGTTCCAGACCTATGCCTCAGCCGACATCGGCAGCATCGCCTATGAAACGGCGAGTAATGGCAAGCTCAATCCGGGCATGGTCATCGACGAGAACGTGCTGCTGGAAATCGTCCATCCGGGCAGCGGCACGCCCGTCGCACCGGGCGAAGTGGGCGAGGTCGTCGTCACCGTCTTCAATGCCGACTATCCGCTGATCCGCTTTGCCACGGGAGACTTGTCGGCCGTGCTGACGGATGCGCCGGATTCGCCATGCGGGCGCACGAATACGCGCATTAAGGGCTGGATGGGGCGCGCCGACCAGACCACCAAGGTGCGCGCCATGTTCGTGCACCCGTCGCAGGTACATGAGATCGCGCGCCGCCATCCGCAGATCAGGAAGGCACGGCTGGTGGTGTCCGGGCGCATGGCCAACGACGAGATGACTTTGCATTGCGAAGTCGACGATCCCCATGACGCCAGCGGCACGGAGGCCATCATCGGGTCGATACGCGAACTGACCAAGCTGCGGGGAGACGTCGTACTGGTGGCCGTGGGCAGCCTGGCGCAGGATGGGAAAATCATCGACGACATGCGCGATTACAAATAAGGCCGATTTGCGGGATAATACCCGCATTCATCATCAGCCCCATTCATCGCCATGCAAGAGTCCATGCAAGAATTTCATCACAACCGTGCCCGTGACCTGATCAAGAACGCGGAACTGCTGTTCGACCAAGATACCGTGCAGGCGTCGATCACGCGCATGGCCGATGTGCTCAACACGCGCTTCAACGCCGACGACTCGAAAGAGTTCCCTCTGGTGCTGGGCGTGATGGGCGGCGCCGTCGTCTTTACGGGCAACCTGCTGCCGCAACTGAGCTTCCCGCTCGAATTCGACTACATCCACGTCAGCCGCTATGGCGACGACGACAAGGGCGGCGAAGTGGTGTGGAAAGTCATCCCCCGCTCGAATGTATCGGGCCGCACCGTGATCGTGCTCGACGATATCTTGGACGAAGGCGAAACCCTGGCGCACGTCAAGCAGCGCCTGCTGGACATGGGCGCCTCCGAAGTGATCCTGGCCGTGTTTGCGGACAAGGCCATCGGCAAGAAGAAACCTGTACAAGCCGATATCGTCGGTTTGGTCATCCCGAACCGCTTCGTCGTCGGCTTCGGCATGGACGCGTATGGCTACTGGCGCAACCTGCCGGGCCTGTGGGCCATCAAGCCCGAGGATTTGAAGCAGGAATAAGCCATCTTGCAAGATGGC
>NZ_RFSK01000110.1 GCF_009923995.1 Janthinobacterium sp. | reverse complement strand
AGCCCGGCATGCCGGGCTTTTTCTTTACTGAAACATCATTACTTGATGTTCAGCGGGGCAAACGATTTGACCAGGTCGTCGAGCGCCTTCAATTGCGCCAGGAACGGCTCCAGCTGGTCCAGCGGCAGGGCGCTGGGGCCGTCGCAGCGGGCATTGTCCGGGTCCGGATGGGCTTCCAGGAACAGGCCGGCGATGCCGACGGCCAGGCCGGCGCGGGCCAGGTCCGCCACTTGCTGGCGGCGGCCACCGGAAGCGGCACCGCCTGGGTCGCGCTGCTGCAGCGCGTGGGTGACGTCGAAGATGATGGGCAGGTTGTCGCAGGTCTTCTTCATGACGCCAAAGCCCAGCATGTCGACCACCAGGTTGTCGTAGCCGAGGCAAGTGCCGCGGTCGCACAGGATCAACTGATCGTTGCCCGCTTCCTTGAACTTTTCGACAATATTGGCCATCTGGCCAGGGCTGAGGAATTGCGGCTTCTTGATGTTGATCACCTTGCCGGTCTTGGCCAGGGCCACGACGAGGTCCGTCTGGCGCGCCAGGAAGGCGGGCAATTGCAGCACGTCCACCACTTCCGCCACCTGCTGGGCCTGCCAAGGCTCATGCACGTCGGTAATGACGGGCACGCCAAACGCCGCCTTCACGTCCTGGAAGATGCGCATGCCTTCTTCCAGGCCCGGACCGCGGTAGGAATGGATGGACGAGCGGTTGGCCTTGTCGAAACTGGCCTTGAACACATAGGGAATACCCAGTTTTTGCGTGACGCGCACATATTCTTCGCAAGCGCGCATGGCCAGGTCGCGCGATTCGAGCACGTTGATGCCGCCAAACAGCGCGAAGCTGCCTGTATTGCTGACATCGATGCCATGGACTTTCACTGAGGTCATAGGGATTCCATCTTGGTTAATTGCTACTGCTGGGTTGGACGAGGCGCAGCCAGGGGCTGGCGCGATAAGGCATCTTACTAGCTAGGACGGCGCAGATCAAATTTGATCCAGCGCAAGGGCGTGGCAAACGGCGCGTGACAGGGCCGCGACGGCCCCGCGAGGGCAGGCGCAAAGTGCCTTATAATCACGCTTTATCTCTACACTGATTCAGGAGCACAGATGGCCCGCACGATCCACTGCATCAAACTCAACAAGGAAGCCGAAGGACTGGACTTCCCGCCGTACCCGGGCGAACTGGGCAAGAAGATTTACGAATCCGTGTCGAAAGAAGCCTGGGCTGCCTGGCTCAAGCACCAGACCATGCTGGTCAATGAAAACCGCCTGAACCTGGCCGACGCGCGCGCCCGCAAATACCTGGCCACGCAGATGGAAAAGCATTTCTTCGGCGATGGCGCCGATGCCGCCATGGGCTACGTGCCGCCGACGGAATAAGCCGTATCGCTTGCCCGTGACCGCGTCACGGGCAGTTTCACCTTCGTTTCGCGCCTTCCCCCGCCGTTTCACGGCACCGCCCCCTCGTTTCGTCGCAAGCCGCTCGCCGCCCGCACCGCCGGCTGGCACAGTACGCCCATCGACAACCCCACACCAAAGGCGGACACCATGTTGCAGCAAATCTTCAGCCACACTCCCCTGTATGTCTGGGCCATCCTGGCCTTCCTCGTGTACCGCGGCGTGCTGGCCAGCCGGGCCCGCGAAGTGAGCTTGCGCAAGCTGTGCATCATTCCGCTCGTCATGCTGGCCCTGTCCCTGAGCGGCGTGCATGGCAGCTTCGGTTTTGCCGGCATGGCGCCGTACGCCTGGGTAGCCGGCGCACTGGCCGGCGCGGCGCTGGCCTGGTCGCTGACCGATGCGCGCGCCATCGTGGCCATTCCCGCCCGCGGCAGCGTGCAGCGCCCCGGCAGCTGGCTGCCCTTGATCTTGATGATGTGTATTTTTTGCATGAAATATGCGGTCGCCGTCACCTTGTCCATCGCGCCCGCCTATGCCCACGCGGCCGGCTTCATCGTGCCCGTCTGCCTCGCCTACGGTTGCTTCAGCGGCCTCTTCCTGGGTGGTTTGCTGCGTAGCGTGGCCGTGTACCGCCAGGCACAAATGACGAGCGGCCCGCAAGGGGCCGCCGTGTAAGACAGGTAGCAACGCCGGCGAACGCCGGCGATCGCCTTAGTACGCCAGGGTACGCACGCCTTCCGGCATGCCCAGCAGGCAGACATTCGCGCCGCGCACGGCGAACAGGCCGACGGCAATGACGCCGACGATCTGGTTGATCTGCTGTTCCAGCGCCACCGGGTCGGCGATCTGCAGGCCCAGCACGTCGATGATCTCGCCGCCGTTGTCCGTGATGAACGCTTCGGTAGTGCCCGCCTTCAGGCGCAAACGGGGCGTGCCGCCCAGCGCGGCCAGCTGGCGCGCCACGGCGGCGCGGGCCATCGGGATCACTTCCACGGGCAGCGGGAAGGCGCCCAGGGTGTCCACCAGTTTCGAGCCGTCGGCGATGCAGACAAATTGCTTGGCGACGGAAGCGACGATCTTTTCACGCGTCAATGCCGCGCCGCCGCCCTTGATCATGGCGCCGCTGGCCGTGATTTCATCGGCGCCGTCGATGTAGACGGCGATCGACTCGACGTCGTTCAGGTCGAAGACGGGAATGCCATGGCCGGCCAAGCGGGCAGCCGTTGCTTCGGAGGACGCGACCGTCCCCTTGATGCGGTCCTTGATCTTGGCCAGTTCATCGATGAAGAAATTGGCGGTGGAACCGGTACCGACGCCGATGATTTCACCTTCCACCACGTAGTTAATGGCGGCGCGGGCTACGGCTTGCTTCAATTCGTCTTGGGTCATGGCATTCAGGCTAAAGTGAGGAATGCCGCCATTTTAACGGATTGCCGGCCCGTCCAGCCGCCCTTGCCTGCCTGCCGTGGCTTTTGCTCCACCCTGGCGGCGTGAATTTTGCTCAAGAGCAATTGATTGGTCAATTCCTCCGTATGCCCGTTAAAATATGCGAAAATGCCACTATTGACACATATGACGTTTCAGGAATAGCAAATGAATCACAGTAAACAGGTACTTGTTGTCGATGACAGCCGGGTTTCACGTTTGATGTCGCATCAATTCATCCTCAGCAAACATGCCGACTGGCAAGTCATCGAGGCGGCGACGGGTGAAGAAGCCCTGGAAAAAGTCAAGACCGTCAAGCCTGTCCTGATACTACTGGATGTCAACATGCCCGGCATGGGCGGCGTGGCGGCGGCGGAACAATTGCGCGCGTTGTGCCCGCAGACGCCCATCTTCCTCGTCACGGCCAATGTACAGAATGCCATCCGCAACCGCGCCAGCGAACTCGGCGTCGGCTTCATGGAAAAACCGATCACGGAAACGCGCATCCACCAGCTGATCGATTCACTGGGACTGTGAGCATGGTCAATCTCTCCGAACTGGAAAACGATGCCCTCGTGGAGATATTCAATATCGGGGTAGGCCACGCGGCCGCCGCGATGAGCGAGATCGTCAATGAAGAGGTCACCATGTCGGTGCCTTCCATCACCTTCCTGAACCGCGCCGATGCGGCCGCCCTGCTGGGCAGCAAGAAAGATGGCGAACGCATCTGCGGCGTCAGCCAGCACTATGACGGCGCCTTCGCCACCGAAGCCATCCTGATGTTCCCGGAAGACAAGAGCCTGGAAATCGTGCGCCTGATGGTGGGCGACGCCATGCCGCTGCAGGAACTGACGGAGATGGAACAGGAGGCGATGAGCGAAATCGGCAACATCATCCTCAATTCCTGCGTGGGAACCCTGGCCAACCTGTTCGACAGCGAACTGCATGGCTCGCTGCCCCTGTACCACGTGGGCACCAGCGCGGAAATCCTGTCGTCCTTCGGCGGCCAGGACGACGAGGCCGTCGTGCTGATGCTGCACATCGACTTCGTGCTGGCCAAGCACCAGATCCACGGCTATGTCGCATTCGTGCTCGACCTGTCCGCCTTGCACGACCTGAAGCAGCAAGTCAGCCGCTACCTGGCCAAGGTCCTGGGACAGGCGTGAAGATCATGCCGGATGCCTTACACCGACTCGCCCTGCTCGAGAGCATCATCGGCGCCGTCAACCTGGGCGCCATCGTGCTCGACGAGCATCACCGCATCGTGCTGTGGAACCGCTGGATGGCGCGCCACTCCGCCTGGACGGCCGAGGCCGTGCTGGGCCAGGACTTCTTTGCCATCTTCCCGGATCTGCGGCACAAGCGCATCGACTCGGCCATCACCCAGGCCCTGCGCGACAATTTCCAGTCGCTGCTGTCGCAAACCCTGCACAAGGCGCCGTTTGCCCTGTACACGCACGGCGCCGCCGCGGGGGCGACGGAAGGCCAGGAACGCATGCAGCAGGCGATCGCCGTCACACCGATCAATTTACCCGGTGCGCCGCGCCACTGCCTGATCCAGATCAATGATGTCACCATCGCCGTGGGCCGCGAGAAGCTGCTGCGCGAACAGACCATGGTCCTGCGCTCGCAAACCTTTGCCGACGGCTTGACGGGCATCGCCAACCGCCGCCACTTCGACGTCGCCATCGAGAAGGAAATGCGGCGCGCCATGCGCACGGGCAGCCCCCTGTCGCTGCTGATGATCGATATCGACCATTTCAAGGATTACAACGACCACTACGGCCACCAGCAGGGCGACGGCTGCCTGATCCGCGTGGCGGCCGAGCTGGCCGCCATGCTGCAGCGCCCCACCGACCTGCTGGCACGCTATGGCGGCGAGGAATTTGCCGCCATCCTGCCCGACACGGATGCGGCGCAGGCCTTGCGCATGGCCGAGGCGATCCGCCAGCGCGCGGCCGACCTGCGCATTCCGCACGCCAAGACGGGCAATGACGTCAAGCACATCACGGTGAGCATCGGCATCGCCACGCAGCACCCGCACCAGCCGCTGGAAATCTCCGCCCTGATCGGCGCAGCCGACCGCGCCCTGTACCTGGCCAAGCGGGCCGGCCGCAACCGGGTCATGGTGCAGGCGCTGTAGGAAAGCAACGTCCGCCATATAATTCCAGTAGACATCTTTCCGGCGGGTGCGTAGACTCATAGCTGATTGCAGCAAAAACAACAAGAATTTATCTGCGGTATCCATTCACGCGCATGCGCCGCTCCTGCGCGGATACGGCCAGGAGTGCTTGTGAACCTCGATCTGCCTCTCACCTCCCGCTTGCCGGGCACTGGCCTGGATACAACCATGGTCAATGGCATGCGCCTGCTGCTGTCCAGCGCGACCTTGCTGACCCTGTTCATCGATCCCGAAAGCGCCGGCAAGCTGAGCAGGATCACCTGGCTGATCTTTTCCGCCTACACCATGCACAGCCTGTTGCTCTACGTGCTGGCCGTGCTGGGCATCAACCTGCCACAGGACATCCTGCTGTACTGGCTGGACGTGGCCTGGTATGCGCTCATCGTCTTTTCCACCAGCAGCCACAATAATTTATTCTTCCTGTTTTTTTTCTTTGCCATCCTGACATCGTCGTTCCAGCGCGGCTTCGAGGAAGGCGCCCGCGTCACCCTGGCCTCGGCCGGCCTGTTCGCCGCCACGGCCCTGTTCGGCGAATCGGATGCGGAATTGTCGCGCCTGCTGTTACGCAGCACTTTCCTGCTCGCGCTCGGCTACATGATCGCCTACTGGGGCGGTTCGGCCATCACGCAGCGCAGCCACCTGGCCCTGCTGCGCGATGTCAGCCAGCTGTCCAATCCCCGCTTCGGTGTCGACCAGACGATCACCTCGGTGCTGGAAAAGACGCGCAGCTACTTCAACGGCCGCAGTTGTCTGCTCGTCATGCAGGACAAGGGAACGCGGGTCTGGTCGCTGCGCAGCGTGATCCATACGGCATCGGGCATCATGCACACCAGTTCGCTCCTCAGCGACGAGGCGGCCAGCCCCCTGCTCGCCTTTGCGCCCGACAAGATCGCGCTGTACAACCAGCCCGCGGGACTCTGGCTGCCCTGGTCCGGCGGGGCGCGCATGCAGGACCCGCACAGCGGACGCTGGCTGCGGCATGACGATGCGGCAGGCGCGCGCCTGGCCGAGCTGCTCGAGGCGCACGCCTTCATCAGCGCGCCCCTGCCCTTGCGCAATGGCAAAGGCCGCATCTTTATCGTCTCCGCCACCAGCATGAGCAGGACCGACGCCCTGTTCCTCAGCCATATCGGCGCGCAGGCCTTTCCCGTCATCGAGAACATCGACCTGCTCGACCGCCTGGCCTCGCAAGCGGCCTCGCGCGAGCGCGAAAAGATCGCGCGCGACCTGCACGACACGGCCATCCAGCCGTATATCGGCCTGCGCCACGGCCTGGCCGCCCTGCGCAACGAAGCCACGCCGGGCAACCCCCTGCTGCCCGAGCTGGAAAAGCTGATCCTCATGTCGGGCCAGGTGATCACCGACCTGCGCAGCTACGCGCGCACCTTCAAGAACGGCCAGGTGCAAAGCGAGCCGGAACTGCTCGTCGCGCTGCGCCGCCAGGCCACGCAGATCCGCGAATTCTATGGCATCGACATCACCCTGGACATCGAGGGCGACCTGCACATCAATGACCGCCTGGCGGCCGAAGTGTTCCAGATCGTCAACGAAGGCATGAGCAATATCCGCAAGCACACCTCGGCCCGCCACGGCGCCGTCAAGCTGACCTGCGCCCAGGGCGCGCTGCACATCAGCATCGACAACGAATGCGCGGCCGCGCACGTACCCGACTTCCTGCCCGATTCGCTGGCCGAACGGGCCGCCGCCCTGGGCGGCACGGCCCGCGTCACGCATGGCACGCAGGGCAACACCTCCGTCCAGATCGAGATTCCCATATGAACGACCATCACGCCATGCCGCCGGCCAGCCATCTCATCAGCGTCCTGCTGGTGGATGATCACAAGACCATGCTGTGGGGCCTGGAACGCCTGATCGGCGGCGAACACTCGGGCATGCGGGTGCTCGCCACGGCCTCCGACAGCACCGAGGCGCTGGAGCTGGCGAAAGCGCTGTCGCCCGATGTGGTCGTGCTGGACCTGGACCTGGGAGGCATCAGCTCGCTGGCCATCCTGCCGGCGCTGGCGCAGTGCGGCAGCACGCGCGTGCTGGTGCTGACGGCCAGCCACGACCAGGCCATCCTGGACCAGACCGTGCTCAAGGGCGCGCGCGGCATTGTCAGCAAGGATGCGCCGGCGGAAATGGTGCTCAAGGCCATCGAAAAGGTCTACCACGGCGAACTGTGGCTGGAACACGCCATGCTGGGACGCATGCTGACGCAGCTGACCCAGCCCGGCGGCGGTTCGGCGCAGGCCGTCGCCGTGGCCAGCCTGACCCTCAAGGAAAGAAAGATCATCGCCGCCCTGGTACACGGCAGCGGCACGCCGGCCAAGCTGCTGGCGGACCAGCTGTTCATCTCCGAACATACCTTGCGCAACCACCTGACCTCGATCTACCGCAAGCTGGGCGTCTACAACCGCCTGGAACTGTACGCCTACGCCACCAAGCACCACCTGGGCGAATTGCCGCCCGGCGCCTGACGCCGCCGTCCCGCCGCGCGGC
>NZ_RFSK01000109.1 GCF_009923995.1 Janthinobacterium sp. | reverse complement strand
CATGGATGCGCATCCATGGCTGGGTTCGGCCCTGTCGCGCGCGCCGGGCCAGCTGCCCACCGTGCGCATCCTGGAACGCCTGGGCGGGCAGGTGGACGCGCTGGGCGTGCCGCAGGAACGGCAGTGGATGGCGGCCTGTGCGCTGTTGAACTATCTGCTGGGCGTGAGCGGACAGAATGCGGCCAATGCCGTCATCGCCCGCGGGCAGGGCCTGGAGCGCGCGCATTTTCTCGACAGCATGGCCGGCGCCTGGTCGCGCCTCGATGCGCAGGCGTTTCCATTCGCCCGCAAGGTGGCGGCGCAGTTGCGCGCCCACGACGACCGCGCGGATTTTTTGGCGGGAATCGACCTGATCGTGCAGGGCATGCGGGCGCTGCCGGCGGGGCGTTAGCCCAGCAGATGTCCCAGCAGCGGGGCCAGCAGCACCGTCACGACGCCGGAAAAGATCATCGTCAGGCTGGCCACGGCGCCTTCCTCCGTGCCCACCTTGCGCGCCACGGACAGGCCGAAGCCGTGCGCGGCCGCGCCATACGGGGCGCCGCGGGCGATGCGCATGCGCAGGGGCAGCAGTTTCAGCAGCGGCTTGCCCAGCATCAGGCCGAACAGGCCCGTCATGACGACGAAGATGCCCGTCAGCTGGGCCGAGCCGCCCATGTGGCGCGATGCTTCCAGCGCGAACGGCGTGGAGACGGAACGGGCCAGCAAGCTGCGCGCCATGTCGCCGTGCACGCCCAGCAGCCGGTCCAGCAGCAAGGTGGCGGCGACCGAGGCCGCGATGCCGGCGCAGCTGCCCAGGCTCAGGGCCAGCCAGTGCTTGCGGATCAGCTTGCGCTCCTGGAAGATGGGCAGGGCGAACGCGACCGTGGCCGGGCCGAGCAGCCACGGCAGCCAGCGCGTTTCGCCGAAATACGTGGCGAACGGCGTCGACGTGGCTTGCACGATGACGATCAGAATGGCCGAGGTGCAGATGGCGGGCGTGAGCAAAAAGTGCGGATGGCGGCGGTGCAGGGCCTGGTTGGCATAGAACAGCACCAGGGTCAGCAGCAGGAACAGCAGCGGCAGGAGCAGGGTGTTCATGCGGCCGTCCGCGCCTTGCGCTGGCGCAGCAGCGCCTGCAGGCGCTGCCGGCGTTCATAGCGGCACACCCATTCCACGGTGAAGGCCGTGGCCAGCATCACGCTGGCAAAGCCCAGGCCGATATTCACGAACAGCATCAGCCCCTGCGCCTTCAGCAGCTGCGTAAATTGCACCACGGACACCACCAGCGGAATGAAGAACAGCAGCATGTTGGCCAGCAGCCAGTTCGCGCCCAGTTCGATGGCGGCAGGCCGCACCCAGCCGGCCAGCAGCAGGGCCACCAGCACGAACAGGCCCACGACGCCGCCGGAAAACGGCAGGTGCAGGGCGGCAGCGGCCGCGTCGGCCAGCCACCAGGCGGCGATCAGGATGCCGACCTGCCACGCCGTCCGCGCCGGTTGGCGCCAGGCAGGGAGAGGCAGGGCGGGGTGGTGCAATGCGGGGGCTTTCACGGCGGGCTTTCTGACGGCAGGGGGAAGGCTCCATTGTAGGGACCCCACATCAAAAGATAAAATGACTTAAACTCATGATTATCATTCGATATTGGAATGCATCATGGATATCCGCTCCCTGCGCTACTTCGTCGAAGTGGTCGAGCAGAACAGTTTTACGCGGGCCGCCGCCAGGCTGCACGTGACCCAGCCCACCGTCAGCAAGATGATTGCCCAGCTGGAACAGTCGCTGGACCTGGCCCTGCTGGACCGAGCGGGCAAGCGCTTTACCCTGACGGACGCGGGCAAGGTGGTGCTGTCGCGCGCGCATGAACTGCTGGCCCTGCACGCGGAGCTGAAGGTGGAGTTGCGCGACCTGCAGCAGCTGGAGCGGGGCGAATTGCGCGTGGGCGTGTCGCCGCAGACGCATTCCACCCTGGCGCCATGGCTGGCCGAGTACCACCAGCGCTATCCGGGCATCGAGCTGAAGATGTATGAAAGCGGCACGCAAGCCATCGAGCGCGACCTGCGCACGGGCACGGTGGAGCTGGGGACCATGCTCGACTATCCGGGCAATGCGGCCACCTGGCAGGATTTCGACGCCTTGCCCCTCGTGCGCTCGCCCCTGTGCCTGCTGGCCGCGCCCGGCTCGCCTTGGCAGGGACGCGCTTGCGTGGCCCTGGCCGAGCTGGCCGACAGTCCCTTCATCTTCTATGGCGCCGCCTTCGCCCTGAACGACATCGTGCTGGACGCCTGCCAGCGGGCCGGCTTCGCGCCGCGCATCACGGGCCGCAGCGGCCAGTGGGATTTCATCGCCTCGCTGGTGCGCCTGGGCGTGGGCATCTGCCTGCTGCCGAAGATGTATTGCGACACCCTGGCGCCCGCGCAGTTTGCCGTCATTCCCCTGGCCGGCCCGCCCGTGGAGTGGAACCTGATGCTGGCCTGGCGCCGGGGCGGGCGCCTGTCGTTCGCGGCGCGCGCCTGGCTCGATCTCGTCAGGGCGCGCATGGCGGACGCGGCCCGTTTACAATAGGCGCTCGCCAACTTCCGCCCGACCAGATGAACATCAACGCCAAGGTTACAGCCAAGATCAAACGCACCGCCGGCTCACTGCTGCTGGGATTGTTATGCACCGTGGGCCTGATGAGCGAAATGGGCCATGCCCAGGCCGCCATTCCCGTGTATGGCTATTTCGTCAAGAATACCTATCCGCACGACCCCCAGGCCTTCACCCAGGGCTTGCTGTTCAAGGATGGCCACCTGTATGAAAGCACGGGCCAGAACGGCCAGTCCTCCCTGCGCAAGGTCGAGTTGACGACGGGCAAGGTTTTGCAGAAAAGCATGCTCGACAAGAATGTGTTTGGCGAAGGCATCACCGACGTGGGTGATGAAATCCTCGGCCTGACGTGGATTTCGCAGACCGGCTACGTGTTCGACCTGAAGACGTTCAAGCTCAAGCGCAAATTCAGCTACCAGGGCGAAGGCTGGGGCCTGGCCAGCGACGGCAAGTTCGTCTACATGAGCGACGGCACCTCCGCCATCCGCGTGCTGAACCCGAAAACCCTGGCCGAGGTGCGCCGTTTCGACGTGAAGGCGGAAGGGCGGCCCATCGAGCGCCTGAACGAGCTGGAAATGGTCGACGGCCAACTGTTCGCCAACGTGTGGGGCGCGGACGTGATCGCCCGCATCGACCCGGCCAGCGGCAAGGTGGTGGGCTGGATCGACCTGACGGGCTTGCTGCCGCCGGAGCAGCGGGGCACGGCCAACCCGGACGCCGTACTCAACGGCATCGCCTGGGATGCGCGCGGCAAGCGCCTGTTCGTGACGGGGAAACTGTGGCCCAAGCTGTTCGAGATCGAGCTGATCGAAATCCAGCGCCATTGATGGGGCGTTTGCGCCTTCCCGCCGCCGGCAAGCTGGCTATCATCATGATAGTGACCTGAGGGCGGCGCGCGGCGCGCCCCTTATACACGCGCGCGGCGGCCGGATTCTATTCAATTGTCATCGCGGGATGCCGAAAAACGCCGCTTTTCCAGGCCGGCGCGCGGGGAAGTTGATGCAAATCAACTCTCGTTGCGGCCATTGAAACTTGTCGCAAAAATATCTTTCCCAGGCGTATTATGTGTCAGCCATATCCAGCGCCACGCAGCCGGGCGCGGGTAGGGCATACCTCTGAAACGCATCCATCCTGTGGAGAGACAAGAATGAAAATGCCCGTTTTAGGAAGTCCACTGGCGCCCATCACCCGGCGCCCGCTCGACATGCTGGCCACGGACACGGCGGCCGTGCGCGCCATCGCCCAGGCGGCCGTCAGCGTCGAACTGTTTACCATCCCCCTGTACATGGCCACCATGTATTCGATCCAGGGCACGCACCAGATCAACTCGCAGGGCATCACCTACTACGAGGGCCGCCAGTGGCCGGGCATGAGCACCACGGCGCGTCCGGAAACGCCGGAACAGAAGGCCTTCAACGTCATCTTCAGCGTCTTCATCCAGGAAATGCTGCACCTGCAGATGGCGGCCAACCTGTCCACGGCCATCGGCGCGGCGCCGTGCTTCACGGGCTCGGAACTGCAGTCGCTGGAGCACGGCTGGACCTGCTACGGCAAGGATTGCACGGTGATCCCGCACATCGTCGACCTGCAGGACACGTCCGGCTACCGCCACGTGCGCGTCAACCTGGAGGAGCTCAACAGCAACCAGTGCGACCTGTTCCTGGCCATCGAGCAGCCGGAAGAGCAGGCGCGCGAGCAGCTGGCCGAGTTCGACAAGCACAACCACACCAAATATTTCCCCGACGTCCCGTTCGATGGCTGGACGCCGGGCAAGCACGTGCATGACCTGCCCCTGTTCGGCACCATCGGCTACATGTACGAATGCTATGCGCGCTACATCAGCATCGAGTACGAGGATGGCGCGACCCTGTGGCAAAAGCTGTTCGTCAACGGCTCGGTGCAGCAGGACATGTTCAACAGCAAGGGCGAGGGCCACGAGCAGGCGGAATTTCCCAAGTTCGATACCTGTTTCGGCCCGGACGACCAGGACGGCGGCCAGATCCGCTCCTTCAACAAGGCCATCGACATGATGGCGGCCATCACGGACCAGGGCGAGGGCAGCGACACGGCCATCACGCGCTACCGCCGCCGGCTGCAGGCCCAGCTGATGGCCGTGAAGCCCGATTACCGCGAAGACCTGGAAGCGCTGAAGGTCGATTATCCCTCGTACACCAACGATGGCCAGAAGGCCGAGTCGCGCGACGCGCACGCCCGCCACGACAGCGCCGCCTTCGACCATTACGAGCGTTTCGGCAAGGTGAAGGACATGCTGCCCGTCAAGACGTGGCCCCAATGGCACCGGGAAGGCCATCGCTGGACGGAAAAGATGCTGACCAACGAACGCTACAACCCGCTGACGGCGCCCAAGAATATCCCCGCGCCGGAACAGGTGGCGGGCGCCCTGAACCGCCTGAAGGACCGCGGCGACACCTTGACGATGCTGAGCACGGTGGCCACGGGCGCCATCTACGGCATCACCTCCGTGCTCGATACTTACTGGCAAAAGCAGAAAACCGCCTTCCCGTATCCGTCGATGGTGGGCGCGGGCGACCGCATGGCCATCTGCTGGGCCGTGCTGGGCCAGGCGCCCAATCTGGCGACGGGCGTGCCGAAGGTCGAGAAGGACGTGCTGTACCATGCCTGCCAGGGCATGCACCTGGAAGGCGAGGCATCGGACACGTGCGCGGCGCTGGCCGTCTACCATACGTGCAAGGGTTCCAACGGCTGCCACGCGCAGGGCGGCTGCGGCTTTGCGCAGCTTGACTCGGGCGGCTCGAACTGCGGGCACGGCGTCAAGGTGGCGGCAACGGCAGACAATCTGTGCGGCGTGCCCACGGGGCCGTACAGCGCGCCGAGCGACAACAAATGCGGCGGCTTCGGCGGCTGTGCCGTGCCGATCTCGGCCTCGCAGCTGTATCCGAACACCACCAAGAAGACGCCGCCCCAGGCCGCCACCATGGTGCTGTACGACTTCGGCCCGGCGCCCGAGCACCACAACATCCGGCTGGACGAGACCATGTCGTTCTCGCTGGGCGACAGCGTCTACGACAAGGCCTGGGAAGCGTACGGCAAGGTGATGGCCGCGCGCGGCACGCCCGTGGGCGCGCCGCCGCCGCCGACCGACCTGCGCCTGGCCTTGCCGCCATCGACCTGATGAAGGCAGCCGCCAAGCCAGCGGCGTCCCCGCGCCTGGGCCTGCCGCACCTGGGCCTGGGCGTGGGGCTGCGCCCGCTCCATTACGCGCACATCCTCGAACATGGGCCGCAGGTGGACTGGTTCGAGATCATCAGCGAAAACTTCATCGGCAACCACGGCTATGCGCGCCATGTGCTGGACGTGGTGGCCGCCCAGGTGCCCATCGTCATGCACGGCGTGTCGCTGTCCATCGGCAGCAGCGACCCGCTCAACCTGGGTTATTTGCGCCAGCTGCGCCAGCTGGCCGACGAGATCCGTCCCGCCTGGATCTCCGACCACCTGTGCTGGACGGGCGCCGCCTCGCTCAACAGCCACGACTTGCTGCCGCTGCCGCTGGACGAGGCCAGCCTGCGCCACGTGGCGGGCCGGGTGCGCCAGGTGCAGGAGTTTCTCGGCCGTCCCCTGGTCCTGGAAAACCCCAGCAGTTACGTGGAATTTGCCCGGTCCAGCATGCCGGAATGGGAATTCCTGGGGCGCCTGGCGCAGGACACGGGCTGCGGCCTGCTGCTGGACGTGAACAACGTCCATGTGTCCGCGCATAACCACGGCTTTGACGCGGCCGCCTACATCCGCCAGCTGCCCCACGCGCACATCGTGCAGCTGCACCTGGCCGGACCGACGGTCAGCGGCGCCATGCTGATCGATACGCACGATGCGCCCGTGCCGGCCGCCGTCTGGCGCCTGTACGCGCTGGCGCAGCAGCTGACGGGTGGCGTGTCCGCGCTGCTGGAGTGGGATGCGAACATTCCGCCGTATCCGCAACTGCTGCTGGAACTGGACAAGGCGCGCGCTGCCGAGCGGGGCCAGTTCGCGGAGGCAGCGGCGGCCACGGCTGCGGGCGGCGCCGTCTCCACGCCGCTGGGTTTTCACCTGGAGACTGCCCATGCATGAGGTGGACGACAAGGCCGCGCCGCTGGCGCAGCTGCAGGCGTGGTTCCTGACGGCCATGACGGCGCCGGGCGGCACGGCGCGCGGCGTGGCGCTGGCGCGGCAGCGCCACGGCTGGACACAGGAACAGGTGCTGAAGGCCGCGCGGGGCAGCCCGGCGCCCCTGCATGTGTATGCGGACGGCTACGTGCAGCGCCTGCTTGAATGCCTGCAGGCCGACTATCCCGTCCTGCGCCGCGTCATGGGCGAGGAACTGTTCACCTTCTTTGCGCGCGCCTACGTCTGGCGCCACCCCTCCACGTCCACCACCTTGTACGACCTGGGCGGCGGCTTTGCCGATTTCCTGGCCGCCAGCCAGCCCGGCGCGGGGGAAAACGCGGCCGCCTTGCGCTTCCCCGTCGAACTGGCCCGGCTGGAACGGGCGCGCAGCGAGGCGGGCCGGGCGCCGGGCCTGGAAAAGCGGGCGCGCCAGGCCATGCCCGACGGGCTGGCCTGGCTGCTGGGCGAAGGGACGCAGGTGGCCGTGGCGCCCTGTCTGCGGCTGCTGGCCCTGAGCTTCCCCGTGGCCGCCTTCTGGCAGCAGATGCAGGCAGCACCAAGCGAGGCCATGCCGGCCCCGCCGGAAGCGGCAGCCTGCCACGTGGCCATTACCCGCCTGCATTACCGGCTCACCATGCATGACTTGCAGCCCTGGCAATTCTTTTGGCTGCAGGCGCTGGCCGGCGGCGCGCCCCTGCCTGCCTGCGCGCAGGCGGCGGCCCAGGCCAGCGGCAGGGCGCAGGACGAGGTGCTGGCCGATGCCCTGCTGTGGCTGCCCATGGCGGCGGCAGCGGGGCTGGTCGCGGGCGGCATCGAAGGGTGAAAAAAAGGCTCTGTCCTCGATAAATAGGGGAACTCACAGTACGGCTGAGGTCTAACTGAGTGGACCAGCCAGACGGGAGCACCTCATGCAA
>NZ_RFSK01000108.1 GCF_009923995.1 Janthinobacterium sp. | reverse complement strand
ATTTTCCCCGGGGAAAATGCCGTGCAGGCGTGCGCCGCCAGCCCGGCCAGGGGAGTAAGCTGATTTTTTGTTAACGGGAGTCAGTCATGAGCAGCAGTTCACTCGATCCGGATAATTTGCCCGTCACCCCCGACCGTGTCCTGGGAAGCGGCCACGGCAAGGGCGCCCTGGGGCCCAGCGACAGTTCCGACAGCGGCAGCGACATGCAGGGCGTGCCGGGCCAGGATGCCGAAGCGCTCGACAACGACAGCGATGCGGCCGGCACGGGCGAACGGGCCGGCGTGGAGCCGCAAAACGCGGCGCCCGATGGCGGCGACATCGATGTCGACCATGTGGAGAGCGTCGCGCCCGTGCAGCCGCCGGAGGACGCCGATGCGCAGGACCCCGCGCCGCAGGCGCCGCGGCCCTGATCCGGGCGGCCGGGCGTAGGTTGCCGCGGCGAATTACCATCGCCGCTGCGCCATCAGCGTAAAATGGAGGCAAGGCGGCGCGCGCGCCGCCATGGCCAGCCGGCCGGCACAGGATAGGATGTCACAGGATGCACACGCAGATGTCGGAAGAGAAAGAAAAGGACTTGATGTCGATGTACCGCGAGACGCGGCCGCGCGAGTTCGTCGGTGAAAAAAGCACCACCAACCACCTCGCGTGGAGCTTGCTGGTGATCTTGCTGGCGCTGGCGTTCTGGCTGGCCGTGGCCCTGGCGGCGGCGGAAAACCAGCGCCATGCCCTGGCAACGCGGGCTTGCCAGGACCGCGTGTTTCCGGCAGAGATAGATATGTCTTGCTTGCAGCAGGTCAAGTCGCGCGAACACTGGTGGCAGCACGTGGGCCATGCGCTCGTGCACCTGGGCGATTGAACTTGCCCGTCTGAAACGAAACAGGCGGCCGCGAGGGCCGTAGCGATGATGTTGCGGGAGGCGCCATGCCACGCGATCATTCGCGCGAGCAGCCGCAATGGCTGTTTGCGCGCCACAGGGCCTTGACGACGCGCCAGCTGCTGCGCGCGTATGGCGTGCTGTGCCTGTTTTCCACGGCGATCGCCGCCGCCTTTGCCCTGCGCGGCCTGTGGTACATCCCCGTCTTTTCCTTTGCCGAACTGGGCCTGGTGGCCGTGGCCTTGCTGTACTACCTGCGCCATGCGCGCGATTACGAGCACATCGCCCTGCGCGACGGCGAGCTGATCGTCGAACAGGTGCGCGCGGGACGGTGCCGGCGCCACCATTTCGCCCCGTGGCGCACGCGCATCGTCGTGCCGCAGGGCACGCGCCAGCTGATCCGCATCTGCGACCTGCGCGCCGGCGGCATGCAGGTGGCGGTGGGCGCCTTGGCCACGCCCGAGCGGCGCCGGCAGGTGGCGCAGGAACTGCGCGCGCTGCTGCCGTCGCCGCCCTGAACGCACCGGCCTATTTCGCCCGCGACGGACCGGCCCACAGGTTGATATGGCCTTCGCAGGCCTGCACGTCGATGGCGGCCAGCTCCTCGGCCGTGAACGCCAGCTGCTGCAGCGCGGCCACGTTTTCGCGGATTTGCGCGCTGCTGCTCGCGCCGATCAGGGTCGAGGTGACGCGCGGGTCGCGCAGCACCCAGGCCAGCGCCATCTGCGCCAGGGTCTGGCCGCGCCGGGCGGCGATATCATTGAGGGCGCGCACGCGGGCCAGGTTTTCCGCGCTCAGGTGCTTCTGCGTCAGCGAACCGCCGCCGGGACGGTTGACGCGCGCATCCTGCGGCACGCCGTCCAGGTACTTGTCGCTGAGCAAGCCCTGCGCCAGCGCCGTGAACGTGATGCAGCCCATGCCTTCTTCCTGCAGGGTGTCGAGCAGGCCGTCTTCCTCGATCCAGCGGTTGAGCATGTTGTACGACGGCTGGTGGATCAGGCACGGCACCTTCCATTCCTTCAGCAGGGCGGCCGCCTCGGCCGTCTTTTGCGGCGAGTACGAGGACAGGCCCACGTACAGCGCCTTGCCCTGCTGCACGGCGGTGGCCAGCGCGCCCATGGTTTCTTCCAGCGGCGTGTCGGCGTCGTAACGGTGCGAGTAAAAGATGTCGACGTAGTCCAGGCCCAGGCGCTGCAGGCTCTGGTCCAGGCTGGCCAGCACGTATTTGCGCGAGCCGCCGCCCTGGCCGTACGGGCCCGGCCACATGTCCCAGCCCGCCTTGGTGGAAATGATCAGTTCGTCGCGGTAGGGTAAGAAGTCTTCGCGCAGCAGCTTGCCGAAATTGCTTTCCGCGCTGCCATACGGCGGGCCGTAGTTGTTGGCCAGGTCGAAATGCGTGATGCCCAGGTCGAAGGCCGTGCGCAGCATGTCGCGCTGCGAAGCCAGGCTGTTGCTGTCGCCAAAGTTGTGCCACAGGCCCAGCGACAGCAGCGGCAGCTTCAGGCCGCTGCGGCCGCACGTGCGGTATTGCATGCTGTCATAGCGGTTGTCGGCGGCGTGGTAGGTCATGGCAACTCCAAAGTAAATGAATCGCCTATTTTCGCGCAAAATCAAGGTCTGCGTGCGTGCTCCTTGCGCACGTGCGGCGGCGCCGTACAATGGGCGTTCAGGAGTCTCGCGAGGAGCGGTCATGGAAATCGAGTTGAAATTGCTGCTGGCGCCCGAGGACGTCCCCCGGCTGCGCGTGCATGCCCTGCTGGCGCAGTATGCGCAGGCCGAACCGCAGGTGCTGGCCATGCACGATATCTATGTCGATACGCCCGACCTGCAGCTGTGCCGCCACCAGGCGGGCCTGCGCGTGCGCCAGGTGGATGGGCGCTGGGTGCAGACCCTGAAGGCGGGCGGCACCGTCAGCGGCGGCTTGCACAGCCGCCACGAATGGGAGGGCGAGGTGGCCGGCCCCGCCCCCGAGCTCGACGCGCTCGACGCCGCCATCGGGCGCAAGCAGCCCATCCGTGCGCTGCTGCGCCAGGATGCCGTCCGCGCCGGCCTGCAAGCCGTGTTTACCACGCGCATGGAGCGCACCGTGTGGCAGCTGCGCACGCCGCAGGGCGACCAGATCGAATGTGTGCTGGACCAGGGTGTGATCGAACGGGGCGAGCAGGGCGCGGACGGCGCCCCGCGCAGCGTGTCCGTCAGCGAGATCGAACTGGAACTGAAGCAGGGGCAGGCGGCCAGCCTGTTCGACGTGGCGCTGGCCCTGTTGCAGGACGTGCCGTTGCGGCTGGGCCACATGAGCAAGGCGGAGCGGGGCTACCGCCTGGCGGCGTCGCAGCCGCTGCAAGCGGTCAAGGCGCAGCCCTTGCCGCTGGACGCGGCGATGACGGTGGAACAGGTGTTTCTTGCCATCTGCAGCAATTGCCTGGAACAGGTCAGCGGCAACCAGGATGGCGTGGCGGCGGGCGAGGACGTGGAAAGCCTGCACCAGATGCGTGTGGGCTTGCGCCGCCTGCGCTCGGCGCTGGGCATGTTCAAGACCCTGCTGGCGCTGCCGGACGCGCTGAAAACCGAACTCGACTGGCTGGGGGGCGCGCTGGGCGAGGCACGCGACTGGGATGTGCTGGCTGGCAATACCCTCGCGCACATCGACGGCGAGGCGGCCGCCGATGCGGCGGCGCTGGCGCAGGCGGCGCGGGAGCAGGCGCGCGCCGCGCACGCTCGGGCCGCCCAGGCCGTCATGTCGGCGCGTTACACGGCATGGATGCTGGGCATACAGCGCTGGCTGCAGGCGCGGGGCTGGCGCGACGGCTGTTCGGCGCGCCAGTTGCGGCGGCTGGACGGGGGCGTGTCGCCGTTTGCCCATGCCACCCTGCGCAAGGACCAGCGTCGCCTGATGAAGCGCGGCAAGCGCCTGCTGCATGCCACGCCGCAGCAGCGCCACCGGGTGCGCATCGCGGCCAAGAAGACGCGCTATGCGACGGAATTCTTTGCCTCGCTGCTGGACGCGCGCGCGGTCAAACCGTATGTGGGGCGCTTGTCGGCGCTGCAGGATGAACTGGGCTGGCTCAACGACGTGCAGGTGGCCGACCGCCTGCTGCAGCAGTTGCCCGACGGCCAGCCGGGCCAGGCCGAGCTGCTGCTGCACGCGGCCTTCATCCGCGGCTACCTGGCGGCGGGCATCCAGTCGCAAGGCGTGGATGGCAGCATGCACCGGGCCTGGCGGCGTTTCAAGACGGCACGCTTGCCGGCTTGACGGCCTGTTGGCCCGACGCCGGGCGGCGCCAGCCTGGCTTGAATGCGATTCCGGCACGATTCCGGCGCCATCCCGGTGCCATCCCGGTGCCATTCCGGCGTGACCTGGGCCTGGCCTGGCGGTGGTTTCGTCCTGGCGCCAGATGAGGGAGATGAGGGGCCAGGGGAGGGGGCTAGGTGAGGGGCCGCCCCAACTGGCGTTCCAGGATGGCCAGCGGCGACTTGCCGGGCGCGGCCATGGCGCCCACGGGCAGCAGCCAGGTTTGCTCCAGCGCATGCTGGCCGCGCAGGGCCGCATGCGACACGGCATCGCTGAAGACGATCCAGCTCTGGCCCGGCGCGAAGGCGTGGGTATGGTGTTCCACGTGCGCCTGGTAGTCGGCATCGGCCTTCATGGCGTCGTGCAATTGCAGCATGTAGTGGTCGTAAGGCGTGCGGCGCGACTTGGTGACGTGCAGCCACTGCAGCAGGGGTGCCAGCCCCGGTCGCGGGCGTGGCGCCGCCGGCAGGAAGCGCTGCGCCACCTGCTCGAATGGCGCGCCCAGCTTCCACACGCGCGGCGCGTCCTGCGGGTGGATGTTGGTGAAGACGCGCAGGATGCGCCGGCCCTGCGTGGGCGAGGCGGGGAAGCTGTCGACGTGCAGGCGGGTGTCGTCCTTGCGCCAGGACGTCACCCTGCCGGCGATTTCCACGGGGCGGAAGCTGCCCTTGCCCTGCTGCAGATGCGCCTGGTAGCTGGGCAGCAGGCCGGCCAGCAGGCTGCGCGTCTGGCGCGCATAGCGCTGCATCAGCGCCGCCAGCAGGGCCGCATCGTAGGCGTCGCCCTGGCCGCGCACGCCGCGCGCGGGATCCCAGCTGATGTTCTTGGCGCTGCCCGCCGCGCCGTTGAGCAGCGGGTATTCTTCCTTTTGCAGGGGAAAACCCAGGCCGGGCAGCAGGAGGACCTGGGCGTCTTCGAGCGCCTGCAGCGCGGCCGCTTGCTGCGCCGGGCTGGCATTCGCATCCCAGTGGCTGAGGGAAATGTCGACAAGCTGGCTCATGGACATTAATCGAAAAGGAATCGGAGCGTTCAGTGTAGACGCTCGCCGGCGGCTCCGTTTGCGCTGGCGCAGGTCAGGCTCACGGGCTTACAGTTTGCTGTTCTGGCAGCCCGCGCTTACGCATTCGCGCACGCGGTCCTGCAGGAACTGTGCCCGTTCGATAGTGGTCTGGGTGGCGCAATCGAGGTTGACATAGAAGCCCGACGATTCGCGCTTCGAGCATGTCTTGTTGCGCTTGTCGATCCACGCCAGCTGGCCTGCCTTCAGGCTTTGCTTGCCGTTCGCGTCGAGCCGGGCAGCGAGGGTCTTGTAGTTGGCGTTCAGTTCCTTGTCCGCTTCCTGGTACACCTTGTTCAGGCAGTACAGGCCGTCGAAGTCGTTGCGCGGCGTGTCGCAGGCGGAATTGGCGAAGGCGGAAGCGGAGGCGCAGAGCAGCACGGCAAGCATGATTTTTTTCATTTTTGTCTTTCAGCAAGTGGAACAGGCCAGAGCGCAGGGAGACATGCTGTTTTTTTCGCATCTTATAACAATTGGCGCGGGGGCCTTGTTCGATTGAATGGCCATGCGCCGCAGGGACTTTTTGCCCGGGCAAAAAAAAAGAAGCCCGGCTCGCAAGCACAGGCTTCTTTTCAGGGAAGGTTACCGCGGCGCGCGCCGTGGCAGGTTCCGTCCTCCGTTGTCAGGAACGCGCTTACGCGAAGTTCTTGGCAACGAATTCCCAGTTGACCAGGCCCCAGAACGTTTCCACGTACTTGGCGCGCAGGTTGCGGTAGTCGATGTAGTAGGCGTGTTCCCACACGTCGCAGGTCAGCAGCGGCTTGTCGCCGGTGGTCAGCGGGCAGCCGGCGTTCGAGGTGTTGACGATGTCGACGGAACCGTCGGCTTTTTGCACCAGCCAGGTCCAGCCCGAACCGAAGTTGCCCACGCACGATTTGGTGAACTCTTCCTTGAACTTGTCGAACGACGACCATTTCGCGTTGATCGCGTCAGCCACGGCACCAGTAGGCGCGCCGCCGCCGGCTGGCTTCATGCCGTTCCAGTAGAACGTGTGGTTCCACACCTGGGCCGCATTGTTGAAGATGCCGCCCGACGACTTCTTGATGATGTCTTCCAGCGACAGGTTCTCGAACTCGGTACCCTTGATCAGGTTGTTCAAGTTGGTGACATACGCCTGGTGATGCTTGGCATAGTGGTATTCCAGGGTTTCTTTCGAAATATGCGGCGCCAGAGCGTCCATTTCATACGGCAGTGGTGGCAGAGTATGTTCCATGTGATGTCCCTTTGTGGTGAGTGTTCGGAGTCTTCCGGCCTGCGGCCGGAGGGTTGAGCCAAGCGTGCTTGAAGCAGGCATTCTTGCTGAACGAGCCACTATTGTAAAGCGGATGCGCCATTGCTGCAGATTCCGGCACGCGTCGCCGATGCTGGCAGCGTAGTGATTCTCGTTCAGGAAAACAGTGGCATAGGGCGAGGCGTCAGCACCTGGAGAAACCGTAGCGAGCAACACCGATCCGATCGCGGGCTGCGCGGCAGGTTTTTCATGGGGTAAATGCTTAGCGCACGCGGCGCGTGGTCTCGCGCACGATCAGTTCCAGGGGGGGAATGGCCGCCTGCACGGCTTCGCCATTGATCAGGCCCAGCAGCGCTTCGGTGGCAATGCGGCCGATGTCGTACAGGGGCTGGTGGATGGTCGTCAGCGGCGGCGTCGTGTAGGACGAGCCGGGCAAGTCATCGAAGCCGACGAGCGAGATATCGTCGGGCACGCGGATGCCCTTGCGGTACAGGCACAGGCGCACGCCGTAGGCGGACAGGTCGTTGGCGGCGAAGACGGCGCTGAACTGTTGATGCGTATCAAACAGATGGTTCATGGCCAGCATCCCGCTCGCTTCGTGGAAATCGCCTTCCACCATCAGCTTCGGGGCGATGGCGATGTCCGCCTCGCGCAGCGCGCGCTGGTAGCCCGTCAGGCGTTCGGCCGCGTCCGTGTTGTTGGCGGGGCCGGAGACGAAGGCGATGCGGCGGTGCCCCAGTTCCACCAGGTGGCGCACGGCCAGGTAGGCGCCGTATTCGTTGTCGAGCTTGAAGCCGATGGCACTCTTCGTCGCCAGCAGGCGGCCCGTCGAGACGATGGGACGCTGCTGCGAGAAGTCGAGCACGCTCTCGTCCGAGATGCGTCCCGACAGCAGGATGATGCCGTCGACCTTGCGCGCCAGCAGCAAACGGATGCGGTCCGCTTCTTCCTGCGCATTCCAGTGCCCGCTGACGATGACGGACGCATAGCCCGTGCCCTTCAAGCCATCGTCCACGCCGCGCAGGCTTTCGTCGAAGAAGGGGCTGGAAATATCCTGTACCACGATGCCGATGGTCATCGAGCGGCCCTTCTTCAGGCCCTGGGCCATCTGGTTCGGCGCGAATTTCATTTTGGCAATGGCGGCCAGCACGGCATCGCGCTTGTCGTCGGACACCTTGGCCGTGCCATTGAGGATGCGCGAGACGGTGCTGGGCGACACGCCGGCCTGGCGGGCAACGTCGAGCAGGGTGGAGGGAGGGGCGGCGTGGGCGCTATCGGTCAAGGTGATTCCCGGTGTCAAGATGGCTGGTTGTCAGAGCTCTGAAAACCTTTTCAGTGAAAGATTACCATAAATGGCGGTCAACGCCGCAGGCCGGGTGGCGGCCGGGCAGCGGCCGCCATCGATCGCTGCCGGCCTTTCCCGGCCGGCGCTGCCTGGTCCGGATCGCCGGGAGGCGGCAGTCAGGTAGGCAGGCGACCAGGCGAGAGGCGAGAGGCGAGAGGCGAGAGG
>NZ_RFSK01000107.1 GCF_009923995.1 Janthinobacterium sp. | reverse complement strand
AACAACCAGATGCAGATCAACGGCGGCAAGAACGACGGCTTCGCCGCCTGGGCCGACAGCGGCGGCCTGGTGATGGGCCACTACGGCGAAACGTCGAAAAACCTGAACCTGTGGCAGATCGCCGAGCAGTACACCCTGTGCGACAACTTCTTCATGGCGGCCTTCGGCGGCTCCTACATGAACCACCAGTTCCTCGTGACGGGCCGCGCCAACGAATACTTCAACGCGTCCGAGACGGCGGCGAAGAAAAAGATCGCCGTGCTGGCCGACGGCCCGCAAGGCGTGCGCCTGGCCCTGTCGCCCGACTGCCCCGCCTCGGCGCTGGACGGCAAGCCGAAATACGTCAACGACGGCGCCATCACGCCGGACGGCTATGCCGTCAACACCATGGCGCCGCCGTACCAGCCCAGCTACATCCGTCCCGCCTACGACGGCGACCCGCTGCACGCCGATCCGGCCGACGCGAACACCCTGCCGCCGCAAACCTATGACACCATCGGCGACCTGCTGTCGCGCAAGGGCGTCAGCTGGGCGTGGTACGGCGGCGGCTGGCAAGCGGCGCTCGACCACAAGGGCGGCGGCAGCAAGCCGAACTTCCAGTTCCACCACCAGCCGCTGAACTACTTCAAGCAGTTCGCCCCCGGCACGGCCGCGCGCGCGGAGCACCTGCGCGACGGCGGCACGGGCGACAGCCCGATCTCGAACAAATTCCTCGCCGCGGCCGTGGCGGGCAAGCTGCCGGCCGTGACCTTCTACAAGCCGCAGGGCAACCTGAACCTGCACGCCGGCTATTCGGACATCGAGTCGGGTGACCAGCACGTGGCCAACATCATCCAGCATCTGAAGGAATCGCCGCAGTGGAAGGACATGATCGTGGTGATCACGTTCGACGAAAACGGCGGCTGGTGGGACCACGTGGCCCCGCCGAAGGGCGACCGCTGGGGCCCGGGCACGCGCATTCCCGCCATCGTCGTCTCGCCGTATGCGAAAAAGGGCGCCGTCGACCACAGTTTCTACGACACGACGTCGATCCTGCGCCTGATCACGCGCCTGCACGACCTGCCCCTGCTTGAAGGCCTGAAGGTGCGTAACGAGGCCTTCGCAGCGCGCGGCGCGCTGCCGCCGGGCGACCTGACGGGTGCCTTGAGCTTCCGCTAAGCCTCCCACAATGCGGCACGCCTGTGATACACTGCGTGCCGCACTTAAATCCGCAGGACAAGTTTTCCTGCAGGTTGTCCCAACCATGAGCCCGACTCCAGTAGCCGGGCTTTTGTTTTGTGGACGAAGCGTACAGAGTATTCACACAGCGGACAGCTTTTTGCCCGCTCCCCGGCGCCGGGTTTTCGCGGCCGGGGACCAGAGGTTCAGAAATGAGAGATAAAAAAGACAACGCCACCATCGACTTGCCCGGTTTCGGCCCGCCGCCAGCGCCCGAGGCGCCAGAGCCGGCGCCGGAACCGCAGCGCCGCGTGCGCGTGCGCAAGGTGGCCTTGAAACAGGTCCAGCTGGAATTGCTGGAGCCGACCGATGCCACGGGCTTGCCCGTGTGGACGCGCGACGCCGGCCTGGATCTCACCGGCCTGCCCATCTGGGCGCCGGATACCTGATACAGCAACGCGGGCGGCCGTTTGCCGCCAGCTTCCACACCACCATCCGCACAAGGGCGTAATGCCTGTAGACTGTGCCCATCCACCGCTTTTTACCGGCTACGCCCCTATGAATACCACCTCCACCACCACCGCCTTTTCCAGCCTGCCGCTGACGCCCGCCTTTCTGGCCAACCTGGATTCGCTCGGCTACCACGAGATGACCACCATCCAGGCGCAAAGCCTGCCGGCCGTGCTCGATGGCCGCGACCTGATCGCCCAGGCGAAAACGGGCAGCGGCAAGACGGCCGCCTTCGGCATCGGCATCCTGCACAAGCTCAATCCGGCCTGGTTCGCCGTGCAGGGCCTGGTGCTGTGCCCCACGCGCGAGCTGGCCGACCAGGTGGCCAATGAGCTGCGCCGCCTGGCGCGCGCGGCCGGCAACATCAAGATCCTGACCCTGACGGGCGGCGCGCCCATGCGCCCGCAAATCGCCTCGCTGGAACACGGCGCGCACATCGTCGTCGGCACGCCGGGCCGCCTGCGCGACCATATCGGCCGCGGCACCATCAACCTGAATCACGTGCAGACGCTGGTGCTCGATGAAGCGGACCGCATGACGGACATGGGCTTTTACGAGGAAATCGCCGGCATCGTCAGCGCCTGCCCGGCGCGCCGCCAGACCCTGCTGTTCTCGGCCACCTACCCGGAAGACATCCGCCGCGCCACCGCGTCCTTCCTCGTCAATCCGCTGGAAGTGACAGTCGAGGCCCAGCACGACAACGACAAGATCGAACAGCGCTTCTATGAAATCGGCTTCGACGAGCGCAACGCCGCCGTCGGCAAGCTGCTGAAACACTTCAAGCCGGAATCGACCCTCGCCTTCTGCAACACCAAGGTGCATTGCCGCGAGCTGGCGGAAGAACTGCGCCAGCAAGGCTTTTCCGCGCTGGCCCTGTACGGCGAACTGGAACAGCGCGAGCGCGATGAAATCCTCGTGCTGTTCGCCAACCGCAGCTGCTCCGTGCTGGTGGCCACCGACGTGGCCGCGCGCGGCCTGGATATTTCCGACCTGGGCGCCGTGATCAACGTCGACGTGTCGAAAGACACGGAAGTGCACATCCACCGCATCGGCCGCACGGGCCGCGGCAGCAAGAAGGGCCTGGCCCTGTCGCTGTGCGCGCCGAACGAGAAGAAATGGGTCAAGCTGATCGAGCAATACCAGAACAGCGCCGTCGAATGGCACGAGCTGAAGGAACTGGGCGAGGACGATGGCGCCGAAGCGCTGCCGGCGCCCATGGTCACCCTGTGCATCATGGGCGGCAAGAAGGACAAGCTGCGCCCGGGCGACCTGCTGGGCGCGCTGACGGGCGATGCCGGCCTCACCAAGGAACAGGTGGGCAAGATCAACGTGTTCGAGTTCATGACCTACGTGGCCATCGACCGCACGGTGGCCGAAGCGGCATTCAAGCGCCTCAACGCCGGCAACTCCCTGGGCCGCGACTTCGGCAACATCAAGGGCCGCAGCTTCAAGATGCGCTTCATCGAGGCGTAAGCGCCTGCAATGCGCGCAGGGCCGCCATGGCCCTGCGCCCCGGATACGCTTCCCACACGGGGTATTCGTCGCGGTAGTAGCAGTTCCAGTAGCTGACGGCGCGCCGTTCCAGCGTAGCGACATACGCGGGATTCTCCCGCAGGTAACGCGCCAGCGCCTGCGCATTCCAGGCCGGCAGCGCCGCGCCGATTCTCTCGACGATCTCCAGCACGTATTCGCCGCACAGGTGCACCACAAAAGGCACCGTCCATGCGCGCTCCTGCCGCAGCAGCTGCGTCAGGCAGTATTCGCGCAGATGGCCGTCATGGTGGCGCGTACCCAGGCACAGGGCGATAACGCCCGCGTCGCCGGGCAGCCCCGTGGCATCCAGCAGCGCTTCGCGACCATAATAGGTCCGCCCGGGAATGCGCAGCAGCCGGCCATCCTGATGCACGTCAAACGGCGCCGACGGCGCGTGCAACTGGCCATCGGACAGCCGGGGCAGCAGCCATGACACGGTCTCCGCCAGTGCCGCCGGAAAGGCCTGTGCTTCAGTCATCGGCAGCTTCCTGGCACACCTTGCGCACGCCCAGCGCGGGCTTGTCCATTTTTTCAAAGATCACGTTCGAATACCATTGCGTGGGATCGCCTGCGGTGGGCTTGCCCAGCGAGACATAGTAGCCGCCGTGGATGAACAGGGCCGTGGTTTCCTTGCCCGGCGTGACGGCCCGCAAAAAGGCGGGGTAAGCCGCCCTGTCGACCCGCGCAAACCGCGCGTCCAGCAGCGCCAGCAGACGCGCGTGGCGTTCCGGCGCATACGGCAGCAGATACAGGTACTCGACCAGCTCCCCGCCATCGGCCAGGCGCGTGACGGCAGCCGTCGCCGCATCCGCTTCACCGCCAAAGCGGCACAGCACCCCGCCGCTGTAGGCAAAGTCGATGACGGTTTTCGGCGCGCAGGCCTGCACTTCCCGCTCGATGCCGACGGGCGGCAGCGCGCGCATCTGCGCCAGCAGCGCCTCGCCCGACGTGGCCAGCACGGGAAAACCGGGACAGTCGCTGGCCGCTTGCGCGGGCGCAAGGGCAAGGCAGGCACTCAACAGCAGCACGGCACGCTTCACGGCATCTCCCGTTTTCATCAGGCGGCCATTATGCCGCACCGGCACGGATGCCACCCTCACAAACGGCGCGCCTGCTGGCCCTGCGGCGTATCGTCGAAGTCATAGCCGGCCGCGCGCGCCAGTGCGCGCAAGCGGTCCGCCTCGGCCCACTGGCGCTGCGCGCGGGCGGCCGCCCGCTCGTCCATCCACGCCTGCACTTGCGCTGGTACGTCCACCCGGGCCGGCTGCCAGGCCAGCAAGTCCAGCCCCAGGGCCGTATCGAAGCGGGCCATGGTGGCTTTTTTCACGGCGTCCGGCAGCGCGCTTTTCAGCAGTTCCCAGGCCACGGCCAGCGCGCGCGGGTAATTCAAGTCATCGTTGATGCAGATCATAAAACGCTCATGCCACACGGGGTCGGCCTCGCCAGCCGCCGCGCCCAGACCGTGCACGCTGCTGCGCAGGCGCGCCAGGCCGCTGGCGGCGGCGCGCAGGGCTTCGTCCGTGAAATTGAGGCTGCTGCGGTAGTGGGCGCCCAGGCACAGGTAGCGGTAGGCGAGCGGATCGACACCCTGCTCGACCAGGCTGTCCAGCCGCAGGAAGTCGCCCGCCGATTTCGACATCTTCGCCTCTCCCGTTTTCAGGAAGGCGCCGTGCAGCCAGAAGTTGGCCAGGCGCGTGCCGTGGCGCGCTTCCGTCTGCGCGATCTCGTTGCTGTGGTGGACGGCCACGTGGTCTTCGCCGCCGCAATGGATGTCGAAATACGCGCCCAGGTGCTTTTCCGCCATGGCCGAGCATTCGATATGCCAGCCGGGGAAACCCAGGCCCCACGGGCTGTCCCACTCCATCTGCCGCTGGCCGGGCACGCCGCTGAACTTCCACAGGGCGAAGTCGCAGATGTCGCGCTTCTCGCCCAGCTCCACGCGCTTGCCCGCCTGCAGGCCGTCGCGGTGCAGGTTCGCCAGCTTGCCGTAGCTGTCCTGGCGCGTGGTGTCGAAATAGATGCCGTCCGCCGTGCGGTAGGTGTAGCCCTTCGCTTCCAGGTCGCCGATGAAGTCGATCTGCTCGGCGATGTGGTCCGTGGCGCGGCACCAGACGGTGGGCGGCAGGATATTCAGGGCGCGCAGATCGCCCTCGAATGCGCGCGTGAATTCGGCGGCGATGTCCCAGGCCGACTTGCCGCTGCGGGCGCTGCGCGCCTCGATCTTGTCGTCGCCGCTGTCCCCGTCCGACGTCAGATGGCCCACGTCCGTGATGTTCATCACGTGGCGCACCTGCAAGCCATTGAATTCGAGCGCGCGGCGCAGGCCGTCGACGAACAGGTAGGTGCGCAGGTTGCCGATGTGCGCGTAGTCGTAGACCGTGGGACCGCAGGCGTACAGGCCCGCCTGGCCGGCGGCGAGGGGTTCGAAGGGGCGCAGGCTGCGGCTATACGTATCGTACAAATGTAGTGTCATGCGGTCTGTCCAGAGTGGGGCGGAAAAAGAAAATGGCCACAGGTTTTTCAACACTGTGGCCATCGGAATGAGGAGTAAAAGCTTACCGGCGCAAGGCCGCATCCTCACGGGGCCAGGCGCACGGACACGACGCAGCAGCGGCGCCGGAAGCAGGGACTGGAGGGAGGATGGTGAGCATGGCTTTACTATCGCATGGGCGCGGGCGGGCAGTCAAGCCCGCCCGCGCCGCCCGCCTATTTCTTCGCCTGCTCGATATGCGGCAGCAGCACCGTCAGGATGCCCAGCAGCGGCAGGTAGGAACAGAGCTTGTAGACGTAGGCGATGCCCGCCACGTCGGCCAGGTGGCCCATGGCGGCGGCGGCGATGCCGGAGACGCCGAACATCAGGCCGAAGAAGATGCCCGCGATCATGCCCACCTTGCCCGGCACCAGTTCTTGCGCAAACACGACGATGGCGGAAAAGGCGGACGAAATCACGAAACCGATGATCACCGTCAAGACGGCCGTCCAGAACAGGTCCACGTACGGCAGCAGCAGGGTGAACGGTGCGGCGCCCAGGATGGAAATCCAGATCACGCGCTTGCGGCCGATGCGGTCGCCGATGGGGCCGCCCATGAAGGTGCCCGCCGCCACGGCGGCGAGGAACAGGAACAGGTACAGCTGGGCCGCGCCGATGGACAGGTGGAACTTGTCGATCAGATAAAACGTGTAATAGCTCGACAGGCTGGCCATGTAGATGTATTTCGAGAACACCAGCAGGGCCAGCACGCCCAGCGCCCCCATCACCTTGTTGCGCGACAAGTTCGGCCCGTGGCCGCCCGCCTTCGGCTTGAAGCTGGCCAGGTGGCCCCGATACCAGCCGCTGACCTTGTACAGCACGCCGATGGCCAGCACGGCCAGCAGGCTGAACCAGGCGATATTGCCCTGGCCGCGGCCCACGATGACGGCCGCCGCCAGCAGCGGCCCCAGGGCGGAGCCGACGTTGCCGCCCACCTGGAACAGCGACTGGGCAAAGCCGTAGCGTCCGCCCGATGCCATGCGCGCCACGCGCGACGCTTCCGGGTGGAAGGTCGAGGAACCGACACCGATCAGGCCCGAGGCGATCAGCAGCGTGGGGAAGGTCGAGACGATGGACAGCATCAGCACGCCGGCCAGGGTAAAGCACATGCCGATGGGCAACAAAAACGGCAGCGGACGGCGGTCCGTGTACAAGCCGATCCAGGGCTGCAGCAGCGAGGCCGTGCACTGGAACGTCAGGGTGATGAGGCCGACCTGGGTAAAACTGAGTGAAAACTCGGCTTTCAGCATCGGATAAATCGACGGCAATAATGCCTGGATCAAGTCATTGAGCAGATGCACGAAGGCGACGGCGCCCAGGATGTGCATGGCCAGACCGGATTGTTGTTGGGAACTCTGAAGCGTGGGAGCCGCCGGCATGGCGGCGGGAGACGTCGTGGTGGTGTGCATTGTTCTTCCGCAATAAGCGGGCACGGCAGGCGGCCCGGCAAAGAACCCAGTATAGTATGGTCATTGAACTGATAACTTCCAATAATCGTCGCGCAAGTGACAACTCGGCGAGAATGCCTTGAAAACCCCGGCGACCAACCCGGCCACAGACTCCATGCACACCAACCACCCTGCCCTGGCCGATGCGGACGGCATGCCCTTCAGCCGCAGCACCGATGCGCACGACTACCAGCACGTGCCGCGCCCCGTGACGGCCATGTCCAAGCAATACCAGGCGGGCGACGTGACGCCGCCGCACAGCCATATCCGCGCCCAGCTGCTGTACGCCACGGAAGGCGTGATGCGCGTCACCACCGAGCACGGCGTGTGGATGCTGCCGCCCCGGCGCGCCCTGCTGATCCCCGTCGGCATCCTGCACGAGGTGCACATCCTCAGCGAACTGAGCATGCGTACCGTGTACATCGAAGCGGGTGTGGCGGCCATCTTCGGCCCCGATTGCAAGGTGCTGGAAGTAAGCCGGCTGTTGCGCGAGCTGATCCTGGCCCTGCTGGCCGAGCCCGTCGAATATGCGCTCGATGGCCGTGGCGACTGGCTGGCGCACCTGATCCTGTCGGAACTGGCGGGCGCCGATACGGTGCCCATCGCCATTCCCTGGCCGCGCGACCGGCGCCTGGTGGCCGTGTGCTCGGCCATCATGGACGCGCCCGGCAGCCGGCGCAGCATCGAGGACTGGGCCCACGATGCGGGCGCCAGCGCGCGCACCCTGATCCGTTTGTTTCCCAAGGAAACGGGCTTGCACTACCGGCAATGGCTGCAGCAAGTCCATCTGGCCGAGGCATTTTGCCGCCTGGACCGGGGCGAAGGCGTGGCCGCCATCGCCTATGCGCTGGGTTACGCCAGTCCCAGCGCCTTCAGCGCCATGTTCCGCCGCATCCTGGGCCGCACGCCGCAGCATTACCTGAGCGAGTGGCGCGGCGGCGAGTAAACGCAAAAAGCAGCCCGCGGGCTGCT
>NZ_RFSK01000106.1 GCF_009923995.1 Janthinobacterium sp. | reverse complement strand
TTAATTGTTAAAGAACTGTATTCGGTACTGCTTTCGCGCTATCGACAAAGCGTTGTGTTTGTCAGCTGCGAAGAAGGAAGAGTATGAAGCATTTCGCTACATCCGTCAACATCTTCTTTTCTGCTACATCGCCGTTTCCGGTGATCCTCAAGTGCCGCATTTGACTGCGTCTCATTGGGGAGGCGAACTATAGCAAAGCCGCCCAAGGGCGGCAAGCTTTATTTCAGCAATGTAGCGATTGCCCTGCCCACATCGGTGGTACTGGCGCTGCCGCCCATGTCCGGCGTACGCGGGCCGTGCTCCAGCACCTGCTCGATGGCGCACACAATCGCATCATGCGCGGCCCGGTGATTGGCGTCGCCATTGCCGAGAAAGTCCAGCATCATGGCGCCCGACCAGATCATGCCGATGGGGTTGGCGATATTCTGGCCATAGATATCGGGCGCGGAACCGTGCACCGGCTCGAAGACGGAGGGAAAGGTCCGCTCCGGGTTGATATTGGCCGACGGCGCGATGGCGATCGTGCCCGTGCAGGCGGGACCCAGGTCGGACAGGATATCGCCAAACAGGTTCGAGGCCACCACCACGTCGAAACGCTCCGGACTCAGCACGAAGCGGGCCGCCAGGATGTCGATATGATATTTGTCCCAGCGCACATCGGGGAAGGCAGGTCCCATCGCTTCCACCCGCTCATCCCAATAGGGCATGCTGATCGCAATGCCGTTCGACTTGGTGGCCGATGTCAGGTGTTTCTTGGGGCGGCTTTGCGCCAGCTCAAACGCATACTTCAAAATACGGTCGACGCCCTTGCGCGTAAAGACAGATTCCTGCAGCACCGTTTCACGCTCCGTGCCCTCGAACATGCGCCCGCCCACGGAGGAATATTCTCCCTCCGTATTTTCACGCACCACGTAGAAATCGATATCCCCCGGTTGTTTATACGCCAGCGGGCACGGCACGCCAGGCATCAGGCGCACGGGCCGCAAATTGACGTATTCGTCGAACTCTCGCCGGAATTTCAACAGGGAACCCCATAAGGAAATATGGTCGGGCACTTTGTCCGGCCAGCCTACGGCACCAAAATAGATGGCATCGAAATCCTTGAGTTGCGCAAACCAGTCCGACGGCATCATTTGCCCGTGTTCCAGGTAATAGTCGCAATTGGCCCAGGCCATCGTCGTGAACTGCAGGTCGATATTGAAACGGCGGGCGGCGGCTTCGACGACACGCAAGCCCTCCGGCATGACTTCATTGCCGATGCCGTCGCCGGCGATGACTGCGATTCTGTGTGGGGGCATCACGTTCTCCTGTTGATAGATGGATGCTTTGATCATACTGGCGTCACATCAGAATACAATCGGGATATTCATAACCCGAGTATCCACATTTCGTGGCCAATCGATGAAAAATACGCCACTGCTGGAAGATTTGCGCCTGTTTTGCCTGGTCGCCCAGAAAACGAGTTTTGCCGCCACGGCGCTGGAACTGGGCATTTCCAAGGCCGTCGTCAGCAAGCGCATCGGCATGCTGGAAGCAGCCATGCAGGCGCGCTTGCTGCACCGGACCACGCGCCGGGTCAGCGTGACCGATCACGGCGAGATCGTGCGGCAATGGGCACTGCGTATCCTGGAAGATGTCGAGCAGATGGGAGAAGCGGTGGCGCAATCAAAATTGCAGCCACGGGGCGTGTTGCGCATCTGCTCCAGTTCCGGCTTCGGCCGCAACCGGCTCGGTCCCGCCCTGTCCCAGCTGGCACGGCAATATCCTGAGCTGAAGATACAGCTGGAACTGCTCGACCGCCCCGTCGATCTGCTGGGCGAAGGTTTCGACCTCGACATCCGGGTCGGCGTAGTGCACGAACCCGACCTCATCGCGCACCGTATCGCCGGCAACAGCCGCGTGCTGTGCGCCGCGCCCGCCTACCTGGCGCAGCACGGCACACCAAGCACCCTGGCGCAATTGCGCGACCATCACTGCATCGTCATCCGTGAACGCGACCAGGATGGGCAACGCTGGAAACTGCAGGGTCCGCAAGGGCTGGAAACCGTGAAAGTCGACGGGCCGTTGTCTGCCAACAATGGCGAGATCGTGCACCAATGGGCACTCGACGGCCACGGCATCATCTTGCGCTCCGCCTGGGACGTGAACAGCAGCCTGGCACGAGGCCATCTGGTGCGTATCTTGCCCGCATACCGGCAGGCTGCCGATGTATGGGCGGTCACGACGTCGCGGCTGTCGAACTCGGCCAAGGTCCGGGTCTGCGTGCAGTTTCTGCAACAGTGGCTGCAAGCGCGGGATGCCTGACTCACACCTGGCGCGCCACCTCCGGATACAGGCGCGCCAAGGTATCGGACGTCATGGCCGACAGAATGGGCAGGACGCGCTCGGCTGCCAGCTCCGGTGATTTTTCGCGGCGCACGTCTTTCCATAACTCCAGCAACGCGCCATCATGGTCCGCCACCGCCCGCTCCACTTCATCCTGCCAGAAGGCAGGCGCTTCGCTTTCGACGAAATTACCGCGGCCACGGCCAAAATGCGCCACCGCCAGATAACGCAGCACGCCCGCCACCACCAGGGTGCGCAGGAAGGCGTCCGTAAATTGCATGGTGGGCTGATTGCGATCCGTGCCGGAATTAAATCCCCAGGCGGCGCCCGCAAACGTCAGCGCACCGACGACGCCGCCGAGCAAGGCGCCCGTGCCCAAGGTGAGGCCGCCGGAAATCAGGTCGGCCGACAGGCCCGTCGCCGCGCCCGAAATCATGGCACCCAACAGACCCGCTTGTGCCTTGTCGATCGGCGCGCGCACGGCAAAATTTTCCCGCACCCGCGCATTGATCTTATGCGCATCGGTGGGATCGAGTTTGTGCAGGATCAAGAGTTCACGCGTGGTCTCGCCGCTGCGCGTATTCAACCGCGCCACCAGGTTGCCCATGGCCTTTTCCTGGCGTTGCTGTTCTTCATTCTTGCCGATGCCCACCACCTGCAACGCGGATTTCAACAAGCCCTTGGAAACAGGGTCGATCGCTTCGCTGTCCTGCGCGGCCACGGCCAGCTGCGTAGCCAGCAGATGCATGGCCTGCTGGAAACGCGCCGTGTTCTGCGCTTGCCATGTGGCAAATAATCGCGCATAGCCGGCCTGCTGCGACTGAGGCAAGAGCTTGCCCACGGCTTCGTAAAACACGCGCTCGTGCACCCAGCAGCGGGCAAACGCATCGAGGGCCAGGACGTCGCGCACAATGGGATATTGCTGCAGATGCGCGCGCCAGCGCGCCTGTTCGCCGTGTTCCTCATTGCCAGGACGTGGCGGCCCCATCTGATTAAGCAAGACCACCACGGGTTTGCCCAGCCACTCGAGGATTTTCATTTCCGCCGGCAGGTAACCCGCATCCTTGGGATTTTCCGAGGAATTGACGAGATACAGCACGACATCGGCCGCATCCTTAGCCGTGCGCAAGGCTTGCTGGCTGAGCCAGAACGGGCGGTCCCGATAGCGGTCCAGCACTTCGCGCAGGAACCAGCCGATGGGATTGCCCGACTGGCCCAGCCGCTTGAGCAGGCGCACGGAATCGCCAAAGCCGGGCGTGTCCCACAATTGCAAGGTATCGCCCTGCGGCGTGGCCAGCAGGGTGTGCGATTCCGCGAATACCGTCACGTGGGCGGCATCGCGCACTTCGCCGATATCCACGCCCACCAGGGTGCGCGCCAGGGTCGTCTTGCCATTATTCGTATGCGAAATCAGCGCAAACTGAATCTGCACCGCATCGCCCTGCCCCTCTTTGTTCACATTCACACTCATGCTGCTGCCGATACTTTCAGCCCGACACCGCCGTCGAGCGGGTGCAGGGCGGGATTAAGCAAATTGACCAGGGTGGCCGTCGTCTTGTGGAACTGGCAGAACTGTTGCCACAGGGCGACTCTTTCTGCCAGGCGCGCGGCATTGTCCGCTTGTTCGCCGGCATGTTCCAGGTAGCTGGATTCGTCGATCAGGACGGCGATGCCGCGCGTCGACGATTGCACCAGGTAATCGAGGAAGGCGCCGTGGTTTTCCTTTTCCGGCGTTGCCGTCAGATTGAACAGCACGGCCGTGATATTGACTTGCGGATCATTCAGGTCCGTGCCGCGCAAGACGTCCTGCGGCTCTTCGCCATACGACGTCGACGGCCGCAGCATCATGCGCCCCTGTTCGCCAAACAGCATGATGGAGAGCTGGCCCAGGCCCTTGTGGCGCGCCTCATCGACCGTGAAGCTGTACGGCAAGACGCGCAGCATGCCGCCCGTGGCCACGCCGATGCTTTCGTTGAGCTTGCGGAAATACGGCTGATCCAGATCCAGCGGAAAGTGCCTGGCCAGGCGCGCGGCGCGCCAGTTGTTGACGAGGGCCAGGACCAGGCGGGGCACGACGACCAGCAGGAAGATGGTGGCCGCATACAAGTGCACCCAGCGCGCGCCGCCCTCGACGTTCGTCGTTTGCGGGAAACGCAGCGCTTCGATTTCCGCCAGCGAAAAGCCTTGCAGATGAAACAGGGCAATGGCCGGCGCAAACAGGGTCGAAAGCAGGCCGTGCACCTGGCTGGCGCCGAGGAAGGTACTTTCCCAGCCGGCTGCATATTGCGACAGAAAACCGCGCGCATACAGCGAGGCGACGGCGCCGATGGCGAACATGGCGGCGCTCAGGTGGATGGTGCGGCCCAGGCGCGCAGCCGTCAGTTTCGCGCTCAGGTGCGCCCATTCACCCATGAAGCTGAGCAAGCCCGCTGACAAGGCGTGCGGCAGCTTGCGCGGCAGGGACAAGCGCCCCACGCTCAGGTGGCGCACCAGTCCCGCTTTCGGCCAGCCGAGGGAATGCGAGGGAATGCACAGCCAGATCAGCAAGCCCAGGTACACCAGCAGATTCCAGGCGATGATCAGCAACAAGGGGGCCGACAGCAGGTCGACGCGGTGCGGGTCCGTAATGCGGTCGAGTCCGGCACCGAGCAGCAGGGCCAGCAGGGGCAAGGTCAGCGCCAGGGTTTTCATGCCGTTGCGGCGTTTCGCGAAAGCGGCGAAAGCTGGCGTGCGTTCTGTGATGCGTTTGATGATGAGTTCGGAGCGCTGCTGCAGGAAGTCGTCGCCCGTGACCTCGGCCTGCTTGCCTGAAGCTTGCCACTGGGCAAGCTCACGCGCGCTGCGGCTGGCATACATGCGGTCGTCCTCGCTGAGGACTTCTTTTTTCTGATCGGCCGTCTCGATAGCCCGGACCAATACCACTTCTCTCGCAATCTGCTCGTTCATGGTGCTCCTGTTTTTGTATGAAACGACAACTCGACAGGCAGATTGTGACGTACTTTTCCGTTTCAGGCCAACGCGTCGTCGGCTTTCAGCAGTTGATACAGCAGATAAACGAGGAAGGAGGCAATCCACGCCGACCACAAGGTATGCGTAAAGAACTGTGCCCCTCGCAGTTGTTGCAGCCAGCCCAGTCCCAGGCCGCACAGCAGCATGACGCCGCCCGCCAGCACCGCCAGGCGTGGCCGGCGCGGCAGGAAAAACAGCGGCAGGGCCAGCAGCCACCAGGCATGGCTCGCCCCCGTGGCCGGCAGGCAGACCATGGCGGACGCCTGCGCCGGCACGCTTTCCAGCAGGCGCGTGTAGGATGCCAAGCCGCCATAGCGCAATACCTCCGTCGGGCACGACACGCCGCTGAACGCGGACAGCAGATAGATGCCGAGCGGCACCAGGACGGCCGACAACGCCAGCACGCGCAAGGCCACGCGGCTTGATGTGGACCAAAGCAAGGGGCGCAGCGCATCCCAGATCGCCAGCAAGATCGCGGCGCCGGCCAGCAAGGTCATGCCGGACTGAAGACTATCCGCCAGTGCGTTGGCCGTACCGGCAAACTGCCCCCGCACGCCGTCATACATGCTGTCGGCAAGCGCCAGGTCGAGGTTGCTGTAATTGCCAATTCCAATGATCAGGACGGCCGACAACATGAATACGCTATCGATACGTTTGGGGAGAGTAAGGAACTTCAGTTTGGCCAGCATGGATACGCACAATTACTTGATGGGATGAAAAGGACTGGCCGCATGCAGGGCAGCAGCCATGCGAGTCATCGTACAGTGTCTATATGAAGAGAACATGACGACATCGCCCATGCACGGCGGCGTGGCAAGACAAGCGTCCGGGCAGACCATACAAGGAAGAAGGTGAAAACCACGTCAGATATGCGTTAAATTTTCGTTAAATGTACGAAAATCACGTGTAACACTTAGATAAAATCAATACGCAATACGCTACCGCCGCCGGGGCGGGGAGTGAATGTCAGGCTGGCGCCCAGATGCAGGCATATGCGTTGAACCAGGCCCAGTCCCAGGCCCGTGCCGGACGAACCAGCCAGGCCGGCCGGTATGGGCTGGTGCAGCAGGCGCGCTCGCGCCGCTTCCGGCAAGCCGGGTCCCGTGTCCTCGACGATCAGGGCGCGCCCCGCCAGGCGCACGGTGACCTCGCCCTGCAAGGTGTATAGGCAGGCGTTGCGTACCAAGTTGCCGATGGCGGCGGCGAGCAGTTCGCGCGGAGCGTCGAGCTGAAAGTCGTGGTCCGGCACAAAGACGAGCGTCAGCGGCTTGCCCGCCGTGTATGGCTGGTAACGCTGGCACTCCTGCCCGGCCAGTTCCGCGACAGAAAATGGCGCACATTCCAGCAACTCCGGCGCCCGCGCCAGGCGCAGCAGCACCGTCACGGAATCGGTGGCTTCGCGCGCGGCCCGCGCAATGCGTTCGGAGGCGGCCCGCACGACAGGGGCGCCGTCGCCATGCGCCATCAGGATTTCCGCCGCGCCCGTAATCACCGTCAACGGCGTGCGCAGTTCGTGGCTGACATCTCCCGTAAAAAACCGCTCCCGGTCGAGAACTTCCGTCAACTCCGTCGTACGTGCGGCAAAAGCACGCGCCAGGATTCCCAGTTCATCGGCATTATCCTGCAGCGGCAGCGCCGGCTGACCAGCCTTGACGGCTTGCGCCAGCGCCATGATGGGCGTGATCAGGCGGTTGGCGATGAAGGCGCCCAGCAAGGAAGCGCAAATTAGGAAACCGAGAAATGCCAGGGCAAACATGCTGTAGACCACCATCTCGATCTTTTCATATTCCGTGGCATGGTCGATGACGACGAAGTCACCATGTACGTCGCGGCCAGCCAGCACGTGCAGATCGACGCCGTCGATGGTTTTTTCATGCATGCCGGGGGCCAGCCCGCGCAGCGGCGGCGGGATATCGCCCGCGTGATGAAAACTCAGGCCGGCCGGCATCTCGACGGACAGACCGGCCGCATGCCGCGGCGAGGCCCAGGCCGCCACTTCCTTGAGGCGTTCATCGACGAGGCGCACTTCGATACCTTCGACGGCGATGGCGGCGATGATGGCAAAAAAGAGACTCGCCACCACGGCAAACAGGAGATAAGCGACGATGATGCGCCGCTTCAAGGAGTTAAACGGCCGCATCTTCACTCAGCAGTTTATAGCCGATGCCGGAAATGGTGCGCAGCATGGGGAAGGCGTACGGCTTGTCGAGTACTTGTCGTAGCGCATGGATGTGCGTGCGCAAGGCATCACTGTCGGGGCGGTCGTCACCCCAAACTTCATGCTCGAGCCGGTCGCGCGGCACCAGTTTGGGCGCCTCACTCATCAGGCATTTCAGGATGGTGTAACCGGTCCTGGTCAAGGTCAAGGGCTGGCCGGCGCGCCGGACTTCGAATTTTTCTGTATCGAAACGCAATTCGCCCACCGTCAGGATGGCCGCGCCCGTGGTTTGCCCGCGCGCGCGGCGCAGCAAGGCTTGCAGGCGGATTTCCAGTTCCAGCAAGGAAAATGGCTTGACCAGGTAATCATCGGCACCGCTGTCAAAGCCGGCGACCTTGTCTTCCAAGGTATCACGCGCCGTCAGCATCAGCACCGGTGTGCTGTTGTGCAATTCACCGCGCAGTTTCTGGCACAGTTCCAGTCCCGTCAAGCCAGGCAACATGACATCGAGCACGATCACATCGTATGCATGCTGAGCCAGCAAGGCCAGGCCGGCATAGCCATTCATGGCCGAATCGAGCACATGGCCCTTGGCTTCCAGATAGGCGTAGAGATTGGCGAGAATATCGGGGTTGTCTTCAATGATCAGGATGCGCATACCGCCATTGTAGGGGGTATTGAACGACATCCCATAAAACCGCCAGACGAAAAAAAACCCGCTCATTGCTGAGCGGGTTTTTCTCTACTGCGAATAACAAGCCTGACGATAACCTACTTTCACACTGGTTGCAGCACTATCA